>JBBQZT010000003.1:0-209745 GCA_038207455.1 Chloroflexia bacterium
AATCAAGTAATGTCAATGGTTGAAATGAAATCAGTTAGGGCTAAAAACCTGCTGCAATAGTTCAGACAGACGTTGAGAAAAATATTTAATGATGTCTATAAAAGGTATCGTCCTACAAACCGAGAGAAAATTAGTTCAAGCCTAAAAATTTGAACTCAAGGCAGGAAGCCAGTTGCAATTTCCACTTCTAGTTATAAGATAATACTGTAGAGCTAAGAGACAAGCAAAGGATCATATAATTCAAGGAAAAACCTACTTGTTTCGCTATTTAAATGCTTCTTTTAATAAATGCGAACCGAAAAATCACATAATTAGACGCAAGCTTATTTAGTTATCCTATCATTAGGGTCATTATAATACCCTACTTTTGAGGTGTCAAGTCCTATGAAAAGGTTGGGGGGGAAGGGAAGAATTTGCAGGATTTTTTGCTACATTAGATTTTATGGTAAAATTTAAGTATAGCCATATTTTTATCTGAATAATATCTTATAATCTATATTTTAGTGTGGAAGTTCCAGGCTGACAAATTTTTTGGGCAGCCAACGTCCCAATCTCTGGCTTGCTGATGGTGTTTTATAGTATTTTTTGGCTATACAGTATAGGACTTTTTGGCTACATAACTTTAGGGATTTGTTAGTTTATAGAGGTTATCGGAGCAAAATATTATTCATAAGAGTTTTGCGTTTATTCTGTGATAGTTTTTTGTACCTTTAACACATTCACAGAAAAGACTGCAAAACTCTTATAACGCAGTGATTAGTCGAACTCTACCACAAAGGAGTCAGGGTAAATTCCTTCATATTTTACTTCGTTATTGGGGGCGGGGGCGAAACGCAGACCCTCAAGTTGGACTAGCTGGCTGGTGACTTCAAGAACTTGGGTAAAGGAAAGATGTTGACCAAAACAGGTGTGCAAACCTGTACCGTAGTGTAAGTAAGCGGAAGCAGGACGGTCAAGCCGGAACTCTTGGGGAGCTTCGACTACATCTTCGTCCATCATGGCCGAGGAGTTGGCCGCGAACACCAGCGTGCCGGGCTTAACCGGAGTCGCGCGTTGGGTATCGGCAGCGATAGTGTAGGCTTGTTCACAATTTCGTACCAGGAATGAATTTTGGGGATTGAAACGCAACGCCTCGTTGATATAAGCCGCCAGCAAGCTATCGTCGCCAGCAAGGGCCGCCTGTTTTGCTCCGGCTAACTGCGCGGGCCGCCCTAGTAGCTCCACAATCACGTTTACAATCGCTTTGGAAGTGGTATCAAACGCTCCGATGATGTTGCCGATAAAATTGTTTCGCACACCCACGTCGTCAAAACTGGTGGTTGGGTCGGACTGCATCCGTAACTGCCGATTTAACAAATTGTCTTCGGTTGCTTCGCCCGCCGCTATTTCTTGATGCCGCAACGCAATCAGTTTGTCCAGATAAGCTACCATCTCCGTCCCCGAAGCCAGAGTTGCGTCTCTGATGCCGCCGTCATTTTGCAGGTTGGCAAAAATATCATCAAAAATAGTCCGTCCCCACCGCAGGATAGTCGCGTCGTCCGGCCCTGGAATGCCGAAATATTGGCTCACCACAGCCAAAGGCACAGCGCGAGACAGGCTGTTGACTACGTTGATGTGGCCCTGTGGTTTGGCCCGCGCGATATTTTGGGTAGCGGTGGCGGCGGAAATCTGGCGAATAGTAGCCAGGTCTTCACTTTTGATGGACGCTTTAAGAATCGTGTCATCGTGTTGATATTGAGGGCCATTGGGGAGACCGAGGACAAAAGGCCCACCGATGCGCTCGATTTTGGGCCGATAGGGTTGGACAGAAAAAATCTCGTCGTGAGAAAGCACTTCCACCACGTCATCGTATTTGCTGACCAACACAATACCGGGAGCGTTCAGGATAGGGCGGTGGGCGCGGAGTTCGTCAAACAAGCCGCCAAATTTCGTCTGTAGCCACGATTGCAGTAAATGGGTGGCCGAGCGGTCAATCTCAGCCAGTTCGTGTTGCAAGCCCTTGATGGCATCAAAGTCAGTCAGGAAAGCCATAAAATTTTCCTTTCTCGAATTATAACTATTCAGTGTGGCGCATTGGTCACAGCCCCAATCATACCTTTGAAATTACGGTTGAGCGTTTTCAGCCCAGCCATTATCTTCTGTTTCAGCAAACAAGTCCGCCTGTCCTTTGGGCCGCACAGCCTTCTTCCTGGCACGCTTGCGCTCCTCAATCAGCGGTTTGATGCTGGGTTCGACTGGCAAGTTTTCTGGCATCGGCACACCTAACCGCCCCAACGTACCGCGTATCTCCTCTCCTACCGCCCGGTGCGTCTCGATTGCTTCGGCCTCACTTGCCACCTCACCACTGCGGAGCTTGCGGTCAGTTGCACCAATCCGCAGGGCGTTCGCGCCAAGCTCCTCTAGCCCGGCCCGGTCAAGTAAATCTTCTTTGGGGTTAATGTGCTTACGAACCTTGACCTGGGCTGCTCCGAGGCCACCATACAAACCTCTGTACCCCGCATCATGAAATATTCCGAAGCTTTGGGAACGTACCCCGACGTTCAATGCGGCTTCGTTCAGCCTTTTATTACCCTCGGCCACCCGTTCGCGTAGCTCGACCCGACTATTCTGCCTGGCGGCGAATTCGCGCAATTCGTTGGTACGCGCTGCTACCGCAAAATAGACCTGGGCCGTAGCTATTTCCGGCTTCGATGGTTCACCGTTTAAGGCGATTAAGTAGCAAGCAAAGCGACTAAGGCTATAATCTTTGACATTGCGAGTGGCTTTTGCTCCAAGCGAAACGATTTTCCTGCTTTCAGGAAAATGGTCGGCCACATTATTACCAGAATTTTCACAGGCTTCTATAGCTCTTTTGATAGCTATGTTAAAATTCTCCCACTTTTGATAACCCAAAAGCGGCATCAAATCTCTGGCCGACCAGTATTCCTGACCGTAAGGGTTGACTTGCCGGATACTATCAAAATCAGGCTGGATACTTTGAGTCATTTAACATCCTTCCGGTAGTGTTTTTATCCACTCCACCGCTGCTAGTTGTAATTCAAACTATTCGTCCTTGACTTGATTGGGTTAGTGCTACCACTAACCCAATCGGCCCTCCTAGTGCCAGTTGCCAGAGGCTACCCTCGGATTACTATTGCTGGCCCGCGATAAACCCTAATCCGCTACGACTGGGCAGGAAAAAATAGCCGCCCCCTAAAATTTTGACGAAACGCGGGACGTTTTGGATAACCTGACGTATCGGGTGACGGGCAATCGTCATATTATCGGCTTTGTCTTTGTCCTCACCGTTGTTGCCAATCAAAGGGTCACGGGTGTCGTAAGAGCCATCGAACTTAGGGTCGTTGACCCAACTTTGTTGGATAAACTCGAATTGGCGTTTGAGGTCGGCGTTAATAATAATTTGAGCCAGACCACGCGAACCCTGGCCGTCACTCACGAACTGGTTCGCGCCCTGAGCGTGGGCTACCTGCAACAAATATTGCACAACGTCCTGGGGGTATTCCGGCCCATAGACACGCCCACGCCGCAAGATACGATGGCGGTTTACATCTACCAATGAAGCAGCAGGGTCTGGTTGGAGTGCGTCGCGTGGATTAACCCGCCTGATATGAGACCCCACCGGACAACCGTAACCAGCTAGATCGGTGTCAGCGAAAGTAAAATCGTTGCTTTTGTCCTGGTCGGAGGCCAAAATTTGATCGTCCTGGTCGGGGGCGAGGGTCAGAGGTGCGCCGCTCCGCCACCGTCCCACCATCTTAGCCGCCAATTTTTCGGCTTTGGCCGCGTCCTGGCCTGAGCGGGTATAGACAAAGTTCCAGAAGCCCACCACGTCTTGCTCCATCTTGCGATAAACCAGATAACTGCCGTTGCGGGCCAGGGCGGGCTGAGTGGGAGCAGGCGCAAACAAATCGTATTCGTTGCGATAGCCGAGCAGAAACTCGCCGGTTTTAATAATCGGCTGGCGGTCAGCAGTAGTGTCGCCTTCGATGCTACCCTCGACTGCGGGTTGCGAAAAGCCGTCCATAAAACCGAACGGTTCGCGGGAATGAATAGGGCGGTAGGCATCTTGAATCGTGACTACTTTGATTTCGTGCTGTTGCAGCAAGGCCAGTTGTTGGTCTCGTAGGGAAGTCAGAGTGGCGGTATCGGTGGCAAACAGCAGCAGCAAACAATGGATAGGGTCGCCCATTGGCCCACCAAATTCCCAGTTCGCGGGCTGGCTATCCCCGGTATCGCCCAAACGCCGCGCCCGATTTACAAGTTTGGTCGGGTCGTGGGTGTCTATTGGCCCGGCCATTCCTTCACAAAACTCGGTCTGGAAACCGTCCAACCCAATTTTTAGCGTTTCCAGTCCTTCGTGGGTAAAAGCAATATTGAGGCAGGTGGCCGGAGGTTGTGCCTTACCGTCAGCGTTTTTAGGCCAGGGCGTAGCCATATTAACCATAGGAATAATTTGGGTCAGCCAGTCTCTAGCGGCCTGGAGCGTCTGCATTTGCAAAAACAAATAGCTAGAGTAAGGCTGATGGCTATAGCCGCTCAAAATAATGTTTTGAATCTCGTCCAGTTCCAATTTTTGCATAATATTTTCTCTCTCAACTATTCACCGCAGAGGACACAGAGAATCCAGAAAAGAGTCCGTGTAATTTCTACTTTTTTCTGCTGGGCTGAATAGTTCTTCGTTAATACATTTACAAACGGCGCAGCCAATCGGCGAGGCCGGGCTGGTCTAACAGTTCCGTCAGCCCTTTACTGATAGCAATGTCGTTCACAATATTTCTGACCGACTCGTTGGGGTAAGCACTGTAGAAAGCTTGCGCCCGTACCTGATGGTCTATAATAATCTGCTTGAAAGCCTGCAAATCTCGCGCTCCGTGCTTGGGGTAGCCGGGGCAACTGCGCCAGATTGAGTCCATACCCAGGTTGGCTTTATCCACAAAGTCCCCGATGTACTGCTCCCAATTGCCGTCGTAGTTGCTCTCGAAAAGCAGATTCTTGCCATCGTCAATAATGGCCCAGCGTGCGAAATGGATGGTAGAGATACCGCCGAGCGAACCTTTGTTATAAATATATTTGGCAGCCAGATTAATACCCCACAACACCCGTTTGAGTGCTTCCAGTTTGTCCGGCTGGATGGCCGAAATAACGGTCATCTCGTTTTGGACGGTGTATAACCAGTCGGTCACTTCGGGCCGGGTATTGACCTCGTGAGACGGGCCAGCCGGAGACTTATCCGAGATTTCGGGCGTGAGCAGTGGACGCAGCACCAGGCGCAGTCCGTCCAGCAAGCGGGGCAAAACGTAGCGGTTGAAAAAATTGGGTTTGACCGCAAAGCTTTTTGGCAAAGCACCCAATACCTCGAAAACTGGCTCGAATTGAGGCTGGTTTAACACGTCCTCAATTTTTTGACGCAGAGCCACAAAACTTTTGATTTCCTTGACAGTATGAGGACGATAACCGCCATAAAAAGTGTTGGTAAAAATCGTGTGGGCCTTAATATAAGCTTTGAAGCTGGCGTTATACTGGTTGTCACCGGGTTTGAAGGCTGGGTAGTCGGCGCATTTGCTAAAAATAGCGTCCAGACCAGGCGCGGCTTGGGCCAGCAAGATGTCCAGATAAGCATCCAGGTCGCCATCATGATTGCTACTGAAATAAAGACGGGTTTGGGCATCGCGGTCTGCCAGGGTGCCGCCGCCAATCATCACAAAGCGGGCGAAATGGGTGCGTTCGATTTCAGGGAAGCGTATATACTGGTTAGTGGCGATGTGCTGCCCAATCTCGGTCAGCAATGCTTCCAGAGCCTGGGTTTCGTCCGGCTTGATATTTATAAGTACCGTTAGCGGGTGCTGCTCCATAAAGCTCCTTCTGGCGCGATTTGCACGTCACTTGTATCTATGATAAAAGCCACTAGCTGCTAATAACAGACATAAAGATGAACGAAGTTTGCAAGGGTTTTGGCGGCCCTATCAGGCCCAATTTTGAAATTTTATATTTCTGGTGGGTGTTACAACCCATTCTAACCTTTGTGAGCGGTAAATTGCAAGGCGATTGCATTACCAGGTCAGGTTCTTGTGGGACATTGTGCGGGTACCCCCTGGGTGTGGTTGCCGTCAATGGATTGTCCGAACCGTCTATTGGCGGAGCAATATCCAACAAAAATGCCTTGCCGACAACTTTGTAATCGTTCTGTAAAAATTTGCATATAACAAAAACACCAGGACTCACTTAAAAATTCGGGTGAGTTCTGGTGTTTTAGCGTGACAAATCTTAATTGACCGAAGCGACTGTCGGCAGATTGCGTTTGACCGTGAAGGTTTTGGCTTTGGTCGGCCCAGCAGCCAGGGTCAGTTGCTTGTCTTTTTCGTCCACTTCTTGCCAGTAAGGACGTAAAGCTTTGCCAAACTGGTTGAGGTGAGCATTGGCGAAATGAAAGAAGTCTATACCGGGGCGATGGCTCAGGCGTTGTTGGATGGCTGTATCGCTATAAACCCGTTCGTGCATATATAGGAAACCTTCTTTTAGCTCCTCGTTGCTCATCCCTTTCATATTAACCACCAGATTGTGGGCATCGTACCGCGCCCAATTGCGGTTGAAGATGCGGCCCTGGCTGTTAAGCTGGTTATAGAAACTCGTACCAGGGTAGGGCGTAGTGATGAAAAAGACGGGCATCTCGATATGGTTTTCGATGATAAATTCCGCCGTTTTCTCAAAACCGTCTGGTTTATCGTGGTCGAAGCCAAACATAAAGTAGCCCTGCACGCCGATACCGTGATCGTGGATCATCTGGAGCGTTTCGGCAAACTGGTCAACCTGGTTCACTTTTTTATTGACTTCCAAAAGGCTTTCCTGGTTGATACTTTCCAAACCGATACCCATCAACTGGCAGCCACTGGCCTTTGCCATACTCAAGAATTCGGGGTCACGCAGGGCGGTAATCGAACCTTGTGCGCTCCATTCGATGTTGAGCGGGATAAGGGCTTCCAGCAGTTCGTGAGTATGTTTGCGGCGCGGCCAGATATTATCATCTACAAAGGAAATGTTCATTTTGGGCGGGGGGCCACCGGGAGGGCCGGGCCGTTTGGGGGCTTTGTCGAAAATCATTTCCTTGAACTGTAGAATCTCCTCGACAATTTGCGAAACCGGACGTTCGCGGTAGCTTTTGCCGTACAAATCCGGCACGGAGCAGTAGCTACAGGTGAGCGGGCAGCCCCGGCTCGATTCAATCTGGATAGTGGGTGAATAATTGTGAGCCTTGATCAAATCATAACGGGGCAGGGGATGGTTGCCCAGGGGCGGCATTTTGTCGGCCTTATAAAAACGCTTGAGTTCGCCCGCCTGGAAATCCTTGATTAGCTGACCCCAAACTGGCTCGGCCTCGCCCAAAACCAATGCGTCGGCGTGGAGGGCGGCTTCGCTAGGCAAGACCGAAACGTGCGGCCCACCCAAAACCACTTTCACACCCCGTTTGCGATACTCGGCGGCAATCTGATAAGCGCGGGGAGCAGTCAGGGTACGAATAGCAATCCCGACTAAATCCACTTTCTCATCGTAATTAACAGTCTCGCCCATGCGCTCATCAATTATCTCGATGTCCCAGTTCGGGGGGGTCAAAGAGGCAATCAGGGTCAGGCTGACCGGGTAGGTAGTTAGGTGTTTAGGCTGCATCCGCCAAACCAGCGATTCGCATTGCGGCCAGATCAGGTTGAGTCGCATAGCTCATCCTCTCTCAGAACCGGCAGGGTTCTGCCGTAAATAAGGTTAAAATAGGAAAATTTGGCCCGCTTCGGTTGTCTCATCGGGCTTATAATTGTTCCCATTATGGGTCTCGGCTTGATTATTAGCAGTAGTTTCTACTACAACGTGAGGCTTTTACTTTGGTTTACAAGCTCTAATAATGCTTCTATGCGTTCAAGAGTAGTTTTAAGTTGGAAATCTTGCTCGATCAGCTTTCGTCCTTGCTGGCTCAACATTGCTCTCAAGCCTGGGTCGCTGGCTAACTTTTGGACACAGGAGGCCAATGCAGCTACGTCGCCGGGTGGGTAGAGCAGCGAATTTTCGCCATCACGCAAATATTCGCTGCTGCCGCCAGTGCCAGTAGCAATCACTGGCGTACCGCAAGCCATCGCCTCAAGCGGTATCAAACCATACGGTTCTTGCCAGAGGGAAGGAAAAATCAAAAGCTGGTTGGCGGCGTAAAGAGAAGGCAATTTCTGGCGGGGCGTGTGGACAAATTCGAGCAACTGCGTTACGCCCAAACCCTGAGCCTGGGTTTCAAGCTTGCGTCGGTAAATTATCGCGCTGCTTTGCTGGCTGTCGCTGATTGGGCTTGAGATTGTCAGGCGTAGGTCAGGGTAAAGCTGGCGGATAGCGGGCAATGCTGCCACAATAGTATCAATACCTTTGAGCGGGTCGAGCCTACCCACGTATAATAGACGCAAGAACGGGTTGGGTGGCAAGGGAGGCTGATAGGGCCAGGTAGTCAGGTCAAAACCGTGCGGGATAAGTTCGCTATCGAGCGCAATCCAACCAGCGTCGGCTAATTGCTGGCGGATAAAAGTGGTCATACAAATCGCCGCGTCTATCCGTAAACGGCGGTAATCCCAACCCCAGGTCTGACCGGACAACTGGCGATAAAAACGGAAAAGCGGGCCAGGGCGCAGTTGGGCCGCACGTTCGGCAAAGGTGTTGAGCCAGGGTGCGCCGAAATGATAAACCATCGGCTTGCCCGCTGTCTGCAAATGCGACAAAGCCGCGATGCTAGACCAGTCCATATTCCAGACGTAAATCAAATCCGGCTCAAAATCTTGCAGCACTATCTCTGCCGCCGATTTATCGTGTTGCAAACTGGCCCGGCTAAAAAAAAGCTGATGGCGTTTGAGCCAGAAGTCGAAACAAGGGGTAAGGGTACGAAAAATCTCCAGAGGACTGGCATTCAGGTCAATTCGTTCGATGAGAGGTTTGTTCACACCCCAGGCACTGGTCAAAACTCGAACGTGGTGACCGACTTCGCGCAACCCTTCCACCACCTCCTGACAATTTAGCTCATAGCCACCTGTATAATAGGGTGGGTAACGATTTGTTACAATTAAAATTCGCATCTAACAATCTCAGGTTCAGATTTTTACAGAAATAAAAGCTACTTAGATTGGATTATAGCAGAAGTTTGACTGCCAATAGCAGCACCGGAGGGTACTGCTGCAAAAATGTGAACCACAACCACTCCCTGTCTCCGTGGTGAATAGTTTATGGTATAATCCGGCGAAATGGGGTGCAGCTTAGGAATTAAAGGGGAGTCTGGAGAGGCGTGGCAAAACCAAAAACTATTTTGTACGTCAATCCGGCGGTAATTCATGGCGGAGCCGAAGAAGTATTGTTGCTGATGATGCTAAATGCCCGCGAGTCAGGTTATAAGCCCGTCTTGGTTGTGCCGGGTACGGGCTGGCTGACGGAACAGTGCGGGGCTAACCAAATTGATTACGAAATTTTGCCTACCCTTTTGAATGTGATAATGGACGATGGCAAACGCCAGTTGCCTGGAAGTTGGCTTGTCAACGGCTTCAAAATTGCTAAGTTGGCCCGTAAATGGCAGGCAGTGCTGGTGCATTCTAATAGCGTGCGAGTTTCTTATCATGGTGGACTGGGCGGGCGGCTGGCCGGAATAGCCACTGTTACCCATAACCACGAAATCAGTGCTGCCACCCCCTACACCTCATCCTTCAAAGCAAAATTGCTAAACCTCCTGGCTGACCGCACTCTAGTACCATCCCAAGCGGTCAAACAATTCTTGCTGGGCTATGCTCCCAAATTACAACCCAAGCTTCAAGTATTATATAACGGTTGGGACACGGCAATATATGATGCGGTGCAGCCTTTAGATTTGCAAGCCCTTTACGGCCTACCCACTGATGCGATAGTGATTGGTACAGCCTCGGCTATCGAACCGTTAAAGGGTCAGGTGGTGCTGTTGGAAGCGTTCAAGTGGGTGCAAAAGCGCAATCCACAAGCGTATCTTATGATCGTGGGGAGTGCGCGAGGAAATAGAGCCTCGGTTGAATATGAAGCCGCGCTCCGCCAGGAAGTACAGGCTGCCAATCTCGCCGACAAAGTAATCTTTACGGGCTGGCGCGAGGATGTATGGTCATTTATCAAAAGTTTTGATATTTTAGCGCATACCCCAACGCTGCCTGACGCGCTGCCAACGGTCTTAATCCATGCTTGTGGTATGGGCCGGGCTTGCGTAGCTTCCGACATCGGAGGCATTGGCGAAATCGTGCAGCACAAAGTCAATGGTCTTTTGGTGACACCAGCTAACCCTCTGGAATTAGCCCAGGCTCTCCACCAGTTAATTAACGATGAACAGCTACGGATTGAATACGGGCGGCAGGGGCGACAACATTTTTTACAACGTTTTTCTAAAGAGCAGATGCGGGCTGGACTGGACTACGCTTACCAACAATGCTTGAAAAGAAAATGAAAATTTGTATGATTAGCGGGACGTTTCCACCCGTGCGTGATGGCGTGGCCGATTATACCTTCCAGCTAGTGCAGGCACTGGCAAACCTTCCTTATACTCGATTAAGTGTGCTAACTTCCACCCAGGCCGATAGCCATACTGGTCAAAATTTTGAAACGCTGCCAATGGTGCAGGGTTGGAATTGGACGGGGGTAAGGCAAGTGCTGGCCTGGCTGCGCCAGAATCGGCCTGATATTGTGCATTTTCAATATCCCACCCAATTGTATGGCCGCCACCCGGCTATTACGCTGCTACCATTTTTGGTCTGGCTACAGGCGACATTGGGGGGGCAACGCGCTCCCCAACAAGTCTTGACTATCCACGAATATGGTAGTTTTCGCCGCCTGGGGAAAATCCGCATCTGGTTGATGAGCTTGTTTTGCCAAAAAATCGTCACGGTGAGCCTGGAAACCGGTCGGGCTTTACGCCTTTTGAAGTTTTTGGGCAAGAAATTTTATTACGTCCCCATCAGCAGCAATATCTCTACTGCGCCCCCGCCCGCCTACCAGCAAGACCCCGCCCGGTGGCGCACGAAACACGTCCTGGCTGCCGCGAAGCCCGTGCTGGTTTATTTTGGTTACGTCAGCCCCAGTAAAGGCTTGCCTGTTTTGCTAAAAGCTTTTGCCAGTCTCACCCAAAAGCGCGACTGTCAGCTGGTACTCGTTGCCGACCCACACGCTCTGGACGCAAGTTATCAGGTTTATTTTGACCAGGTTGACGCTTTGATACACAGGCTGGAACTGACCACAAAAATCCACTGGACAGGCTTTGCGCCCGACCCTGACGTAGCCGCATATCTACAAAGTGCCACCCTCGTAGTTTTGCCTTTCCTGGACGGGGCAAGCTTACGGCGTACCTCGTTGTTTGCGGCCCTGGCTAATGGAGCAGCCATCCTTACTACTTATCCAACCAGCCGGGACGAGGCTCCCGGTCTAATAATGGGTGAAAATGTCTGGTTTGTACCGCCCGACCAGCCTACCGCGCTGCTGACAGCCCTGGAAAAGTTGCTGGACGATGCCTCCTTACGCGCCCATCTCGGCCAAAATGCCCGCCAGTTCGCCGCCCGTTTTAGCTGGCCCGCTATCGCCCACCAACACCTCGGCTTGTACAATGATTGAGACCAACCGATGATTTTTCGTAACCATTCAGCCAAGTAATGTCACGGCCCGCAGGGTTGTGAACGAAGGCTCTGCGAAGTGAAGAATCTGTTCGATGTAACCAACGCTTGAACAGACCTTTCATCCGTCAGTGTGACAATCCCCAACTAGCACAACACCCTAGATAATAGCACCATATCAAATAATTATTTATACGTACCTTATTCTTTTCCTTTGGAGGTAATGCGACGGGTAAAATACTGTTTTTTGACGAACATGGCAACCCGGTGGCTGGCGCAACTCAAAGCTTTAACTTGCCTCCGCACGCCAGCCAGGTATTTATCAAGCGGCAGCAAATAGCGGCCTTACTGGGAACTATGCGTATTGGGCTAGAATCGTAGCCGATGACAGCAGTAATGCGAAGCTGTCGGCTCAGATAATTGAATTCGGCCCAGCCAATTTCGTGGCAACCTTCAACGCCATCGTCCCCACCCAGGTCAAAAGCACGCTGTATGCTCCGGCTACCTTTAACAGCCAGTACAATTTCGTGACCGGGATGCAGTTAGCTAATCCTAACAACACGACGGTCACCCTCACCATCAAGTATTACGATGCGGCGGGCCAGCAACTTCTGACCATAACACCGAACGGGGCAGTAGGTGTATTCCAGCCGAACGTAAATAGTTTATCCGCTAACGTTACCAGTACAGCAATCAGCAGTAACCAGCCGCTTATTATGACGGTCAACGAACTCGGCCCTGGCCCCATCTCCGGGACGTATGTGGGTCTGGCGAGTGGCAACACCAATGTGGCTTTACCAGTGATGGCAAAGGGTTTTGCGGGCTTTGTGACCGGGGCGACTATCTATAACACTAGCAGCACTAGCCCGGCTACCTTGACCTTCACCTACCTGGACGCAGCTGGCAATCCGACTGGCGCATCCCAAACCAAAACAATTGCACCCAACGCCAGCTTCCTGGTATATCAAGGCGATACAAACCAAAACTTAGCTAACGGTTTCTTCGGCACGGCACTAATAACCAGCAACCAGCCCTTGCTAGTAACCACAAATGCGCTCAACACGAATAGCAATCTGTTTTATACCTATACCGAGCCAAGTTAGAACTTGATATATTAGAAGCTGTTGTGACTGCCCTATACAAGTAATCTGTTGGGTATAAAACGTTTCTCAAAAGTAAAACTACCGCGGCCCTTAGACCAAAAGCTAAGGGCTGATTTTTGACCCAATAAATATTTCCGAACCATCTATTGACGGAGTAATATTCCACAAGACCAGCTTTGGGTCGAATTTGCAATCGCCCTGGCAATTGGTAGTTGCTTTTATTTGGTAGATGAAATAAAATAACGGGGACACCTTTTAATTCTAAAGATGCAGCAAATCGGAGAATGTTCACGGCTATTTTAGGGCAAGCATAGACAGGAGTCTGCAATGGAACTGGCGGTACAAGCAGGAAGTGAAGCTGGCAAGGTGTTTCAAATAGACCGACCCCTAATGTATCTGGGGCGGCAGGTTGGCACGGAAATTCAGGTCAACGATAGTCAGGTCTCGCGCCGCCATTTGCAGCTAGAGAACCGTAGCGGCCAGTTGTATGTGACCGATTTGGCTAGTGCTAACGGTAGCTATATCAACGGAGTCAGGCTTATCCCCAACCAGACCCAACTTTTGCGGCCCGGCGACAATTTGCGCGTAGGAGATACAGGTCTGCTGCTACGTGGTATTGCTGCCAACCCGTCCAGCAGCGAGGCTACCAGCGTTGCCGGGTCTTATCAAGCCGCCATTCAAGTTCAGCCTCCTCCTCAAAATCCGGCGCAGCCCCAACCCAACTACTACAATAATAATGCTGGCTCCGGCTCTCCGCCCCAAACTTTTGGCAACGCCCCTGTCCCAACCAATTACCCAAACCAGCCCAGTGGTTATAACCAACCTCAAAATTATAATAGCAATAGCGGACAAGTTGGCAATTACAACCAACCCCCAAATTATAATAATAATGGCGGGCAGTCTGGTTATCCAGCCGCCCCGTTTGTACCATCCGGCTACAACCCGAACCAACCTTATGGGTCGGGCCAGAATCAGGGAGTTGCGCCCGTACCTGCCGCCAAACCCAGGCCCAATCGCACCGGACTGTTTGCAGCTTTGGCAATTTTATTAGTAGCCATAGTTGGAGGCGGAGCTTTTGCCGCGCTAAATCTTTTGGGCAATAATTCTAAACCCACGCCTACCGCCCAGGCTATAGTTCCTTCCAACGGTTCGCCCGCTCCAGCTAACACTACGCCTGGCAACCTTGCGGGCAATGATACACCTGCACCCCAGAATAACACCACACCTAATGTTGCTAACAGCACCGTTGCCGCTAATAACGGTACAAGTGTCCCCAATCTGACCACCACCGTAGCCAGAGGCAATATTGGTAACAATGTGCCGCCTCCATCTCCACCCAAAGCCACTGCCGCCCCAGCCACCACGATCAGGGTTGCTACCGCTTCGGCCATTACCCCCAAACCTACTACTTCCGCTAGTGGCAACGGTAGTTTGGTGCCGATAAAAGCTTTGGGTGTCACGGTTTCGTTTCCAGGAGACTGGCAAACTAAAGCCGATACTACCAAAAACGTGATTTTGGCACTTGCAACTGATAACACGACGTTCGTAGAAGTTGCCAAATCTTCCACGTTTAGTGGGCCATTAACCAGTCGGGCTAATACTGTCATGGATGGCACTAAAACCACTTACCCTGACCTGGTTGTGACCAAAGCAATTGCCACCGACAGTAAAGGGCGGGCCGTAGTCGAATACGATTACACCGATACCAGTGGGGGCAGCAGTACCTTGCAACACGAACGTATGGCGGTTTTCCAAGACCCCGCCGATAGTACCACTACTTATTTCGTTTTTTACTCGACCAGCAAAGCTTTATTTGCCAGCCAGGATGCCACTTTCCAGGCGATTGCCAACAGTATTGGCTTTACCAGCTAAAATCAAAACGCTGCCAAAGCCTAAATCTTAAAAAGAGGTTCTTGACTTTGCTTAAATTAGACCCGGTGGCCCTGACAGATGTGGGCCGCAAACGTGACCATAACGAAGATTACCTGGGCGATTTGCTCATCAAAAGCGGGCGCAGCTTCGGGCCGGAAAAAATAGCCGAACGCGGCTCTTTATTTGCGGTGGCCGACGGAATGGGAGGCCATGCTGCGGGGGAAGTTGCCAGCGAACTAGCTATTACTACCCTGTTTGAGCAATATTACAACGCGCCGACTAGCGGCGGCATCGCCCAAAACTTAAAGGAAGCGGTGCAGTTGGCTAATTTCCAGGTGCATACCGCCGGAAATACTTCGGGGCGCGGCCAGATGGGTACGACCCTGACCCTGGCTCTGCTCAAAGGCAATCGGGCTTTGGTGGGCAACGTGGGCGACAGCCGGACGTATCTGGTGCGCCAGGGTGTGCCACTCCGAGTAAGCCACGACCATTCGCTAGTCCAGGATCAGATTGATATGGGGGCGTTGACCCCCGAACAGGCCGAACATAGCGCGATTAGAAACGTTATTACCAGGGCCATCGGCCACCGCGATGAGGTAGATGCCGATTTTTTTGAGCAAGAACTGGTAGTGGGAGATGTGTTGCTACTTTGCTCTGATGGTTTGCACGGTCTGGTTAAAGAGTCAGAAATGGGAGTGATGGTGGCCGATACCCCAGATTTGCATCAGGCGGCCCAAAATCTAATTGATCTGGCAAACGAGCGCGGCGGCAACGACAATATTAGCGTGGTGTTGATTAAGGTGCTGGAAGTGGGCGAAGCATTACCACCCCTACTACCCAACGAAGCTACTACTGAAGTTGCTTTACCTATGTCAGCCCGAAATGGTAAGGCGGCAGACGAGGCCACTGACCGTTTTACGCCACCGCCACCCGGTACAACCGTTAGCACAGCTGAAAACCGCCCGACTGTCAAATTAGCCAGTGCCTCCAGCCAGAACAAAGTAGCCTCAAGAGACGAGTTAGTAGGTCAGCCAGTTCGCAGTCGAAATCTAGCGTGGCTAATTGGCCCGGTTCTATTACTTTTGATAGTAGTTGGATTGGTTTTATATTTCACAGTTATTAGCTCTCCTCCCACCGCAGCCACACCCGCTCCTACGGTTTTGACCGTACCGACCATGACACCTGTTACCACCACTAACGCCGTGACCACAACTGCGGCTAGTGGCGGTGCTGGTAGTAACGCCGCTCCTTTGCCAACGGTTACGCGCGCAGTTAATGGGTCGGGTGAGGTTTCAAAATCAGAAACGCCTGTTTCGGGTGCAGCCACACCCACCAGCGAAAGAAGTCTGAACGCAGCTACACCTACGCCATAATGTTTGGGGAAAAGGTTTGGAGAGGCAGCTAAGTTTGGAGCAACCAGCTAATGTGTGGTGGCAGCAATTACAAAAAAATGGGCTGGTTATGGCTAATGTGCTGTTCAGCGATGCTCCTGGTAGCTTGTGACAGCAATACGTCCACTGTGACCAGCCCAACTCTGGCTACATCTTCCAATTCAGGTTCAGGTCAAAGCATTAGCCTGACGAACGGTGTGGCCGCCAATTCTGGTTTCAAGATTGATACTTTGCTGGCGGATTTTACCCTTAAATACAAAACTAGTGGCCTCAATGCCGCCCGCCAGTTCGCCCACGACATCGGGTTGCTGGACGACTCCAATCAATTGCATTTCGGCCTGACGCTGGTCAATCAAAGCCTGTTGCCCGCTGTCCAGACCCGCATTAACCAGCTAGGCGGTCAGATTTTTGAGCAATACCAGGAACACCTCGGCGTGGCGGTCAGCCTGGACGTTTTCGACAAATTTCAGCAGCAGACTAGCAACCCGGATTTTTGGCATATACTGGCCGACTTGCCCCAGGTGCGCGAACTAAAAGTGCTGCCCCGCCCGCCCTTGACCCAGGTAGCGACTGCGCCAGACCCTAACCAGGGAGTTGGTATAACCGGAGCGAATTTGTGGCAACAACGCGGCTTTAGGGGGCAAAATATAAAAATCGGCATTATTGATGGCGGTTTCAAGGGCTACAAGAATTTTTTGGGTACAGCAGCCCTGCCCCCCGCGTCCGGGGTCACGTTCAAATCTTTCTTGTTTGGCGGTAGTGCCGAGGGCGGCGAAGAACACGGAGTAGCCGTCGCCGAAATCGTGCATAGCATGGCCCCCGACGCGCAGCTAATTTTGACTCCGATTGAGGACGAAATTGGCTTTGCAAAGGCGGTGGATTACCTGCTGGAAAACCACGTCAAAATCATTCAAGCCTCCTTGGGTTGGGGTGGGTTGTGGCCGGGCGACGGTTCGGGTTTGATGGATAGCAAGCTCAACCAGGCTCGTCAGCAAGGAGTGTTGCCCATCGTGTCGGCGGGCAATTATGGGCAGGGTCACTATATGGGCGACCTGAACCCGGACGGAGGCAATTATAACCAATTTGAAGCGGGCAACAATGTCCTCAAGCTAACGGCGGAGACTGACTCGGCCTGGGTTGCGCTGCGGTGGGACGAAAATTGGGCAGCACCATCCACCAATCTGGATTTATATATTTTGGACGGGACTAAACAAATTATAGGCACATCTCGCAACGTCCAGGGCAGCAACAGTCAAAAGCCACCAACCGAACTGGTGCCGTTTCGCACTACGCCTAATCAGACCTATTATATTCAGGTGCGTTTGGTGGGTAAAGCCGCTACGACCAAACTACATTTTCATTTGTTTGCTTATAACGCCCCGCTGGAAAACAGCA
The DNA here is from genome assembly GCA_038207455.1 of Chloroflexia bacterium. GTDB lineage: Bacteria > Chloroflexota > Chloroflexia > Chloroheliales > Chloroheliaceae > JBBQZT01. The sequence continues at coordinate 17,389 of JBBQZT010000003.1, forward strand.
CGCCCGTCCAGAGTCTGGCGACACCAGCGGATGCGGCAGGGGCCATCAGCGTGGGGGCGACTTACTGGAACGATGATAAAGTCGAGGGCTATAGCAGCCAGGGGCCGACGCAAGATGGGCGGCTCAAACCAGAACTGATGGCTCCGACGGGGGTAGATAGTATTGTATATGGCCGCTACAAACAAGTTTTTGGCGGGACAAGTGCGGCGGCTCCGCAGGTTTCAGGCGTGGCGGCTATCGTGTGGAGTGCGCTGCCGTCTCTGACCGCCGACGGGGTAGCCCGTTACCTGGAACGTAACGCGGCAGCGTTGGGCGGTGGAGGCAGACAGCCTACCACAGGCTTTGGCCGATTGCGGCTCGGTTCGACAGGGGCTGTTGGGACAGGCGAAGCGGCTCTAACTGGGCCAGTTCCGGCAGGCCCGGCTTTTCGGGACGATTTTACCAAATGGCAAAGTGGCCTACCCGACGATATTTTAGCTTATTATGGTCAGACCGCCGAGACCACACCCGCCTATTTTATGCAGGTGTCCCAAAGTGGGTGGTTGGGTTGGAACGTCTATAATCAGGCCGACTACACTCAATTTCGGGCTGATTTTGTGGTAACGCCCCCAGCCCAAAGTGGGGCCTTCTACGGGTTGGTTTTTTGGCAACAAGCGGCGGACAGTTATCACGTTTTGCTGGTGAGTGGCAACCAGTACGCCCTACTTCAACGTTCCGGGGCGGGGTGGCGGCCTTTAATCAACTGGACTGGCAACGCGGCTTTGCAACCAAACAGCCCGCACCAACGTATAAGTTTGGAAGCCACTTCCACTTATATCAGCATTATGGCCGATGATATTTTGCTCCAAACTGTGATATTAGACACTAAAAATCCGCCCAAAATAGGTGGCAAACTAGGCTTCGCTTGTGGTAAATTTAGTCTTGAAACCGACCTCGCGCCCATCAACCCCGGCCCAATTCAGCGGGAAAATACGGTAGTCAGCTTTAACAGTTTGGTAATAGTGCCTTTGACTTGAAGATTTGACAGATAAGAGTGCAGCTTCTGGCATAAAGATGATACGAAAGGACAAACGCAACAATGTCTAATTTTTTGATAGTCCAGCGCGGCCCAGAGATTGGTCGTCGGTACGATTTGGACGAGGAAATGACTACGCTGGGTCGTAGTAGTGATAACGATATTGAACTGGATGACCCCTATGTTTCGCGTTACCACGCAGTTATCAAGAAGCAGGGCAATAATCTAGTAGTGCTTGACCTGGGTAGCGAGAACCCGGTTTTGATCCGGGACACCCCGCTTGACCCCGGCGAAGCTTATGTTTTGCAGCATCGAGATATAATGCGAATTGGGCAAAATATTTTCAGCTTCATCAATGGTAGTGCTATTCCAGCCCGGCCTACCGCCCCCGCGATAGATGCGTACCAGGGTGTGCCGCAGATGCCTGCTTCTCCGCCGCCTAGCTATGCCGCCTCCGCCGCTGCGCCCGTCAATCAATTGCCATATCAGCCGCCAGCGCAATCTGCCAGTCCCATTCAAGACCAGGGCTTTACCAAACCACCAGTCGAAGACGAAGGGGCTACGATGGTCGGCACAAATTTCGGTTCGATGCTAGGTAAAAGCAGCAAGCCCCTTGTTAATGAACCCGCGCCTTCAAATCCAGCGGTCAGTTCCAGTTCGGGCAGTTTCAACGGTAACGAAAGTGGTGGCAGCATCAGCAGTACCGATTATAGTTCGCCCGCCCCTGGTCAGTCTTATAACTCTAGCTCCGCGGCAGACCCAAATGCCCAGACGCACCCACCCAAGAGCTTTAATCAATCTGGCTACAACCAATCTAGCAGCCCATCGCAAGCAGGCAACCAGGATAACGAAGCCTCCACTACGGTGGTTAATACCAGTGGAATAGCCTCAAACGCTAACGAACCACCGCCGGTGGACTACTCGCAATCCCAACCCTCGTTCGGGCAGTATGGGCAGTACGACCAGTACAGTCAGCAATATGGGCAGGGCCAGCAAGCCCAACAATATGGGCAGTACGGTCAGAGCCAGGCACAATCCAGTCCTTACGGCCAGTACGACCAGGGCCAATATCAGCCCGGCCAGAGCCAGTCACAATCCGGTTATGGGCAAGGTCAGCAGTCCCAATCGCAATCCGGTTATGGTCAGCCCCAATATGGGCAGTACGGGCAGCCACCTCAATACGGACAATACGGCCAAAATCCATCTACCCCCAATTCTGAGCCAGTCAAACCGAACGCGAAACCAGAAGCTCCACCAACTGACAAACTGAATGAGGAATACAGCCCGGAGGACGCTCCTACTACTATCATCAGAATTGATAAATCAAAAATCTAGCTATTAGTCGTCAGTCATCAGTAGTCAGTAAAATGCCGAAACCAGCAACAAAACAACACCCGGTTCTAAACTGATGACTGACTACTGATACCTATCTAAAGGAACAAAGCGGTGAACGAGTCACGAGACAACGGTGGTACGGGCGATTTTAACAATATGCAGCGTCCGAATAATCCGCCAAATAATATAGTTACCCCTCGTGTCACCCCGGAAACAGGGATGTACAATCGTGGGCCGAACCCTGGGCCGTCTGCACCACCGCCTTTCGTACCCGCCTACACCCCACCCGCAGGGCCAGGCATTAACGCAAACAATAATGGGGGTGGGCCAGGCGCGGGCCAGCTAATGGTGGGCCGCCTCTTTATGTTGTCCGGCGACCAGCAGGGCCGCGAGTATCGCCTGGAAAACAAAGTCACGACGTTAGGCCGCGCCATCAACAATGATATTGTGATTGCTGACGGCCAAACCAGTCGTCGTCATCTCCAGATTGTGCGCGAAAATAATTTTTACCACGCGGTGGACGCGGGCAGTGCTAACGGTTTTTACGTCAACGAACGTCAAGAGGCCAATCGCGCCCAACTTACCAACGGCGACATCATCACCATCGGGGCGGTGCGGATGGCTTTCAAATTGGATAACGTCGCCGATTTATCAGGCCATAACGTCACTCGCACTCCTGGTACGGTCAGCGTGGGCAATATCAGTTCACCTTCGGTGCCGATAGCAGCGGCAAGTGGGGAGGTACAAACTGCTCCGCCACCTACTATTGACGAAACCAATCTGGAACATATCGTGTTACGCAATCGGCCCACCACCTCTATCGGGCGTGAAATGGGTGCGAATGACGTGGTTTTGGACAATCCCCAGGTCTCCCGCCGGCACTTACAAGTTTTGCTGCAAAACGGTATTTATACTCTGCGCGATTTACGCAGCACTAACGGCACGTATGTAAATGGTAATCAGGTGAAAGCCGACACGCTTTTGAACGATGGCGACCTGGTTAATATCGGGCCGTACCGCTTTATGTTTATTCACGGTGCACTGAACCGCAGCCAGGACGACGACACCGTGCGTGTGGATGCTCTCAACCTGACCAAAACCGTCAAAATCTCCAAACAACCTACCAACATCCTGCAAAATATCACCTTCACCATTCTACCCCGCGAGTTCGTGGCTATCGTGGGCGGCAGTGGCGCGGGTAAATCTACTTTGTTGGATGCTTTGAGCGGTGTCAGGCCAGCTACGGGTGGGGCGGTGCTCTATAACAAATCCGAATATTATAACCAGATGGACGCTTACCGCAGCGCGATTGGCTATGTACCACAAGACGATATTGTGCCAGTGGAGTTGAGCGTATATAAGGCTTTGTACTATGCTGCCCGCTTGCGTCTGCCCCAGGACACTTCGGACAAAGAGATAAACGAACGCCTGGAAGAAGTGATGGACGACCTGGATTTGACGAAACGCCGCGATACTCCCATTCGTTTATTAAGTGGCGGGCAACGGAAGCGGGTCAGTATTGGAGCGGAACTAATTTCAAAACCCAGCCTGTTTTATTTAGATGAGCCGACCAGTGGGCTTGACCCTGGCCTCGAAGCCCGGATGATGCGCTTGCTACGCAAATTGGCCGACCAGGGGCGCACGGTGGTGTTGATTACCCACGCTACTCAAAACGTGCAGCTTTGCGACCAGGTCTTGTTTCTGGCGCGGGGCGGCAACGTAGCTTTTTACGGTTCGCCCGCCGACGCGCTGATTTATTTCGGCGTAGCTAATTTTGCCGATATTTATGTCAAGCTAGAGCAGGAGCGCACTCCCGAAGAATGGGCCGGGGCGTATCAGGCTTCGATTTTCTACCACAATAATGTAGCGGCACGACTCAAAGCGATTGCAGCCGAAGCCACCAAGTATGGAGTAGCAGTTGGGCCGAACGGCAGCCCATCGTCAGGGCAAATTGGTGGCACAACCGGACAAGTTCCCATCCTTAACTCCAATGTAGCTTTCCGTCGCCCCCTGCAAAGGCTCAGTGCGCTGCGCCAGTTTGGTTTGTTCACCCACCGCTATTTCGAGATTTTGACTAAAGATGTGCGGAACTTGAGCATCTTACTGCTGCAAGCTCCCGTCGTGGCGTTTTTGTTGTTAATCGGTTTTAGAAGGGCCGCTTTTGATAGGAGTTTGGAAGGCAATGGCGACTTTGTTTCGGCCAAAACCGTCACCTTCCTACTGGTAATCGTGGCAGTTTGGTTCGGCACCAACAACTCGGCGCGGGAAATCGTCAAAGAAGCGGCTATTTACAAGCGCGAACGGCGGATTGGCTTAAAGTTAGCTCCTTATCTAGCCTCTAAAATGCTAATCCAGCTGGGTTTGGTCTTTGTGCAGGTAGCCCTTTTGCTGGCGATTACCGTGATTGGCCTGGGTTTTGGTGAGCCATCGGTAGGCGTGCTGCTTTTGGTTTTTCTGACGCTTTTGTTGGTAGCTTTTAGCGGGGTGATGATGGGCTTGATGTTGAGTGCGCTCAATAGCAATAGTGACCGGGTGAGCAGCACCGTACCGCTTTTCCTGATACCGCAAATCGTCTTTGGCGGGGCGATTGTATCTTTGGAACGGATGGGTATCATTGGCAACCTGTTGGGCAACATTACCGTGTCAAACTGGGCCTACCATGCCCTGGGTACGCTCATCAAACTGGATACCATTCCAAGCCCAAAACTCAAGCTAGATAACGTACCTTTGCCACCCGAAGATGCGGCGCAGTTCGCTCAACGCTCGAACGGCCAGCTAATTTACGATAACGGTGATTGGTTCTTCAGACCCGCCCGCCCAAACCAGTTCGACCCAGCCTGGATACAAAACTGGCTCATACTATTCGTACTAATTATCGTCTTTGGCGGGTTGATAGTTTTTTTCCAGCTACGCAAGGATAAAGATTACAGTAAATAAGATTTATGAGCGACGCTTGGGAAGAGCTTTTACTGGCGGGGTATAATGAGACCGAACAAGACGAAATCCGCCGCTTGATGGTCGGTTGGGGCAAGGCGTTTTTCACCAGCGTGGCACATTGTATCGTCTATCACGCCAATGAACACGGCTTTCCTAGACGCTATTTGCTATATCTAAGGGTAGCCAGCAATTTTAATAAAAAAAGAGCCAGTAAAACAGAACGTAAAGATGGTACTACCATTTGGGTAAGGCCAAACCACGAATTTCTGATTGAAAGCAATGGATTGGTAATTGTTTATGGTAGAAATAAGCCTTGACACAAGCAAAGCGGTCTCAAATGAGTTAGCAACGTTGGCTCAAACTGAGACAAAAGAGACCGATAGAAAATTGATAGCCCAGGTTTTCAATAGCCTGAATCCAGATTTTTGGGCCACTGCACGAGAACGTTCCCGTTTGCACAAAATAGAATGGCAAGCCAAGACTAACGTTTTGGCCGATATTCAAATATTTAACACTTACCTGGCTGGCATCGCCTCACAAATCGCGGATTATGGCTATTTGAGAAATCTGGATTTAGTTACCACCGATAAGTATATGAATTTATGGCAATTACACGTTTTCGGCGAACGAGATTTTGACAACTGGTTTTTCTCGTCTCCAAACGACTTTCCGAAGCTTAAAGTTTACGTCCAAAAGCTGGATTATCTGCGTTTATTAGTAATAGCTTATGTCGAAACTTATTTGTTGCCAGATAAAGCCGAAGCTGACAAGTTAGCAGGTGAGGCCCAACCCGAACAGACACTTGCCGCCACCCTAGCCTAATATCACTAGATTGCTACTAACGCTTTTTGACAAGGATGTAATTTAGCTTTATGGGCGACGTGTGGGAAGAGCTTTTACTGGCGGGGTATAATGAGACCGAACAAGACGAGATTCGCCGCTTGATGGCGGGCTGGGGACGGGGTTCGCTAAATAGCCCCGCTCATTGTATTGTCTTTCACTCTAACGAACACGGTTTTCCTGGACGGTATTTGCTGTATCTAAGAGTCGCCAGTAACTTTAATAAAAAAGGGGCTAAAAAGATTATTCGGCCTGATGGTAGTATCAAATGGGTAAGACCGAACCGCGAATTTCTAATTGAACGGGACGGATTGGTGATTGTTTATGGTAGAAACAGAGATTGACGAGGGTAGAGAGGTCATTGCCAGGTCGGAGCTTTTGACCGGGCCTGACAAAAAAGAAGGAGCCAGGAAACTGATAGCCCAAATTAGTCGGAGCTTAATTCCTGCTTATTGGGCCACTGAGGATGAACGGTCTAAATTATCCGATTTGGAATGGGACTCGGACACGGATATTTCGGGTGACATTGAGCTTTTTAGTTCCAATGTTGGGGGCTACGCCTCACAAATCGAACACGCTGGCTACCTATCTAATCTTGATCTGGCTACAGGTGATGGCTATCTGAACTTATGGCGGCTACAAATTTTCGGCGAACGAGATTTTGACAACTGGTTTTTCTCGTCTCCAAACGACTTTCCGAAGCTTAAAGCTTACGTCCAAAAGCTGGATTATCTACGTTTATTACTTATAAACTATGTCGAAACTTATTTGTTGCCGGAGCAGCAAGCCGAAGCAGGGAGCGGGCAGCCACTGGCCGTTACCACCACACCACAGCCACAATAGAGTGGGTCAGAAAAACAGGGATAGAACACAAGGTAAAGAAGTATGTCTAATAATGAAAATCGTCGTTTTGGGCAATACGAATTGCGCCAAATCTTGGGCCGAGGCGGAATGGCAACCGTCTATCGGGCCTATCAGCCGAACCTTGACCGCGAAGTAGCCATTAAAGTGATGTCTAACCAATTTGTAGATGATGCCACCTTTATTCAACGCTTCAAGCGTGAGGCCCGCTCAATTGGTGGGTTGCACCACCCCAATATTTTGAGCGTCTATGATACGGGCGAGGAAAACGGCGTTCCCTATATCGTCACCGAATTGATAGATGGTAACACTTTGCGCGAACGGATGGGCAAGCCTGTAGATTTGCGCCTGGCTGCTAAAATACTAACCCAGCTGGCTTCGGCCCTCGATTACGCCCACGAACGCGGCATCGTCCATCGGGACGTAAAGCCTTCTAACGTACTGATGGGCAACCGTGACCGGGCCGTGTTGAGCGACTTCGGTATTGTTAAGCTGCTTCAAGACCAGACCGCCAACCTGACCGCGACTGGTTTTGGAGTAGGCACGCCCGAATATATGAGTCCCGAACAAGGCTCTGGCGACCCAATAGACGGACGCAGCGATTTATACTCGTTGGGTGTGATTTTGTACGAGATGCTAACTGGAGTCACGCCGTTCCGCTCGGATACGCCGCTTGCCATTATTATGAGCCACCTGCAACGGCCCTTACCCGATCCAACCCAATTTAACCCAACCTTATCGTCCCAGATGGTAACGGTACTGAATAAAGCTCTTGCCAAAACCCCGAATGACCGTTACCCCACCGGAGCGGATTTGGCTGCGGCCTTTGATGAAGCCGTCGCTGCGTCTTTGCGTCCGGCTGACCCCAAGACCCAGGCGGTAGCGTCCAGCGATAAAACCCAGTTAGGCGCGGCCTTCAACCAGGACAAGATTAAGCCTACTGTAGCAATGAACGCTCCAGGCGGACGAGATGCAGACAGGGCCGCGCTTACCACTTTGTCCGCACCCCAAGCTTATATGTTGGCTTTGCAGCAAGAGCAGAACGGCAACTATCAAGCCGCTTACGAAACATTGGTGGATGTGCAACGGCGCGAACCAGCTTACCGCGACGTGCCGATCCGTTTGCAACGCTATGAGCAATCGAACTATCAATACACCGGCCAGTTTAGCCTTTATGCCAAACCGCCCAGCGGCCCTGCCTTCCAGCCCAACACGGGCCAGACTCAACTCGCGCCTGGTACGGCTGGCTTCAATACTGCCGCGACCAACATTGGTGTCGGTCAATCCTACGTCGCTCCCACTGCGGCAGGTACACTCACCCCGCCGCCAGCCAGTTCCAGTACCGCTATCCCAACTTACCGGGGTGCGGTTACGCCGCCCCCGCCACCGACTAATTACGGCTTTACACCACCCCCTCCTTCTAATAACAACAATCAGAAGAAAAGCAACCGGGGTTTGCTGATTGGTATTATTGGTGGCGTGGCGGCCCTGGTGATTATAGCGGCGGTAGCGATTTTTGCTTTAGCTGGCTCTAAAAATAACCCTACGACGACAGCTACCGTCGTGGCAGCTGTCTCCATTACCGCCAACCCCGCCACTTCGATTGCAACCACTAACCCGGCTACCTCGGTGGCAACGACAGCCCCAACTACCCAAGCAACGACGCTGGTAAACACGACAGTGGCGACGACTGCTCCGGTTACTACCGCTGCACCCCCTACTACCAGCAAACCCACCACTGCATCCACTACGGCTGTCCAGACAACCGCTGCCACCACTGCTGGCGTGGGTAATGACCCGGCAGTAGGACAGGTTAAAACCATAACCGATAAACTCTATGGGCCGAACGGCGACCTCGCTACTTCGGTGCAACAGCTAAAACAAGTGGTTAAGCAGTATCCCAACAGTGGCATCGCGCAACTTGAACTAGGGCAGGCATTGTATCTTTGGAATCACGAAGCCGGGGAAGTTGATGCCTTGAAAACAGCCACTAAAAGCAACCCGAAAGACGCGCGTAGTTGGGCGATTTTAGCTCTGGCCTACCGCGACAATTATCAACTGAACAATGCTTTGGACGCGGGTTCGCGGGCTATCGAACTCGACCCCAATAATGCCGACGCACACGCCGCGTATGCCCTGGCTCTGGCTCAGAACGATGATATTGATCGGGCCAAAACTCAGCGGGATGCCGCCCTTAAACTTGACCCAGCCGGGCTGTGGACATTATGGGCCGCCTTCGGGATAGATTTGAGTACCGGGGACGATGATAGTGGCATTGGCTATATCGAACAACTGGTTAAACGCTATCCGCTTATGGCTACTTTTCCCAATGCCAAAGGCGATTATTATAGCGAACTGCAAAAATATGACGACGCGATTGTGTGGTACAAAAAGGCCATCACACTTGATCCTGGTTATGCTTACGCTCACGGCGGTCTGGGTTGGGCTTATTACGACAAAGGCGACAATACGACGGGTCGCAAAGAGTTCCAAACTGCCATCAGCCAGAACGACAATTACGCTTATGCTCATGATGGTTATGGCTTTATTTTGAACAACGATGGTAATTATGATGAAGCGGTCAAACAGTTTAATCGCTCTATCATAATTGACCCGCGTGATGCCCTGGCTTATAACGGACTGTCAACAGCTTATATCAGCAAAGGTCGGGCAGCTAAAGACCCGACAGCTGCCAACGGATTTTACAATCAAGGTATAACCTCAGCAAAATCGGCCATACAATATAACTCCACCTACGCCGATGCTTATTTTCACGTGGGAGAGGGTTATTACCAACTCAAGCAATATGACCAGGCCGAGGAGCCGTTCAAACAAGCTATTGCCCACAACGCTGCCAACGACATCGCTTCGTATCATTCTTTTCTAGCTTATACCTATTACAATGAAAAGAAAATAACAGAGGCTAAAAGCGAGGTGAACAAGGCATTAGCCATTGACCCAAGTAATAAGGATGCCAAAGATTTACAAGCCATCATCGGCAAATAATAAGGAGGAAGGATGCCAAAGTTCTTTTTGGTAACACAGCGGGGCAAAGAAATCGGTCAGCGTATCCCGATTGCCAAACACCAATTTACCATCGGGCGCAACGCCGACAACGATATTGTGCTGAACGACCCGTTAGTCTCGCGCTACCACATGGTAATTCAAGCTGACCAGAACGGCGTAGTGCGGATTATAGATTTGAACAGCACCAACGGAGTATTGGTGAACGAAAACAAGCTAGAACCAGGTACGCCCCATTTTTTGGCGCACCGCGATGTTATATTCGTCGGCAGCAGCGTCTATAACTTGCAAGTGCGGCTGGATAGCTTCAAGCCGTCCAGTCCGCCCCTGCCCGCTGCTTCCGATCAGACCCAAACTATGGAATACGCCCGCTTATATAGCTGACTCTGAAGCATTGGCCCACACACAACAACTGAAAAAGCATTATAATAGGCATTATCAGGTATATACTGCTCATCTTTTTGATGGTATTGGGTTAATATATGACAGGGACAAAGGCAATGTCAGACCAATCACCTCTATTCGACTCAGTCTCAACCACTGAGGATTTTAGCTTGCTGGTGCAAAATTCCTCTGATATTATTACTATTCTTGAAGCAGACGCTACTATTCGCTATATCAGTCCGGCTGTCGAAAGCCTTTTAGGTTATAAGCCCACCGAATTACTCGGTCATAATGTTTTTGAGTATGTCCACCCTGAAGATAAACTCAGTATCCAAAAAGTCTTTAGCTTTATCGTCGAACGGCAGCCCGTACCTACAAAGGTTGACATCCGTTTTTGCCACCTCAACGGTCAGTGGGTTTATCTGGATTCATTGGCTAATAATTTGCTGGCAGACCCGCGTGTGCGGGGTATATTAGTCAATTCTCGCGACATTACCCACAGCAAACGGGTGGAGGCAGCTTTACGCCAGAGTGAGCAGAATTATCAAACCCTTTACGCCGCTGCTCAACGCCAGACTCAGGAAATAGCTTTACTTGAGCGGGTACGCACCGCTCTGGCAAGCGAATTAGAACTAACCTCCCTTTTTCGGACAGTCGTTGAAGCAATCAACGAGACCTTCGGTTATGCTCAGGTGAGCCTGTATATTTTGGAAGAGGGTCTTTTGCTAATGCAGCATCAGGTTGGATACCATCGGGTACTTACCAACATTCCGATTAGCAGGGGTATAATGGGCCGGGTAGTGCAGACTGGGCAACCCGTTTTGTTAGAAGATGTCCAAACCGACCCGTCTTTTTTGGGCGCGATTGAAAATATTCAATCTGAGATTTGTGTGCCGCTTTTTGATGGTAGTCAGGCGGTGGGAGTGCTGAATGTTGAAAGTATCAACGGTGTGCGGCTTACCCAGGCCGATATGCAACTAATGCTGGCCTTGAGCGAACATATCAATGTGGCAATTCGGCGGGCGCGGCTTTACAGTCAGGTGCGCCTCCATGAGCAAGAATTGCAACGGCGCGAGGAGGAGTTTAGGGCGTTGGTAGAAAACACCCCTGATGTAATCGCCCGCTACGATCGGCAATTACGGTATCTTTACATCAATCCGGCAGGCATCAGGTCAGCAATCAAGTTGGCCGGGACTGCCGCTCAAACTTATATAGGCAAAACCGCACCGGATTTAGGAAATTTTCCAACCGATACCCATCTGCTGTGGCAGAACGGATTTAAGCAAGTGTTTGAAACTGCCCAGGAACAAACCATCGAATTTAGTATGCCTACTCCCTTGGGTCTAAAATCTTTTCAGGCCCGCCTGGTACCAGAATTAGCAACAGATGGCTCTGTGGCCTCGGTTCTAAGTATCTCCCGTGATATTACAGCACTCAAGCAAATTGAAAATACTTTGCGTGACGGCGAAGCTAGTTTCAGACTGTTGTTTGCCAATAACCCTATCCCCATGTATGTTTATGACCTGGATAGTCTGCGGTTTTTGGAAGTTAATGACGCGGCTATCCAACAATATGGTTACTCCCGCTCCGAATTTCTAAAGCTGACTATAGCAGAGATTCGGCCAACCGAAGATATAACCGAACTTTTAGAAGAAATACAGCGGGCGCGGACAAATACCAATCGGGTTAAATATTGGAGGCATCGCCGCAAAAACGGTCAGTTGCTGGATGTGGAAGTCACTACCCATACTCTGGAGTTTGCCGGGCGAGTGGCTTTGCTGGTGGCAGCCCAGGATATTACGGCGCGGAAGCAGGCCGAAGACGCGCTGGCTGCCGAACGCGAACGGCTGGCTGTCACTCTGCGTTCGATTACCGAGGGCGTGATTACCACTAATATTCAGGGCCAGATTACTTCGCTCAACAAAGCGGCGGAGCAGTTAGTTGGTCTGCAACAGGGCGGGGTGCTGGGGCAACCATTAACCCAGGTGTTCCAATTGGTGCAAAGCAATGTCAGCCAAAAAGGTCAAATTCCCATCGCTAAAGTTTTGCAAAATGGCGAGACTATTGAAGCGGACAATCAAAGCTTGTTGGCCGCACGAGACCGGACGGAGCGGTTGATTGCTTATATGTGTGCGCCGATTTATGACCGAGACAGCCATATTGTGGGGGCGGTGTTGGCTTTCCACGACATCACCGAAAAGCAAAAGCTGGCTGACGAACGGCTTAAAGCCAGCAAGCTAGAATCTTTGGGGCTTTTGGCAGGTGGCATAGCTCACGATTTTAATAATCTACTTACGGGGGTTTTGACAAATATGACGCTGGCGAAAACCCACATTGAAAGGCCAGACCGAAAAGACTTGTACGAGGCCCAGCTTTATCTGGAAGAAGCCGAGAAAGCCGTGCTACGAACTAAAGATTTGACCCGCCAACTTTTAACTTTTGCTAAAGGAGGAGCACCAATCAAAAAAACCGCGCTCTTGCCTGAGATTATTACCGAGTCGGCCCAGTTTGTTTTGCATGGTAGCAATGTGATATGTGAGTTTGGTTTGCCCGCCGATTTATGGGCCGTCGAGGTGGATAGAGGTCAACTTAGCCAGGTGATCCAAAATCTGGTTATCAACTCAATACAGGCGATGCCAACGGGCGGATATATATGGATAGAGGGCAAAAACCTAGCTTTGCCAGCGGGCGCGGCCCTGCCTTTACCACCGGGCAATTATGTTAAAATTACGGTGCGTGACAACGGGGTGGGTATCCCGCCTGACCAGCTATCTAAAATATTTGACCCTTATTTTACAACCAAAGCTTACGGCACGGGCCTGGGTCTGGCAACCTGTTATTCGATTATCAAACAACACGATGGCTATATTAATACTGCCAGTACGCCCGATATAGGCACGACCTTTGATATTTATTTGCCCGCCTCCACTAAACCAATTGCGATCAGCCCGCAGGCTAGTCCCCCTTTGAATCTACCAACAGGGCGCGGCAAGATATTGGTGATGGACGATGAAGCGATTATCCGTAAGGCTATCAGCAGGTTATTAAGCTATATTGGGTACGAGGTAGCAGTAGCCGCAGACGGAAAAGAAGCAATAGAATGTTACCGCCAGGCTCTGGCTGCCAATCGGCCTTTTACGGCGGTAATTATGGATCTAACGATACGCGGAGGTATGGGCGGCAAGGAGGCTATCACCCATTTGCTTGAACTTGACCCCCAGGCTAAGGTTATTGTTTCCAGTGGCTACTCCAATGACCAGATTATGGCTAATTACCTGGAACACGGCTTCAAAGGAGTGGTAGTTAAGCCATTCCGTATGGAAGAACTGACCAAAGCGTTGGAAGATGTTATTAGTGGTGGGCAATAAGCCAGGGTATCACTTTAAAAGTTAGAAATAAAACTTGATGATTGAGAACACAACTGTCTGGCACAAAATCTACCTGGGCCTGGGTAGCAACCTGGGAGATCGACGCGCTAATTTGGCCGAGGCGATTGAACGGTTGAAGGCGGGCGGACAGATTAAAGTTCAGGCTGTTTCCAGGCTTTATCAGACCGCCCCCGTTGGCTTCGCCGACCAACCCGCTTTCCTTAATATGGCAGTCGAGGCCGAAACTAGCTTTGAGCCAGAAACGTTGCTAAGTTATGTCAAGCAGCTCGAGGTTGAGTTAGGACGCGAACCGACCTTCCGCAATGGCCCACGTGTACTGGATATTGACATTTTGTTTTATGATAACCTGGTTTTGGCCGAGCCAGACCTGGTTATTCCGCACCCACGCCTGGCCGCGCGTGGTTTTGTGCTTGCACCACTGGCCGAACTCGCCCCCTATTTCTTGCACCCACTTTTGTCGCGCTCTGTCGAAGCCTTGCTAGAAGATTGTAGCCCGCTGGAGCAGGAAATTGGTTTGCCATCTGGTGTAGAACTTTACACTGCCGAGCCGCCCCTAACCCTGCCCTCTCCGCGTCTACTATTTGTAACCGGACGGTTGGCGGCGGTATGGCTTGAGAATTTTGTGCGGGATGTAGCCACGCGGCTGAATTTCGAGCCAGAAGTGGTGGCTTTGGAACTGGACGTGGCTGCGTTTATGACGGCGCGTTACGTAGTGGATAAGCTGCGGTTAGAAGCTGATGCATGGGAAAAGCTGGATGCTTTGATTCTACCAGGATTTATAGGTGGCGACATCACACAGGTGGAAAGCTTTACCCAAATCCGTACCCTGCGTGGCCCAACCGATTTGCTAGAAGTCGAGCCGTTCCTGGCCGCTTTGCTGGGCCACCTCCGGCCCGCAGATGTGACCAAACCGGACGCGGCCCACTTTACCGAAAGCGATTTACGCCAGATACAGGCCCGCCTGACCGACGCTAATATCCGTATCTATACCGACGGGGAACGGGTTTACGCTTTCAATCAAACGGTTTTTGGCGCAGCAGCTACCAACGAACGCGAATTACGCCGTTTGTACCGCTTGCTAAACATCAGCGACCCGGCCCATTCTTATTACCTGGGACGCGAACTTTACAAAGCGGCCCTTAGTATTAGGCTCAGTCTGCGCTATCACCAGGATAGGGAGCTAGAATTTCCTGGCTTTCGGCTAGAGAATAGTTGAAAGAGCAGGCAAGACTTGTATGACATTGCTCCGTCAATGGATTGTCCGAACCGTCTATTGGCGGAGCAATATCCAACAAACCTCCTTGCCTTCTCTGCACCTCAACTGGCTGCTGCGGTGAATAGTCATTAACCAATATCACCAGGGTGTACCTGGCTAACTAGCGGGCCTTCACCCGTCAAAGCGTTCCAGACGTTGTAGCACGCTCCAGCGACACAGGCGTTGCGCGACTCGAAGGTGATACCTGCCACGTGGGGTGTCCATATCACGCTGTCCAGTGTCAACAAGGGGTTGCTGAAATCGGGTTCGTTTTCCATCACGTCCAGAGCTGCTCCCGCCAGCTTCTGGTCAACCAGAGCTTGATATAGGGCCACTTCGTCTATCAAGCCACCCCGCGCTGTGTTTACCAGGTAGGCATCGGGTTTGAGCATCGCCAACTCTCGCGCCCCAATCATATGGTGGGTCAGGTTGTAGTAGGGAACGTGCAGGGTGACAAAATCGGACTTTTTCAAAAGATATTCCAGATTGACATAGGATAGGAACTCGCTCAGGCCAAATTCTTCGTCCGGGGCAATATCGTAGCCAAGCAGAGTCATCCCAAAGCCACTGGCCCGTTTTGCCACCTCTTTACCAATATTACCCACTCCGATGATGCCCAAAGTTTTATTATGTACATCGCGGCCTGGTACGCGCTGCCAACGTTGGTTCGCCACCATTTTTTGATTGGCAGGTATCTGGTGGGCCAGCATAATCATCAAACCGAGGGCGTGGTCGGCTACGGCGTGTTTGTTTGCCCCCGGCGTTATCGAAACAACTACGTCGCGTTCCTGGGCCGCCTCTAAATCAATCGAATTGAAGCCAACCCCACTCCGGGCGATGGTTTTCAAGCGCGGCAGATTTTCAATCACCCGGCGCGTAAAGGGTTCGGTGCCAGGTATTACCGCGTCGAAGTCCTCCAACAACTCAATCAATTCGTCTTCGGTGGTGTTGACCGTCGTGCGCGTAATCACCACTTCTACACCTTTTTCCCGCAGCCAATCAATAGCCGGATTGGTGCTGACCGGAGACCAGGATAAAAGACGGAGCCGAAAATTTTGCATAGTAACTCCAAGCAAGCTATCAGCCGTCAGTTGTCAGTTATCAGTCAAACTAGCTGGTATATACACATAAGGGTGCGCGTGAGATCGCCAATGGTTTTAACTGACAACTGACGGCTGACGGCTGACGACTGACAGCTAACCCTTAAACTTCGCCAGGATTTCATTACTTTTGTCCGCCATCGTCTTGACCGCATCTTGGGGGGTCATTTGCTTGCTGATGACCCGGCTGACGTACTCCTGGATGACCGAGTTAGAGATTTGCTGGTAGGCGGGCGTGACCGGGCGGGCTTTGGCGTTCTGGAATACTTCGGTCAAAACCTTAAAGGTCTGGCTGCTGTTGAGCAAATCGCTATCGTTAAAAAGGTCTTTACGGGCTGGAACAGTCCCCGCCCCTGTCGCCCTCATTTTTTGGGCTTCGTCGCTGGAAAAATACTCAATCACTTTCCAGGCCGCGTCGGGGTTTTTGCTGTTGGCGTTGATGGCTAAGTTCCAGGGGCCGAGGCAGCTAGAAGCGGTTTTGCCGGGTTGAGCCAGGAAAGGCCGCACGCCCCACAAACCTTTCACCTTCGAGTCTTTGCCTTCGGCCAGACCGCCATAGAAAGTCCAGTTCCGCATAAAGACCGCGTTGCCCTGGGTAAAGACGTTGTTGAGGTCAGCACCCTTGAAGGTCAAAACTTTATCAGGTGTGACTTTGGTGTTATAGATGGTATCCTGCAAGAACTGGAGCGAGGCCGCCGCTTCGGGACTATTGACTAAAACCTGATTGGTTTTGGCATCGTAATAGTCGCCGCCGAAACCCCACAGATATTCCATCCAGATTGCACTCAAGCCTTCGTTCTTGAAGCCCGGCCATACAAAGCCGTACATATCGCTAGTTTGTAGCTTTTGGGCGGCGGCAATCAGTTCGGGGAAGTTGGTAGGCGGCTGCATCCCGGCCTTATCCAACACATCTTTGCGATAGTACAGCACGCCC
This sequence comes from Chloroflexia bacterium, assembly GCA_038207455.1. Lineage (GTDB taxonomy): Bacteria > Chloroflexota > Chloroflexia > Chloroheliales > Chloroheliaceae > JBBQZT01. The sequence continues at coordinate 34,463 of JBBQZT010000003.1, forward strand.
GCGTCCAGATACCAGGGAATAGCGTAGAGCTTATCCTTATACGTGGTGGCGACCAGGGTGCTGTCAAAGAAATTGCTTTTGAAAGCCGGGTTGATATACTTATCAAGCGGCAACAAGAAACCCGCCGAGCCAAATTCGGGGGCCCACGGAATATCTACCGCTACCACGTCCAAACTGGTGTCTTTGGCGGCAAAGGCCGTGGCAAACTTGTCGTGGACTTCCGAACTGTTGGGCGGCATCTCCTGATAATTAATGGTCACGCCTGTATTCTTGGCGTTGAAAGCCGCCACGATTTTCTTGACCGTGCCAGTGCTATCCTGATTGGTCGCCAGCGTAACTGTACCACTGGCCTTGATGTCACCGGAACTAATACTGCCAACGGTAGTAGCCGCGCCCGCCGCCGTAGTCGCCCCTGCTGCACTGGTAGTGGCTGCCGCCGCGCTAGTCATTGCCGCCGCCGTCGTACTCGCTGCCGCGCTGGTAGCCACCGCCGTGGTAGCTGCCGGGGTAGCCGTCTCACCGCACGCCGCCAACACCGCCGCCGTCACCACACCCGCACCCAAAAGCTTGAGAGCCTGCCTGCGACTCATTGGGCGTTCTTGCTCGTTAAAATCAAAATTGGACATAAACTCTCTCCTCCTTGAGAATAAAGTAGCAATAAGCCACGAGCTAGAACGGATTGCACCACGGAGTCACGGAGAACACGGAGAAATTTTTAATATTTCTCTGCGTCCTTTGCTTCGTCAACTGGTTGCAGCAGTGAAAAAGTTCTAACTCGATGCTCGTGGCCCATAGCCCGTTGCTACGCTTTTTTATCACGTTGTCTGCCTACGTATAGATAAAGCATTGCTATCAGAGCAATATAGACAAAAGTTATAATTGCCAACGCCGAACCTGACCCGAAATTAAGCTCTTTGAACAGCTTGTTGTAGGTGAACAGGTTGAGCGAGGACGTGCCATAGTTGCCGTTAGTCAGGACAAAGACCATATCAAAGATACGGGTCGCGTCTATGGTGCGGAAAATCAAGGCCACCACCATCGTAGCCCGCAAACTCGGCAAGGTAATATGCCAATAAGATTGCCAACCTGTCGCGCCGTCCATCTTGGCTGCCTCGTACAAATCTTCGGGTATGACCTGCAACCCCGCCAGCAGTATCAGGGCCATGAAGGGAGTGGCTTTCCACACATCGGCGATGACTACGGCCCAAAAAGTCAAATCTTTATCGGCAGTCCAGAGCTTGTTTTGCTGGATGAGACCCACGCCTTTGAGCAGCGCATTCAAAATGCCGTACTCGCTGTTATAAATCAAGTTCCACATCCGGGCCACAATCACCGTCGTCAAGCTCCAGGGTATCAGCACTAACGCCTGGACGATACCGCGCCCGGCGAACTTACGGTTAAGCAACAGGGCCACAAACATCCCGAAAACCAGTTCGATACTGACCGAAATGACGGCGAACAAACTGGTGAAACGGAAAGCGTCCCACAAATCCGGGTCGGCAAAAGCGTCGGTGTAGTTTTTGAGACCGATAAACGGTTCGCCCTGCTGCGGATAGCGCAAATCTATATCGTGCAGACTTAGCCAGAAAGCGTCTGCAATCGGATAAAAGACTACGCCCAAAATGATTAGCAAGGCAGGCAATACCATCAGGTAAGCCATCGTTTTACGCCCGCTCAAATGGAACGCTCTGGCCCTGCCAATCCGCTTTACCCGTACTTCATTGCCTGTGACTGCCATAGCAAACCTCTTGGAAGTTATCAGTTATCAGTTGTCAGTTATCAGTAAAAACCAATACAATTGGCTATCAATAAAACTACTGATGTGAACATTGGTAGCTAAACTTGTAGGACATTGCTCCGTCAATGGACTGTGCCAAACCGTCTATGGGCAGAGCCATATCCTACAAATACCCTGGGATGGTTAGTTTTCTCTGCTCACATCAATAACTATTGTTTGGCTGATGGCTGATAGCTAAAAGCTAACTGCATTTTACTGACAACTGACGACTGATAGCTGTCAGCTAAATAATAAATTGGCTCAAATAACGCTGGCTGAAAATCAAGCCGCGCTGGGTTTTTTCGAGTGACCCTTCCCACACCGGGTCTTCGTGTTCGATGCTAATTGCTCCGTCGTAGCCGCCTTCGTACAGCGTCGAAATAAAGCGTCCCCAATCCACCGCGCCCAAACCGGGCAAACGGTATCGCCACCAGCCTTCGCCCAAAATACCTACCTGGTTCAAAACGTCGGGCAGAATTTCGACATCTTTGGCCTGGGCGTGCAGAACCTTCGGGGCGAACTGCTTGAGGGCCGCGATATAGTCAATGCCCAACCAGTGCAGGTGCGACGGGTCAAAATTCAAGCCCAGGTTAGGTGACGGAAACATCTCAAACATTACCTCCCACACTTGGGGCGAAAAAGCGATGTTATAGCCGCTCGGCCATTCTTCCTGCATCGGGCAGTTCTCGATAGCGACACTCCGCCCGTGTTCTTCGGCAAATTTTAGCAGGGCGGGCCATTCGCGCTGCATCAGCTGGTAGTTGGCCTTGACTGGCAAATTGAAGTCACGCCCCACAAAAGTGCTGACTACCCTCACGTCCAGAGCCGTTGCCGCCGCGACCATATTTTTAAAATGGTTCTGGCTGGCTTCGCGTTTGGCCGCGTCGGGGTGCAGATGATTGCCACCCAACATCATTGACGAAATTTCGATGTTATATTGAGCCAACAACTCCTTAATCCGGCGGGCTTCGCTTTTATCGGTAGCTACTTTCTGCAAATCTATTTTGAGCGTGCGCGGGTGGGTATGAAGTTCGATTGCACCGAAACCCTGGTTGCTGGCCCACCGTAGCTGTTCCTCTAGCGTCAGTTGGGGTAAGCACGCATTGACAAATCCGAGTTTCACCCTTAGCACTCCTCTTATAGTTCCAAAAATCCTTCGCCCATAAAATAACACTGACCGCCCACGCGCACACCCGTAATTTGTTCGGCGGCCTGGTCAATTTCGATATGCAAAAAGCTAGGTCGGTTCATCTCGATGCCTTGTTCGCTAACGATTTTTACGGTGGAGGCGGGAGCTATAAGCTTGTAGCGAACCATATAACAACCCAATGGGCCGCTTGCACCACCTGTAGCCGGGTCTTCGGGAATGCCTATGCGTGGGGCAAACATCCGGCTATGCACGGTTGAGCCTTCGTATTCAGTCTCGGAGCTAAACACGAAAACTTCCGCCGTTCCCGCTTGCTCTAATAAGGACTCGGCAACGTCCTGGCGAAATTTCGTGCTTCGGACAGCCTGGAGGCTTTTTAACGGTACGAATAAAATTGGCACGCCACAAGATACCACTTCAAGCGGCAATGCTGTATTTAGCATCTCAATATCTAACGACAACATCTGGGCAGCCGTTGCATAATCCGAAAAGCGCGGGCCAAAAGTTGGAGATGGTTGTTGCATCTGGATAAAATCGGGCTGCCCGTTTGCGAATTGAAGTTTTACAGGTATCAAACCTACCTTTTCTTCAAACCGTACCATCACTTCAACTCCGGTGTCTTTTAGCATTCCCTGACGCGCCAGCACAAAGGCCGTGCCGACAGTCGGGTGTCCAGCCATCGGCAACTCGACGGCAGGTGTAAAAATCCTCACCTGGAAGTCGTTAGCCGGGTCTTGAGGTGGCAGCACAAAAGTAACCTCGGACAGATTTAATTCTTTGGCTACCGCTTGCATTTGTTGGTCGGATAGCCCACGCGCATCGGTAAAGACCGCCAGTTGGTTGCCGCCAAAAGCCTGATTGGTAAACACATCAACTAAAACATACTTATATTTGCTCATCTATCTTCTCACTACAAATTGACTGTTTGGCCCGTTTCGATAGCTTCAATAGCCGCCAGCGAAACCCGCAACGCCTCGCGCCCATTCTCACCCGTGACCCGCAGTGCGCCGCCGCTTCGGATAGCCTGGGCGAAGGCGGCAATTTCGTCGCGCCACCAATCGAAACCCCGGTTGGTAATTTCCTGGGAACGCCCGGTGGCCCGGTGTAAAATTAAATCGCGCCGGATATTGCCCGTTATCAAACCCTGCGGCCCAATTAGCTTGTCGCTAGAAAGGGCGTGACCGGAAAGCGCGGTGGGCAAACCCCAACTGGTCGCCAATTGTCCAATATCACCCGACTGATATTGGACGATAACGCCCGCCGTGTCTATCGCCAACGGGTCTAAATTTTCCACTTCGGGTTTGCCCTGGGCCAGAATTGCCCCATAGCCCGCGACGGAGACGGGCCGACTCTCGAAAAGATAGCTCCACAAATCGAAATGATGACACCAGTAATCAAGCAAAGGGCCGCCGTTGACGTGCCGCGCGTGCATCAAGATTTTGGGCCGCACTTCCATAAAGTTTTCGGCTACGTACAAAATGGGTCGCCCGATCTGACCACCCGCCACCCAATCTTTCAAAGTCTGCACGCCCTGACTGTAGCGCAACATAAAGCCGACAGTTAGCAAAAGGCCGTTGCGCTGGGCCGTTTCAAGCATTGCATCGGCATCGGCCATTGACAGAGCAATCGGTTTTTCGCATAACACGTGCGCTCCGTGTTCCAGGGCGTAAAGGCTGACATCGGCGTGAAAAGCCGTGGGGATACAGACCGATACCACATTGGGCCGAGTTTCCAAAATAGCGGTCTGATGGTTTGAGTACAAACCGGATACACCAAACTGACGGCCCGCGTCCCGCAAACGGGGTGGGACATCATCTACAATCGCCACAACTTCGGCGTTTTCCACCGCTTGCCAACCGTTTAGGTGGCGCAGACCCATATCACCCGCGCCAACAACACATATTTTAAGATTTTTCTCGTTCATCTAAATTTCCAAACCATTATCAATTTATTCTGTAACTTATTCTTCGTCTTCGGTAGCCTCTACCACCTTGCCGAAAATCTCGGTCAAAGCCAGCTTAAAGCCCGGTAGCACGCTGCCGCCATCTAGTTCGCTCCTTATTCCCAACAAAGTCGGCACTTCTGCATCAGGCCGATAAACCTCGATCAATTTGTCCACTGGCCGCACTACCCATATCAAGGGTACGCCGACAGCCAGATATTCTTTGACTTTATCGGACATATCGTACTGGTCGTCGGTTTCCGAATAGACCTCGACTACCAAATCAGGCACTACCTTGACCGCCCCGCGTGGTAGAGCAGGTAAATGGGCCTTGCTCACAAAAGCTACATCAGGTTGCCGTCTGCCTGTTTTATCTTTCTGACCAGGGCCAGGGCTGCTATTGCCAAATTTACGCTTACTCTTTGGCTTAAAGCCTTCCACCTCAAAATCGGCGTTTGCGCCAAATAACCAACCCAGGTCGTTAGGATAAACGAAGTTGAATAAATAACCGCTAATAATCACCTCAATTGCGCTTGGCAGACCCCCCGACTCGTGTTTTTGCAGCTGCATCATGCTTAACCCTTAATGGCTCCGCTCGTCAAGCCGCTCACAATGCGCCGTTGGAAAAATAAGACTAATAAAACTAAGGGTATGGTCACAATGACTGCCCCCGCGCTGATTTGTCCCCAGGGTTCACTAAACTCGCCGCCTACGCCCGAAAACCCGGCGATGGCAACCGGAGCGGTCACTTTGTCGTCGCTGCTCAAGAAGGTGCGGGCAAACAGGAAGTCGTTCCAGGCGTTGATAAAGATTAGAATTCCGGCGGTGATGATGCCCGGCCCGGCCAAAGGAGCCATAATCTTGTAAAAAGCCTTGAACGGGGTCGCGCCATCCACTTCGGCGGCTTCGCTCAATTCGGGCGGCAAATCGCGAAAGAAAGCAGCCAACAACCAGACCGTGAGCGGCAAATTGAAAGTAATGTAGGGCAGCAAGATGGACGGCAGGGTGTTAATCAGGTTCAGGTTGCGGAAGAACAGGTAGAGCGGGGCGATGATGGCGATACCTGGAAACATCGAAACCACCAAAATTATCGCCAGGAATAACTTGCGCCCCTTAAACTCGATCTGACCGAGGGCGTAACCTGCAAACGTGCCGATTATCAGACAGCCTACCGTTGTGATCGAAGCGGCCAAAAAGCTGTTCCAGATGTTGAGGCCGAAAGCCCGCCCCTGGAAAACGTCGCCATAGTTCTCGAAAGTGATGGGAATAGGCAGCAAATCGGGGTTGCGTTTGTAGATGTTACCCGCCGTTTTGAGCGAAGTAATAATTAGCCACAAAAACGGGCCAATTGCTACCGCCACCAGCAGGGCCAGCATCAAATAAAATCCGACTTTGCGGGCATATTTGGTACTAAGTTTGCGGTTATAGGTTGTGCGACTCGCTACGGTTGCCATATTTCCCCCTATTTGCTGGCAGCTATCAGCCGGCAGCTATCAGATGCACCGATGAATAAATCCATCGGCAAGTAGATTCTAAACCCACTAAAGTGGGTTCTAAAATATCCCTAATGCTTCCCACTTGAAGGTGTCTTATTAACCTGCTGAAGCAGGTTTGGAGTCTACTTGCCGATGGTTTCACCCGTGCCGGGTATAGGCAACCATCGGTGTTTCGATTTTAATAATTAAACTCCATCAACCATCGGTCTGCGTGAGCGAACAGAAATTAGTCGCTCATCTTTAGAGCATCTATATACTGGCCGCGCAGTTCGGGCAACTGTAAACGGGCTTCGTCCAGGCTCAAACCTTTGTGGACAATGGCATTGACGATGCTCAAAATAGCCGCCGGGTCTTCGTCGCCAGGGAAAAGTACACAACGGCCAATCAGTGCGCCCCGTGAGTTTTTGGCTTCACGCATACCGCGTTCCACTTCTCGAATAGCCGGAAACGGGTCGCCGCCAGGGTCGCCCCCCAAAACCAACATCGGTAGCGTGGTCGCACCGGCAGCCTGGGCATAATTCTCGACATACGGCACTTTGAGCCAGGTGTTGCTTGTACCCTCGCCCAACGCCGTCGCCACACCAATCAATTTTAGCAGGGCGGCAAAGCTTTTATCTACCTTATATACTCCATCTACTTTGACCGCCGGAAGCGGCTCCAGGAAACAGGTCAGGCCCGCCCTCCGCAACTCGTTGATAGCGTCGGCGCAATATTGTAGGGTTTTACCAGAAGCCGGGTCGCTGAAATCCGTCCGCATCATCATCTTGCCCGCGTCCAGCCGCATTCGTTTGAGTTCGTAGGCGGTGTAGGCGGTGAAGCGGTCATCCATCTCGAAAATAGCGTTTATCAGGCCGCCACGTTGCATACAGCCCACCAGCACTTTGTCGTCCAGAAAACTTTGCCCGCCCGCCTCGCGCACCAAATGATTAACGATAAACAAGTCGTCAATAATATCCGGTGTAGTCATCAAACCGTCGCATTCAGGGTGAACCATCGTGCGTAAAATGCGGCCCAAATATTCGTAGCGGTTGCCCATCCGTAGTGGCTCGCTTCCCAAAACCGTGACGTGACGGCCAGGGTGGTCGGCAGCCACAATCACCAGCTTGCCGTCTGGCGCGAGTTGGGTGCGTTGGCGGCGGGCCAAAGCTTCTTGCTCAATCACGTGTGGCCGCGTCGCCCGCACATCGGTAATCGCGTCGAACAAAGCGGGGGGGAAAAATTCCTCTAAGTCAAAACGGTATGCCATTTTCTAAAAATCCTCTTTTAAGAAAGTATAGCTATCCAGGTTACTGTATAAGTTTTAACAAAATAATTCGTACCAAGTACCAAGTAGCCAATGGTTAAAACCATCGTCTATACAACCCAAACCCACTAAAGTGGGTTGTAAGGCCGGGTGATAACACGTTTTAACGTGTTTGGTGTGTTTAGACGACGGTTGCCTGTACCCGGTACGGGTGCAACCGCTGGGATTTCTTATACCAAAGACCACCCAGGGTGAATAGTTACAAAAGTTCCTCGTCAGGGACGGCGTTTAGCTCTGCTTCTAGCTCCTCGATAGTCGGCAAACTTAGCTGGATTCGTGCGGGCAAAGCCTGGTTAAGCTCATAAACCGAAATACCCATTGGCTTGTTAAAGTCACGCAAAGCATACTCGGCTATCACCTTGTTTTTAGTTTTGCAAAGAATGATACCAATACTAGGTTCATCGGTGGGGTGACGCAGCAAATCGTCCGCCGCCGATAGGTAAAAGTTCATCTGGCCTACATCCCCAGGCTCAAAATCCCTTACTTTCAGGTCAATCACCACGTAGCAGCGCAAATTGAGATGATAAAACAGCAAATCAATATAAAAATCCTGCCCACCTACCTCAAGATGATACTGGTTGCCCACAAAAGCAAAACCTGACCCAAGTTCCAGCAAAAACTCCTTGATATGCCCAATCAGAGCGCGTTCCAGGTCACGTTCCAGCGCAGCTTGACCCAGGCTCAGAAAATCGAAGTTATAGGGGTCTTTCAGCATTTGTTGAGCCAGTTCAGATTGCGGAGCGGGCAGGGTGCGGGCAAAATTCGTAGCGGCCTTGCCTTGCCGATGATATAAACCGCTTTCGATTTGATGCACCAGTACATTTCGACTCCAACCATTTTCGATGGTCTGGCGAATGTACCATTCCCGTTCGGTAGGGTTGCTAACTTTGTCTAAAATCCTTATATTATGCGCCCAGGGTATTTGTGCAACAGGTTGTTGCACAAATGGTTCATCTGGAAAAGCCTCGGCAAAAGCCCGCATATATTTGAGGTTGCGCGGCGAAAAGCCTTTCATTTCCGGGAACGCCTGTCTCAAATCTGCCGAAAGACGGTCAATTATTTTAGCTCCCCACCCTTGCGCTTGTTGCTTTGCCACAGTTTCGCGGCCAATCTGCCAGTAAAGCGTTACCAGTTCGCGGTTGACCGCCACACTCGCACGTATTTGGGCCGATTGAATACGCTCTTTCAGTCCAGCTAAAAGCTGATGGTATTCCCCGTTAAATTGTACTGGCCCGTCCGACACAAGTTGACTCCGCTAGGAACATTATAGTGGGGGACATTGCTCCGCCAATGGACTGTAGCGGCGAAAACTACGCCAGCACTACTTCGAGACCGATAAGTTTGGCCCAGGCTTGCATTTCGGTCTGCACATCGCCGTAAGCCATTACCAGATGATGCTCGAAGCCGCCGTAGATAATGGTGTCCAGCAGTTTGGACGCGCCCCCGACGGGTTTGACCTCAGCAGTGTTGCCCTGGAATAATAGCTCGGTCTCCTGCACCTGGCCGCGTGTCAAAAGCAAACGGTAGCGGCCCTGACTATAACTCAAACGCGCCAACGTAACCACGCCCGGTTTGAGCGGGAACATAGCCGTGACCCCAACTTTGCGGTTGGAATGGATACCCGCCTGACGCTGCTGGGGTTGAGCGGCTAGAGAAAAAGCCGCGTTACCACAATGCCATAATACCACGCTATCCCGTTTCGCGTCCATCGCCACCAAATCGGCCAGGAAAGGCGGCTGACCCGTAAAGTGACGGAGGGCTTTCATCGTGACCGCGCCGTGTACATCAGCCTCACACGCGGCAACCAGCCCGTTTTCGGCCAATGCTGCCAGCACCCCACAAGCCGCCGAACCGTAGTCGGTGAAAAATTCCGGCCAGCACTTGACCGCCAACGCCCCCAAATTCTCCGCTTCGGCCAGATTGGTCAAAGCCTGATACGAATTGGCGGCACTGCACACCACTTCGTTGGGCAAATCGTCCAACCCGTTGAGGCAACTCCGCAACATCTGGCGCACGCTTTGGGTCTGGTTGTCCGGCACTTCGTTCGCCGCCCCGAAAACCTGGCTCAAGTTGAAAATCTGGATTTGCGGGCCTATTTCCCGCCACAACTTTAGCTCGTCGTAGCCGCTAGGATAAAAACCGGGTGGTCGACTGCCCACCACGCCCAACTTGAGGCCGCGCAAAGCTTTGTCCAACGCCAACGCCCTGACCCAGCGGGCTATCGGCACTAGAGTTTCGGGGTCGCGCGGCGCACCATAGACGTAATCGAATTTGCGCCCGGCACTGGTCAAAGCATAAGCGGCTAGATTGACCCCACACAAGGAATTGAGGCGCAAACGGCTGGCCTCGCCGATACTCGGTTCAGGTAAGGCCCACAAAAAGGTCGGCAAATCCAAATCATTAAAAAGCGTGGTTACAAGGCTGGCATCGGTGAAAGTCGCCAGCAGCACAATAACCGCGTCCGCCCCAGCCGCTTTTAAGTGCCGGGCGGCAGCCTGGGCCGCTTCCGGGCTGGTTGCCAGTTCCCCGATGACGATTGGTTCGATGTCGGCCAGTTCTGCCAACGCTCCCGCCGTCGCCTGATATTCCTGGTTAGCAAACTCTATGTCGAACTGGACGCGCCCCAGCCCAACCAGACCCAATTTTATCTTTGGCATTTCCTGTCCCATAAAAATCCCTTTAAGAGTTGTCAGTCATCAGTTGTCAGTTATCAGTAAAAGCATAAGCAAGGATTTTGGTTCTAACTGAAAACTGACGACGGACGACTGATTACTTGTGCTAACTGACGGCTGTTGGCTCGTGGCTCATCGCTACTACAGTTCTTTGGCCTGGCGCATAATCTCGCGCAACTGCTCGTAGTGACCGGTGCCGTGCATAATACCTAAAAGAGCTACTCCGGTAGCGTTGAGTGGCCCAAAGCTCGGCACCATCACGCGGGTAACATCAAAATGTGGCTCGTCCGGCCAGCCCCCAAAGAAGGCGTGGGTAATGCGGCGGCTTTCGGTCAGGCGTTGCCGAATTTGGGCGGCGGTACGCACCTGCTCCCAGGGCGTTTCGTAGCGCAAACGGCCCTCGATAGGCACGCCCCGCGCCATCATCGCCCCCATCGCCGAAAATTCCTCTAGCCCAGCCGTCAGATGCACGATAACGTGACCCAACGTCCAGCCTTGCTCGGCGGGGTCTTGCAAATGCTCGTCCTTTGGCACGAAATCAACCGCCTTGTCTGTCGCGCCAGCCACAATTGCTTCCACCTGGTCAAATACACTCCCGGCCAACGCGGGCAACTCGTGGTAAGCGGTGCTATTTTGTAAATCCTGGTAAGAAAGCTTGCCAGCACGAAAAGCCTCAAAATCGGGCATTTTTGTTATATTCTCCTCATAAATAGTTGTCAGTTAGTACAAGTTGTCAGTTAGAACCAAAATCCTTTCTTACGCTTTTACTGATGACTGACGGCTGCTCTTTGTTTTTACTGACGATTGACGACTGAAAACTGATTACTACCCCACGGTTCTAAAAGTGGTGGCCCGATGAGCGGGGCAGCGTAACGCCGGAAAGCGTCTTCGTCCAGCCCGCCCGCGTGTAGAAATTCGGGCGGCAAGGTCTTCTCGCGCCCCACCACTTCGCTCAGGGCTATCGGCACAATTTCACAATGGTAAGGGTCTGTACTCAGGCGACGCAATGCTGGCATGATACCACTTTGGCCTTGCAAAAGATACCGAGCCGCCGCGCTGCCAAGCTCCCAGGCTTCGGCCCGGTCTATCGGCGAGACGCAGGCTGCTCCACGCTGCAACGTTCCCGGTTTGTCGTAGCGCACCTTGAGACCCAACCGGGTCTTAACCAGTTGACACAAGTAGCCCGAAACACCTTCGCCGATACTCAACAAACTTTTGCCCAAAGCATCGCGGCCCAACGCCTGGTTTATCTCGGCCAGAAATTGCCCAGCCGCATTGCGAACGCCCTCGGCTACCACCACTAACACGCAGCCCTCGCGCCGGAAGATTTGCTCCACCTCGGCCAGAAAAGCATCCGGTTCAAAAACTTGCTCCGGCACAAGAATGAGGTGGGGGGCGGTATTGGCAGTATTACGAGCCAGCGATGTAGCCGCCGCCAGCCAACCAGTGTGCCGTCCCATTGTTTCCAGCACCTTAAACTGGTCGAAACCGCGCATAGTGTAAAGGTCAAGTCCGCTATCCTGGGCAGCCATCGCCAGCCACAGGGCCGCGCTGCCATAACCGGGCGCGTGGTCAGTACCAACCAAATCGTTATCAATCGTTTTGGGTACGCCCACGCAATAAAGTTCATAACCTTCGGCCCGTGCCAGCCGTTCCAGTTCAAGCGGTGTTTGGAGCGAACCGTTGCCGCCCACGAAAGCGAAATAGCGCACATCGTAGCGTTTGAGCCATGCCAGAGCCTGGGCCAATTCTTGCTCACCCGGCCTGACCCGACTCGAACCTAAGACTGCTCCCCCCGTGTGAGCCAGTTGGGTAAGTTGGGGTTGGCTCAAGTGGCCTAGTTCGACAGGTTCATGCTGGCCCAACAAGCCTTCCAAACCCATCGGCAAACCCAAAGCCCGGCCCGCAAAATCTGTTAGAGAAATTTCGGACAGCAGACCCGCCATACTAGCGTTAATAACGGCAGTAGGCCCGCCCGACTGCCCGATTAGAATATTACCTTTTGGCACGCAATCTACCTGGAAAGAGTTTGGTTTCGGTACGTCATCCTCAAGAAAAAATTGGTTACTCTTAGAATACACGCCTTGTCAAGGGTTTGCGGGTGCGGATACCGTATCCATTATCTAGGTAAGTGAGGGTTGCCAACGGGTGTAACGGAGGGCTGTTTTTAATAAATGGTAGGCCGCTTTGATTGTGCCTTTGAACGTGCCACTGACCTTAGATTGGCCGCCCCCACGTCGACGATAATCAACAGGCACTTCGGCAATAATGCAACGGGCGCGGACTGCCTTTACCAGCATTTCGGTTGTCCAGCCGTAGGTCATTTCTTGCATCGCAAAACTCGCCAACCGTTCGCGTCGTATCACTTTGAAGGAGGGCAAATCGCTCAAACGGTAGCCATAGAGCAACCGGATTAGCCAGCAGACCAAACGATTGCCCCACACTGCTTGAGGAAGCAATGCGCCGCGTTCGGAGTGACCCAATGTGCGCGAACCCAACACCAGATCGGCCCGCGTAATCAGCATTTTGGCAAGCAAAGTAGTTACTGCCGCCGGGGGGTCACTGTAATCGCCATCAAGATACACCAGAATACCGGCGTGGGCTGCTTCCAGGAAACCCGTATAGCAAGCCGCGCCGTAACCGCGCCCACGCTGTTGGACTACGCGCACCCCAGCTTGCTTGGCAACCTCGGCTGTGCCATCCTGACTGCCGCCGTCCACCACCAAAATTTCCAAAGTGTAGGCTGGATTAGTCGGTAAAAGTTGGGCTTCGGCTATCACCCGCCCGATGTTGGCGATTTCATTATAAACTGGAATAATCAGACACACCAGCAAGGGCTGCTCGTTCGGAGTCATCACTATAACCAATCCTTTTTACTAACCTGGGCGATGGTAAGTAACATCGGGCGGGCGGCTGTTATAGGTACGAATTGAGGCATAGCGAAACTAGCCGCTTTTAGCCAACCTTTCAAATCGCTTGATGTGAACAAGCCACCTTCGACGTACATCAAAGCCAACGTCAAATTCTGGAAAACATTCTCGATAGGGGCGGCCCGGTCTTCGGCCAACCACGTATCATAGATCGCCACTACACCGCCATTTTTCAGGGCGCGAGCGGCGCGTTGCAAAAGGTTTTGAATAGTTGGGGGCGACTCGGTGCGTAAGACCTGAGAGAAAAAAATTATATCGTAAGTATCGGAGCCAAAATCATCGTGGCGATAATCGGCGGGGAGCAGAGTAGCGCGGGAACGAGCAGGGCTGGTGGCTACAATTTCGGCGGCGATTTCCAAAACCGGGGGCTGGTCTAGCAACATCACCTGTAATTGGGGATATTGTTCGGCAAAGGCCAGGGCGAAAGTCCCCGCGCCGCAACCCACATCCAATATTTTTTCCGCCTGGGCTAGATAGGGCGCGAGATGAGGCAGCAACAACGGGATAATCTGTTTACCGCCACTGTGCAAACCCAAAACCAGACGGTGTAAAGCCGCGTTAGCCTGTCCATCACCTCCGAAATTTTGTAAATCGGGCAAAACCTGACTACCCTGGCGTACCGCTTCGGCAAGTCGGGCATAACCCAAATACTGGTCGGCCTGACTTTTGATAGAGTCGCCCACATAACGCGGGCTGGTTTTTACCAGGCAGCCCGAACTTAATTCGCTATTGCCAAAACGTCCGTCGGGCCGTACTTCTAACAAACCGAGCGCGGTTGCAGCGGCCAACAAAGCAGTTAAGGCGCGGGGTTGCAACCCAATCTGGGCCGCCAATTCGGGCGGAGTTAGTTCGTGTTCGGCCAAAACGTCGCACAATTCTAGCTCAACCAAAGCCATTATTACCGCCGCGTGTTGGTAGCTTCGTACCATCTGCATTAACTCGTGCTGGTTATTAAGCATCTACAAAACGCCCGCGCTCCCAGCCTGCGCCCCCGAAGCCAGCTTTAATAACTTGCCGAGCGGATTACCACTGGCGGCCATTTTATCGTATTGATTTGCCAGCAAAGCGTCCACCGAAAACTGATATTTAGCTCCGATAACCGCAAAAAGACCCGAAAACACGATAAAAACCAGGTAGATAAAAACTGACTCACCTGGCACACCCGCCAGGCCAATCAGCAAATTTACCGCCCATAATGCGCCCAGCAAACCACCCAGGCGCGTCAGGAAGCCCAGCAGCAAACTAATAGTAATAAAACCTTCGATAAAAAAGGTTGACCAGGCAAACAAGCCAAAATTTGGTATCACTAGATTTTTCACAAAGTCGCCGTACAGCCCGATGGCCGGATGGTCAGCTTCTTTTTGCATCCAGTCGCACAAGCCATGCAACTCCTGGCCCGACGTAGCAGAAAATTTGTAAGTATCGCAGCCGAAGCCGCCACTGCCCGACCAGGGAGCTTTCCAGCCTTGTTCGCTAAACCACAGATAGCCGATAAACAATCGCACTATTGTCAGCACAATGGCGATGCCAAGCAAGACCCTAAAATTAGAGGAACGTCTCACCCCTGTACCGCTCATTTCTGTTGCCATCATCTTTCTCCTGTAATAGTTACTCAAGTTTCGTCATTCCCAACGGGAGTCTTTGCGAAGCGCGGACTGAGGAAGCCGTTGCTAAAAACCATTGGTAGCGCAAGGTAGAACTTTAGCAACAGACCCTTCGCTCCGCAAAGCCTTCGCTCAGGGTGACAAAGCGAAAAAAGTTAGTTTTTGACTTTGCCGCGCACCACCATTGTGCAGGCATTTCCGGCTTTGGGCAAATCCTTGAAAGCCGCCACCTGCCGCTCTAACCTGGCTATTTTAGCCAGCATTGCCGTGTCCTGGCGCACGATGGGACAATACTCATCAGGGTTGCCGATTGCGCCACGCAAGGCCCGCCGACTAGCACAACCGCCTCCGCATACTGCTACCAACTCGCAAGTTTGGCAGACTTCTGGCACTTGCCGGGCCGCTTGAAACGAAGGTGCATTGAAAATATCTTCGCCTTCACGGTACAAATCGTTCAGCTTACGGTCCGGGGTGGGCCAATAGGTGCAGGGTGAGACCAGACGATTGGGTAAAGCTCGCACACTAGAGCGGCCACACGGCGAACCCTGGGTGGGGCGTGGAAAGTTTAACAGGGCGTTTATAAGTGGCTCACTCAAAGTAATAATTTCGGTGTGGGAGAAAATATCAAGTAAGCCATCCCAAAACTGCTCATAGCTAAGACTAAAGCTATCTCCCGTCACAGGTTGGTATAGGTTGAAACGCAAATCCAGACCGTGTTGGGCCAATACCTCGGCTAAAGTACCTAATCGCTGGTAGTTGGTACTCATCATTACGGCAATAATACCCACCCGCACGCCTAAGCGTTGACAACGCTCGACTCCGTTCCAGCATTTGCGCCAGTTGCCCTCAGCCCGCCACTGGTCTTGCTCGGCTTCAGTGGGATAATCCAGCGAAAACTCGACGCTATCCAGCCACCCTAATTCTTCGTCATTCAGCACATCTACACTATAGCCATTGGAGGTCAGGGCAATCCGAATATTTTGAGAATGCAGCCAGGCTAGAATCTCGTGATATTGCGGGTGCAGCCCGTTTTCACCAACGCCCAAACTGACTGAAGCCACCTCTACCGATGCACAAATTCTCTTGACTTCGTGCAAACCCAGCCGGTCTAACTGGATTTGAGAACGATAGCAATGAGCGCAACTCAGGTCACATTCGTTGGTTAAACCGATGCCGACAGCGTAACCCTGGGCGGGTTTGCTTGTAAAAGGTCTTGGTGTTATTAGTTGGGCCATTTTGTCTTGAAACTTTCTATTACCTATAATACATTTATGTAATTGGATTTCATATATATGAGTAATAAGCTATCTCGGTTATAAGCCTATTACATAAGTGTATTATAGCGTTAAAAGGCAAAAAAGCCTATTAACAACGATTACTTTAGTTCGCGGCCAACAAGGCCTGGATGTTGAGGGCAGTTTCATCGTAAGCCCCCTCGCCAATGTGCTTGTAACGAATAATGCCTTGTTTATCCACTAGAAACCAGGTCGGCCAGGCGTTCACACCATAAGCATTCCAGGTTTTGAAATCGTTGTCCTGGGCTACTGCATATTTAATCTGGTCATCTTTAACCGCCTGGGTAACGTTGTTCCAATCCTTTTCGGTTGAAAATTCGGGGTCGTGGAAGCTAATCAGGGCAAAATCTTTGTCGTGAAACTGGTCATAATATTGGCGCATCGCGGGCAGAACGTTGCGGCAGTTGATGCACTCAAAAGTCCAAAACTCAACCAATACCACTTTGCCTTTCAAGGCCGCCAGTGTGGTAGGCGCACTATTGAGCCAGGTCTGGTTGTCCCAATCGGGAGCCTGACGCAGCTTGGGCAGACTGGCCGCGATTTCAGCCAACTTATTGTTACTTGCGGCCTGGGTAGTAGCGACAGCCGCCGTAGTAGGATTGCTACTATTGGTTTGAGCAGTTGTAGTAACGGCACTGCTAGTTTGAGCCGGAGTTGCGGCAGCGGCAGGAGCGTTGGTAGCCGTAGTATCGCCACAAGCGTTTAGCAGCAGCATTCCTAACAATCCCAACAGAATAGAACCACTCCATCGGTATTTTCGCATAATTTCCCCCTCTTTTCCTGTATCTATTTCGTCGGCGCGGTTATCGCACTGACCCCAATGTTGTGCCAGCCGCTTGCACCAGATGGGTAGCTATCGGCTTTACTCGAAGTCTGGCTGGCTCCGGTCTTGTCGGTGGCGCGTACCACTAGCCTGTAGTCTTGCTGGCTCGGCCCAATCTGCCAATCATAGTGCCACAAGGCCCAGGAGTTGGGCGAAAGAGCAGCCTTGATAGCCGCGTCGTTCCAGCTTTGGCCGCCATCGGTGCTGATTTCTACCCGCTTGACCCCGCGTTCTCCGGCGAAAGCGTAACCACGCACTGTCAAGGTCTGTCCAACGTTGACGTTTTGATTATCAGCAGGGAAGGTAATAGATGATTCAGTGTGGATGTTGGCGGTGTTGTCCCAACCCTGCTGCTGCCAAAAACCTTTGTAGTCGGCGTTGTCGGTCAGGGTAATACTCGTTACCCATTTGGCATTTTTCATTCCATAAATATTGGGGATTAACATCCGCAAAGGCGCACCGTGGTCGTTTGGCACTGGCGCATCGTTCATCTCGTAAGCCGCCAGCGTCTGCGGGTTTAACGCTCTTTCAATTTCGATACTATCGGTGTAGCCATCAGCAGATTTGAAAATAACCCGCTTGACTCCTGGCTTGACTCCAGCCTTTTCCAGTAACATCTTCAATTGTACACCCTTCCATTTAGCGGTACTAATGTACGGCCCAGCCACCGGATTGCTGATACAGGTCAGGGTGTGATATTGGGTTTGGGAAGCTAACTCCCTGATTTGCGCCAAATTGAAGCTAACCGGAGTGTTGACCAGCCCATCAATTTGTAGCTTCCAACTAGCCACGTCCACCGTTGGGTCAATCGCGTTTTTAGAAACGTGATAGAAATTAGCTGTGGGGGTAACTTCCCCTTCGAGCGTACCATCGGGGAGCAGAGCCGCTCCTAGCTGGCTACGGGCGTTATCGGCACTACTGCGAAAGGCGGTGGCAATCAACCCCGCTCCTGCTATAGTCATAAACAAACCACCTACCAAAATTACAAAGCGGCGACGGCTGGTCAGGTTCGCGGGTGGGCCTACCAAAAGCAAATCGTTAGCAGTTGGAGCAGGGCCGACCTTAGCGGTGGCAGGAGTAGCATTACTTTGGCTGCCAGTGGGGACGAGATACTGAAAAAAGCTCAGGAAGGCCAGGCCGAAAATTTGGAGCAGCACGAAACTGCTGACTAATATTTTTAGCTGGTCATCACCCAAACCTGAGCCGACAAAACCGCCATCAACTAAAGGCAGCAGCAATCCGATAACCCCCAACCAGATAGCCGTAGTGAAAACGAAAACGCGCCGGGTGAGAGCTTCGCGGTTCGCGATACGCGGCCACAGCTTGATGAATATAAAGCCAAGCAAGCCCCCTACGAAGGTCTGTCCTGCCAGCACGCTGAAAAACTCCAGCTGCTTACCAAGTGGCCCGATGCTTTGAATAAAAAATTCGGTGAAAGTGCCAGGCAACAGATTACTGATACGGTCAGCCACCAGATTAGCCAGGCTGCGCGGCGTAATATTCGTCCACAGCAACACCAACATACTGAAGGTAAAAATAAATCCGGCAAAAATCCCGGCTGCAATCACCATGCCATTGTGCGAACCGCTTTGGTAAAAGGTTGGTTCGGGCTGGGCCGTTTTGGGTGGCTTATTTTGAGGTGGGCGTGTATTTCTCACATCGGTTGCCATTTTTCTGCTCCTTGTAACTATTATTGCTTAAATGCTGCTTTCAAACCAGGCGACTTGCTCCATCAAGCTAAAGGAAGCTTTGTCTTATACCTTCGTAACTATACAGCCTGAAAGTGTCGCAGCCATTAAAATTATTACAAAAGTATTAAATCTTTCACAAGTGTGTTGAGTTTGCCGGATTGGGCTGGGTGTGGTAAAGTTGAGCCAAATTCCCGACATACTCAAATTGAGTACCCGGCCCCAACAGGGCCACTTTTACGAAATCAGGAGGCATTTATATGACGATGACCGCAGAGATGGGGTCAACCACTGGTAGCGATGAAGCTTTTAGAGCGGAGTTGCGGGCCTGGTTAGCCCAAAATATTACTGAGGAATTTAAAGAAAAACGCTCGATGACTATGGCTGAACGGATTGTCGTGCGACGGGCCTGGCAGAAAAAGCTTTACGATGCGGGCTGGATTGGCGTTAGCTGGCCCAAAGAATATGGTGGGCGTGGCGCGACCTTTACCCAGGCGGCAATTTACAACGAGGAGATAGCTCTGGCCCAGGCTCCCGCCAGCGCAAACGTGATTGGTCTCAATATGGCCGGGCCAACCATGTTGAGTGTAGGTACGCCCGCCCAAAAAGCCCGTTATCTGCCCAAAATCCTTAGTGGCGAGGAAATTTGGTGTCAGGGTTTTAGTGAACCCAACGCGGGTTCGGATGTGGCGGCTTTGCAAACGCGGGCCGTGCGCGAAGGCGATTTTTACGTGGTGAACGGCCAAAAGGTTTGGACGAGTTATGGCTTCATAGCCGATTATTGTATTTTGTTGGTGCGTACCGACTTTCAGGCAGCCAACCACAAGAGTTTGAGTTATCTGATTGTAGATATGAAGTCGCCCGGCGTAACTGCCAAGCCCCTGGTGCAGATGACCGGAGAAGCCGAATTTGCCGAGATGTTTTTTGAGAACGTCAAAGTACCAGTAGAAAATCTGGTTGGCGAACTCAACAAGGGCTGGATGGTGGGTATTACTACTTTGATGCACGAACGCGGCAGCTTTTCTTTTAACGTGGTAGTGTCGTTTGAACAACGCTTGCAAGCTTTAATCGAACTGGCAAAAAGCAGCCAGCGTGACGGTCAGCCCGTGTTGGCCGACCAAACTGTGCGTCAACGGTTGGCAAAACTTTATACCGATGTCAAAACCTTCAAATTCAACACCTTGCGCCAGATGTCTTTCGTGACGCAAGGGCAGGTGCCAGGGGCGGAAGGTTCGCTTTTAAAGCTGCATTGGAGCGAGCTAAATCAACGGCTGGTGGAACTGGCTTTTGAAATGGAAGGGCCGTATTCTGGTTTAGCCCCCAATTCGGCGGACGCACCTTTTGATGGACGCTGGCAGTATGAGTATATGCGGGCGCGTGGCAATACAATCGAGGCTGGGACGAGCGAAGTCCAGCGCAACATCGTGGCACAGCGGGTTTTGGGCTTGCCCCACTACTAAAAGTGACTACTCACCTGCCTTTTTTTGTAGGAAGCTACTCCGTCAACCGATGTATCCTGGTATTTCAAGACTAAAAACCATCGGCTGACGGAGCAGCCTCCTACAGGCAGACTGAATAGTTATATCAGAAAAGGACAAAATTATGTATTTTGGTCTCAACGATGAGCAGAAAATGCTGGCGCAAACGGCCCGTCGCTTTGTCGAAAAAGAATGTCCCTCCTCCAAAGTGCGCCAGATTATGCAGACCGAGAACGCTTACGATGCCGAATTGTGGCAAAAGATGGCGGTCAATGGCTGGCTAGGTTTGACCGTGCCGGAAGAATACGGCGGCCTGGGCGAGTCGTGGCTAACTGTGCTGGCTTTGTTTGAGGAGTTAGGGCGCGGGGTAGTACCGGGGCCACTACTGGCAACCGTTGGTTTGGCCGTTCCGACCCTGGTTGCCGCAGGCAACGCCGACCAGAAAGCCCGTTGGCTGCCCACTATTGCCGAGGGTGCGTGCCGAGCCACTGTTGCTTATCTCGAACCCACTAACAGCTACGCGCTGGACAGCATTACCACCGAGGCCCGCCACCTGGCTGACAACAACTACAGTTTGAGCGGCAGCAAAATGTTTGTGCTGGACGCGAAGGTAGCCGATATTATCATCGTGTCGGCAAAAGACGGTGATGCCCTGGGTCTCTTTTTGGTGGAAAAAGGCGCGGCGGGCCTGACAGTCGAAAATCTGGAAGGTATGGATATGACCCGTCGGCTGACGCGCCTGACGCTGGATAATACTCCGGCCCAAAAGCTGGACGGGACAAACGACGCAAAAGGGGCGTTGACTGCCGCTCTGCAACGCGCCAGTTTTGTGTTGAGTGCTGAGGGTATCGGTGGGATACGCTGGATTATAGATACCAGTGTGGCTTATGCTAAAACTCGTGAGCAGTACGGACGGCTAATCGGTAGCTATCAAGCGGTCGCTCACCCTCTGGTTGACCGGATGCTCGAATTGACCAGTTCCACCTCGGCATTATACAACGCGGCTTACGCCCTGGACAAGCGTCCTGGTGAAGTAGCGGAAGCCGTTAGCCTAGCCAAAGCCCAAACCAGCGACAGCTATCGGCAGGCAGGCTACACCGGAGTCCAGACGCACGGCGGTATCGGTTTCACCTGGGAACACGATATGCAACTTTATTTCCGGCGCGGCAGTGCCAGTTGGAGTTTGTTTGGCGACCCACCCTACCACCGCGAACAGATGCTCCGTCTGATGGAAATCTAAGTAGTCAATCAGTTAGGGATTGTCACCCTGAACGGAGGCTCTGCGGTGTGAAGCGTCTGTGGGCTGAGGGTTTTGTTTTCCTATATGAGCCAACTTTCCAACCACAGATGCTTCACGCAGCCTCGTCTCTATTCACAATGAGCAAACTTTTCAGTCCGCAATTTATTGGCGGGATAACTCGACGCACATATCTGACCCGCACTTGTCTAATCTGCTATCTGAGTGGCCCATTGCTCGAAACAAAAACCGAGACCACTTTTGGCATTTCATAACAAATGGAGTCGTCACTGCTCCAACAAACCTCTCCACTAATGTTATAAGAACCTTCGGGCAAGGAAATTGTGCTGGCCCATTTGGTAGCCGCCGTCAGCTTCCCTTTTACGGGCGCAGGTGGATTTCTGATAAATAGGGTCGGATTAAAATATTGAAGAGTATAATTAATATGGTTGGCAAACCCGCGCACCGTAGCGGCTATTGATAACGTACTGTTAAAGCCGCCCGTCGTATTTGCTAACGGTATGGTAAAAAGTGCTGTGGGCGGGGCTATAGTTAGATTTGTGACCGGGGCCACCTCGACACAATGGGTATTATCTGTCCCGAAACAAGCTTGAGCCGTAAGGGTGATGCCCGTTTGAGGCGATATTTTAGATGTCAGCCAGATGAACCGCCAATTGCTAGTGCTTTTCAATACCGCCAGGGACAACGTTTGGGCCGCTATATTACGGGTCGGGTCGGCCGGCAATTCAGCAATCAGGTTGATATGCTCAACCGGGCCTTTTATCTCTAGCTGGACGGCTGTTTCGGCACTTAGCTGGCTCTGGTTTTTGGGGCTGATAAAAACAGCCGAAATAGGCGGCGGCGTGGAGGTGGGCGTAATAGTGGGGGTGCTGGTAGGCAGCCCAGTAACAGTGGGAAGGACGGAGGCGGTTGTGACCGTAGTAAGGGTGGTGGCAACATCAATAGTGGTAGTTTGTAGCGGCGTTGGGCTAACCGCCACCACACCTGTGGGGGTATAATCTCCTGGTTGTGAGGCCAGGAAAGCAATTAATCCTACTCCCACTACCAAAACTAAAGCTAAGAATGTGCCAAACAGTGCAATTACACCCGAACCTCTACGCGCACTAGCAAGCGGACGCGGCCTTATCAATTGAGGTGGCGGTTGCAGTTCCGGTTGATAACTGGGTGCGGGTGGGCTAACGGACGGTCTTGCAGGTGAGTAGATGTCCTGGGTTGGGCGGGGAGTTAAGCCGAATTGTGGCTGGCCCAATCGGGCAGACCATATTTTAAGGGTAGTTTGCTTCCAGCCGATTTGCTCGGAGGCAACGAGGCTTTCAAACACTTTTACAGTCAATACTCGATAGCCGTACTCGACCAGGAAAGCAGCCACGTCTGCCTTTAATAACCAGTCGGCCACGTTACCCGGCACGCCTAGCAGCAGCTTGATACTACCGGGCGCGGTGGCAATCAGTTGTACTTCATCGGTTCGCACGCCTAACAGTTGGGCCAACGCCCCTAACAAATCCGGCTTGTTTACCAGTTTGTCGCCAGGCAAAATAATCTGGACTTTGCGGCGGGGCGTGCAACCCTGAAAGTGAGCCAGCAACTGGCTGATAGTGGCATCGTCACGGCGTTTAATGACTTCGATTAGCAAACAAGCAAGATTACCCCTGCGCTCAAAGAAGGCGATCAGTTCTCGGCAAAATTCGCTTTTAGTGCCATGGGGCAAGTCCTCGTAATCCACGCTCAAATCGAAAGCCAAATCTTGAAGTTCGGCCAGACTAAAGCGGTCAACCAGGAATTGGCGCACATAAGCTTGTTCGGGAAAATCTGACATCGGCGTGGCCCTACCATCAAACTCTTTTCACCAAAGTTTTATTGTGTCCAGCTGCCTTTAAATTGTGCTTAAAATAGCACGTCCAAATTTAAAAAGCAACCCCCAGCCAATTGTAGTAGAATATCACTTATAATGCAGTTAATTACATCATACTTTGGCGGGCAATTAAAAATCAGGTTTTTGTGGGACATTGCTCCGCGCCAGTGGACTGCTCTGGTATTTTGTGGGACATTGCTCCGTCAATGGATTTTATAGGAAGGAGTACACCAAATATTTATGACACAAGAAAATAACGAAAATGCTACAGGCTTGAAGCTGGATTTGGAACGCGAATGGCGCGAACGTAAGGACGACACCATCGGTTTGCGGCGCGACTTTCACCGTCACCCCGAACTTTCTTTTAAGGAAGGGCGCACGGCTCAAATCGTCAGTGATAGGTTAGAGCGGGCAGGGCTACGGGTACGGCGTAACGTCGGGCAAACTGGTGTAGTGGGGGTGTTGGAAGGCACGCGACCAGGGCGTACCGTAATGTGGCGGGCCGATATGGACGCGCTGCCCATCCAGGAAAACAACGCCTACGATTTTATCTCCGAAAATCCGGGCGTGATGCACGCCTGTGGTCACGATGCCCACACCGCGATAGGTCTAACCGTAGCAAGTATTCTGGCAGGGCATCGCTCCACACTGCCGGGCAAGGTGGTATTTGTGTTCCAGCCCGCCGAGGAAATAGGCGCGGGCGCGTTGGCAATGCTCAACGACGGACTGATGGAGCAGGAAAAACCGGAGGTAGCATTAGGTTTACACGTGGGCAGCCTTTATAAAGCTGGTCAGGCCCAGGTGTCGGGTGGGCCGTTGATGGCGGCGGTGGATACGTTGGAAATGGTGATACGTGGCAAGGGCGGTCACGCTGCGTACCCCCATCTGACCGTTGACCCTATCGTGGTAGCCTGCCAGATTGTAATCGCCTTGCAGACATTGGTTAGCCGCGAAACCGCCCCGACCAGTCCGGCAGTCATAACTTTTGGCACGTTGCAAGCTGGCACTAAAGATAACATTATCCCGGATGAAGCGCGTTTGACTGGCACGCTACGAACTTTCGACCCGGAACTGCGCCAGTATCTTATCAAGCGAATTGGCGAAATGGCGGGTGGGATTGCGACGGCGATGCAAGCCTCGGCGACTTTCCGCACCAGTGGCGGTTGCCCTGCGGTTATCAATGATACCCAGATGGCGGAGCGAGTGCGCCAGAGTGCAGTTCGGGCGATAGGGGCGGCCAACGTAGTCGAGTCGGTTCCGCGTATGGGCAGCGAAGATATGTCTTTCTTCCTGGAAAAGATGCCAGGTTGTTTCTTCAATGTCGGCATCGCCCAACCCGACAAACCGCTCACCTCCCATCACACGCCCCTGTTCGATATGAACGAAGCCGGGCTGGAAGTGGGTACGAAGGTGGCGGTGCAAGCTATCGTGGATATGTTGGAACAGTAATGAGCTAAAGCCAGATTCAACCACCGAGTTCGCAGAGAACGCAGAAAAAGGCGAAATTGGTAGTAGCTGCTACCTATATTAACACGGTTTTAGCGTAAGATAGGAGAATGTGAAATTAGGGTTAGACCACTGAGAGTATTAACCATCGGCTAATTGATTCCAAGCCTGACGTGCGAAGCCGTGCCGTAGGCTAAATCTGGTGCTAACAACCCTGGTATGAACTTTAACTATTAAATCAAGGTATTGCCAATCCGTGTTGCGTAAATCCGTCGTCTATATACTACAAACCCGCTCAAGTGGGTTCTAACAACCTGATTTATCAGGTTTGGGGTGCTTAGACGTTGGTTTCAACCAATGGCTACTAATTACCTGCATTATTCAGTTAAAAGTCATTACCTTTTTTAGATTTTCTCCGCGTTCTCTGCGTCCTGGGTAGTGAACAGTTACCAATTTGGAAAGGTTGTATCTTTAATGTTGAGCGAATCTCGTTTTGTGAAGGCGTGTCGGCGCGAGGCGGTGGACGCAACGCCCGTCTGGTTTATGCGTCAGGCCGGACGTTATATGCCTGAATATCAAGCGGTGCGGGGTAAAGTCAGTATGCTGGACGCGATCCGTAACCCCGAAATTGCCCACGCCGTCACGATGCAGCCGATAAACGCCTTTAATTTGGACGCGGCGATTATTTTTGCCGATATTTTGACCCCGCTTTTGGGAATGGGCCTCAAATTCGACTTTGTGGCTGGCGAAGGGCCACAATTCGATAACCCCATCAGGCGCACGCGGGACGTGGATATGCTGGCAACCCCACCCGCCCAGGAAGCCCTACCTTTTGCGCTGGAAGCGATACGGACGGTGGTAGCCGAGCTAAACCCGCGCGGCATCCCTCTGATTGGATTTGCTGGTGCGCCTTTTACCCTGGCGAGCTACGCGATTGAAGGCAGCGGCTCTAAAAATTATGAACGCACCAAAGCGATGATGTATCACGAACCTGCCGCCTGGAAACGTCTGATGGACAGGATTGTAACGGTTATCGGGGACTTTTTGGTGCAGCAAGCGGCGGCGGGAGCTTCAGCTTTACAACTTTTCGATTCGTGGGTGGGTGCGCTTGGGCCGTATGATTTTGCCAAATTCGTCGCACCCTACACCACCCAGCTAATCGAAATTGCTAAAAAGACGGGCGTGCCAGTAATTTATTTCAGCACGGGGACAAGCTCAATGCTCGACCAGATTACCGCGATGGGCAGCGATGTGGTGAGCATAGATTGGCG
Source organism: Chloroflexia bacterium (assembly GCA_038207455.1). GTDB lineage: Bacteria > Chloroflexota > Chloroflexia > Chloroheliales > Chloroheliaceae > JBBQZT01. The sequence goes on from JBBQZT010000003.1 coordinate 60,445, forward strand.
TATCAGGATAGACCGAGCCTGGCAGGAAATTGGCTATGACAAAGCTATCCAGGGCAATCTTGACCCACTTTTGTTACAAGCTCCCTGGCGCGAAGTTCAGGCCCACACGGACGATATTTTGCAGCAAGCGGACGGCAGACCCGGCTACATTTTCAACCTGGGTCACGGCATTTTACCCGCTACGCCCGTCGAAACCGTGCGCCGTCTGGCCGATTATGTCCACGAAAAAACGGCCCGCGTCGCGGTAGGAGTTTGATTAAATTACTGGATTGGAGTTAGATTAAGGTGCTAGACACAAATACGACTATGCCAATCGGGGTGCTGTTGATGGCTTACGGTGGGCCGGACGACTTGAGCGAATTGCCGGGCTATCTGGCCGATATTCGGAGCGGCAGACCTACCACGGGCGCGGTGCTAAACGAGATGCGCCACAATTATGAGCTTATTGGCGGGAAATCTCCGCTCTTTGGTATCACCAAACAACAAGGTGAAGCTGTCGAAAAATCGCTCAACTCCGCTGGGCCGCGCTATAAAGTTTATTTGGGGATGCGCCACTGGTCTCCCTGGATTGAAGATGCGGTGCGGAGTATGATTGATGACGGCATCGAACACGCGGTGGCTCTGGTGCTTGCGCCGCATTACAGCAGTTTCAGTATCGCCAAATACCAGCAGAAAATCCGCGCGGGCCTGGAAATGTACGAGGGCAAGATTGATTTTGAGTACGTGGACAGCTACAACACCGCCCCCAAATATATTCAGGCGTTGGTAAACCGGGTGCGCGAGGGGATTGACAGCTTCCCCCCTGATGAGCGCGATGGTGTCCACGTGATACTGAGCGCACATAGCTTGCCGATACGGATTATCAAAATGGGCGACCCGTATCAAGACCAGTTGTGGGAAACGGCGCGGCTGGTGGCGCAGGGGGCAGGTTTGCGCGAAGACCAGTGGAGTTGGAGTTACCAGAGTGCCGGACGCAGCCCCGAACCATGGTTGATGCCTCAAATCGAAAATTATATTCCCGAACTGGCAAAACAAGGTATCCGTAATATGGTTAGCGTGCCGATTGGCTTTGTCAGCGACCACGTGGAGATTTTGTTTGACATTGACATCAAAGCGCAGACCGCAGCCAAAGCTAACGGGGTGCGATTGGAGCGTCCTCCGGCCCTGAACCTCGACCCGCTTTATATCGAAACGCTGGCCGATTTGGTACGGGAACGGGCGGCGAAATGGCTGGGAGTAGTAGCCTGATGCCCAACGTAGTGATTATTGGCGGTGGGATTACGGGTCTGGCGGCGGCCTGGGAGCTACAACAGCAGGGCGTGGATTACGTGCTGCTGGAAAGTAGCGGGCGGTTAGGAGGCAAAATTGTCACCGAACGCGCTGAAGGCTTTATTATTGAAGGGGCGGCGGACTCGTTTTTGGTCAATAAGCCCTGGGCCTGGCAATTGTGCCAGGAAATCGGGCTGGGCGACGAGTTGATTGGTACGAACGACGCGCACCGCAACGTTTATGTGTTGTATGGCGGCAAATTGCACCTATTTCCGCGTGGCTTGAAGCTGATTGTGCCAACTGACCCCGACGGTTTGCTGGAAAGCGATTTACTTTCGGACGCGGGCAAACGCCGGATGCTGGACGAGGCCACTATACCTCCGCGTGTTGAAACTGACGATGAAAGCCTGGCGAGTTTTGTGCGGCGCAGATTTGGTGACGAGGCGTTAGAAGTTTTTGGGCAACCGTTGTTGGCGGGGATTTACGTAGGCAACCCCGAAGTTTTGAGTATGCAAGCCACTTTCCCTGGCTACCTGAGCCTGGAACAAAAGTACGGCAGCCTTATTCGCGGTACGCTCGAGGCCAAACCGCCCGCGCTCCCACCCAACGCCCCTTCGACAGCATTTGCCTCGCTCCGTCACGGGATGCAGCAGATAGTGGAAGGTTTGCAGGCGAAACTATCTGACCATGTGCAGCTTAACCAGGCCGTGACCCGCATTGACCCTGACCGCACCATCTACACCAGCACCAATCAAAAATTTAAGCCGGACGCGATTATTATGACCAGCGCGGCCCGCACCGCCCACAAACTTGTCCAACACATCGCACCCCAGGTGAGGGAAGCACTTGGCAAGGTGAAGACGGTCAGTTCGGCCACGATTTCGCTTGGCTACCGGGTCGAAGACTTGCCGCATCCGCTCGATGGTTTTGGCTTTGTGGTGGCTGGAACGGAAAAGAGCCATCTGCTGGCCTCGACCTGGAGCAGCACTAAGCTGGCAGGGCGTGCGCCTAATGGCTACGTTTTGCTACGGGTTTTTGTGGGTGGACACCGCCAGGAAAGCGATGTTGCTCTGTCGGACGAAGATTTAATCGCACTGGCCCGCGCCGAACTAAAAACGCTGCTGGACATCGAAGCCGCGCCCGTCATCAGTCGGATTTTCCGGTGGCGCGACGCAAACACCCAGTACGAAGTCGGTCATCTGGAGCGAGTGGCCGAGTACAAAGCCGCGTGTCCGCCCTGGCTAACCCTGGTTGGTTCACCCTACGGCGGCGTGGGCATCCCCGACTGCGTGCGGCAGGGCCGCGAAGCTGCCAAAAATCTTTGTTAGAATGAAAAGCTGGCCTGAGCAAACTGCGCCGTCGGTTTCTGATTTTTAGCCAGGCGCAGTTTATAATCGCTAAAATCGCTTTCTGTTATCGAAAGTTGAGCGTGGTAATTATTTGCTTGCCAAATCTGACTGAGTGTTTGAAAAGTTAGCGTGTTCGCTACCTTCTCTAAGTCAATTCTCATCAGAATTTCTTTAGTATAAGGTCTTTTTGCATCCTTAAAAGTGATTGAACTCAAAAATTGCTTTACTAACCCACTGTTAAGAATGGTTGCGGTGAATAAAGCGTCCAAAAAATTGTCAAAGCTAAGAAAGTAGCAGGTATCATCAAGTATCACAGGCCGATTATCTATGGGCTGGATTACTGAAAAGTAAGGCTGTTTATATAAGCCGGAAATTGCTACTTTGTAAGGGGCGAACGAATATTCACCCACCCCAAAAATTGAGAAAGGCGGCTTGCCTTTGTAGATACTAGATTTACGTTTATCAAAGCGTGTGATGTTTTTATTTAGATATTGCCATAGTTTTGGGGCACGGTCTTTAAGTTGGGCAGTATTATCACTAAGAAGCTGCTGGGTTACGATCACTTGCTTGCGAGGTGCGTTTGCTTCAAATTTACGTAAATCCGAACTTTTTAATAACCAATAGAGCCATTGATTTTCTACATTTACATTATAATTAAGACCGTTATATAACTTGCCTTCGGTGTAGGTCAGTTCCATTATCTCGACGCAATCGTGTTTCAAACCCTGCCGCCATACCAGGGGCGACTTACTATCAAACTCCGCCGTCCCCTGGTACTCCTCTAAATTAGAAACAAATTTACTCTCGCACCAACCAAAACTTCTTATAACCTTGTCAGGTTCGGCAATAGCAGCCACCCGACAGACATAAGCGGGGCTAATTTGTCCTAAATCTATTACCAATAGTGAAGCCTCTACTGCTGCCCCAAACTCTCGATTGGCATCTATAGTATAAGCTCTGATATTTGAAATTGGAAATTTTCGTTGCGGTAATCTTTGGATTATGTTTTTTATGGTAGAATTTTTGCACAGCATTGCTAATGTGCCACATCTTCCTCCAAATTGCTCCAATAGCTTGAGCAAAATAAATTCGCCGATGTCAAAATTGCTCTTGCCTGTTAGCGCGTCCAGACCATTTAGCGCATTAAGATTGCTTTTGGTAGGCAAATTGGCAGCATTCAACGTTCCTAATTCGGAGCTAGTAACCCAGGGCGGATTTCCAACTATCAAAATATTATCCGCATTTAGAATATGTCGAGGAAATTGATGGAGGAAAATGTTGTCCTGATGTAATTCTATCTGTGTAGGGGCTGGCTGCCTATTGAGCAAACTCAGTTCAAATTGCTGCACATATTCAGTCTGGATTTCGACTCCATAGATGAGTTCGACGTTTGGGAATGTTTGCAAAGCGGCGATAATAAAATTGCCCACACCGCAAGTCGGTTCTAAAACTGTGCGTGGAGATATGCCGAGCTTGCGTAGAAGTTGACAAACTTGTAGGGCCAGGGAGGGTGGCGTTTGAAAATCACCCCATTCCCGTTCTTTACCTTTAATTAAAGGGGCTTTTTTGGTCATATAATTTCGGTAACGCCTGTAACTTTCGGGGCAAGATTGATAACGCGGGTGTATTGTAATCGCCATTGCAGGGCATTAGAAATAGTTAGATAACCCATTTCTGGCGGCGATTGGATTATTTCGTCTGCTAAAAGATTATACACTACTTCGTCCCCTGGCAGGTTTCGTTCCATCAAAAAAGCGATAATATCATCTCGGTTGCCATCACGCTCTAATATTTCCCGAATACCCCGCGTGGTTTGATAATCAGCGGTGCGGCTTTTATCCACAAAGGTACATTTAACAAAATTAAGTGTGGCAGTTTGGCTTTGCTGATTGTCGCTTTTGTCGTAAACGAACAATAACAGATTGTAACCAAGACCATATATTTTTTGTCGGGCTGAACGAAATGGGCAAGATGACTGGGGTTGGCGAATAGACGTAGCCTTAATATCGGTTTGTACTGAGGGCAAGTCAATACCCAACGCCGAATTACCTAATTGCACTAGATAGACTGCATCAAGACTATCCCGGAATTTATGCTCGATAAAAGTGCCAACAGCCTTACCATCAGTAGTGCCATATATCTCGCGGTAAGTATGAGAAAGGCTGCAAAAGCTTTTGGCTGCAATAGCCAGTTCAATTAGCGTCAGTAGTGGTTTTTCCATAAAATTTAGGGGCTATCATCGCCGCTAACGACGGTGTTGCCGGTTTCTGGTTCGGGCAACGAAACCCGATCAATTACATCGTTGGCTACTTCGCGGCGTTGGTGGTGCAGTTTGTTGAGCCGTTCCTGTTCGTCCAACGAAAGGGAACGCTGGCTGGCTTGCCACTCTAGCTGCGTCAGTTCGTAATCGGCATCATCTTCAGGTGAGCCAACCGTTTGCGGTTCGTCTGCCATCATCTATCCTTCTAGCTAAATCATTAATAACTGGCCGCTTTAGGGCTGGCTTTTACATCGCTCAAGACCGCACCCAGGATGTTGGCGTGGACTTTTTGCAATTGTTCTTTGGCTTGTTGGCTGTCGTCGCGTTTGGTGCGTCCGGCCCGAAAAACCAAGATTACCCCATCAACGCGGGGCGCGAGAATGGAGGCATCGGTTACGGCCAAAACAGGCGGCGCGTCGAAAAGCACGATGTCGCTTTCCTGTTTCAGCCCTTCAATTAATTCGCGCATCGTGGACGAGCCGAGAATTTCGGCAGGGTTGGGCGGTTGTTGGCCCGCTGTCAACAGTCGGAGGTTGGGAACGCTGGTCTGAATTAGCGGCAGATTACTCTTGGCGTAGCTATTTTTGCCGTTGCCGTTCTGCAAAAGGGTGTCCCTGACCCCACCCGCTTTCAAAACATAGGCACTGAGACCGCCTTCGTTAGATACGCCAAAGAACTGATGGAGAGTGGGGCGGCGCAAATCGGCATCTACTAAAATGACGCGCTGATCCATTTGGGCAAAAACGACGGCAAGGTTGGCAACCACGCTAGATTTGCCTTCATCGGGCCGCGCACTGGTGACAACGAGCGAACGCAACGGTTGGGCCACGTCGCTGAACTGAACGTTGGTACGGAGCAATCGGTAGGCTTCGGCGGCGGCAGAATTTGGTTCGGCAAGCGTTACCAAACCAACCGCGTTCAAAGAATTATTACTGGCTTGAAAGGTCAATCGAAATTTCTCCTATACATTGCACCACGGAGACACAGAATTCACCGAGAATTTTTATAGGTATTCTCCCTGTCCGTGATGAGTTATGGCTTACTCTTTATGCCTGGTTGTTCACTCGTAGCTTTATTAAGGCCGTTGTTGCTAATGTTCGTCTGGCTTGAAATGGGCTGGGAGCGCGAACCACCCGCTTTCCAGCATGGAATTTGACCAAGTGTATTGAGACCCGTATAGCGTTCGATGTCGCGTGGGTATTTGAGTGTGTTATCCAGGAATTCGATTACAAACATCAAAATCGCGCCCAAAACCAGGCCCACCCCCGCGCCCGCCCCTGTCAAAAGGTTGGTACGTGGGCTGGAAGGTTTGTCTGGTAGGTTAGCTGGAGCGAGTTTGTTGATATAAACCTGCTGGTCGGGGTTCAAACCTTCGATGTCAGACAAATTTTTCTCTATTATAATATCGGCGGAAGCATCGGCTATTTTTTGAGCCTGTTGCGGACTGGCATCATCTACCTTAATCACCAGAATAAGGATGTCCGGTTGAGCCTGGACGTGAAATTTGCCCAAAATCACGTCAGGGGGCAAATCAAGGCGGGCGCGTTGATTAATCTGGTTCGCAAAATCAGTGGAAGTGAAAAGCGGTGGGTAAGCTTGCAACTGTTGTTTCAAGCCATTATAAAGCCCACCGTCGCCTTTTTTGCCAATATCACCGCTAAGTTGGACAGTTGACTCGTAAATTTTAGGTTGGAGCGAACTATAGGCGAAGGCGACAGCGGCAGCCACCACTATAGTGATAGCAGCCAGCCACCAGCGTTGGCGTATGACGTTAAAATAATCTTTGAGTTGCAAATCAGCAGTCCTTATCTTCGGGCTTGAGTTTTTTCCGGCTCATCTACGGGTGTAGTCGGGCCATTTGAACCGTTGTTGGCTGGCCCGTTCGCTACTGCTCGGTAGCTAGGAATAGATGCCAGGATAGGCAAACCCAGCAGTTCGCGCAGTTCGGCGGGTGTGCGTATCTTGTCGTCCAGGTAAGCCAGCAAGAAGGCGATAGTAACTCCGGCCAACAAACCCACAATCACATATATCGCTGCTAGTAATAACGTGCGACCACCGTTTTCTGTTGCGTTTGTCGGCAATTCCAAAGTGCTGGCTTCAATCGGGTGGTTAGCATTATCGCCATAATCCAGGTAACTGGCCGTTTTCTGTTTATCCCTAAAAACCTCGTCCATCGCCTTTATGACCGGAATAATATTATTTTGGGTAGCATCGTTGACCTCGATAAGCAGTTCGCGGTCAACTCGACCCACGTTCAACATCGCCTGGATTTGCTCGGCACTCAAATCAATATTGGATTGCTGCTTGAGAGCCTTGCTAACATCGTTCTCAAAGATGTTGCCCTGTACGACGTGAATAAAATCGTCCGTAGCATACTCGCTGGAAAGTTTGACATCGGCGAAATAGCGGTCAGTTTGAGGATTTTGGTTGTTAGGCACAATTTGCTGGCGGATGCTAACCACCATTTTGGCCCTGTACGCTGGCGGGTGCGACTTATAATATTGGTAGGAAGCAACCACGCCCACCAGGGTTAAAATTGCGACTATCCACCAGTAACGTTTAATAATTTGCCAGTAACGTTTTAATTCCATTTGATTTATCTCGCTTTATTTGTTTTGATTGACTAACGTTAGCTTACTGCGGTAAAGGGCGTTTGAAATAAAGAATGTGCGAAATCTGCCCATCGTGACCACCGCCCACCATCTCCCAACCCTCCATACCCAGCTTGGCAATAGTATATGCCACTTCGTCTTTTTCTGGCTGGCTTTTCAGTTCGGTTATCTGCACTCCCTGTTCGCCAAAATACCACAAAGCCGGAAAAGTCGGGTGTAAATCTCGCATTTGTGAACTGACACCTTTTACAGCACAATATTCCCATTTCGTCATTAAAAATCCCCTTTAGCTGTATCTCGTTTTTATTGCACGCTCACAAACTGATTTGCTTGTTTTCGCGTTTGGAATTGCTCCCATTTTACGTTCACATACTCCTCAAAGCGTTGGCGGAAAATTTCCCGGTCAAAGCTTTCGGCGTAGCGGCGGATGGCAGCGGAATCGAAGCTTTGATAAATCTGCTCGAAACGGCGCACCGCCTGGGCCAACGCTTCCGGGGTTTGCTCGTCGAAAAAGATGCCTGTTTGACCATCCAGGATAGTTTCGGCGGGGCCATCGCTGTTAATAGCGATGACGGGCGCACCTCCACCCATCGCTTCGATTGGAGTGATGCCAAAATCTTCGCTGCCGGTCTGCACAAAAGCCCGACAGCGATTATATAGTTCGCGCACTTCCTGGTCTGGGATGTGGCCCAAAAATTCGGTGCGCGGCCCGGCCAGTTTTCGCAAACTTTCCAGGTCGCGCCCGCTTCCCACCACTTTGAGCGGCAAGTCCAGATCTCGGAACGCCTGTACCGTCACGTCCAATCTTTTATACGGCACTAATCGCCCCACAGTCAGGTAAAAATCCTCGCGCGGGCGTTGGTGATAAGCAAACTTTTTGACCTCGACAGGCGGGTTGATAATAATATCAGCTTCACGCCCCCAAAACTTTTGAATACGAGCCGCGACGGTACGGCTGTTGGCGATATAAAAATTGGGCCGCAGCGCGGTTTTGATGTCCCACCGCCGGATAAAGTATAACACGGCTGGTAAAAGAGTACGGCTGGCGCGACCTAACTGTTCACGTTGCATATAGTCGGCACTTTGCCAGGCAAAACGCATGGGGGCGTGGCAATAACAGATGTGTAGTGTATCTGGCCCGGTGATAGCGGCCTTGCCCCACGCGCTGCTGCTGCTGATGACCAAATCGTAACCGTCCAGCTTGAACCTATCGAAAGCCAAAGGATAGAAGGGCAGATAAATTTGATGATGGCCCATTACACCCGGTAGCTTTTGCATAAAAGAGGTGTGAATATCCCGACCCACGAAACGGTTTTTGACCCGCCCTGCATCATAAATCGAGGTGTAAATCGGGGCAGTCGGGAAAAGCCCGGCTAATTCCTCCACCACCCGTTCCGCCCCACCATATTGATTTAGATAGTCGTGGACTATGGCTACTTTCATTATTAGTTATCAGTTATCATTCGTCAGTTTTTAGCCTTTAGCCCAGCCAAAACACCATTAAGGCTGAAAGCTGATGACTAAAGACTGATAGCTAACTTAGTACGCGCCTCGGCCACTTAGCACGGCAGGGATGGTGCGTAACATAATTTTCAGGTCAAGCCAGACCGACCAGTTTTCGGTGTAGTAGATGTCTAGCTTCACCATATCGTCAAAAGGCAAATTGCTGCGCCCGCTCACCTGCCATAGCCCGGTCAGTCCTGGCGTGACCTCAAAACGGCGGAACTGCCACTCGTTAAACTTGGGCAACTCGCGGTCAATAGCGGGACGCGGCCCCACCCAACTCATGTGTCCGGCCAGGATGTTAAAGATTTGAGGTAGTTCGTCAATACTGGTGCGGCGCAAAAAACGCCCGACTTTAGTACGGCGCGGGTCGTCCACCATTTTGAAAGTCGCCCCGCCCGTCGTGTTGAACTCTTGCAGCTTTTCAAAAATCTGGTCGGCATTAATATACATTGAGCGGAATTTGTAGAAGGTGAAGGGCTTACCATTCTTGCCGATGCGAGTTTGTTTGTGGATAATTGGCCCCGGCGAGTCGAACTTGATAGCGATAGTAATTAGCAGGAAAGGTATAGCACAAACCAGAATTGCCAGCAGCGCAAGCACGATGTCGCTCACTCGCTTGACTACGTAGTTCCAACCAGTCAGGTTGTTGGCCTTGAGACCAATCACTGGCACGCCGTTGATTTGCTGAAAATTGAGCGCGTCCACCCGCAACTCGAAAATGTCGGGAACAAGCGTAAATTCGACAGCATATTCGCGGCACTGATTGATAATTTCGTTGATGGTTGCGTGCATCACGGCGGGCAAAGCCACAATCACTTCGTCAATTTGATGTTGTTGAGTTAGCTCAATCAAATCCTGGTTCGTACCGATGTGTGGTACTAAGTCGCCATTGGGATAGCGGGCCGGAAGCGTCCATTGAGAGAAACGGCTTTCGTCGTCAACATAGCCCACCAGCTTGTAGCCGAGTTTGGGCCGCTCCACCAGGGTTTGCATCAAGCGGCTGGCTGCGTCGGTTGCGCCCACCACAATCAGGTTGCGTACTCCGATACCGCGTCGCCATTGCCAGCGTCGCACGGCGGTAGCGAATAGCCGCACCAGAAACAAGCAGCCAAACGAAAGCGGCAGCAAATATACTAACATCAGGCGGGAACGAGTATCTGGCTGCCCAATAAAAATCAACACCATGAGGGTAGCCACACTGAGCAAGGCCGTGCTGAAGATGATACCAGTTTCGTCTAGCAAGCTGGAGTTACGAGACAGCCGATAAAAGCCTTTGAATTGGAGCAGTACAAAAAAGATGATGCTGAAACCAAGCTCAACGGGCAAATAGTCATTCAAAGTGGCCTGGTTGCGTTCCTGTACATCCGCACCAAATAGCACATAGCGTAAAGCATAAGCCAGCACGAAGGCCAGATTGATGGCGGCGACATCCAGCACAAAGCGACCAACTAAGGTCAGATTGCGCCAACGCTGCTGGGCCGATTCGGGTTGGGTAGGTAGCTTAGGCATATAATCCTGAATGTTTTTGAGGGTTGGCGTTATCGCCGGACGCTGGTGGGCCTGAGCCTGGGACGACTGGGAGCGTTCATGTTTGACCAAACTCAAAAGCTGTCTTACCTCCATTTTTGCCGACCCATTTTGTCCCGGCGCGGGTTGGCACACAATCAAAATTATACCAGATAATATATCTGTCAATACTGGGGCGCACCGCCGGGCCAAAACTGTGTGGGGACTACTGAGCAAACGGTTTGGTTGTGGTATTATACCATTCAAATAAGCGGTAGGCGCGTCTCCGCGCCCGCTACAATGCCAGACTTGCAGATTATGCAGGCGTGAGGACACGCCGCCTACAATAAATTATATTATTGGTATTATAACATAAGCTGTTGAGAGTATGCACGCTAGTTTAGGAGATTTTGACTTTGGCTATCCAGGCCGTTTCTTCGCAATTGAATAATGTGGTTACGCCCCAATTGGTGCAGCTTTGCGTTCACGGCCATTTTTACCAGCCGCCCCGCGAAGACCCTTTTGTGGGAACGATACCCCACGAGTTCGGGGCCGAGCCGTTCCAGAATTTTAACGAGAAAATCAACACCGAATGTTACAAACCGAACGCCCTGGCCGGAAATTTTGAGCGTATCAGCTTTAATTTTGGCCCGACATTGGCGGCCTGGCTGGAAGGTTACGACCCCACTACTTACGGGCGGATTATTGCCAGTGACCGCGCCAACTTTGAACGTTACGGTTATGGTAACGCTCTGGCTCAAGTCTATAACCACGCCATTGCCCCACTTGGCCGACCCCAGGATACGCGCCTACAAATCGAATGGGGCATCGCCGATTTCGAGCAGCGTTTTGGACATCGGCCCGACGGAATGTGGCTGGCCGAAACAGGTTGTAACACCCAGGTTTTGCAAATGCTGGCCGAGGCGGATATCAAATTTACCATCCTGGCACCCTGGCAGGCCGATACCGCCACTATTCAAACGCTTGACCCCGCCGCCCGCGCCCAACTCCAGACCAAACTCAAAGCGACCCGCCAAAGCCAGGCCGAAGCTGACGTGGTTCATTTCCAGGCGATACTGCGGCGACACGGACGGCTGGATGCTCACGACCAGTTGCGTTATGCCGAAGCTCTCAAATTGTTTTACAAACCATCCGCCACACCCGTGACCGAGCCGTACCGCACTAGCGAACCGTATCTGGTAGAGCTTGCTAACAGCTATAGTATCACGGTTTTTTTCTACAACGGCCATTTAAGTAGTTCGATTTCATTTGATACCCAGGCCACCACCAACGCCGACAATTTTGCCCAACACTGGCTGCTGCCGTCCATTGAAAACGACAAGCTGTTGCAACGCCAGCCTCAACTATTGCTGATTGCGACGGATGGCGAACTTTACGGCCATCATCAGCCCCACCGTGAACTTTTTTTGCAATATCTGACGCGGGTGAGTGCCAAACACGCGGGGCTGGAAGTAACTTTTTTGCGTCACTACCTGGAACAAAACCCGCCCCAACGCCGTATTCGGATTGTAGATGATACCAGTTGGAGTTGCCATCACGGGGTCAAACGTTGGAGTAGCGGCTGCGAATGTACCTGGGGTGATGCCAGTTGGAAAAAACATTTGCGTGGTGCTTTTGATATTCTGGCCTCGGCAGCAGACGTAATCTTTGAGCGCGAAGGCAGCAAGCTTTTCAGGGATAACCAGGCCGCTTTACGCGATTTTATCCACGTGTGGGCCGGACGCGAAAACGAGGCTGAATTTTTGGCCCGCCATCTAAAAGAACACTATTGGGAGGCCAATCACGATGTCAGGCCGTTGGCACTGCGACTGCTGCGAAGCCAGATGTATAGGCATCAGATGTACACCAGTTGCGCCTTTTATTTCGAGGATATAGACCGGATTGAGCCAAAGAACGCCCTGGCTGCCGCCGCTATCACGCTGCGTTTGTTGGGCAGATTGGCTGGTTCAGGGCTGCGCCAGCAATTCCGGGACGAACTGGCCCAGGCCCGCAGCAATCGCCCATCCCACCTGACTGGCCTCCAACTTTTCCTGCGCGGCGAACGCCGGGCCGCTAGAGCTTTAACCCACCAAAGTTCCGCCATTTAGGTCTCTTTCCGACCAGCCCTTTTTAGGTTATAATAACTTGACTTGACGTAATCTTTCTTTATCAACCCAATACACATAGCAAGGTTGTTATGCCAAAACTTTTTCGTTTATTCAAGGCTGCGCTGGGGTGTGGCTTTAATTTCAAATTTACTCTTTCGGTGCTGATTTTGCTACTTTTGAGCCTGACCCTGGCGGCCTGTATGGAAGCCGTACCTACTTCTTCGGGCGATACTTTACCTTTTAACCTGACACCAACTGCGACGGCCCGTCCACCCTTTGTAGCTGCCAATAATGTGACCCCGCCCACTGTCTTTAACTCGAAGCCAGCCGACAAAACTATTGTGGCTCTGATTGCTACTTCTACGCTCCTGCCTACTGTCGCGCCTACTTTTTCGCCCGCTCCGCCGACCTTGCCACCCACCCCAATTGTCGTTGCCACGCCAGCTGCGCCGCAGCAAGGCTTTTTTGGGGCGGACGATTTAGGGGTATCGTCGTGGATTGCGTCAGGGATTAGCTGGTCTCCGCAGGGCGACCAACTGGTACTACACGTGACTGGGCAGGGCCAGGATAACAGCTACTACTATTTGATTCGGCCACCCAATAGCCACGTAGCGGGATACAAGCTGGCAAATGGTACTTTCGGCACGCTTAATTGGTCTCCGGATGGCCGCTATTTTAGCTATGTAGATAAAGACGCGGCGGGCAACGTCGGCCCGGTCAAAATCGTGGATACCCTCAACGCCCCTGCTACGCCCCGTCAGGTTTTCAAAGGGCCGTGTACCAGTGCCATCTGGCTCAAGGACGGCAAATTGACGGCGACGTGCGGCCTGGCGGTTTATGGCTACCTGCCCGGCAACCCGGTTGATCAGCCCGAAACTTTGTTCAAGCTAACGGGCGACCATTTCCCTAACTCGAACGTGCCATTGGTGGTTTTGACCCAGGCCGTGCCTTCGCCAGACGGGACGCAACTGGCGTTGTTGGCCTTGCGCCGCACTAATGTTCAAACCACCCAAACCGAGGCCGGAGTTTATAATCTGGCTACCAAAAATTTCGTGTTGATTGACCACAACAACCGTCCGGTCATCTTTCTGCCAACCAGCACCTGGACAGCCGATAGTAAATATATCGTGCTGCGTAATTTTACCGATGACTATGCCGTTCCCTACACCTTCGACTATTATCTGACCGATGCCGGCAAGGGCCGCGTCCAGGATAACCTGACCCGCTCCAACCCCACCTGCGACCCGCTTCTAACTAAAACCGAGTGTCAGGGTATCAATCCTTCGACGATGCAAAGCGACCAGATTTTCTTCTCGCCCGACGGCAAACGCTATCTGTTCACAGCCCAACGTTTTGTTAGCGAACCAGCTAAGGATTTGCAATCGGCCTACCGTTTATACGACAGCACGCTTGGCACGAACAAAATCAATCAAATCCTGGAGGAACCCGTTGGAGACAAAATCGAGAATATGGTGTGGCTGCCAGGCAATCATTATTTTTACTCGCATACGCTGGCTAAAGGAGTTGCCAGGGCAATTTACGATGGCAAACCGCTTGATTTGAAACTAGCCAACGACAAAGCCGCTCTCTTTTACATTTCGCCGATGGGCAACTGGCTGGCTTCCATCGAAAAAATCGGCGATACCAAAGCCGACGTGCAGTTCCAGCTACGTCTCATTCCGGCGAATTTGAAATAGAAAGAAGGTAACTACCCAGCCCCGTGAGGTGTTTTGTAGGAGGCTGCTCCGCCAGCCGATATACTCTAGCATCTGAAAACCAAAAACAATCGGCTGGCGGAGCAGCCTCCTACAAGTGGCCTGATTAGTTACGAAAGAAGAATGAATGAGTTTGACCGATGGTTTAGTCGAGCGCGATGAAGCCCGACGTTTTCTGGAAGAATTTTTGGCTAATAATGCTTCTGCTACTGCCACTGCACCGAACCTGTTACTGGTGTTGGGCAAGGGCGGGAGCGGACGTTCGGGCATTGTACGACTGGCCCGCGAGATAGCCCAAACCCAGGGCGGTTTCGGGTTGCATGACATCACCTGGAATTTGCCTTACGCTACAAGCCACGAATATCTTTATAATCAGCTTTGCTCCAACACCGCTTCGCCGCTTTTCTCGTATCTGGCCGAATACCGCCATCTGCGGGACTTGTTTCCCGAGGTCGAGACGCGGGTGGAGCGGGCGCAGCTGGAACTGGGTTGGCCTGTGCTGGCTCTTGACCCTATTGAATGGCCCGCCACCTTAATTACTGACGCGCCCGACAATATGCGCTACCGTACCGTCCAAGCATTGCCCCCCAAAGCTTTGCACTATCTAATTCGCAAGCTGTATAGTGTCTTCAGCACGTCGCAACTATCGGAGCAAGCGGCGGCTTTCTTTCGCACCGGGCTTGAGCATATCATTCAGCTTACCGCCACTAATTTGAACCAACTACGGGCCTTTGTGGAAGATGAAATCAAAAACTTTTTGACACCGGGTGAGTTTGAGCTTTATCTAAACCCGCAAGAAGGGTTAGCCCAGGCATTGGGGCGAGGTCTGGCGGCAGCCAGTCAGACCAGACCGCTATTGTTCATTGTGGACGATTATCGGCCCGGCCCGGCGGATAATTTATGGCGCAATGCAATTGAAAACAGTGGGCATAGCGTATGGCTAATGGTAGCCACGGAACGTCCGGCCTGGAGCGAAAAGTTAGCAAACGTAACTACGCTACAGCCCCAGCCGCTCTCGGTGGTGGGAGCAGTCCAATATTTCCAGGCCACCTACCAGCGTGAGATTGCCGAGCCGGTGGTGGAAACATTGGTACGTATCAGCCGGGGTACACCCCTAACGCTGCTACTGGCGATAGATTTGTACGCGAACGGCGCACGTCTGGCCCAAATTGAACAGGCGGTGGCCCTGACTCCCGATTACCCGCTCGAAGGTTTGCTTATTTATCTGTTGGAGGACGACAAACGCTTTGGGGACGATGAGATAGCCCAATTGCATTTGTTAGCAATTCTGCGCCACCCAGCCTCAAAATTTATGGCCGCTTTGAGCCAACAAATGAGCGAGGCTGGTTTTGAATATGACCCCCAGGCTTTGGCGAGTTTGGTAGCTAAATGTCCGGCTTTGTTCGACGTAACACACGGGACACCCCGTTTGCACCCTAGTGTCCAAAAACGGTTGCGCCGATATTTAAGCGTGGAACGTCGCCGTTTTAGCCGCCCTATCCAGGAAGGAATACTTGAACCAGCCCGCACCGCCGCTGTCAAATTGTTGGTGGCGATTGAGGAAAAACTGGTGGCCGCCACAACGGGTGGTAGTTTGACCGAACGCGCCAACAACGCTGAATGGGGGAATGCTGTCCAGGATGTGGCTTACTACCGGATGTGGCTAGACGAAGCGGTGGGCTGGAACTTTATGCTGCCACGCTGGTTGATAACCTACGTCTATAACCCCACTTTGGCTCGTCAGTTGATTGAGGTGGCCGCCAGCGTGGAACAAACTTTTTACACCGAAGGGGCGGAGTTAATGCCTATCTTGCGTTCGCTAATGTCGCCCACCTATGGCACGGGTAGCAAAAACCTGGACGAAAAGCTCAAGGCGTTGGAGGTGCTGGATAGTTTGAGTACGCCCGAACGCGGACGCTGGTACAAAGCCGAAAATTTGGGCAAACGCCCCACGAGTGGCGGTAGTCCCGAAGCCGAGGTGCGGGGTATCGTGCGCTGGTTGCAGGCGCGGGTGTATGAGGAGGCCGGGCAGTACGACAGAGCCGCCTCCCTTTATGAGGGGGTGTTGGCAACCAATGTCAAGATGCCGCTTTTGGAACAAGAAGCCGCCCGAACTACCCTTTATCTGGCGACGCGCTATTTGCTCAAGGGCGGTCAGGAAAGTGCTTTGAGCGCGATTAGTCGGGGGGCGGAACTGTCACCAGACTTTTATGAGGCGCAGGTGGCAGCTTTTGCCCAGGCTATCAAGCTCAAACGCTTCGAACCTGCCCTCAAAGCCGCAGACCGTCTTGCCAACCTGAACGACCCGTTGGGAGATCTATATACTAGCTTTGCTTTATGGGGTCTGAACCGGCAGGAAGAAGCCTTAACCGAAACTCGCACATGGCTGGGGCAGAAATCAGGGCTAGATGGGGCAATTATTTTTAGGGCATTGCTAACCTACGCCGGACTTGAGTCAAATCCAGATTTCGCCGCTATGTTAGAGCTTTTGGCTAATTAAGGGGTTTAATATCTGTTTTAGGTAACTGTCCAGCCAGACAAGCAAAGTTTTTCACCGCAGAGGACGCAGAGGGCGCGGGGAAAGGAACAAAATAGGTGAAGCGAGAACAAGGGCGGCTGGCTGCTAACTCTCTCCGTGAACTCCGTGTCTCCGTGGTGCATACTACTGTTTTATAAGACATTGCTCTCTAATTGTCCATTGACGGAGCAATGTCCCACTAATACTTGATTTTGCACAGCCCCTGCGATACACCCTTGACAGTTGACGGTTAAGTTGTATGATGTTTTTAGAAAACAAAGGCGTGACCCTAAAGCCAGGATAAGGAAATAAGAGATGGACTCACAACTGACAAATTTAGTGGTTCCCGCTGCTCAACTGGAAAAGATTGAAGGGTGTTTGGACGCGATTCAAGACGATTTGCGGGCCACTAGCGTTTTGCTGCTTGACCAGGCCGGACAGATTATTGCGTCACGCAGTTCGCGGGGTGGGTTGGAAATGACGGCGGTAGGGGCGTTGCTGTCCGGTACTTTTTATAGCTCCCGCGAACTTGCCAGAGCCTTGAAGGAAAGCGAATTTAAGAGTTTGTACCAGCAAGGCCCACGCGAAAGCATTCATGCCGAATTAGTGGGCGAACAGTGGATTTTAGCGGTAGTATTTCGCCGCCAGACGCTGCTGGGTATGGTGCGGGTGATTAGCAAACGGGCTGTCGGTCAGCTATCTAAAATTTTAGAGGAAACCAAAAATATCAACCGGGCTGAAGGCAAATGGCTAAGTGCCGATATGGAAGAAGTCGAAACCTCGTTGCAAAACCTTTTCAAAGATTGAAATCCCAAAATTCTTGCAAGCTAGTTTGTATTGGGGCAAGAACAGCTTCGGCAAGTGGCAGGTTCGGGTTTGTGTATAATGGTGGTTGCTCTTGTACCATCACTGGCAAGTCCAGCAAAGCCGCTCCTATGTTCAAAACACTGTTTGCCAGATTGGTCAGATTGTAGCCGCCTTCCTGGATAAAAATGCACCGCCCGTTACAGTAATTATCAGCCAGCTTGAGAACGTGTTGGGTCAAATTGTAATAATGCTGGGCAGTCAGCCCAAACCCGCTATTTTCTTCCCAAAGATAAAGGTGCCGCAGATCGCCAAAATGCCCATCCTGACCCGCCGAGACGATTATTAAATCCGGCCGAAATTGCGAAGCCAGGGCCGCCGTGACGCGCTCGAAAACGGCCTGGTACAGCTGGTCAGGGCAGTCGGTGGGCAGAGGCACGTTGACTGTGTAGCCCCGTCCTGCCCCAGCCCCGATTTCTGTTGCCGCCCCGCCCCCAGGGTAAATTCCCGGCCCGAACTGATGAAACGAATTAAACAATACCCGTGCATCCTGCCAAAAAATCTCCTGCGTGCCGTTGCCGTGATGGATGTCCCAATCTATTAACAAAATACGCTCGATGCCGGGTTGAGTCAGGGCATAGTTAGCCAGAATTGCGGCGTTGTTAAGCAAGCAAAACCCGCCCGCCTGCTGGCTGGCCGCGTGATGTCCGGGTGGCCGCGTCAGGGCGAAAGCTCTCTTAGTATTAGTATTAGAAACTCCACCCAAAACCAGACGGCCCGCCGTCAAAGCCGCCCCTGCCGACAATTTGGCCGCTTCGTAGGAGTGGGTGGCGATGGGAGTGGCTTCACCCACGAACGCGCCTGGTTTGTGCTGGCAAAAGTTTTGCAGATATTCTAAATAAGTCGCTGGGTGGGTAGTTAGCAATTCGGCCTCGGTTGCGGGCGTGGGTGCAACAATATAGAAATGTTCTAACAGCCCCCAATTTTCAAAAACCTTATAAATTGTTTCCAACCGGGCGATGGTTTCGGGGTGGTCAAAAGTTGAGGGAAAAGGATAGGGATAATTAATTTCGGCGGGCTTATAAACTTCATCAGGGAAAATATAGTTGTCCGAATGGTGATGCAATACCTGACCATCGTTCACGAAGTAGCCAGTATGGTGGCCCGCACTATGAGCGTTATAAATCAAGGCAGCATTCATGGGGCTAACCCTGGGGGCCGCGAGATGGAGCATCGTCCTGACCTGTTCCAGCCTGGGCATCAGCAGCGTGTGGGTGGCTGACTCCGTCTTTAGCTTCCGGTTGTTTACGCCAGGCTTCTAGTTCTTCGCTCGTCCCTACCAAGACGCTGACCCGTTCTTCGGGAGGTCGCTGGTCGTTTAGCTCCTGAATGACCTGACGAATTTCCATCGCACTGGCACGGGCGGCCCGCGTAGCTGCCAACCGTTCTTCGGTTCGTTTTTGCTGGAATTTCTCGAACCAGGCCACATCTTCTTTGGCCCGCGCAATCTGGATAAAATTGATGATATAGTGGGTACAAATCACTAACACAAGACTATCGGATATAATAAAGATGGTGGCGAAAACAAAGCCGACGATACCTGTCACCACGATACCCAACCTACCTTGAGGGGCGTGCATCAAACCGAATACGATTGAAGTGGCGACAGCCATTACCCAGGGGCTGACTACGGTGGAAAAACCTCCAATCAGGAGGGCGCGGAACAACATTTCTTCGATAGCAACAGCTAATAAAAGTGGAGGAATGATCAACAGCCATTGGCGGGTATTTTGAGGAACAATGCCTTTCATAATGGTGGGTGAATAAATGTCGGGGCCAAAGACGCGGACAGCAATAGTTGAGCCGATGTTGACCACGAACTGTATCACTAGACCCAAAGCTGCCCCTTCCACCACATCTACTCCCGGTTGGCTCGAAGGCCAGCCGAAATAGCCGTTGGGGTAGGAGCTAATCGCGGGGCGCGAAACATCCAGCGAGGAAGCTAAACCCAAGCACAAACCAAAGATGATTAACTTAAAGATAAATTCCGGCACGTTGAGCAGAAGATTGCCTTTTAACTCGACAGTCTTCATCAGCTTATTGCTTTGGTAGGCTGCCCAATACAAAAAAGCAGTTAAACCTAACGTGCCGAAAGCGTACCAAAAGTTCATAAATGTTGCATCCGTTAGTCAGCCAGCTATACAGGTACAATTATTACCAGATGGGCTTAGTTGCTAACCTTTTTGCGGGAAACTCGCTCTTCGGTAATTTCCTGGGTACCATCTTCCAACGTGCGAATGGTGCGTTTGACCACCACTTCCGGTTCGTCCAAAGGTACAGTGCCGTTCAAAACACTACTATTGGCGACTATGGTAGAAGTGCCAGTTGTAGTCAACGGAAGGGTTTCTACAGTCTTGGTTTCGCCAGATTTCATGTCGCCAATTTCACTCTTGAATTCTTTGATACTCTTACCAAAAGACTTGCCGACTTCGGGCAACTTACCTGCGCCAAAGACCAACAATACTACTACTAGCAATACGATAAGATGCCAGGGTTGTAAAGCACCCATCTTTTTACCTCCACTTATCTAATTCATGTACTCGTGGCCGACCACCTCTACTCAAAGACGAGCCGAACCTATCTTTAACTCTTGAAGTATAACACACCAAATATGCAAAGTCTATGCCATAAATCACTTGTAGAGCTATTGCAAGGTTAGGTTATGGTGAGACATTGTTATAGCTGTACGCTGCTCTAGTAAGACATTGCTCTGTCAATGGATATTTGTAGGGGCGTAATCCTATTTTTGCACGTAGCTTGTGGCTCACCGCTCTTGCAAGTATTCATCTAGCTTTGCCAGCGCGTCGGGCAGGTTTTTGCGCCCGAAGCCTAGCCGGAAATTTTGGTTGCCCCAACCATACATTGTGCCAGGTAACAGCATCACTCCCTTGCGTTCCACCAAATCGGTACAAAAATCCTCAACTTCCTGCTCAAGCTTGAGGCTGGGAAAAGCGGTTGAGCCAGCTTTGGGAGGTGTCCAGTTGAAAAGCTCGGAATAGCGGTCAAAGAAAGAGTTGAGCAAAGTCAGATTATTCTGGATAATTTGCAGGTTGCGCTCAATAATAGTTTCGCGGTGACGCAGAGCCAAAGTTGCCAGAAATTCGCTCGGTGCGCCGTTACAAATAGTGAGGTAATCTTTGAAGTTTTCCATTGCGGTATAAATCTCGCGGTTACGGGTAGCAATCCAGCCGATACGCAAACCGGGCAATCCGAAACTTTTGGACATCACACCCAATGAAACGGCGTTTTCGTATAGATCGCAAGCAGCGGGCAGCGTGTCGGCTGGGTCGCGTTCTAACCCACGGTAAACCTCGTCCGAAAAAATCAAAATATTCCGCTCACGGGCAAGCTGGACAATCCGCTCAAGCTTGGCCCGGCTCATCAGGTAGCCTGTCGGATTATGAGGGCAGTTAAAGATAATAGCCCGCGTGTTAGGTCGCAAATTGCGCTCCAAAAAGTCCAGGTCAAGCTCCCATCCGTCGGCTTCGTGTGTTTCCCATTTCGTGACCTCACAACCTATCCCACTCGCCACTTCTAATAACGACTGGTAGCAAGGATAATGTACTAACACGTGGTCGCCAGGGTCAAGCACAGCGTTCATAAAATTAAAAATGGCTTCCTCTGCCCCATTATGCACCAGAATTTGTCCCGCTTCGATATGTTGGTATAATCCAGCGATAGCGGCTCTTAGCGTGAGGTCGCCAGCCGAATCGGTGTAGCCAAGCCAGTGCGCGTGGAACTTTTCGGTTGCGCCCGGTTCAAGAGCCAACAAGTCGCCAATAGTCATAGCTTCGCAATCCGAACTGGAAAGCAAGTAGGGCGCACTAAATTCGTGCCGAGCGAAAAACCTTTCCAGCTTAAAAGGGTTGAGCTTCATCTTTTAACACTCCTTTATAATATCTGCTAATCGAAATCTAAGTTTAGCATTTGCAACAATATTCGTCCATCTAACGTAGATATTGTTGATAGAGCGTGTATAATGATAGCAAGAATTGTTTTTAGTTGGTATTTAGTTGCTATGATGTATGACACCACGAAGGAAGAAGGCGATTTGAATGTTGGAGCAGCGGCTGGCTAACCCGAAAAATGAGGCGGGGGCAGCTATCCTTAGCACAAAAGTAACCATCGAGTCCGTACACGCTCACACCGACGACGGGCATAACCACCCGCCCGGTCACAACCACGTGCATTTGCCAGCGGGCGGCGCGAGTTTGCGCTTGAAGGTGGGTCTGGTTTTGACCCTGCTTTTTGTCATCGCTGAGTTTGGCACAGGTTTGTGGTCTGGCAGTCTGGCTTTGGTATCTGATGCGGGTCACAACCTGACCGACGCGCTGGCTTTGGGTTTCAGCTTGTGGGCTT
The DNA here is from genome assembly GCA_038207455.1 of Chloroflexia bacterium. GTDB lineage: Bacteria > Chloroflexota > Chloroflexia > Chloroheliales > Chloroheliaceae > JBBQZT01. The sequence continues at coordinate 82,511 of JBBQZT010000003.1, forward strand.
TGAGCATCACCCGGCGTGCGCCCAATTATAACAAAACTTATGGCTACCATCGGGCCGGAATTTTGGCTGCCGTTATCAACGCTTCCACCCTGGTGGTGATTGCGCTCTTTATCTTTTTCGAGGCCGCCCAAAGGCTGCTCAATCCAGTACCAGTGGCAGGTTGGACAATGGCAGGTGTAGCGGCGGTAGCTTTGTTGCTTAATGCCACCATCGCTTTCTCACTGCACCAAACCGCACATTCGGATTTGAATGTGCGGAGTGCCTTTATACACATGATGGGAGACGCGCTTTCATCGGTTGGAGTAATGGTGGCCGGAGTGGGTATCGCGCTGACGGGCTGGCTGGCTCTTGACCCGCTCATTTCAATCTTGATTGGTTTGTTTATCGTCTGGTCTAGCTGGGGCATCATCAAGGAAGCCACCAACATTTTGATGGAAGCTTCACCGCCCGGCCTTGATATGGACAAATTGCTCGTGGATATGAGCCACGAAACCAAAGTGCGCCAGATACACGATTTGCACGTCTGGACTATCGGCAGCGACTTTGCGGCCCTTTCCTGTCACGTTCAGACCGATAACTGCACACTAGAAGAAGCCAATGCGACGGTGCAGAACCTTAACCAGATGTTACGCGACAAATATGATATTCGCCACGCAACTTTACAGGTGGAATATCAAGGTTGCGGCCAGCAGCGCGAATTTTGCGCGGGCGGCGACTGTTGTTAGAATTTTTGTGGGGGAAATAACGTGTTCAGAAAAAACCCGATGGTGGGCTACGTCTTCTCGGTGTTGGTGGTACTGTTATACATAGCTTTAATGTATTTCTTTTATACCAATTTGGGGAGTTTTAGATAGTCAAAAGCGAACCGGGCGTTCGTTAATTTGGATTAAGACTAAGAAAGTAAAAATATATGTTTGGTGGCTCAATCCGGCTTTTCAATTTTCGCGGTGTGCCGGTAACAATAAGTTTTTTTGGATTGCTCTTGATTGTCCTGTTTTGGGTCTTGCCCACTGCTTCCAACCAAACCTACGCGCAGGTAGGGGCAAATAGTCTGGTGATTGGCGTAGGTATCGGCGTGGGCTTGATAATTTCGATTATCATCCACGAATTATCCCACGCTATCACCGGAATGTTGTTCAAAGCGCGGGTTATCGCCATTCAACTGGACGTATTGGGCGGGGCAACTTACTTTGACTCCAAACCCAAATCTTACTTCCTGGACGCGCTTCTATCCCTGGCAGGCCCGGCTTCTAATTTCGTGCTGTGGTTTGTCTTGAAGCTGGCTTATCAGGGTATGGAAGATTCTGTGCGTCAGGGTGGTGGCTCTATTGAGCTATATGTAATATTAAGCCAACTCAGCTTTATTAATCTGTTTTTGGGTATCTTTAACGCTTTGCCTGGCTTTCCGTTGGACGGAGGACAGGCGGTTCACTCCTTCGTAATGGGCGTAACCCGCAATCCGCGTTTCTCTGCGGGCTTGACAATGGTGACAGGTTTAGGGGTAGTGGCTTACCTGGGCTACAACGCGCTACGTGGTGGCAATTTTGGCGGTGTCGGAACATTCTTTATTCTGTATATCCTGTTCTGGATTGGCAGTAGTTCAGTGGCCCTGTGGCAACAAGCAGGCAAGCCAGTCAAAATGCCTGTTACGCCCCGCCAGCAAGCCGAACGCCAGCAAAAGGAGTCTGAAGACCGAGCCAAATCTCATCCGGGTCAGATACCGTTCCAGCAAGGCCGTGACCAGCTTTTGAGCCGCGATTATGATGGGGCAATCAATAGCTTTAACCAGGCCATCCAGCTTGAGCCACGCGAGATGTCGTATCTGGATTATCGGGCCTACGCTTTCTCTCAAATGGGCAATTATGGTCAGGCCATCACCGACTACAACGAACTGCTGGAAAAGAACCCGAACCGGGCCGACTTTTTCGCAGCACGGGCCAACGCCTACAAAAGTTTAGGCAACTTCGATGCGGCCCGTTACGATGTGGAAAAAGCCCTTAGTATCAACCCGATGGAAGGCCAGGCGATGCAGCTGCAAGGCGAATTGAATAAGCAAGTGCGTTAAGGAAAATATGGCAAAAATATTGGTAGTTGACGACGAAGAAAATATAGCTCAAACGCTAAAATACAATTTGCTACGCGAAGGCTACGAGGTCAGCTTGAGCGGCAACGGACGCGAGGCGTTGGAGATGGCCCGTACCGAGCAGCCCGATTTGATTATTCTGGATTTGATGCTGCCCGGTATGAACGGCCTGGACGTGTGCCGCACCTTGCGCCAGACTTCCACCGTCCCAATTTTGATGTTGACCGCCAAAGAGGAAGAAGTTGACAAGATTTTGGGTCTGGAATTGGGCGCGGACGACTACATGACCAAGCCCTTTCGGTTGCGCGAATTGGTGGCCCGCGTGCGGGCGATGTTGCGTCGGATGGAAATGATCCAGAAACCTTTAGCTTCCGAAACACCCTCGCCCCAAATTAATAGTGTGGGTGCTAATAACCTTACTCTTACGCCCGAACAAACCGCCCAGGAAGTGATTAGTGCTAGTGGGTTGCAAATCAATTTGAGCCAGCATACTGTGATGTTGGGTGACAGGGCCGTGATGCTCAAGCCGAAAGAGTTCGATTTGCTGGTGTTTTTGGCCCGGCACAAAGGCCAGGTTTTAACCCGCGAGACCCTTTTGGAGCGAGTTTGGGATTACGATTATTCGGGCGGAACGCGCACGGTAGATGTACATATTCGCTGGATACGCGAGAAAATTGAAACTGACCCGTCCAAGCCGCGCTTTATTCATACCGTTTTCGGCGTAGGCTATAAGTTCGACCCAGAGTTACCAGTCCCAAGCTAGTTTCGTGACCACCAAAACTCCCAGAAAGTAGAAAACTAATGCCGCAGTCAGCTTATTCTAGTCGCGTTTCCAGTTCTAATGCCATATACAGCGAGCCAACCGTGATTAACCCGGCTAATCTAGCTTACGTGCGGGGCAAGTCTTCGCATATCGCTATGCCCTTTAATGCACTGCTCATTCTACTTATAATCGCACTTTTGGCTATTGGTAGTCTCCAACTCTTCTTTGTTGGGCAAAGCTGGCTTACTTCTAATGAGTTAGAGCAACACGGAGTAAATACCCAGGCCAAAGTGAGTGACCATCGCTTTTACAAAGACAATAAAGGGTTTCAACACTACAATTTAACTTATACTTTTGAGACAGTTGCGCCCAACACCAGCCAGCCTCGTACCTATAAGAATGAGGTTGGGGTTTCGCAAGCTACTTACAATCAATATCAACCAGGTGCTAAAATCACGGTGCGCTATGTGTCTGCCGACCCTACCAATTCCGAGGTGGCGAACCAGGTTGGTAATTCAGATGCGAATATTTTGCTGGCTCTCGCCGGGTTGTGGCTTTATTTTGGGGCCGGAGTGTTGCTTTGGTTTGTGTTGCAGCGGTGGAAGTTGCATCGAACTTTGGAACGGCGTGGTCAGCTTATTATCGGCAAATATCTTTCCGGTCAGGCCAAAAAAGGCTTTAGCACAAACTGGCATCACACCTTCGAGATACAATATCAGTTTGTCACCCCACAAGGGCGTTTAATAAGCGATAAAGAAGTTTACGCTAAAGATTTGTGGTTAAGTCCTGAGACACCTGTAGTAGTAATTTACGCTGACGATAAGCATTATAAGCTGCTTTAGTATTCAAATAAAAAGAGGCTGGTAAAGTGGTTTGGCAAACTTTTACGCTTATATTCATAACAGCGGTGGTTAGCGGTGGTCTGACTGCCCTTTTTTTTCATTGGCGCACTATCCGGCGTATCCGGCAGGTTAGCTTTTTACTCAAAAAACTGGCGATGGGAGACCTGGAACAAAGCCTCCAAAATTTTAACCTGGGCGATGGCGATGAATTGGGCCAGCTGCGCCACGCCGTCAACCAATTAGCCGCCGAACTACGGTCTATTATTCAACGCATTAGTGCCGAACGTAACACGATGGCAACGTTACTGCAAAAAATGACCGATGGCATCATCAGCACCGACGCAGATGGGATGGTGACAGGTATCAACGACGCTGCTCGCCAGATTTTGGCCCTACCGCCAGATTTCCAGCCCGAAGGCCGCACTTTTATGCAAGTAGTCCGCGACTACGAGATGAATACGTTGCTGCACAACACGCTCGAAACGGGCCAGGAACAAGTGCAGCTGCTGGAGATTGGTCTGCACCGACCCCAGTTGCAGGTCAAAATCACACCGATTGAGGAAGAGTGGGGCAGGGGCGGCGAGGCAGGGGAGCGTTCGCAAGGCCGCAGCGTGTTGGTGGTGTTGCAGGATTTGACCGAACTTAGCCGCCTGGAACGAGTGCGGCGCGATTTCGTGGCTAACATTTCCCACGAATTACGCACTCCGCTTGCTTCTATCAAATTGATGACCGAAACGCTGTACGCGGTGTTGGAAGATGACCCGCAGGCGGCCCGCGACTTTTTGGATCGGATTGATACCGAGATTGACAGCCTGACCCAGCTAGTGCGCGAACTGTTGGAATTGAGCCGCATCGAGTCAGGACAAGTCAAGTTGAACCTGCGGGCCACGGATTTGCGGCAAGTAGTGGAACAAAGCGCGGAACGGTTGCGGGCGCAGGCTCAACGGCATGGGCTACAATTGGTGACGGCGACGGGCGGCGAAGACTCGTTTCCCCTGGCCCTGGCCGACCCTGAGCGGGTGAGTCAGGTTTTGATAAACCTTATCCACAACGCCATTAAGTTCACCTCTTATGGGGGGCGTATTACTTTGATTGTCGAAAAGTTCCGGTTGTCACCCAACGAAAATCCTAAGTCAGCCCATACCGAGGGTGACAAGCTGCTATTACGAGTGTGCGATACTGGCGTGGGTATCCCCCCCGAAGATTTGAACCGGGTCTTTGAACGCTTTTACAAAGTGGATAAGGCCCGCACCGGAGCGGAAGCAGGGACGGGCCTGGGGCTGGCGATTGCCAAACATATTATCCACGCCCATGGCGGCGAGATTTGGGCCGAAAGCGAGTTCGGTTACGGCTCGACCTTTAGCTTTACGATTCCGGTTTTTGCTATTCCCTGACCCCAACTTACGATTTTCCACAGTATTCATACGGCAACCACACCCAGGGGGTACCCGCGCAGCTTCCACAGAATACTCGTTGGAGGTGCGTCAACTGGTTGCCGCCAGCCGATGTTTTAAAACAGTCCATTGGCAGAGCAATGTCCCACAAACTTTGAACTTGCAACGGCCTTTGCGGGAAATCAAACCCTCAACGCCTTGTGCTATAATACACCCGTGTAATACCAAGTTATTAGGGATGTGTGCATAAGTAATAATACCAAATCTGAATAAGTAATGTACATTAAAAGCGTCATAGCTAAGGCTATCATATCAATTCTATTGTGCAGTATCTGACCAGATTTGGTATAAGTAGCTAAACTTGAGCCGTTATCACGCTGGGCTAGCCAGGCAGTGGTTTTAGCTCGTGGCTCATAGCTCACTGCTCTTTGCTGTAATTGGAGAAAGATATAAATGGCTTTTAGCACCACAGATTTCCGTTATACAATGGCCCGGTTTGCCACCGGAGTGACCGTCGTCACCACCCTAGACGACTCCAAAATGCACGCTATTACGGTCAACGCCTTTACCTCTGTCTCGCTCGACCCGCCCCTGGTTTTAATTTGCATTGACCGTCGAACTGAAAGTCACGAATTTATTATCCAAAGCGGCGTTTTTACTATCAACATTTTGAGCGCAAGCCAGGAAAACTTGTCTGACCGTTTTGCTGGACGCGAACCTGACAACCGAGACGTTTTCGATGACATTCCGCTACGTATCGGAGCTAACGGTTGCGCGGTTTTTACTCAAAGCCTGGCTTTTGTAGAATGTCACCTGACTAATACTTACGATGGCGGCGACCACAGCATCTTTATTGGCGTAATCGAAGACCTGGGCATCCAGGCCGAGCGCGATGCAGACGAGCAACCCAGCGACCCTCTTTTGTATTACAAATCGGCTTATACACGCTTCTAAATTTGGCTTTAACCTATAGGCGGCGCGTCCCCACGCCCTCAGTGCTGACAGACTGGTGTAGCATTCGGGGGCGAGGACGCGCCGCCTATAGTTGTATTTTGCAAAAGCTTCTTGACAGCTTGTAAAAAGTGTTACGGTTCTATATGGCCGTAACACTTTTTCTTTTTCTAAGAAAAACAGGAGACAACTTTTATGTTATTATAGAATTATAAAGTACGACCTTTTTATTCATTTTTGGGGAGGTTATCTATAAATGTGCGGAATTATTGGGTATGTAGGGGCGAAACAGGCTTTGCCCGTAGTGATTGGCGGGTTGCAACGGCTGGAATACCGGGGCTATGACTCGGCAGGGGTGGCTATTCTCAGTGCTGAAGGCGAAATGCAACTGCGGCGTAGCGTCGGCAAACTTTCTAACCTGACCGAAGAATTGGAAGCGGGAACACCCTTGCCAGGCACTTTGGGCATCGGGCATACTCGTTGGGCCACGCACGGCAAACCTACTAAAGCCAACGCGCACCCGCATCGCGGCCCTCAAAACCGGGTCGTAGTGGTACACAACGGCATCATTGAGAATTATGTCAAGCTGAAACAAGCACTGGCGGCTGATGGCTACCAGTTCAGCTTTGCCAGCGAAACCGATACCGAGGTGCTGGCCCATTTGCTAGAAAAACACATGACCAGCGATGGTCTCAGCCTGGAGCAGTCGGCCATCAAGCTTTTGGGTGAAATCAAAGGGACGGCGGCTCTGGTTGCTATCAGTGCCTACGAGCCGGATAAGATAGTGGCGGCGCGTCTCAGTAATGCGGGTGGCGTAGTGATCGGTTACAACCAGGTGGCAGGCGAAATGTTTGTTGCCAGCGACATCCCGGCGGTGCTGCCTCACACGCGACAGATGAGCTTTTTGGACAGCGGCGAGGTGGCCGTTTTGAACCGCGAGGGAGTAGTTTTTTATAATAGCGCGGGCGACATTATCAAGAAAGAGATTTTGACTATTACCACCGATGCGATTAGCGCGGCTAAGGGTGGCTACAAACATTTTATGCAGAAAGAGATTTACGAGCAGCCCCAGGCTTTAACCGACACTATCCGAGGGCGGGTGGACGTTTTGAACGGCAAGGTGGAGCTTGAGGATTTGCACTTAGGGCCAGCCCAACTCGCGGCTGTCCAAAAAATCACGATTGTGGCTTGTGGCACTAGCTGGCACGCGGGGCTAATCGGCAAGTATCTGATTGAAGAACTGGCCCGCATCCCCGTCGAAGTGGATATTGCCAGCGAGTTCCGCTATCGTGACCCTATTATCAGCCCCAACCATTTGCTGATTGCTATTACCCAATCGGGGGAAACGGTGGATACCTTAGCAGCAATGGAAGAAGCCCGTACCAAACAGGCCCAGGTGATAGCAGTGGTCAATGCGGTGGGCAGCCAGGCCAGTCGCGTGGCGGATGGCATAATTTATATGCAAACCGGGCCGGAAATCGGGGTAGCTTCTACTAAAGCTTTCACCGCCTCTGTTGTGGACTTGGTGCTGCTGGCAGTTTATTTGGGCCGGACTCAGGGTACTTTGAGCTTAGACCGGGCGCAAAGCCTGTTACAAGCTCTGATCGAAATACCCAAACAGGTGGCGGACATCCTGGCCGACGATAAGATTTATGATACCATTGCCAAAAAGCTGTTTGGGGCGCGGGACTTTTTGTATCTGGGACGAGGCATCAATTATCCCATCGCGCTGGAAGGTGCGCTCAAACTCAAAGAGCTTTCTTATATCCACGCCGAAGGCTACCCGGCAGGCGAGATGAAGCACGGGCCTATTGCTTTGATTGACGATGGTTTGCCCGTTGTGGCGGTGGCGGTCAAAGATAAAGTTTATGACAAGGTAGTGTCAGCCATCGAGCAGGTTAAGGCCCGCGACGGCTATGTGTTGGCGATTGCGACGGCGGGGGATACGATGTTGGCCGAAAAAGCTGACCAGATTATTTATGTGCCGCCAACCGACCCGTTGCTATATCCAATCCTGACCACTCTACCTATGCAACTGCTTTCCTATCACATCGCGGTCAAACGTGGCTGCGATATTGACCAGCCCCGCAATCTGGCAAAGTCTGTCACGGTGGAGTAAGGTTTTTCAAAGTTAGGACGGTAAATTATATCGGTCTGAACAGAAAAACTTAGTACCTGCCTTCATAGTAGGAACACGGAATTGAGTGCTGCAACTTCATGCCTTAGCTGTGATGAGCGGCACTTAGATTACCTGCAAGCCCTGGCCCTTGAGGTCAGGGTTTTTGTTTGTCCGCCTTAGTAAGCGCGGCTTGGTACTTTACAAGAGGGCAAAGATGTTATACCCTATATAGCAGTAATTGAATGCTAACCAAAATAATCAGATTTTTAGACAGCGGGTGCGGTGCATACATCACAAGAGTTCACCTGGAAAGTGCGGGTGCGGGGCAACGGCGCAAAGGGGGCGGTGGCTTTCGCTCGTAACCAATCCTTTATTATCGGCAAGCAGGCCAGTTTTATTGAAACCGAGCCACACCCCAGCGCGGTAGATTACCTACTGAGTGCGCTGGCAGGCGACCTTATTATTGGCTTCCAAAATGCCACCACCCGTCGCAACGTTTTGGTTGATGCAGTAGAGGCACGGGTGGCTGGTACACTCAACAATCCCCTGGTTTTTTTGGGTGTGGTGGGAGAAACAGGCCATCCAGGTTTTGAAGAAATCACCTGTACGCTCTATGTTAGCGCGGACGCGGACGAGTCGCTTCTGGAACAAAGCTGGCAAGAGACCTTGACCCGTTCCCCATTGGTCAATACCCTCAAAGGGTGTGTCAAGCTTACCCTGCAAATGCAATTTATTTTATAATGTAAAAATAACTTAACTACTCACCCAACTTGTTTTTTGTAAGAGGCTGCTCTGCCAGCCGATGGTTTTCGGTCTTAGAATGACAGCTGTATCGGCTGGCGGAGCAGCCTCTTACAAACAGCCTGAGTAGTTACAAAATAACAAGGAGGAAACCCAAATGTACCGTTTGAACCCAGACCAGACTGCGCTGGTTGAAAAAGCTCGCCAGGTCGCCGTTGAAAAAATCGCGCCCCAGGCAGCGGAAGTAGATGCCAAAAGTCAGTTCCCACGTCAATCTATCCAGGCTCTGGCCGACGCTGGTTTCCTGGGTTTGACTGTGCCAACCGAGTATGGCGGTTTGGGCCAGGGCTTGCGAGTGACGTGCGCGATTCTGGACGAAATTGCCCAACGCGATGCTTCGACGGCGATGATTTATTTGATGCACATCGCTGGGGTGGCCTGTTATGTGGCCTACCCCGAAGGTTCGGAGGAAATTCTGCGGCAGATGGCAGCAGGCCACCATTTGACTACTCTGGCCTGGAGCGAACGCGGTTCACGCAGCCATTTTTGGGCACCCGTTAGCCAGGCCATCAGCAATAATGGTCACGTGGTTTTGAACGCTACCAAATCCTGGGTTACGTCGGCGGACGAAGCCGAAAGTTACGTGGTATCCACTCGCACCGCAGGCAGCAGCGCCCCAACCGATACTATGCTTTATAGTGTCCGTAAGGGTGACGCGGGTATGAGCGTAAGTGGCGCGTGGGACAGTTTGGGGATGCGCGGTAACGGGAGTGCGCCCATGACGTTAGCAGACCTCGAAATTCCGGCAGCGCGGGCTTTGTGTAAAGATGGTGACGGTTTCCGCACCATGCTAGAAGTGGTTTTACCCTGGTTTAACACCGGCAACTCGGCTATCTCGATCGGTATTAGCGAAGCGGCCACCCAAACCACGATTGGACATATTACGGGCAACCGCCTGGAACACTTGAGCAACCGCCTGGCCGACCTGCCCAATCTGCGGGCGCGGGTGGCTCAGATGCGGATAGAGACAGACCGCGCCCGCGCCCATTTAGCCAGCGTGTTGGACGCAATCGAAAATCCTGGGCCAGCGACGGTGCTGATGGTGTTGGAGTCCAAAGCGGCGGCGGGAGACGCGGCCATTCGCATTACCGATTTGGGAATGCAAACGTGTGGTGGGGCGGCTTTTAGTCGCCATTTGAGCATCGAGCGCAACTTCAGGGATGCCCGTGCCGCCAGCGTAATGGCTCCAACCTCCGATGTGCTGCACGATTTTATTGGTCGCGCTTTGTGCGGGATGGACTTGTTTTAGCATTTGTCATTCCGAGTGAGGCACGTGCGAGGAATCTCTAATTAAAAACCAAGTTAGAGATTCCTCACTACGCAGAGCCTCCGTTCGGAATGACAAATCGAAAGATTTAATAATAGGACTTTCGCTTGTCACCCTGAGCCCAGTGAAGGGTCTATTTGGAAAACCGGCTTAAAAAACAGATTCTTCGCTCCGCTCAGAATGACAAGCTGTGCTATAAGCGAAAGTCCTAAATAAAGAAAGGCGAACTAATGCAGAAACCAATCCTGGTGGGGGCAGTACTCTACGACCCCAAAGTGTCGGTGATTTGGGATATTATCAAAGACTTTTTTAATACCGAGGGTTGCCCGATTGATTGTGTTTTTTATAGCAACTACGAACTGATGGTGGACGCGCTTTTGGCCGGGCATATCCAGATAGCCTGGAACTCGCCCCTGGCCTGGGTGGACGCACAACTCCGCACCCACGAGGGGTGTCGAGCTATTGCTATGCGCGATACAGACCGTGACCGGGTGACGCATTTGCTGGTGCGCCGCGATAGTGGTATCGAAGCCGTAGGCGATTTACACGGCAAAACGGTGGCAACTGGAGCTAAGGACTCACCCCAGGCCACGCTGCTACCCCTGCATCTGCTGCATCAACACGGTTTGGAGGCGGACAAAGATTTCACTCTGCGCCGTTTTGATATATTGGTGGGCAAGCACGGCGACCACATCGGGGGCGAGTTGGAAGCTCTGAAAAGTTTGCAAAAGGGCGAGAGCCAGGCCGCCGCCGTTTTGGATTTGAACTGGGAGCGTTGGCAACAAGATGGCACCGCCGAGCCTGGTCAGTTGAGGGTGTTGACTACTACTCACCCCTTTGACCATTGTAACTTTACGGTGTTGGAGAGCTTCCCGGCCGAGCAGGAACAACGCTGGGCCGAAGCTTTGTTCAAGATGAGCTATGATAACCCCGCTCACCGCGAAATGATGGATATGGAAGGGCTGAAAGCGTGGTTGCCAGGACGAGTCAGTGGCTACCAAGATTTGAGCGCGGCAGTAGCCGAACAACATTTCTACGCGGAGCAGACCGTATGAGCCAGCCATTACCTTTGTTTCCAGTGACAACAGTTGGGAGTTGGCCGCGTCAACCTGAATTGTTACGGGCTTTGCGCCAGAAACAACGCGGCCAGCTTTCCGAAGTTGGCTTTAATCAGGTGGCCGACGAAGCGGTGCTGGAGGTGTTACGTATTCAGGAAGTGGCGGGAGTGGATATTGTTACCGACGGGGAGCAACGCCGCGACAATTTTTATTCGTTCGTAGCCGACAAGCTGGACGGGGTGCAGTTGATGTCGCTGGCCGAGATGTTGGACGTGGTTGAGGATAAGGTTGGTTTTGAGCGCATTTTGGAGACGCTAGATGTGCCAGCTTACTCTATTAAAAACCCGACTTGCGTCGGCAAAATTCGGCGGCGGCAACCTCTGGCGTTGGACGAATATTTATTTTTGCGCCAACACACCAGGCGGCAAATCAAGGTTACGCTGCCAGGCCCGTATCTTTTGACACGGGCGATGTGGGTCAAAGAAGTGAGCCAGGCGGTTTATCCTTCCAAAGAGGCTTTGGGCGAAGATGTGGTAAAAATCCTAATAGAGGAAGCGGCGGCTTTGCGGGAGGCGGGAGCGGATTTTATTCAGTTTGATGAGCCAGTGCTGACCGAGTTAGTGTTTACCCAGGGTCAGACTCGTACTTTTATGTGCGCGGCGTTAGCGGCTCGCAAAGACCCGGCGGAGGAGTTGGAGTTCGCGGTAGATTTGATAAACCGGGTGGTAGCGGGTCTGGCGGGGGTGCGTAGCGGTTTGCACGTTTGCCGGGGCAACTGGAGTCAGAAGGAAGAAACTCTGTTGAGCGGCTCCTATCATCCCTTAGCCCCCTATTTGGCCCGACTCAAGGTGCAACAACTGGTTTTAGAATATGCTACTCCCCGCGCCGGACAGCTAGACCAGCTTTTGAGCTATCCCCAAATTCGTGAAGACAAAGAATTAGGTTTGGGCGTGGTCAACCCACGTATCGAAACGGTGGAAGCGGCGGCTCAGATAGTGGCGCGGGTCAAAGAAGCTCTAAATTTCTTGCCGCCCGAACATATTTTTCTGAACCCCGACTGCGGCTTTGGCACTTTCGCTACACGCCCGATGAACACGGTTGACTTAGCCGCTTCTAAGTTGCAGGCAATGGTACAGGCCGCCACCATCTTGCGGCGTGAATTGGCCTAAACATCGGGCGGGTTTCAGTTTTTTGTGCAGCTGTTAGCTTTACTCTCGCCAATGATTGAAACACAAAAAACTGACGCGCCCCTGCTCTGACTTTAGTTCGTGGCTCATTGCTTATGGTTATAACAATGCTTGGTTGAACTTAAAGACTGCTAATACCAACACGACCAGGAATATAAGGTTTTCGCTGATGCGAAAGAAATAGTAATGTAAAGCTCTTGCAAAAAGTGCTTGAGTGTGGTATATTTTACCTGATAAAGTGCGCCAGTAGCTCAACGGATAGAGCGTTTGCCTCCGGAGCAAAAGGTTAGGGGTTCGATTCCCTTCTGGCGTACCATTTTTTTGTCCCAAATCTCGCCTGTTTTTAGACTTTAACCCTAAACCTTCTTATTAATTCCTCTTAACGGTGCGTCTCCAGTCAGAAAGCAAAATGCAGTCTGCCAGTGCTAAATTTGAAGATGTTAGTGCGTACCTGGCTCAACTTTGGGCCAACCCAATTGCCCGCCAACAACGTCATCTGCAACTCCGCGAAGTTCATACTGTCTATTTGACTGACAACGCTCCTGACACATTTAGCTGGACTACTTCGCAAATTTCCCGTTGGCTGGTTTCCAACCCGGATTTTGGAGACAAGAGTCGGCTACTCGATGTTGGTTGTGGCGGCGGTCACTATCTAACGGTTTTGGTGCCAAGATTTGCCCACTATGGTGTAGGACTGGATAAAAGAGCCACAGCAGCAACCGAAAATCCACATATAGGTTGGGTTCAAGGCGATGTACTGAATTTGCCGTTTGGTGCTAAAACTTTCGGCGCGGCTATGGCGAACCGGATGTTAAACCAAACTGAGAATATTGCCCCCGCTCTGTCCGAAATACGACGGGTGTTGCAACCGAACGGTCTGTTATTTGTGGTGACGGCTGATCGCGAGACCGTTCCATTACTACAAGCTATCCACGAAGCGGCTCTGCAACAACTGGCCTTTCCACCCCGGCTTTATACCCATGCGACTTTGCCTAATCAGCGTTTGAACTACGAAAACGGCTCGGACTGGCTACAAACGGCTGGTTTTCATCAGGTGCAGCTGGAAGATTACAAGCGGTTGCTCAGATTTGAGGAATTGGACGTGGCGATGGAACACTACGCGACGGGCCTGATTTTTCAAAAATCGGAAGGTTTTGACAACACCGAAATTAGACCTGCACTGTGGGCTACTTTATATCTTACGGTCAAGGCAAGGCTGGCGGAAATTTTAGGTCAATTTGGACATATCGAAATAAGCGAAGGCGCAACCCTTTTTATTGCCAAAAAGGAGTTTTGAAGAAATTAATAAATAGCCACCGGTTTGGGATTAAGGGCATAGTTCCTGCTTAAACAAAAGCTAGACAGGCTTTTGGCTGTTAAAGGTTGGAGTTCAGCTAATTTCTAATGTAAGCTCACAAAACAGAAGGGAGGCTAACTTTGGAATTTAATAAAAATACTCCCCATGGCGAACCCGGCCGCCACCCTGAACCTAATGCCTATACACCTCAAACCTATTACGATTACGATCAGGAACTACCCACACCCCCTGCTTTGAAGGTGCTGTTGGTAGGTAAATTTAAACATTCTTTTATGGATAAAAATATCCATAACTACCTGCGGGCCGAAGGCTTCGAAGTAGGCGAACTCATGGATAGGGCTGCTTTCGAGCAAATTCGATGGGAGCAACCAGCCCTGGTAATCTTGACAGATGATGAAGTTGGGTCTGCCTTGATGTATCGGCTTCAAACCGATTATCTCACCCACCATATTGGTGTCATCGTGCTTGCCCTCGCAGCTAAGGTAAGTAGCCCCACCTGCAATGTGATTACGGTAAGTGATTTTCGCCAATTTAGCCAGGCTATCGAACGGTTGAGGCCGCGCCCCGAAGCTAACCCCCTAAATCTGTTTCAATTACAAAGGCTGCTCGTTGATCCAGAATTGCGCTTTTTTGCCGAGCAGGTGCTTGATGGGCTGGAAACCTTGCGATTGGCCGCGTTACTTGGTGAAGATAGTCGGGTAATGGTCAATATCGAAAGATTAGTTGATACCTTTGGAATGCACCCACCTGATGCCTATAACGCGATTTATAAGCTGGCTTGTGCAGGTTTTATTGAACCGCTTGAAGTGGAAACCCCAGACCCATTTTTTGCGGTAGTGGCTCACCTCGAAAAAACCGCGCTGCTACAAAAGTTTGGCCGGGCTTTAGTGTTCAAAACCTATCGCACCGTTTTGGTGACGTGGTTGTTGGCCCGTGCTACCCGCTAGTTCTAACAAATTCTTGGAAAGGCAGACGCACGTCTGTCTTTTTTTATGCCCAAAATTGCCTCTTGCATTATTCAAAAAATGGTATATTATATAGTTAAAATGTGTAACCATTGTTGTCACTATTCGTTGTAATTGATGTGGAGCAATAAGGGTAAAAGCATATCAGGCTTTTTGTTACAATCAGCTTCACCATTTCACTAAAATTATAAGCAAGTTCAAATCTCGACCCTAGCGGTTGGCAACGACCGTCAGGGGCTGGCGTTAAAAGAGGTAAAAGCTATGGCACACCGTAGGACAGAAGACATGGACGATTTTTTGGATGATTATGAGGAGGCTGCCCGTGATTATTCCCAGCTTGGGCCGATGTGGGCTGAGATGGTATTTCCCGACGATTTTGAGGCACTCAAAGCTCTCTACGGACGCGATTACAAAGGGCGGGAAGATGATGATGATGATGATGACAAAGGCCATCGTCGCCGCAGACGTTAGTTATTAACAACGTCCGCCAATGGACAAATCTTGCTAATTTAAGCCACAATACCACGCGGGCCGACTTTCTTCCACCAGTCGCCCGCGCTATCTTTTTATAATATCTTGTTATCAAGCCAGGGGCGGTACAAGTTTTCGCTTTGGTTTCTAACACAAGGGCAGACACGAAAAAGGCGCAACATTTCTTACCTCAAATACCCCTTTTATTGACAAATTATGCCCCCGGCCCTACAAAATCCAAAGCCGCCGCTATCTCTTGCAAAGAAGTCGCATCTTCCACCATACCAAGCTCAAGCGCGGCCTGGGCTACCTCACCTACCAAACCAGTTTCTGGCTTACTTGTAGCTGAAGTTTCCTTCTCCCAGGAAAGAAAGTATTGGCTTCTAACAGTTTCGGGGGGATAACCAGCCTGGGCTAAACTTTCATCTAAGGCGGGCCGACTAAATTCAAGGGGTTGTTGCAATGTCTGACACAGGAACTGGTAATAATCATAGGCCGCATCTTCGAGCCGGGCCTGAGTTGCTACATAACGGCGGGCCTGCCAACCGATTTGGGTACGCAAACGTTCGTCGCGCTTGAGCAGTCGTAAATATTCTAGCAGCAATTCTTCTTCGGCTTCGTCCACATCCACCTTGACACACACCTCGTCGGGCAACTCGTCGAATGTGCCAGTGCGGGATACCAATACGGGCCGGCCCGCGCCCATAATCCGTAACAAACTGGCCGAAGTTTCTCCCGCTGTTGGGTAGCGCAAGTTCACACATACATCGCTGGCATAAAGGTAGTCATTGTAGGTTGTATCGCTGGCGAAGCCTACCACCTGCACTTTATTTTCCAAGCCTAACGCCCGTATCATCGCCTTGACATCGTAGTTAGGCGAAAGACTGCCTACCAGGATATAACGCGAGCGCGGAAATTCGCGGACAAAGCTTTTGAAAGCCCACAACGCACTGTCCAATCGTTTGTAGGGATTGAGATGACCCAAAGACACCAGCACAAACTCATCGAGTGGCAGGCCCAAACGAGTGCGGGCTGTCTTTTGCTCAATCAGGGGCAACAATGGCACGCCCATCCGTACCACTCCTACTAACTTGGTAGGGTGACGCAGGTGTATCAGATTAGCAGCGTACTTGGAGTGAACTATAACGGCGTGAGCCGCTTCGATAGCCCCATCGCTCAAGGGGAACTCGAACAAAGCCTGGGGCAACTTACCACGTATCACCTGCTGCGCCACGCGCTCCCCCTCCTGACCATAGCTGGCAGTCATCAAACGCACGTAATCCTGAACCTTACCCCGGTTTAGATAGTAGCCAATCAAAAAATGGTGCAACACATAATCGTGTAGCACCAAAAAGTTGCGCGGTTCGCCTTTATGTCGTTGCAAAAGCTGATAAATGTGGGTGTGGGCTGCACTATTGCCCATGTGAAAGAGCCAGGCATCGTAACTTTGGGCTTGAGCTTCAAACTTTGAGGCAGACTTGCAAGCGAACGCTCCGGTAATTTGAGGGTTGGTGGGTGCTGGTTGGGAATTATCTAAAAAAAGGTCAATCCCGGCGTAATGGGCCAGCGACGGCAGCAAATCCTCGCTGTAATCGCTGATGCCCGACTGCACCGGGTTAAGCGGACTAAAATAGGCCAGTTTCAAGGCTATTTAGCCACCTGTTTGCTAAATTTTCGTACCGCCAGGGTCAGCATTATTACCATCAGTACGCCCAAAACCAGCAAAGCCTGACCTATCATACCAATAACGCTGCTGCCATCGTTGATTTGCTGTTGGTTAAGCCCTACCACAATAGCACGCAAGGAGTCAATGGCATAAGTAAGCGGATTGACGTGGGCTACCACCTGCATCCAGTCGGGCAACAACGAGATAGGCAATTGGGCCGAACTGGTAAATAAGAGAGGGAGGGTCAGAAAGTTGACAATCAGAAAGGTAGCCTGGGTGCTGCGCGTCGCTAGACCAATATACAAACCGATACCGCCCATCATCAGTCCGAAGAAAACCACAATCACTACCCCGAAACTTAGGAAATACCAGTAGTGGGCGATACGTACCCCAAAAATCAAGCCGATGACAGTCAAAGCCACCACCTGCACCAACATCCGGGTCAGGTCGGCCAGTAACGAACCAAACAAAATCGAAAAGCGATTGATTGGAGCAACCCGCAGCTTATTCAGGTAGCCAGTCTGGTCATCGTTGATAATGCCCAGAGCCGAGCTTGTCGCCCCGAACAAAATCATCTGGATGATAATGGCGGGCAAAAAGAAGGTTTCATAATTATCCGTGCCAAAACTCCCACGTCCACCCGCAAAACTTGTCAGACGGCTAAACAGTTGGCCGAACAACAAAAACCAAACGAGGGGCTGGATCAGAGAAAAATAAAGTTGGGCCGGAGCGCGGGTCATGCGAATAATGGCCCGCCGGTAAAGGGTCCAGGTATCATGAACCAGGCGGGCGAAACTCCCGCGCCTGACCGGAGCATACGAAACGGGCAATGCTTGTGAAGTTGCTGCCATAGTTTATACCACCTTTTTATACTTTTATTTCAGTAACTATTCAGCCAGATATTGTCACGGCCCGCAGGGTTCTGAGCGGAGGCTCTTGCGTAGCGCGAAGCGAAGAATGCGTTGCTAAATGTCGGGAAAAACAGACCCTTCACGCAGCATCGCCTCCGTTCACGGCCCGCAGGGTCGGACAGGCTGAATAGTTACTTTATTTCAGTAACTCGTTCACTTTATACCGAAAGCCGGGTAACACGTCCCCACCGTCCAACTCGCCCCTCAAATTGAGCAATTCTTTGTCGCCCTCGCCCAAACGGTATATTACCACAAATTCTTCCATCATATAGATTGACCAGATTAGAGCTACCCCAGCTTTTTTATAGGTCTGGATTTTTTCCTCAATATGTTCACCGTCATCGCTGGGCGAGTTTATTTCGACCACTAAATCTGGTACTGCGGGAATAGCTCCGTCAAATCTGTCAGGGACACGCCCGGCTTTAACAAAAGCCACATCTGGTTTCAAGTAGTTACCCTGACGCTTGCCTTTACTTTTGGGTTTAGTGCTACCATTAGCAGGTTCGAGTATATCGGTTTCGTCTTTTGGTAAAAGAAATGGCCCATTAGTAAAAATTTGGCCCACATTGTTCTGGCTATGAACATAATTGCTCAAGGTTGTTACTAATCGGCTCAAAATAAGGGCGTGTCTGCCACTTGGCCCGCCTCTACCACCCTCGTCTTTTTCCACAATTTCTCCGTTTATAAGCTCGTAATCTGCATCGGGGTCGCCGTGCAGACGTACCCAGGTGAAGAACTCATCCAGCGAATAAGATTTTCTGGTTTCAAAGGTTAGGGTCATTAGCTTAATCCTGCCATTCGTGCTTCAAGTAACTACTGAAACGCCTTCTCCTGATTACGGAGCGGTCAAAATGATCGGTTCGCCATCAGTGATAGCTACGCTATTCTCGAAGTGGGCCGAAAGTCTGCCGTCTTTTGTTACAACTGTCCACTGGTCGGCCAATACTTCGGTTTCGGGCGTACCCACATTCACCATCGGCTCAATTGCCAGACACAATCCTTTGCGTAATGACATACCGCGCGTTTTCTGCCGGAAGTTGGGCAATTGCGGGTCTTCGTGAACCTTGCGTCCAATCCCGTGACCAACGTATTGGGTCACAACCGTAAAGCCGTTGCGCTCGACGTAATCGTGAACGGCCTCGGACACGTCAAACAAATGGTTGCCCAGCCGCATCTGCTCGATACCCTTATACATCGAAGCCTCGGTTACTTTCAAGAGTCTGTCGGCTTCCGGCGAAACCCTACCCACAGCAAAAGTAGCTGCCGCGTCGCCGTTCCAGCCCTTATAAGTCGCGCCCACGTCCAGCTTGATAATATCGCCTTCCCTGAGAATGCGCTTGCTCGGAATACCGTGTACCACCTGCTCGTTAAACGAAATACAGATGTGGCCCGGAAAGTCGTAGAGCTTGAAAAAAGCCGGAGTACAATCATGAGAACGAATAAAATCGTCCGCAATGCGGTCAAGGTCCAGAGACGTAATGCCCGGCCTGACGTGTTTTTTCAATTCCACCAGCGTCTTGCCGACAACCTGCCCAGCCCGACGCATTAATTCAACTTCGTTTCTTGTCTTACAGCTAACCATGAATGCTTTCATTACCCACTCTAAATAAATTTTCTTAATTCAAGATTTTTAATTTTCGATTGCCAGTCGCTGGCTCTACGAGTCGTTACGCCACCAACGACTCATTTACTTCCCCCCGGTCATTCTCGGCTTCTTGCAACACCTCGATGATGTCGGCAGTTACTTTTTCCACCGGCTGCTGCCCGTCTATCGTCACCAGCAAATCGCGTCTGGTGTAATAGTCAATAAGCGGCATGGTCTGGTTGAAAAAGACCTGTAAGCGATGCTCCGCCGTCGAACGTTTATCGTCCTCACGCTGGTAAAGTTCGCCGCCTTCTTTGTCACAACGACCAAGCACTTTAGGTGGATTGGTTATCTCGTGGTAAGGAGTTTGGCAAATCTTACAAATCCAGCGTCCGCTCAAACGGTTCAGCAATTCTTCGGTCTCAACCTCGATATACAACGCCTTGCGCACACCCTGGTTAAATTGAGCCAACAACGCTGTCTGCAACGCATCGGCTTGCGGAATAGTACGGGGAAAACCATCCAGCAACGCCCCGTTTTCACACGGCGGCTGGGCCAGATAATCCATAATCATCTTGATAACCGTACCATCCGGCACCAATTCACCGCGTTTCATGTACCCTTCGGCCTGCTGCCCCAGTTCTGAGCCGTTTTTAATATTCTCGCGGAGGATGTCGCCACTCGAAACGTGGGCGATAGCAAACTGCTCCGATAGAATTTTGGCTTGTGTGCCTTTGCCCGCACCGGGCGCACCTAGCAGGATTAGATACATTTGCCTGAACCCCCTTCTTCGCAAGAACGGCTTTGCCTCATTGCAAAAACCATCAATAAAAGCCGCTTGCGCCTTTGCAAGTAGCTAGTTTTAGGTCGGATTGTCCTGATATACCTGGAATATCGCTTGCCACTGTTGTCCAGATATCTATTAAGCGAAATTTTCACAATCTATTTTATGCGAATTATAGCATCTGTACTGCGTTCACACAAGCAAAAACGCTTTGCTTGAGATAACTAAGGTGCTAAGTCCCCTATTTTATACATACGGAATTTACGGCTAAAAGTTGTGACTACTAATAGTTAGAAGCAGTATCTGGTCATACACCACCTCCCCCTACTTCCCGTAATATGGTTTGTAATGTTAAAAAGTTATAATGTGGTTAAGAAGATAACTTTGTTATCTATCAAATCGGAAGAGGATAAAAGAACAAACCCGTGTTTACTATTAAGCCCTACAAAAGTCCGCTTTGTAGTCTGGTTGCTTTAAGCCTGTTACTACTAAATTTTGTGTTAATAGCGGTTTTTGACCCTGCCACTCCCGCTCTGGCCGATGAACCTAATATTTCCACCCCAGCCCGCTTTGCTGGTTTTGATACAGAAAATACCCCCGACCCCGATACCAATGGCGGGCGGCTGGTATTAAATCGGTTGCGTCCTGGGCCAAAACCTACGGGCTTGCACAACCTCACGCTGGCTGGAACGAATGTTACGGTTTATGTTCCTACTGGCCTGAATTCTATGCAAAGTGTGCAGCCGTTGATAGTGCTGCACGGGATGGGAGGCAACGGTCAAACTTTTTGCCAGAGTCTGCTCGGTTTTGCCCAACAAAATCATTTGCTACTAATCGCCCCCACTTTCAACTACGACCCCGATTATCGCAACCCTGTCGTTGTCACCAAAGAAGATGGCGTTCTGACTGCCAGGCTTAACCAAATGGCTTACCAACTAGGCGGGAGTATGCACCTGCGTCTCAAACAACGCTTTTTGCTCTATGGTTTTTCTCGTGGGTCACAACTGGCCCACCGTTACGCCCTACTCTACCCAACCACCACTATGGCTGTGGTGGCAATCGCCGCCGGTAGCTACACCCTACCCCTTATCACTTTTAACAATGCGCCTCTGAACTTTGCCTATGGTGTCAGCGACTTGCAGAACTATGCTCCTACCGCCTTCGACAAAATTGCCTTTAACAGAATACCTTTTTGGGTTGGAGTCGGCGCGGACGATACCGATGCCACTGCCGTCCCGCGCGAATGGGACGCTTACGAAGGCAACAATCGGCTGGTACGGGCGCAAGCTTTTTTCAATGTCCTCAAGCAGCAAAATATGAACGTCCACTTGGCTATCTTCCCACACACCGGACACGAAGTCACCACCACCATGAACGACGCGGCCAGCACATTTTTCAAGTCTGTGTTGGCGCAACCCTAGCACTCAAATGTATTTGGGCAAAACTACCAAAACACCAACTACACGCTTGGTTTTGATGTGTGTCGTCTGACCTTTTGAGTATTTGAAAACTTAATGCTAATTAAATACAAAACCCAAAACTTTCTATGTTATAATCACTTTAGGCAAAACCACCAAAATACCTTTCGCTTTCTTGGATAACCCGTATATTGTGATAGGCAGGGCTAATTTGTTAAAGTTAGCAATACTGTCCAACTAGCATAAGCCAAAATAGAGAAGACAAACCATTGTCGGAAAAATTACAAGAAGCGGCTGCTCCGCATAGCAGTTTTGTTGACACTCATAATAGTGCTATTCAAATAAACCAGGTTTCGATGCGTTATCGCGCACCTGGACGCGGCGAAACTGTGCTGGCTCTGGCGGACGTGTCGCTGGACGTGGGAGAACGAGAATTTGTCTCGCTGATTGGCCCTAGTGGTTGTGGCAAGACTACCCTGCTACGCTTGATTGCCGATTTGCTGCAACCGACGGCGGGCAGCATCACGATACGGGGTAAACCAGCTGCGGTGGCCCGCCAAAAACGCGAGTATGGCTTTGTACCCCAGGCTCCCACCCTCTACGACTGGCGTAACGTGCTAAAAAACGTCGAACTACCGCTCGAAATAATGAAGTTCTCCAAAGCCGAACGTCAAAAACGCGCCGCCGAACTGTTAAGTCTGGTTGGATTAGCCGATTTTCACCACAAATATCCCTGGCAGCTTTCGGGCGGGATGCAGCAACGGGTCGCTATCGCTCGCGCTCTTTCGTTCAAACCTTCGCTGCTGCTGATGGACGAACCTTTTGGCGCACTGGACGAGATGACCCGCGAACGCCTTAATACTGAACTGCTCAATATATGGCGCGATACCAACACGACGGTAGTTTTCGTAACTCACTCCATTCCCGAAGCGGTTTTTCTGTCAAGCCGGGTGGTGGTGATGTCACCCCGACCTGGACGAATTGCCAAAATCGTGCCAATAGATTTGCCGTACCCGCGTGTCTTTGAGACCCGCGAACTGCCGCGTTACTTCGAGCTTATCAGCCAGATACGCGAAAATTTGCGGGAGTACGAATAGTGGCAAGCTTACGCACTGCACCCAACACGACTGTTAAACCAACTTCCTGGGCCGAAACAGTCCAGATGGGCCGCATACAAAGTTTCTGGCGGATTTTCTGGCCTCCAGCCTTGACCGTTGGGCTGATAATTGTACTGTGGCAAGTGATTTATCTGCTGCTAACCAACGGGCTGGAAGAAGACTCGCTGGCCTACAAACGCCAACAAAGCATTTTACCCTCGCCACTTAAAGTAATAACTGGCTTCACGGAAAACGCCGACATTTTTTTGGATGCCGCCCGCGTGACCCTGACCAACGCAATGATTGGTTTTTTGATTGGCGCGGTTATCGGCTACGCCCTGGCTTTGCTGATTGACCAAGCGCGGTGGGTGGAGCGCAGCTTTTACGTCTATATTGTGGCTTCCCAAATGATACCCGTGATTGCCCTCGCCCCGATTTTGTACGGTATCATCAAAGATGAAACCATGTTGAAAATCACCGTCTCGGCCTACCTGACCTTTTTCCCGGTCACGGTCAATGTTTTGAAGGGCTTGCGGAGCGTCAATACCCTCTCGCTAGAACTGATGCACACTTACGCCGCCAGTCGGTGGGAAATTTATCTGAAACTACGTATTCCAGCTTCGTTACCGTTTTTGTTCAACGCCCTCAAAATCGCTTCGACAGGCAGCTTGATTGGGGCAATTGTGGCAGAATTGATGGGTGGCAATGCGGGTTTGGGCGTATTAATTCTCAAGTTGCAATATAGTTCGTATGCCCGTAGTGACCGTTTGTGGGCTTTGATTATCCTGGCAGCCCTCGTTGGAATGTTGTTTTTCCTCGTGGTCAGTCTGGTCGAGCGACTGGTTGTTCCCTGGCAACCTGAATATCGGAAAAAGTAAGCAAGATGGCAACTATCCTACCTCCTCAAACCAAAACCCACCAGAAAAGCTCGGCCACCCTTGATTGGGCCGCTAAAATTTTGCCCCCGCTTATAGTGGCAATCCTAGTTTTGGCTTTGTGGCAGTTTGAGATAATTCACGCCATTTTGAATATTAAGACTTTTCAGTTGCCAGTACCCACCCAAATTATCGAAGCGGCGGGCAAGCACAGCCGTGACTTATGGATTGGCGCAAATTACACGCTCCTGGAAGTGGTTTTGGGTCTGGCTATCGGTGCGGCGGTAGGTTTGCTGATGGCACTGCTGTTCGTATGGTTCGACATTGCGCGGCGTGGCCTGATGCCAATTGCGGTGGCTACTAACGCCATCCCGATTATTGCTTTCGTGCCGATTATGAGCCGTTGGTTCGGTTTTGACCAACCCACCCGCATCGCCGTAGTTACTATGATGACCTTTGGCCCGATGGTAGTCAGTGCTTACAAAGGGTTGACTTCGTTAGATGCTAATAGTGCCGATTTGATGCACACCTACGCGGCTAGTCGGGTGCAAGTTTTCCTCAAATTGCGTCTGCCCAGCAGTCTGCCATATCTTTTTGCCGCGCTCAAAGTAGGCACGACGGTTGCCACCATCGGGGCGGTAGTGGCGGAGTTCTTTAATTCGGCGGGCGGTATCGGCAAGCTGCTGGCTAACAACATTCAAAGTGGCGATTTTGCCCTGGCCTGGTGCGGAGTGATTATCGTCACCTTGATGGGACTGGCTCTATATCTGTTGGTGGGGCTGGCCGAACGGCTGCTTGTTCCCTGGCAAAGCGCGTTCCGGGCGCAGGCCAACAACTAGGCTTTTTCAATTGTATCTTTAGAATTGGGTTTGCCAGACCGAACCTTCATTTTCATATTTGCAATTTTCCTGAATTGAGTGTTTTAGCGGGTTTCGATAAGTGTTGTAAGTGTTAAACGGAGGAGCATTAGATAATGAACACAAATCGCAAGGGTTTTCGCATTTGGGTTTTGGTGACACTAACCGCGTTACTGGCTGTCTTGTTGGCGGCTTGTGGTGAGACCGCCACACCAGCCAGCACCACCAGCGCGGCTACCAGTGCGGCGGGTACTACGAATGCTGTGGCGGGGACGACCTCTGCCGCCGCAGCCAACGGCCCTTTGACCAAGGTTAGGCTACAAATCAAGTGGCTCGACCAGGCTCAGTTCGCCGGGTACTATGTAGCTTTAGATAAAGGCTATTTCCGAGATATGGGCCTGGATGTTCAAATTCTGCCGGGTGGCCCGGACGTGGTGCCGAGCCAGAAGGTTTTGACTGGGGCGGCGGACATTGGCGTAGATTGGGTTGGCAGTTTGTTGGCGAACCGGGATAAAGGTCAGCCATTGGTGGACATCGGCCAGTTTTATCAGGCGAGTGGGATGTTGCTTGTTAGCAAAAAATCGGCTAATATAAAGACACCAGCCGACCTCAAAGGCAAAAAAGTGGGTGTCTGGTCAGGCGGCAACGAGTTCGAGTTCCGCGCCTTGATGGACAAGTATAAGCTGGACAATTCCATTGACAACAACAAAGATATGACCGTTATCAAGCAAGGCTTCGATATGGATGCCTTCCTCAACGGCCAGCTTGATGCCGCCAGTGCTATGACCTACAACGAGTATCAGGTGGTGTTGGAAGCTGGAGTCAAGCCCGAAGACCTGAGCGTGATTAACTACACTACCGAAGGCGTGGGTATGCTGGAAGACCATGTTTTCGTGACCGAAGACACGCTCAAAAACAAAAAAGATATGCTGGTGAAGTTTATGGCGGCGGCTCAACACGGCTGGCAGGACTCGGTCAAAGACCAGGCTTATGCGGTAGATGCGGTAATGAAGCGAGCCGACAAAGCCACTACCAGCCGCGACCATCAGGTGAAGATGATGTCCGAGGTTGCCAAGCTGGTGATGCCGGACGGAATTACGCCCGACAAGGTAGGCTTCATTGACGATACTAGATTTCAAGCTACGGCGGCTATCGCCCTCAAGTTTAATGTTATCAGCAAACCCGCCAAAGATGCCTACACCAACGACATTATCACGGCGGCAGCAGCGATGACGAAAAAGTAGCTATTAGTTGGCAGTCGTCAGTGGTCAGCCACCGGATTTTTCACCGCAGAGGGCGCGGGTGCAGAATAATGATCTGGTAGCCAACGGTTGAAACCGTCGTCTAATCACACCAAACCCACTAAAGTGGGTTCTAGCAACCTGATAAATCAGGTTTGGGTTGTATAAACGACGGTTGCCTGCACCCGGCACGGGTGTAACCGTTGGCGTTCGCCGCATTCAAAATATTTAGTTCGACTGACAACTTACGACTGACTGCTACTAACCTATGGAGGATATTATGGCCGATTTGTCTATCAATATCAAAGGAATGAAAGCTCCTAACCCGTTTTTCCTGGCTAGTGCGCCGCCAGCTACTTACGGCGACCAAATCAAACGGGCTTTTGAGGCGGGCTGGGGTGGGGCCGTTACCAAGACAATCGGCCTTGACCCAATAGTGAACGTAACTAACCGCTTCGGCAGGCTGACACCACGCGGAGCGCGGCTGGGGGCGGCAAACGTGGTGGGTTTTGAAAATATCGAGCTTATTACAGACCGCACGTTGGAAGCCTGGCTGCGCGACATCCAGATGTTGAAGGAAGCTTACCCTGACCACGCCGTAGTTGCTAGTATTATGCACAGTGTCGAGGAGGAAGGCTGGCGCAAACTGGTGTTGGCCGTGCAAGAAGCGGGCGCAGACGCAATCGAATTGAATTTTGGCTGCCCGCACGGAATGCCCGAAAAACACATGGGTAGCGAGCAAAGCCAGAACCCCGATTTAGCGGAGATGATTTGTGGCTGGACAAAGAAATATGCCCGTATCCCGGTTTTTGCCAAACTAACCCCTAATGTGACCGATATTGGTTTAATCGGGCAGGCGTGCGAGGCGGGCGGCGCGGATGGTATCTCTACTATCAACACTATCCTCAGTATGATTGGCATTGACATCGAAAAGCTTGAGCCGTTGCCGGACGTGAGCGGCCAAACCTGTTACGGCGGTTATAGTGGTACGGCGGTCAAGCCCGTGGCCCTGCGTTGCGTCAGCACTTTGAAGGCCAAAACCAGTCTGCCGATTTTCGGAATGGGCGGTATTGGCTATTGGGAAGACGCGGTGGAGCATTTCCTGGCAGGGGC
The DNA here is from genome assembly GCA_038207455.1 of Chloroflexia bacterium. GTDB lineage: Bacteria > Chloroflexota > Chloroflexia > Chloroheliales > Chloroheliaceae > JBBQZT01. Next base: position 109,277 of record JBBQZT010000003.1, read on the forward strand.
AAGCGCAGTCCAGGTATGTACGGCGGTGATGTTGCGTGGCTTCCGCATTATTGACAACTTGACCAAAGGCTTGAACGACTATATGGATCGCAAAGGTTTTGCCAATATCGAGCAGATGGTGGGTCTGGCCGTCCCGAAAGTGCAGCAGCATAGCGGTTTGGAATTCAGGCGGCGCGATGTTGCCTTGATTGATCAATCCAAATGTATCTCGTGCGATTTGTGTTACATAGCTTGTAACGACGGCGTGGGCTTGCAGGCAATTGACAAATCCTTCAATCTGGTTGCGATGACGGCGGGCGCAGGTGCGGCAGACGGAGGCAGCGACAGTCATGACCAACGCCCCAGCTACCACGTGCTGGACGAAAAATGCGATGGTTGCTCGTTGTGTATGCACGTCTGCCCGGTCAAAGATTGCATCACCCTGGTCGAAAGCGATACGTACCGTATTCCTCCAATGTGGAGACCAGAAGCGGAGCGGGTGTTGGCCTGATAATTTAGTTTGGGTGCTAGTCATATTTCGGTATGAATGCCAATGGTTGAAACCATCGTCTATCTAAACCCAAACCCACTAAAGTGGGTTGAAATTTAATTTACTTGTGGCATTTCTAACCCAATTTATCGGGTTTTGAGTCTATTAGACGATGGTTTCAACCATTGGCAATCTTAAAACCATTAGCAGTGCAGAAAATTGACGCGCATCCAATTAGGAGGATTGATGAAGACACTAATCAAAGGTGGGACGGTAGTGACCGCTTCCGAAACATATCTGGCGGATGTACTGATTGATGAGGGTGTTATTTCTCTTATTGGCAAAAATCTGGATGCTTTCGCCCAGGCTGATACGACGATTGATGCCACAGATAAATTACTATTACCTGGAGGTATTGATGTCCATACTCACATGGATATGCCCTTCGGCGGAACCTATAGTGTTGATAATTTTGAAACTGGAACTATAGCCGCCGCCTTTGGTGGCACTACCAGCATTGTTGATTTCGCCATTCAGGATTACGGTGGTTCGTTGCACGGAGCTTTGGAGACGTGGTACAAAAAGGCCGAGGGCAAAGCCGCAATTGATTATTCGTTTCATATGATTGTGCGCGAAATTAACGATAAGACGCTGGACGAGATGGATACAATGGTGCAACGCGAGGGCGTGACCAGCTTCAAGCTTTTTATGGCCTACCGCAACGTTTTTATGCTGGACGACTCCAGTATATTTCGGGCGATGCGACGCACAGCTGATAACGGTGGCCTGATTTGTATGCACGCGGAAAACGGCGGCGTGATTGATGTGTTGGTGGAAAAGGCGTTAGCCGAAGGCAAAACTGCTCCCAAATATCACGCTCTGACCAGACCCACCAAAGCCGAAGGGGAAGCCACCCGCCGCGCGATTGCCCTAGCGGAAATGGCGGGCGTACCAGTTTATATTGTGCATCTTAGCTGTTCGGATGCGTTGGAACAGGTGCGCGAGGCTCGCGATATGGGGCTGCCCGCTTATGCCGAAACTTGCCCTCAATATCTGTTTTTGAGCTACGAGGATTACGAAAAGCCCGACTTTGAAGGGGCAAAATATGTAATGTCGCCGCCATTACGCGAGAAGTGGAACCAGGACGCGCTTTGGAAAGGTCTGGCGGGTAACGATTTGCAGGTGATTTCGACTGACCACTGCCCGTTCTGTATGAAAGAACAAAAAGAGTTGGGCCTGAACGATTTTAGCAAGATACCCAACGGTGCGCCCGGTGTCGAGACTCGTATGAGCCTGATTTATGATGGCGGTGTGCGCGGCGGCAAAATCAGCCTCAACCGCTTTGTGGAACTGACCAGCACCAACCCGGCCAAAATGATGGGGCTTTATCCTAAGAAGGGCAATATTGCTATTGGTGCGGACGGCGACATCGTAGTTTTTGACCCCAACGCCAAACTCACCTTCCGCCAAAAAGACCTTCACATGAACGTGGACTATAATCCGTATGAGGGTCGGGAAGTTCAGGGCGTACCGACTACTGTTTTGAGCCGGGGCAAGGTGATTGTGGATAAAGGCCAGTTTTTGGGCAAAGCAGGTGAAGGCCAATTTGTGCCTAGAAAAACCTATACGCTGGTATAAGCTGGAGATTTAGTAAAGGAAAGAAAAATGACACTAGATATAAGCGCGGTCAACGCCGCACGGGTCAAGGAAGACTCGGCCAAACACGTAATGGTAAGCTGGTCTGCTCAGAAAGCAGCCAACGCCAACCCGCTGGTTGTCACCGAGGCACGCGGTAGCTGGTTTTGGGACAGCGACGGCAAACGCTACCTGGATTTTTCTAGCCAGCTTATCAATTCCAACCTGGGCCACCAGCACCCCAAAGTGGTGGCCGCCATCAAAGAGCAGGCCGAAAAGTTGTGCTACATCGGCCCGAACTTTCAGAACGAGGCCCGCGCTACTCTGGCCCGAATGTTGGCTGAACGTACACCGGGCGATTTAGTCAAAACCTTGTTTACTAACGGCGGGGCGGAAGCCAACGAAAATGCCATCAAAATGGCCCGCGCCTTCACCGGGCGGCAAAAAATTATTACCCGCTACCGTTCTTATCACGGCTCAACGGCTGGGGCGATGACGCTTTCGGGCGATAATCGGCGTTGGGCCAACGAACCGGGTATCAGTGGCATCGTGCGCGTCCACGACTCCGACCCCTATCATTGTCGGTTCGCGGGTTGCGGCGACACCTGTACTATGCAATGCGCTCATGACATCGAGGACGTGCTACATTTTGAAGGGCCGGAATCGGTAGCCGCCATTTTAATCGAAGTCGTGACCGGAACGAACGGGATTTTTGTGCCGCCGCCCGATTATATTCCCTACCTGCGCCAGCTTTGCGACAAATACGGCATCTTGTTGATTTTCGACGAAGTGATGACTGGCTTCGGGCGCACGGGCAGATGGTTTGCCGCCGACCACTATGGCGTGACTCCAGATATTATGGTTTTCGCTAAAGGGGTTAATTCGGGCTATGTACCGTTGGGCGGGGCGATTGTCAACCAAAAACTTTCGGACTTTTATGATGACCACGTGTTGTGGGGCGGTCTGACTTATAGCGGCCACCCGCTGGCTTGTGCATCTGGGATTGCCACCCTGGAAGCCTACGACGAAGAAAATGTGGTGGAGAACAGCGCACGTTTGGGCCGCAAGCTGCTGGCCGAACTGACCGCCCTCAAAGACCATCACCCGGCGATTGGCGATGTGCGTGGCCTGGGTTTGTTCTGCGGTATCGAACTGGTCAAAAACCGCCAGAGCCGCGAGGGGCTGCCCGCCTGGAACGGCAAAGATCAGGGGCTAACTGGCAAAATCAAAAACGCTTTGATGGAGCGGGGCGTGTTCGTGTTCTGCCGCTATAATATGCTGTTTATCGCGCCGCCGCTTACTATCACCGAGGACGAAATGATGTTCGGGGTGCGGGCGGTGGACGAAGTTTTGAACATTGCCGACGACGCGGTACGAGCATAGAGGTAACTATTGTAGAGGTTCACGGGATACTTCCCGTGCGGGGTCTAGGGGTGTCCCCTAAAAACCCTCTTTTTTAACTTCTTCAATTTAGCTGAATAGTTACACATAAACCTATGTAGATAGAAGGGAAATACTGATGGCTAGAATGGTACGCAGTGCCTTAATCCAGGCCAAAAACGCCGGAAGCAAAGAGGCAATGGTCGAGAAACACGTCAAGTATATTGAGCAGGCAGCCAAACAAGGGGTGCAAATCACCTGCTTGCAAGAGATTTTCTTTGGCCCATATTTTTGCCAGGTGCAAGACCGCAAGTGGTACAACACCGCCGAGCCGATACCCGGCCCAACTATGAACTTGATGTGCGAGTTGGCAAAACAATATTCGATGGTGCTGGTAGTGCCTATTTACGAAGAAGCCGGAACGGGCCTTTACTACAATACGGCAGGCGTGATAGATGCCGATGGCAAGCTGTTGGGCATCTACCGCAAAACGCACCTGCCGCATCTACCCGGCTTTTGGGAAAAATATTATTTCCGGCCTGGCAACGTGGGCTACCCGGTTTTCCAGACTCAATACGGCAAAGTCGGGGTATATATCTGCTATGACCGCCATTTTCCCGAAGGGGCGCGAATGTTGGGGCTGCACGGGGCGGAAATCGTCTATATTCCCTCGGCTACGGCACGCGGCTTATCCGACCATCTGTGGGACATCGAGCAGCGCAGCCACGCCATCGCCAACGGCTACTTTGTCGGCACCATCAACCGGGTAGGGGTGGAGGAGGAATTTGGGCCGCAAGAATATTACGGTTCGAGCTATTTCTGCAACCCGCGTGGGGCGTATATTGCACGGGCCAGCGATAAAGAAGAAGAGCTACTGGTAGCAGACCTTGACCTGGATTTGATCCGCGAAGTACGCGATACCTGGCAGTTCTACCGTGACCGCCGCCCCGATATGTACGGCGACATCGTGGCCCAATAACTTACGGTTCGCTCATTTTTGGGGACGGGTCGGGCCTTTAGGGTCAAACCCGTCCTATTTATCCTCATACCGGTGACTCATTAAACATTCACTAAATCCCCAGCTTGTTTTACCTGTTTACCTCTTGAACGGGTAGGTAGATTGCTTCGATACCGACGCGCAAGCACAGCAGGCTGGTTACATTTTGTCGAACGTGGTTAATGCACCTTAAAGTCTGGCCTACCCAGGTTAGCTTAACCATAGCCAACGGTTGAAACCGTCGTCTATTCACCCCAAACCTGATAAATCAGGTTCTAACAACACGTTTTAACGTATTTGGTTTGCTTAGACGACGGTTTCAACCGTTGGCGATTTCTCTGCAAAATTTTGTGTCACACCCCACATCAAGATAAGAGTTGCCATACTCACCCTAAAACTGTTAAAATCAAAACCACAAACACAACAATGGAACACCTATATTGACTATCAAATTAGACGGGACAAGATAAAATTTGGAAACAATTGTAAAAACCATCAAAGTTAAACCTGCCGCCCAACTGCGAGGCGAAATCGTGGTGCCGGGGGATAAGTCTATATCCCACCGTAGCGTTATTTTTAACTCGATAGCGGACGGCACGGCCCATATCAATAATTTTTTGCCAGGCGAAGACTGCCTTGCGTCTATCGCTTGTATGCGGGCGTTAGGCGTGCCTATTAAACTCGATGCGGCAGCCCGCGCGGTGACGGTACAGGGAGTAGGCTTACACGGTTTGCAGGAAGCCAGTAACGTGTTGGATTGCGGCAATAGTGGCACGACCACCCGGCTTTTGACCGGACTTTTAAGCGGCCAAAGTTTTTTGTCAGTTTTGACTGGTGATGCTTCGTTGCGTTCGCGTCCGATGCGCCGGGTAATTGGCCCGCTTAAACAGATGGGGGCGCAAATTTGGGGGCGCAAAGAAGATACACTTGCACCCTTGACGATAAAGGGTACGCAGTTAAGGGGGTTGCAATACGCTTTGCCAGTCGCCAGCGCACAGCTAAAAAGTTGTCTGCTGCTGGCCGGGCTGTATGCCGAGGGAGAAACACGGTTAAGCGGTTTGATTGCCAGCCGCGACCATACCGAACGGATGTTGACCGCCATGAACGCACCCCTACAGGTAAGCCAGACCGAAATCATTATGCGTGGCCCGGCTAAACAGTTGCAAGCTCTGAACCTGACTGTGCCGGGCGATATTAGTTCGGCGGCGTTCTGGCTGGTGGCGGCTTCTGTTCACCCCGATGCCGACATTATGCTGCCAAACGTGGGCGTGAACCCAACCCGTACCGGAATTATTGACGTTTTGAATGAAATGGGCGCGGACATCACCCTTTTGAACCCACGTCAGGTTGCCAGCGAACCTGTGGCGGATATTCGGGTACGTAGCAGCAGATTGGCTGGTTCGGGTATCGGTGGCGACCTGATACCGCGTCTGGTGGACGAAGTTCCGGCGTTGGCGGTAGCGGCCCTTTTCGCTCTCGGCATAACACGAGTGAGCGACGCAACCGAATTGCGAGCCAAAGAAACAGACCGCATCGCCACCCTTGCCAGCGAGTTTACCAAACTTGGGGTAAGCGTCGTGACTTTTGAAGATGGGCTGGCCGTCAAAGGCGGTCAAAAATTACACGGTGCAAGGCTGAATAGTTTTGGCGACCACCGCCTGGCGATGGCCTGGGCAATTTTAGGCTTGCTACTACCGTCAGGTGAAAGCCTGGAAATCGAAGATTGGGAATGTGCCAACGTTTCGTATCCAGGCTTTTGGGACGATTTGGAACGAATCGCAAATTAACCGTTACTAATATTTTGGAAGGTACAACCAGTGATTCACTCAACAGTAGATAAAAATGTAGCTAAGGGTTGGTTTGTAGGGCCGTGGAATTCAGGTGTCCCAATTCCAATTGGTTATGCCAACCAGGGAGTCAACGAGAAACATTACCACGCTCAAATGTATGAGATATATTTGGTAGCTAGTGGTAACAGCACTTGCGTTGTCAATAATCAGGAAATTCATTTGAAAACGGGTGATATTTTGGTAATTGAACCACATGAAATTCACACTTTTATAGAGAGTTCTGAGGACTATTTGCATTTTGTTATTCAGACTCCTTTTGTATCCGGCGATAAATTTGAAATTGAAGTTACATCGAGTACATCCCGTAATCGTGATTAGCTATATGGCCTTAGACACCGAAAAATTACAAAAAATATTGACTATAGAGGCGCAGGACGGCTTCCAGAACCGTAAGGTCTATCGTGGCCTCGCGGCTTTCGTAACCAATTGGACGCAGACCGCTTTGCGTACAAACCTCAAGCATAACGAAGCCCAAATTGTCGAACAGGTTAGCCAACACCTGACTGATTACGGCGAGTACGACACCTTCCAACGCCAGAACGCGATTAAAGAAGTTCTGGCGTTGTTTGGTAAAGAGGCGGCTTCACCTATGGCGGTGACGGTCAGTTCCACCGTGCGAGATAATCGGGTGACGGTAGGCACAAAGGCTGTTTTGTCGGTAGAACCAACGGTAGGTGCGGCCAACTCACCAAGAAATTCTGATTTTGAAAATTATGCTGATGAACCCGACTTAGACCCTTTCGAGGTTGACCCCTGGCACGACACTATTGACCTGCCCACAGAACCTGTCAAACCCACGCCCGCAACTGCTAGTATAAAAAGCAAAGCTACCAAAGCGTCCGCAACTATAGACTTGGCCGCACCGCTCACCTCGGTTAAAGGGGTAGGGCCGCAGTTCGCCGCGCTGCTGGATTTGGTTGGGTTGCACAGTATCCACGACGCGCTATACTATTTTCCGTTTCGCCACGAAGATTTTAGCTCGTTCCGAAAAATCAACGAGCTAATGTTTGGTCGCGTCGAAAGCGTACTGGTACAGATTTTAGATGTGGCGGGCGTTCATACGCGGGGCGGGAAAGAGCTTATCCAGGTCACGGTCACGGACGAAACTGGTACGCTCAAGGCCATTTACTTCAACCGCAAAATGACTTACGGTCTCAAACCAGGCCAACGGGTTGTGATGAGTGGGCGAGTGGAAGAATGGGGCGGCAGCATCTGTCTCAAAGCCCCTTCGTTCGAGCCAGCCGACAAAGAGCTTCTACACACAGGTCGGCTTGTCCCGGTTTATCATCTGGTTGGCCCGGTCAAAGAACACACCCTGCGCCGGATTATTAAAAGTTGTGTAGATGGTTACGCCCAGGCATTACCGGAACACTTGCCGCCCGAACTCAAACAGCGCAACCAGCTTATAGACCTGAGCCGGGCCGTGCAGAATTATCATTTTCCACCCGACCAGGAGGGATTAGCACGGGCGCGACGGCGGTTGGCTTTCGACGAATTCTTCTTGATACAACTAGGTGTACTGCTCAAGCGGCGCGAGTGGCAAGAAGAACGCCCGGCTCTGCCCCTGCGTTCCGACCCGGCTTTGCTGGAAGAGTGGCGCAAAAGTTTGCCTTTCGACTGGACAAACGCCCAAAAACGTTCTATTTATGATATTTTGGGTGACATCAACAAAACCAAACCTATGAGTCGCTTGTTGCAGGGGGACGTAGGGAGCGGCAAAACGGTAGTGGGAGCGACGGGCCTGTTGATGGCAGTGGCGAATGGCTTCCAGGGAGCGTTGATGGCACCAACGGAAATCTTGGCCGAGCAACATTTTCGGGGTTTGTCGCGCCTGTTCGAGAACTTCTGTCAAACGCCCGCCGCCATTGAACGCAACTTAAACATTCGGGTGGCCTCGCTTACGGGCAGCACCAAACCCAAAGACAAGCTACGTATCAAACAGGAAATCGCGGCAGGCTTGATAGATATTGTAATCGGCACGCACGCAGTTATCCAGGAAGGGGTAGATTTTGCGCGGTTGGGCCTGGTGATTATTGATGAGCAGCACCGTTTTGGGGTACAGCAACGAGCCATGTTGCGCCAAAAAGGAGTTGAGTCCAACCCTCACCTGCTAGTAATGACCGCTACCCCTATCCCGCGCAGTCTGGCTTTGACCATTTACGGCGACCTGGATTTGTCTATAATTGACGAGATGCCACCGGGCCGCCAGATTATCAAAACCAAATGGGTGCTGCCCTTTGACCGCCACAAAGCCTACCGCTTTATCAAAAAGGAAGTGGACGCGGGCCGCCAGACTTTTATTATTTGCCCGTTGGTCGAGGAGTCGGACAAAATTGAGGCGAAGGCGGCTGTCGAAGAACACGCACGCTTACAACAAGAAGTCTTCCCCGACTTAAAATTGGGGTTGCTACACGGGCGCATGAAGCCGTCCCAAAAAGATGCGATTATGGAAGAATTTCGAGACCGCAAGCTGGATATTTTGGTTTCCACATCGGTTATCGAAGTCGGGATAGACATACCAAACGCGACAGTGATAATGATTGAAGGCGCAGACCGTTTTGGCCTGGCCCAACTGCATCAGTTTCGAGGACGAGTTGGGCGCGGTCAGCACCAAAGCTATTGTCTATTGCTGGCGGGGGACGAGTTGAGCGAACAAGGTCAGCAGCGTCTTAAAATCATCGAAGATACCCAAGACGGCTTTGTGCTGGCCGAAGCAGATTTGAAATTGCGCGGCCCTGGAGAATTTTTCGGTACGCGCCAGAGTGGTGTGCCTGATTTACGGGTGGCGGGCGTGGGCGATACGCCCCTCCTGGAACTGGCCCGCCGCGAAGCCAACACTCTTTTCGAGAGCGACCCGGCCCTGGCCCGCCCTGAACATACCCGGCTTGCCAAAAAAGTGGCCGAACTTTGGAGCGTCGAAGGAGACCGGAGCTAGAGCAGTTGCCAGTTTTCAGTTAAACAAGGACGCATTTGGAAGTATTAAGGTTAGCAATTGTCAAACTGCTTTGGTATTTTGAACTGAAAACTGGCGACTGTTTACTGATAGCTAGAAAGATATTTATGTTTGAAGAAATCGAGACGGTGGCGTTTGACTTGGGCGACACCTTGATTACGGTGAACGCCGGGCCGGAACAACTGGAAGCGGTCTGGCAGGAAATTTACACCGAGTTGCACCATACCGAAGGCGAAAACTTGCCGCCACTGTCCGCTATTCGGCGGTGTATCGAGGAACACGTTGGCCGCAAAATGCAGGCGACATGGCGCGAGAAAATTGAGGCCGAACTGGACATAATGGAGATGTTTACCAATGCCTTGCACGCCGCCCAAGTGCCACGCGCCCACGAAGCCGCTTTTGTGCGCCACATTATCGAGCTTGAACACGTACTTTTGGGTAAATATGTCCGCGTGGGGCCACAGGTTTTTGACACGCTGACCGAACTCAAACGACGCGGTTACAAATTGGGTCTGGTTTCCAACTTTTGCAATATCCCCGAAGTGGTTTATGGTTCAATCGAGCAGTTGGGTCTGCGGCCTTTCTTTGATGCCACTATCATTTCGTGCGAAATTGGCTGGCGTAAACCGTCGCCGCGCATCTATGCCGAAACCGTTCGACGTTTACAAACCCGCCCTGAAAACATTTTGTTCGTGGGAGACCGTTTGGTTGAAGATGTGCGAGGGCCACATATTGCCGGAATGAAGGCGGCCTTAACTCACGAGTCGCGCCAGGAAGACCCGGCAGAGACAGGTATCGTGCCTGACCTGCTTATCCGAAATGTGGCCGATTTGCTGGAACATTTGCCGCCACACGCTAAAAGGGCAAAAACGGCTTTGTGATTGACGAAACTGGTAGAATGAATAAGGCTAGAACTATCCATTGACGGAGCAATGTCCCACAAGGGGCTTTGTTGGAGGTGCGTCAACTGGTTGCCGTCAGCCGATGTAGAGCAATGTCCCACAAAAACCTGTTAAATTCTAGAGTTTTTAGTCTGAACGAGAAAGCTTGATGCCGTTTTTCGGCAGGAAAAAAGAAGAACAGGCCAAGCCTACGCCTCCACTTTTGAGGGCCTCGCCCCGCATCGAACGGGTAGTTTGGCTAGGGTTGAAAGTGGCCGATTTGCTAGGCGAATCGGTGTTTTTGGAAGAAACCTTGCAGTTACGCTTTGCTGATGAAGGCAATAGTGGCATCGGTCATCACATCCGCTATAACTGTGGCCCGGTAGAGCTTGAACTGATTGATGGCGGAATGACCTGGGTGAGCCGCCCCCGCCCCAAAAACGGTAGCCCCGACATTCCCTTGATTGCCAGCTTCACCATTGACCAAATCGCTCCTTTAGTCGAAGAACTAAGCGAGAAAGAAGTGCCGATTACCCAGCTTTTCGACCAGGATTGGGCGGCCAGTGCTTTGTTTTTCGACCCGGAGCGCAACATCTGGCAAATCGAGCAGTTACGCACCGCGCCCCCGGTTGGCTCAAATCGTCTGGAACATATCGGCACAATCTGGCTTGAATGTCAGGATTTCGAGCGGCAAGTGGCTTTCTACCGGGACATTTTGCAAATGCCGTTGGTGGCCTCCGGTGGTGGCAGACGGCCCGTGACCCTCTCAACCGAAACAGAACGTCGTCACCCTCACCCTGAACCGTTCCCAGCTTTTGTCGAGAGTGTAGAGCGGTATGAGGCTGCGCCCAACCCTGAACAGATAGCAGTTCAAGACAACCCAGACGCGCTTGATGACCCGGCTGAGGTTGAGCCATCAGAAAATCCGCCAGGCGAAGTCAGTCAAGAAAACTTAGTTTTTGAGCCGCAACCTAACGGTTATATGCCGCCGTCCGAGATGGGCGGTTTGGAGCCATTACTCACCGGAACGCCCGAACAACTGGAAGCCAGCCTGGTGGGTCAAAATCCGCCCGCAGCTATCTTCTTCGATGAGCCGACGCATCTGGCTCTGGTGCCGGGTGGGCGCAAACCTTCCGGGGTGCAAAACCGGATTTGGGGGCGCGATGTCAACCTGACGCTGAGTTTCCGGGCCTACGATGTAAACGGCCTGGCCTTGAAACTACGCGACGCTGGTTATGCTGTTACTGCGCCCGCGCCTGACCCCGATAGGCGGCGTGGTTTGTCCTTTACTTTTACTGACCCAGAAGGCAATGTTTGGCAGGTAGCCGAATGGTCGCGCTTGCCTGCTTGACCCAAAATGCCAAACTCCAGGTCGTATCTATTGACGGGCAATATCTAACAAAGGGCATCTTGTGGGATATTGCTCCGCCAATAGACCGTTCGACACATAATGCAATGTCCCACACACACTTTAGCCGAGGTTACGGTGCGTCAGGTAGGCCAATGACAGATAATGACAGGCGAGTTGATAATTACCGCGTTCCTTCAAAGCTTCGCCGTAAGCAAAATAGGCGTGGCCTAACGCCAACATCCTCCCCTCGGCCAACAAATGATTCAAGGCATCCTTAAAAAATGCGTCCGCTTCGGGGTAACGCTGCTCTTGCTGATAGATGCGGGCCAGCGTCAGGGTAAGGGTGCCAAAATTGGGCTGATCTGAGGTTGGCTTTCTGACCTTTGTAGCCTGAGTGAGCAAGGCGTAAGCCTGGGCCAGAGTTTGCTGGGCTGCGTGGGTCAACCCTTGAGCCAGGTAAACTTCCGCTTGCTTGTGGTAACGATGGACTTCTGAAAACGAGCTTACCTCAAACTGGCCGTCAAAAGCAGCCAGGGATTGTATTTTCTCCATAAGACACTCACCTCTCCTCGAAATAAAGCGGTTGTTGGTTTGCGTTTAAACCTGCTATACTAAAAAACGCTTGTTTGTGGAATGCTGTGCCGGAAATTTGATTAACCCGCCCATGCGAGTTGGCAGTTCGGCCTTGTTATAATGAACGAGGGTTCTGGGGGTTTTGGCGGTTGGATTTGGCAATAAATATACGAGTTTTAATAAATGCTAGTTTTTAAGCCAGACCAAAACGACATAATCGGAGTGCATCGGCCCGCCGAGGGTCAGGCGACGCTGGAGAGGTTGGCCGGGCTTTCGCCGATTTTCGGCCTCGTGGTGGGCTATACTGCGACGGTACAACTACCAGGCTTGAGCGGCGCAGGCACGTCGCCCGAATTGCGCGAACTGACGGCGGCGGCTGATGCGGAAATTTTATACTACGGACGCGCCCGTTGTCTGCCAGGAGGCGTGCCTTCTAATCCCACCGGCGCACCCGGCCCTAGTATTATCACGCGGGCAGCCTTCAACCTGCTGCCTGCTATGCCCTACCTTTGCATAGATGCCGGACTGAAAGTGGCTGCCGACGTACCCGGCCTGATTAAACTGGACGGAGCGATGCCAGCCGGGGCGGTCAACACTGGTCACGCTTTACCATTGGCAGTTGTTACCAAACTTTTTTTAGCCGGGTTAAAATTGGGCCAGGAGTGGGGGCAACGTTTTAATCCCCAAAATTATTTGATAATAGGCGAAAGCGTACCGGGCGGGACGACTACCGCTTTGGGGCTTTTGCTGGGCTTGGGCGTGGATGCGGAACAACGGGTCAGTAGTTCAATGCCCGACAATGCTCATAATGGCAAATTAGCGGCGGTGCTGGCAGGGTTAGCAGCGGTGGGTGCTAACAAAGGCACATTTGCCCGCGAGCCTCTGGCGGCGGTGGCTGCCGTTGGCGACCCCATGCAGGCGGCGGTGGCAGGAATAGCTATAGCGGCTTCCAAATATATACCTGTCGTATTGGGCGGGGGAACGCAGATGGCGGCAGTTTTGGCGTTGATAGCCGCTTTACGAGCCGCTCCTCCTCCCGCTTTCAGCGAAATTATAGTGCAAATGCAACCCAATAATCTGGCTCTAGCTACCACGCGCTGGGTTTGGGCCGACTCTACCGCCGACCTCGCGGGTCTGGCTGCCGCTATCGAAGACCGTTTTGGGACTTTGGCTGTACCTTATCTGGCTGCTAATCTCGATTTTTCAACCTCTCGCTACGCCCCGCTGCGGCTCTACGAACAGGGTTATGTCAAAGAAGGCGTGGGTGCAGGCGCGGCGGCAATGGCAGCTATCGTCAATGGGTCACATCACGCCCATGCTTTGTTGCAGCCAATTGAGCGCGTCTATGAAGATTTGGTCTTAGCTCCGAACCAAATTCCATAAAAGTTATGCTACACAAATCTGCCCTCTGGTCGAAATTCCTCGCACGGCCTGCCTGGACACTATCGCTGGCTTTTATTTTGCTGCTGGCAGCAGGTTTGCGGCTTTACGCCCTGGATACCTACCCTCAACGGTTCAATCAAGATGAGATGGCGCAGGGCTATAATGGCTGGAGCTTGTGGCAAACCGGACGTGACTATTGGGGTTATTTTTTACCAGTCTTTTTTCGCAATTTCGGGGATTGGGTGCCGCCCCTTGCCAATTATGTCACCGCTCCTTTCGTGGGTATTTTGGGTCTGAGCGAGTTCAGCACCCGCCTCCCTGTCGCTCTATTTGGAATTGCGATGGTCTGGCTGGTGGCTCTGTTAGGCAGACGCTGGTTTGGCTGGCAAACCGGGCTTTTAGCGGCCTTATTTTTGGCAACCGAACCCTGGCATTTGAATTACAGCCGGATTGCTTTCCAGGCCAGCTACGTCCCTTTTTTTACCACCGCCGCCCTTTATGCTTTTACCCGCGCCATCCAAAGTCTGACCGCACCCGTACAATCAGTCTCAAACAATACAGCAGAAGATTCGGCTGGATTATTCGGGGTTGCTAAAATCAACACGCGCCAGGCGGGTTGGTGGCTGGTGCTGTCCGGTTTTTTATTTGCTCTGCTCACCGCAACCTACCCTACCATGAAGCTGCAAACTCCTTTGTTGATGGGTGCGTGTCTGATAGCTACCCCACTGTTATGGCAACGGCAGAACTGGCGACTGACAATAGTATGGTCAGGTACGTTTCTGGTGGCAGTTAGTCCGCTTATGATTGCCCAACTAACCAATTGGGAGGCGGTGCAGTCGCGTTATACTCAGAACAGCATTTTTCAAGAAGATGGCTGGATTTTCAAAATTCCGGCTCAGTACCTCAATCATTACAATCCACTCAACCTGTTTTTCAGAGGTTTTCAAGAAGGGGTCGGTGTGCGGCCCGCCCAGGTGGGGGAACTATTTTGGCTCGAAGGATTTTTGTGGTTGGTGGCGGCTTTCGATTTGTTTTGGCCCGGCAGGTGGGCCGCACACAAGGGCTTTAACTTACCGTTGCTAGTGGCAATCTGGTTACTGACCTGGCCGATAGCCGCCAGCCTGACCCTTTTAGAGCATACCCACGAAATTCGCAGCTACAACTTTCTACCTTTGCCCGAACTGCTGGCGGGCTATGGAGCGGTGGTTGGCTGGCGTGAGCTAAAACGGTTTGCGTGTGGCTGGCGGTACACGCTGGCGATTGGGGGGCTAATAATATTTGGGGGGTTTAACTGGCTTTTTCTGAGCTACTTCTTTGGGCCGCCGTTACTGCAAACGAATATACCCGCCGCAGATTTGCCCTACAACATTGGACTATCCCAAGCTTTAGCAAAAATGCAGCCTTATCGCGGCCCATGTGACCAACTCTGGCTAGACTCAGACAATCAGGGCTACGTTTCTTATCTTTTTTTGACCCACTATCCGCCTACCAACTTCCAGCAGTACAGTCTGGCCCAAAACTACTTTGTGGATAGGGCAATCAGCTTCGACAACGTATATTTTGTCCAACCCGATGACCCTAGAGTTGCGCCAGGCGGAGCAACACCTAAGTGTAGGGGCAAAGACAAGCGCGTAATTTGGGTCACGCGCCAGCCGCTCCCCACCCAAACCGAAAGCTGGCAAACCCTGGCCCAAACTTATAATACGCGCGGTTTGCCAGTCTGGTATATCTTGATGGCTAATATCCGCTAGATATTATGGTTGCGGATTTAACAATCATCGCCCACATCAGCGATTGGGCTACTAACGCACCCCCAAAATAAGCTCAATAGTCAATTGGTCAAGTTTTTCGTAACGGTAGCCCTTTTGAGCCATCGTATCCACATCAAACGAGGCCGCCAATAACTTACGGGCCGTTTCGGGGCTGTAGCCACCACCCAAAAGACCACCGTAAGTCTGGTCGCCGCTATTGATTTCCGCCAACAACGCCTGTATTTCGCCGTCCTGCTGGAAACGTCGCACCTTTTCCTTGAACATATTATAGGTACGCATACAGCCCAGAGCAAAATCCCATACTCCCTGTTCGTCTTCGGTGCGGTAGGCGTGGGCATCAAAGTGACGCGGCCCAATATAGTTTTTTTCCTCCAAAAGCTTTACTAGGAAAAAGTTATTTTTGATGCTTTCACTGCCGAAACGCAAGTCCTGGTCAAAACGTGTACCTTTCTGGTCGTTCAGGTCAATATGGAACAGCTTGCCCGCTTCTAAAGCCTGCGCCACCCCATGAGCAAAATTCAGGTTCGCCATATTTTCATGAGCCACTTCAGGGTTGACCCCAACCATTTCAGGGTGGTCAAGGGTGTAGATAAAGGCCAACATATGGCCCACCGTCGGCAAATAGGTGTCTGAGCGCGGCTCGTTCGGCTTGGGTTCGAGTGCGAATTTCAGGTTATAGCCCTGGTCAAGCACGTATTCACACAAAAAGTTTAGAGCCTCACGCATCCGCTTCAAGGCTATAGTTGGGTCTTTGCTGGCTTCGGCATCCACACCTTCGCGTCCACCCCAAAAAACGTAGGTAGTCGCACCCAATTCCACGCCCAAATCAATCGCCCGCATAGTTTTCTGCAAAGCAAAAGCCCGCACGCCTGGGTCAACCGCCGTGAATGCTCCGTCCTTGAAAACCGGGTGGAAAAACAGATTGGTGGTCGCCATCGGCACTACCATATCGTAATCTTCCAGAGCCAGTTTGAACTCGCGCACAATCTGATTGCGTTCGGCCCAGCTTGCCTCGAAGGGAACCAGGTCGTTATCGTGGAAATTGATGCCCCACGCGCCCATTTCGGCCAGCTTCTTGACTGTATGCACCGGGTTAAGCAGGGGCCGCACAAAATCACCGAAGGGGTCGCGTCCGCGATTACCCACAGTCCATAGACCAAAGCTAAATTTATCGGCTTTGGTAGGGGCGTACAGATCGCTGGTACTTTCGCGTACCAACACTGGCGGCAGAGTCATAGTCATAAAATTTTCTCCTGTTTCTTAATATTTTTATCTTGAACAACGTAGTTTGATTTTAACACAAACAGCAAATGTGGTAGCCAACATAGACACTTATGGCGGTCATAAATCAAACAAATCCTGTGTGTTAGGACTTTTCTTGATGACTACGGCTCGCTTTAGGTTATAAGCTGCATAAATCTTATACCACTCCGGTCAAAGGCTTTTTCAGCCAGTGCCAGTTGCTCCGCTATCTCTTGGGATGTAGCCGTACCTAGCTGCTTTAACGCTTGCGCCCACACCCAATGCGCGATGCCACTGCCTCGAATCCCTTCTATCTTCTGAGCCTGCACCAAAGCTTCCTGAGCTAAAGTTATCGCTCGTGCTGGATGGCCTAATTCCAACCACACATCAGCCAGCAGCGCATAATTAAAGTCGCTACCTATAAAATTAGTCGCGCGGTGCAAGTCCAGAGTTTTTTCTAAATACTCCTGAGCGACCTTTGGATGGCCTATTTTGCATTCGGCCCAACTTTGTAAAGTCCAAAATAAGCTGGTATTGATGTTTTCGTGGTTACGGTGCGATAATTCTACGCCCGCCTGACAAGCCGCTAAAATCCCCTCGACATCTCCCCTATAAAAGTGCGCCCCCGCCATGCACAAATAAGCAAACCCTTGCCGGGACGGGTTGTTGAGCTTGATAGCTTCGGCCAAAGCCTGGTCTATAAGGGCTGTACCTTCCTGGTATTGTCCAGTTAAGACCAATAGCTGGCCGCGAAAGGCCAACCATGTCACCCAATCGTACCAATATTTGTGGTGGGGCAATGTTTCAACCACCCTGGTTAGCAAAGGGAGCGCGTCTAAGTAAAAGCCCCGCAACACTAAAACGCGGACTTCTAACAGTCCAGCCAAACTTACTAAATCGTCCCCACCACTCGCCTGGGCCAACTCTATCGCCTGCCGCAAATAGCTCTCTACTTCACTAAACTTCATCGTATTCCAGTAAAGGTCGGCTAACCAGTAATATATCCAGGCCAGACGCAACTGATTGGCCTTATTATCCATTTCGGAAGTCGCCAGTAACTCTTGCAGTATCTGCTCGGCTTGCTTTAATTCGGCTAAGAGCTTATGACGGTCTGGACTGGTGGGGGTGAAGCTGATACGTCCAAGCAGCAAATCCACAAACCATTGCCGATATTTAAGCGAAGTAGTTGGCAGGTAAGCCAAAGCTTGGAACGCCTCCACATAGTAAAGATGGGCCTGGTTGTAATCTGTAACTTCTAACTCTTGTCCACGCAGCTTGAGATACCGGACTGCCCGTTCCCAAATTTCGATGTCACCTCTGGCTATTAGCTTTTCCAAAGCGTATTGCCTGATAGTTTCCAACAAAAAGAAACTTTGGGTCTGGTTTAGGTTTTCCTGGCTAATTTTAACCAACGAGTGATTGACCAGTCGTTCTACCAAAGCTACTACTTCCCCACCCATGCAAACACTTTCGGCAGCTTCCAGTGTCCAGCTACGTGGAAAAACCGCCAGCTGGCCCAACAATATCTTTTCTGGTTCAGTTAGTAACGCATAACTCCATTCTAAAGTGTTATAGAGGGTTTGCTGGCGGGCGGGTAAATCCTGGACGGTATGCCTCAATGGTTTGAGACCCTGCTGGAGCAATTTCTCCAACAATTGTTGGGGCGACCATAGCTTGATTTGAGCCGCTGCCAGTTCGAGAGCCAGCGGCAAACCGTCTAGCAAAGTCACAATTTGGGCTACTGAGGCATAATTTTCTTTAGTAATTTCAAACTCGCTCTTATAATTCTGAGCGCGAGCGACAAACAAAGCCACCGCTTCAAATTGTAACAAATCGGCGGGGGCTGAAGGCAATTGAGCTAAATCGGGCAGGCTCAGAGGCTGCACCTGAAACTGACGTTCCCCATACAAATCTAACACGCTACGGCTGGTTACGAGTATTTTAAGACCAGCCGCATTGGTTAGCAATCTACTTACAATTGGCGCCGCTTCCAACACTTGCTCGAAATTATCCAACACCAGCAGTACCCGCTTGCCGCGCAAATATTCCCACAAGCTGGCTTCTGACGCTTGCTTAGAGGTATTTGGAATGGCTAAAGCATGGGCAATAGTTGGCACTACCAAGGCAGGATTTATGACGTTCGCCAGCCCCACGAAAAATACCCCGTCCTCAAACCCAACCGTACACTCCGCCGCGACTTTTAGAGCCAGACGGGTTTTGCCAGTTCCGCCAGGGCCAAGCAAGCTGATTAAACGCCCGCCCTCTTGCTGTAGCCAACTACAAATCTGCGCTGCTTCCGCTTGCCTTCCAATCAAAGTAGTCATAGGGATTGGTAACTCAACCCGATGGGATTGGTTAAAAAGGGGGGCGGCGGCTGGTGCGCTGCCAACTTTAAGCTGGCTGGTTTCTTCCAGTTGATTAAGCGGAGGGCTTTGCCATTCGTTCACGCTGAAACTGTTTGCTTGCAATCCGGCCAGTTCGAGTAGTTCAACTGCCCGCTCTTTGGTCGAGAAAGCCTCCCTACTAGCCAGCGTTTTGATAATTTGCTTGATTTCAGGGTGGGTGAGCCGCGCATTGCTACTACCACTTAGCTTACGGCTCAACACCGCTAATTGGATACCTAACGCCTCTGCTAACTCGCTTTGCGAAGTTTGGCTAAAATGGCGGTATTGTTGGACAGCCAATCGAAATTTAGCTAAATCCATCCTTTGACTCCAAACTATAAAATTGCGTAACTAATCAGAACTTGGCGGGCCGTGACATTATTTTACACGCTCTAGCTCGTTTGGGCTTTCCTTGTCTAGCCTCTGGATAATATAGAACAGGGCCAGGATTGCGCTCCACTGGATACCCATATTCAGGACGTGCAGATTTTCGACTATGTTATGGGCCATTATCGCCGTCACCACACCCAGGCTACCCCAGGCCACGTAACGCAGTTTCCAATCGCGGGTATGGCGGGTGGTTTTCCAGGCGTGGGCGAAGGCGGTCAGCATCAGGGCCAGATATGCGGCCAGACCAATCAGACCACATTCGGCACTGATATTAATATAGTAGTTATGGGCGTGGCCGCGTGAGTAAATCCAGCGCGGCTCATTGAATTTATTATAAACCGCCGTAAAGTTGCCTATACCCACTCCCAGCCAGGGATTGCTCAAAAACATATTGCCGCCCGCTTGCCACATCGCCATCCGCTCGACTACCGCGTAATTATCTGGTGTCACGCGCACATTGGTTACGTCAAACGGCAGCAATTCCTGGGTGTGGGAAGCGATCCGGTCAAAAGTTTTAGGTGGTATCAGTTCGGTCTGGACAGCCAGATAACCCAACACCACCACCGCTAAAATTAGCAATATCAAGCGGGTGGCCTTTAAACCTCGCACCGCCAGCATTGCCACACCCGCCACCAACATCCCTAACCACGTCCCTACCGACTGGCTGTTGATTACTCCCAATAGTCCGGTAAGCAGACCGATACCTAAAAATATTAGAGCGAAATACGACTGGAACAACTTGCGTCGCGTCTGGCCCGTCGCTGGCAGCGCACTCTTGAGCCACTCGCGCACACTCTGGTTACGCACCCGCAGCCACATCAGCCATACCGCCAGGATTATTGGCAAACCGTGTTCCAGGTACGCCCCGTAAGGGTTGGGCAACACAAACGTTCCGACGGCCCGTCCCAAAGCGGTGCTGACCTCGATGCCCGCCGCGCCGATACCGAGTTGGGTCTGCAAAATGCCCAAAACCCCTTCTAGCACCGTCCCGATCATCAAACAGAAAACCAGCCCCCAAAACTGTTGGCGTGTCTTCACTACGCTAGTTGTGACCAGATAAGCGAAAAAAGTAATCAGCCACCGCGAAATCTCGTTGAGTCCGTCCGCCGTACTGGTTGCCACCAACAGCGATAGCACCTGTACGCTGATAAATACCAGAAAAAATGGCAGCAATACGGGGGTGGGACGCGGCACTAAGCGTTTTTTGTAAATAACCGAATGGGTCAGCCACGCCACCAAAGTCAGTAGGACGGCCATTTGGGTCAAGGTTATGCGGTTCGTACCAACGGTAGCACTGGTCAAATCCTGGCCCGGCACACTCAAAACCATCAAGTACAGCCCCAAAATGGGCCGCCGCAAAGTCAGCACAAAGAAAACCGAACCCAACACCAGCGCAGCCGAAAGTATAGGCGGCATATTTAGGATGGCCCACCCATAAAGCAACGCCACCAATCCCACGAAAATATAAGCCGGATTGAAAGGTAGGGCGGACAATGCGGGTCGGGGCAATCGCCTCCATCTAGTTGTTATCACTTGTGAAGTTATTTTAGGCATTTTTGAAATACAATTTACAGATGAGTAAGTGACCTCATTTTGACGAATTTAGTCAAACTAAAGCAACTTCAAAACTTAATTGAGTTGGCTTTGGTGTTGCTAGGGCTAACTTTGGAGCGATTAGCCCGTTTTCAATGTACTCCCCAATACAATTAGCCACATATTGGGCCAGTTTAACAGGCACGGCATTGCCTAGCATTTGCTCAACCTCGGCTTTAGTCCCCTCAAAGATAAAATCCGTTGGGAAAGTTTGGATTAAGCTGCGTTCTTTGGTGGTTAAAGGTCTAAGGGCAGACGTAACAGGGGCGGTATCACCTGGATGCAGACGATAAGTGGCTGGAATAGGTCGGTTGACACCCCGGACGGTAGGACTCGGCTCATTCACAGCGAAAATCGCCCGACGGAAATAACTTCTAGGATGGCGATAGTAATGTTCAATACTAATTGCTTCACCTAAATAGTCTTTGACGGTCAATGGTTGCTTTGTCAAATTTCTGGCTAAATATGGCTCTACCGCGTCATCCTGACCGTGCAATTCGCCTATCAAAAACAGCCTTTTACGGATTTGAGGCACGCCGCAGTAACTAGCGTCCAGAATTTTGGTAGTCAAACCATATCCAGCTTCTTTTAACACGCTACAGGCGTTAGCAAAAGCCACACTCTTAATTGCCCTGTCAACGTTTTCCATTATAAACCAAACAGGTTTGACGGCAGAAACTATTTGAGCAAAGGAATAAGTCAGGTCTGCGCGGCCCAATGTTTCATCGCGTTTTCCGGCAGACGAAAAATCTTGACAGGGTGGCCCGCCGATAATCATTTCCGGCTCGAACTGCCCGAATACCTCAGCATTACCTTCAAAGGTCGACAGGTCGTAGTTAATAATCGGGTGGTCTTGAAAGTTCTTGCCATACACATTGATAGCTGATTGCCAGTTGTCAAAAGCCGCCACAATAGTATGCCCGGCCTCTTGAAAGCCTTTTGATAACCCACCGCAACCGCAAAATAAGTCAATTACACGCATAATCTTAAATTCCAAACAACTCAAGTAGAAACTATTTAATCGAAAAGCCCTGGAGTGCTGATTATTGTCGCATCTAAGCGTCTTTCAGGGCTTAAAAATTCCTCACCACCGCCCAAAATGATTTCTTTAATAGCAGCTTTAGTTACTCTTGGCTTTATCAACGCAGCACAATTCATATAACGATGAGTCATGTTACCTCCAACTGCAAAAGCCTTATCATTTTTGGTATCGTAGGTAAGCTCGTCAATTATACGTCTCTGGTTGAACCGTCCTTCACTGGCAAAATCATACAACATTTTAATGAGCCATAACACCGCTCTAGCTGGTCTAGTTATAGAAGCTTTAGGCTCGATTTTGGATTGGCGAATTGGTAAAAGAGTTCTATCTACAAATAAGCGGGTTAGACCAAAATCACTCCAAACAAAAAGGTCTAAACAGTTGTCAGTAAGCACTCCTGATTTACCTTCTGTTTTCCAAATTGGCTGCATTAATAGTGGTGACTGGTGAGAAATCTTCGCAATCAAAACCTCTTTAAGTGTTTCGACTAATTGTGGCAACAAAAGAACGACTTGGGAAGCTCTTGTCCAGTCACTAATAAGACTACAAGCAGGTTCAAGCAATTGCAATAAGGTTGCTCTATCATTAAGGTAAATTGTAGCGATATTCAAGCCCAAATAAACAATAGTATCCGGTCTAACCACTATTTCAGACCCATATTTATCCTCTTTAAGATGGGCAGTCTGATTGTCGGGTAAAGCGGTTAGCTTTATCTCCAACGCTCTCAAATAGGAATTAGGATAGCTGGATGTATCTAATGTGACTAAATCAACTCTAGGAAGATTTCCAGTTATTAAGCGAGTATGTGGCAAATAATCTGCTTCAAAATTGAACCTCAGATTAGCCAGCAATTCCTTCAATCCAAACAATTTCTCAATTGTAATTGTTTGCTTATCTATCTCCGCATTGTCATTCAAAGTAAGATAGATAGGTTCTATGCTTCTATCACCCATGTAACAGGCTAAAGCTGTAGGGAAAGAGCTGTTAAATTGGTTCTTTCCCCAAAATTTCTTCTTGGTGAAATCGCGGTTGGTGTTTTCCAGACCAAAAAGCCCAGGTTGACTTACCATAATAACCATAAAACTTTACCATTCCACAGCAGCCCATTATCTTTGGTAGCCATAAAAACCTCCTTGCGTGTGCCGCAGTCTGCAGTCTCTCTTAAAAGAATAGTCCTGGCTCTAAGCGGTGGCGAACTGGCGGAAATACGCGACAGTGTGACGCAAACCTTCGGATAGCGACACTTGCGGCTCCCAACCCAGGCGCGTGCGGGCCTTTGTGATGTCAGGGCAACGGCGGGTAGGGTCGTCCTGGCGGCCCGGCTTGAACACAATTTCTAATTGGGGATTGCAAACTTCCCGGATGATTTCGGCAAAGTTCAAGATAGTACGCTCGTCCGGGTTGCCCAGGTTAAAAACTTCGCCCTTCGTGTCGGGCGTAAACATCGCCCGATGCAAGCCTTCGATTAAGTCGCTGATATAGCAAAAAGAACGGGTCTGACTGCCATCGCCATAGATGGTGAGCGGTTCGCCCCGTAACGCCTGCATAATGAAGTTGGGAACAACACGCCCATCGTTGGGGTCGTTGCGTGGGCCGTAGGTATTGAACAGACGGACGATGCGGGCATCCAGACCAAACTGACGCACATACTCCATTGTCAGGCTTTCAGTGAAACGCTTGCTTTCGTCGTAGCAACTGCGCGGGCCAATCGGATTGACGTTGCCCCAATATTCCTCACGCTGCGGGTGTTCGAGCGGGTCGCCATAAATCTCCGAAGTGCTAGTGACAATAAATTTGGCTTCGTTGCTAAGAGCCAGTTTGAGCAAATTGTGCGTTCCAACCGAGTTCACCAGATGCGTTTCGATTGGGTGTTCGCCGTACCCGACTGGGCTGGCAGGGCAAGCCAGGTGAAAAATCGCGCCCACTGGCCCATTCTCCGGCTCAAATGGCTGCACCACGTCGAATTCGTGGAACTCAAAATTGGGGTGGGTGATAAAATCGGCCATATTTTCGGGTCGCCCGGTCATAAAGTTGTCCAGAGCAATCACATAATGACCTTCTTGCAAAAGTCTCTCGCACAAATGCGAACCAATCAGGCCCGCCCCGCCCGTTACCAAAATCTTCATTACAAATGCTCCTCATTGGCTTCGGCAATAATCTCGCGCCGTAAAATTTCAAGTAAGCTGAACGATAACCAAAAAATAATAGCCAGGTCAATCAAAAAATAAGAATTATCCACCAAACCGTGTACCGCGAAATCTGCCATAGTGCCAAACAAGGCCAGGGCCAAAACGCGCTGCTTGCTAATGATGGGGCTGGTCTGGCTGTCTAACTGTTTTGCATTCGGTTTGCCCAAACGCTTACGCAGGTTTAGGGCTATCCTAAAGAAGCTAAACAACAACCCGATCAAAACCACTGGCCCTATTATACCTAATCTAAGCCAGTAATCAAAAATCAGGTTATGCGGGTGCGAGATAAAACGTTCCAGCCACGCTTGCGGCTTGACGTATTCGACGCTATATTTATACAAGAACTGGTCGAGGCCAATGCCCGTAATAGGGTGGTCATGAATCATTTGCAAGCTGGATTGCCAGACATTGAGGCGCGTAGCGTTGCTGCCAGTCACGAAGCTGAACAGGCTGGTGACACGTTCCAGCTTGATAAAGGGCAAGGCAAGCAGACCCAAAACGGCGGCACCACCAAAAAACAGTAAGCCGCGCCGCGAACCCGCCACAATTATCATTACGAATAGCGATACCAGCACCGCCAACCACGCACCCCGTGAGAAAGATAATATCAGCGCGGCCAAAAGTGGTAGCAAGGCCAACGTGTAAAGCCTACGCCGCCAGTTCCAACCCCCCTCATAAAAGAAAACTACCGCCACCACAATCGGGATAACGCGGCCCAGGAACAGCCCCAGATTGTCGGGGTGCGGATAAACCCCCACTACCCGGCTAACCCCCTCGGCCTGGACAGTGGTATCCCCTTTGGTAAAGCCGAACTGGTACAAACCGATAAAAGAAATCACTACGGCACTCAAAACCAGAAAATCCAACAGCAAGAAAGCTTGCTGGCTGCGCTTGAAAAAATGCAATACTAAAAAATATAGCAAAAGCGGCTCGACAATCACCAGCCTGAACTCGCGCAAGGCTTCTTTTAAGTGCGAAGGCTCAGGTACAAGCAGCGAAGCACACGCCAGCACAAAAAACAAAGCTAACGGCAGCACAAACGGCCCTTGCGCCCGGATAATTCGCCGCGCATTGACGACTATCCCACCTGACGAAGGCTTACCTTGTAGGAGGCTGCTCCGCCAGCCGATGTTTTTGTAGGAGGCTGCTCCGCCAGCCGATGAACTAGAACCCTCCATTGACGGAGCAATGTCCAACAAAGACTGTCCCGAATTGCGCCGACGTACACCCCTCCAAAGGGTGTTGGCGGCCCAAACCAAAGCCGTTTCCACAATAACCACTTCGTTCAGGCTAAATTCGAGCGGGTTAGCCTCGGTGCGGAAGTTGTGCGGGTGGAAAAGCAGCGGGGCAGTAGCTACGGCCAGACCCAGCGCGGTCTGCGGGAAAACCCAGGCGAAAGGCAAAAACAAAAGCAGACCCGCCAATGATAACCACCACGCCCCCGCCAGATAGAAAATTGTCAGCATCCCGGCCATCAAAATTTGTAAGCCCCAACCCCGCAGCCGCGCCCGGTTATTTTTGAGCCAGTTCCAGCCTGCAACTGTGCGGCTTTTGGTGCGACCTACCGTCCAAACCGAACCACGTCTCACCCCCACGTACCCACAGACTGTCAACAGCCTCCCATTTCTAACCACACGTGGAACTAGCAAACCGCCTGTAATTAGTAGCCCAACCGCACCAAGCCCATAAAAAACCAGCCATAGCCAGCCAAAATAGTTGACCCGCTCTACCACGAAGCCCTGTATTTGAGCGAGTGGGGCGGTTACAGCGGCGTTGGACTTGAAAATTAGTTCGACGCGATGGCTTTGGGATGGGCCACCGGGCAGGTTTTCGGCCAGCGTCACCCGCGTTTCGTTCAGGTTATTCTGGAAACTGTACCCGCCCGTCGCCACTCCGTCCAGCTTAAACTCCACCTGCCCGCTTGCCAATGGTTTGAGCAGCAACTCGGCGCGGTCTCCCCGAAAACTAAAAACCAGCGACGAACCAATTTTAGCTTTGCCATCTTGCCAGTCGCCCCGATAACTGATGGCTGGGTCGGTAGTCGGGTGAAAGCCCGTCGTAGCAATTTTGTAGGCATTGGCGGCGTAATTTTTCAGAGCGGTATAAGCTGGGCGCGGGGTAAAATCTGGATTGACAATCGAAAAGAAATTGGTCGGATTTTCGTTACTTTTCTGAGCCAAAGCCGGATCGGGTCGGAAAAACCAGACGTTGCTTACACCGAGCCAGGGCCACTCCAGCCGCGCCCGCTCCAACCCACCGACCAGATAATCAGCCTGGGTCTGCTCATCTACGCTGTTACCCCAGGTTTGTTGATAATTACCAGGCCAGTTCGGAGGAATGCTGACCCAACCATATTCGCTGGCCCACACCGACTTTTGAGTATCCCCATTCTGCACCATTACGTCATGAAGCAGCCAGGTACGCGAGAAGTTGGTGCGCCGAAAATCTTTGTAACGCAAGTCCGGTTCGACATAGCGGTAATCCGGCCCGTAGCCCAAACCGTACATTTGGGCCGACATAATATCAAAATAGTTCTTAGCCCCAGCCTTGTACATCTTGTCCAGATAATTAAGTTCATTGAGGTCGTTGTATTTGGGGTCAAGCACGTCGGTCGGCGAAAGTGCCGCCGCCAGCACCACAATATTCGAGTCAACCGCTTTCAGCCTGGTATAAGCAATTTTAAGCAGCTGGGTATAAGCCGCCGCGTCCACCTTTTGACAATTCCATTCCGCGTGCAGGTTTGGCTCGTTCCAAATTTGGTAATACTTGAGCTTGCCTTTGTAGCGAGTGGCAAGTTGGGTCAGAAAATCGCCATAATCATTGTAATTTTGAGGTGGGCCATCGCGTGCTGGACAAGATGGGTCGCCAGTATCAATAGCATCATAAATTTGCTGGCGCGTCCAGGCCGGAGCTTTATCCACGCGGGCCACGATTTGCAAGCCCCGCGCCGCCGCCCCGTTCACAATCTGGTCAAACACCTGCCAGGTATCGAGGCCGTTTTGATCGGAAAAATGATTAGGGGCTGGTTCAATATCTTGCCAGGGAAATTCCTGGCGCACAAAACCAAAACCGCCCGCCTTAATCATATCCAGGCTGCGGTCAATTTTGGCGATGTCGTCCGTTTCCAGTTGCAAAAAAGTATTAACACCAATTGGGTTCGCGCCCAAATCCCCAGCCGAGGTGTAAGAGTAGTGCGGGCTGTCTTTGCCGTATTCCACGCCGCCGTTGATGAACACATCCAAAAACGCCCCGCCCGCCAATGTCAATAAAACGAGCAAAAAGGCCAGCAAATTTAGCCATCCGACCTTTGTAGGGTGGGGCAAAAGCGGACGGGAATTAGGATGATGGGGTAACACAGGTGGTTCTACCACCACCCGTTTTAGAGGTGGCTCAGGCTCTAAATCTTTAATTTTCGGGTTTCTAACAGTCCTGATAACTACTCTTCCTGGTTCTATCTAGCTATATTTACAACAAGCCAGATTATAGCACGAAACCACGCCTGACTTAAAACGCATACCCAGGCTCAAAGGTTGTTTCAAAATAACCCTTGAAAAGTGAGCGATTACGCCGCAGTGGTGCTACTGCCAAAGTCTATGAGTGATATAATAATGGGCAAGCTACTCCTTCAAATATGGCGGGATTAAAATTATAGTCGAAGACAACGAAGTAAGTATTCCGCTCGATGTTTTGAGCCGTATCAAAAGCAGGAACATTATAGGCTAGGGTGGGGGTCTGGCTCTTAATAATATCAATGCCCGTTTACAAAAATTTATGGCCCGGATTATTAGGTTAAAAATCGAAAGCACGCCCGACGTGAGAACCAAAGTCAGCTTCCAAATTCTGCGCGTCACGAGAATATATTATGACACAATTGATAACGAAGAACGAGAGGTAAATAATAATAGTGACAACAAATGATACCGTAATAAAAAACATCGAGGAGGTAGCCGACAATATTTATAAGTTCCGGCTGCCGATGCCTTTCAGATTGAACCACATCAACGCTTATCTATTGTGGGAAAATAAGCAGTTTACACTGGTGGATACTGGCCTGCCCGGTTCGACTTCGTGGGAGGCTTTGACCGCCGCTTTTGACGCTTTGAATTTGAAAATTGGCGACTTGACCGACATTTTCGTGACCCATTCGCACACCGACCACATGGGCCAGCTTGAGCGCATCCGACAGGCCGCACCCCAGGCCCGTCTGCGTATCCACCAGCGCGAGTTAGAAATGCTCCAGGAACGCACCACCAACCCTTCCGAATCGACCCAAAAGATGCACGATTGGTTGCTTTCCAACGGCGCGGCAGATTTGGCCGCCGAAGAATTAGGCGGTAATGGCAGGCTGATGCCCGTCCCCACTATGCAACCAGCAGATGTAGCCGTAAGCGGGGGTGAGAAGTTCTCGCTCGGCCCGAACCAGGATAGCGAATGGCAGGTGATGTGGACTCCGGGCCATACGGCTGGGCATTTCATCTTGCATAATGCCAGCCGCCGCCTGATGCTTTCCGGCGACCACCTACTAGGCCAGATTAGCAGCAACGTCGGCAAGTATCCTGGCTCTACTCCCGACCCTTTGGGCGATTATCTCAATTCGTTGCAAAAAATCGCCGCCCTTGATTTGCAAAAAGTATTACCAGCGCACGGGATGCCTTTTGACGACTACCGCGAACGGATTGCCGAATTGACCCACCATCACCACGAACGGCTCGACAAAATGTACGCGGCTGTCGAAGGTAAGCCCACTACGGCGGGCGAAGTCGTCAGGTACGTTTGGGGTGATCGGCTTAAAGACTTTGACCGCTATCTGGCCTTGTTTGAAACCCTGTCACATCTACACCGGCTGGTACTCGATAATAAGCTGGTAGTGGAGCCACAGGGCGGGATTACCTATTACCGAGTGGCCTAGCTAACTTTTCAGCTTACGTTTACTGTAACTATTTGGGAAATGATAGCCTGAAAACAGACTTTATCTGGCACTGGATGACATTTGCCAAATGCTTTGATTTGCACAGTGCCAGCAGCCAGAGCCTTAAAGCTATCCTCATAAGGTTTGGCGGCAGGTGTCGGCGCGGACAACACTCCATTGTTGGGTATGACCTCAAAATTCCAGTCTAGCTCCGGGTTCAATTGGGCCAGCAAAGTATCCCCTACTTTTAATTGCACACTGCCGTTATTATCTTTTTCGGTGAAGGTATGGCTTTGACCGCCACTAGCTTTAGCAGGTACAGTCGTGGTTGCTACTGGAGCAGGACGCGGCGTAGCAGTGGCGGCGGGTTTGGTAGGAACTACAGCCGTAGTAGTAGCGACAACGGTAGTGGTAGGGGCTGCCGTAGTCGGTAACACAGTGGTCACAGCCTCTGTAGTTGACGCATTTGTAGTAGGGGGGACTGTCGTAGTCGTGGCTGGTGCGCTAGTAGTGGAAACTGCCGCAGTTGTATCTGCCTGGGTAGTCGTTGGGGCGGCGGTTGTGGCAGCAATGGTCGTCGCGCTGCTAGTAGTAACCTGCTCAGTAGCCGTTGCCACTGCACCCGGTTGTCCTGTCGGGCTAGAAGTTTCGCCACAAGCTGCCAGCAAACTCAAAAGCGTCACGCAGACTAAAAATAAAGCCAGCCCTCGCCGCTTTTTACCCCTCCAAAAGTTTTGTTTTCCCCTTGTTTCCTTATTTATACTCATAAAGTTTGTCCAAACCTTCCTTTCGCTTCATTTCTGTCCAAAGCTTCAAATATCGTCCTATATATACAACGCCTCTGTTGGCTTAATTATAACAACAAAGTCCAACCAATTGCCTATTATAGAAATAATCTATAATCAAAAAGTGGGCCATAAAGGTATTGACAGCAGGACGTTAATATGTTAAATTAACAGTGTAACGTGAAACTGAAAGGCTGGTTAGGAAGTGCAGAACAAACAAACTTATAGCCTCAAAGAATTGTGTCGTGAGGCGGGAGTGACGGAGCGCACTGTACGCTATTACATCCAGGAGGGTTTGCTTGCACCACCCGATGGGGCAGGCCCGTTCGCCCGCTATCCTGAGCAGCATTTGTTACGATTGCGGTTAATTCGACGGCTGAAAGCAGAGTATTTGCCCCTGGCGGAAATCCGGCGGCGCATGGCTGATCTCGACCCGCAGGAACTAGAAACACTGGCTCAACAAACCGTTACCGATAAGGCTGGTGGCGAATATGATGAGCAAGAAGCCGATGCCAAAAACTATTTAGACCGCCTTTTGTCTCGTCGCCAGTACACTCAACCTGCCAGTGAGCCAGTTATAGTTCCGGGTGCGCCCGCGCCATCTGGTCAAAACTTTAATTGGCCCGCCGCCCCTGCCGCACCCGTACCCGCGCCAGCTGGAGCTTTGCCAAATCGCCGCGTTGCTAAACAAATGCCTGCGTCTGCCACCAGACCGGAAGCCGAAACCTGGCAGCGGGTAATTATTGCGCCCGATGTGGAGTTACAATATAAGGTCACAAATGCGGAGCAGCTACAAAAGGTGACGCGGTTACTGGAACAAGCCCACCAAATTTTTGGAAATAGTTAGTCCCCCAAAAGGAGTAAGAAAATGAGTATCAAAATTACCGCCCAATTCGACAATCGGCTGCTTGCCGTCAACGGGGCTGACCGCTACCTGCTTTTCAAGGTGACAGGCGAGGGGGGCTACAAACCACAGCGGGTACCACTTAATCTGAGCCTTATCCTTGACCGAAGCGGCTCGATGGCGGACGAGAACAAGCTGGCATTGGTCAAGCAAGCGGCCTGTTTCGTGGTGGAACGGCTGACCGACCAGGACAGGGTGAACGTGGTGGCTTACGATGACGCGGTTCGGGTGGTGGCAAAGTCCCAGCGGGCAAACTCGGCCAATCGTCGGGTTATCGTGGGCGACATCCAAAAATTGACGACGGGCGGAAGTACCAATTTGAGCGAAGGCTGGCTGACGGGTTGCCGCGAGGTAGCCGAGTTCCAGACCGAAAGCCGCTTTATTGATTGCGCCTGGCTCTTGACCGATGGGCTGGCTAACGCGGGCATCATCAGCCAGGAAGAATTGACCACCCACGCAACTGAACTCCGTAAACGCGATATTAGCACCACCACTTTCGGGGTAGGCTTGGGCTTCAACGAGGATTTGCTGCGGGCAATGGCCGAAAAAGGCGGCGGCAACTTCTATTTTATTGACAGTGGCAAGCAAATCAAGAACTATTTTGAGGGTGAATTGGGCGAACGGCTCAACACTGTTGCACGCGGTCTGGCTTTACAAATTCAGTCTCCGCCACACCTCAAGCTGGAAAGCCTCAACGATTATGAGACGCAGCAGTTGGGTGGGCGGATTATCTTCCATCTGGGCGACTTGTACGCAGGTGAGGAAAAATTGGTGCTGGTCAAAGTCACCGCGCCCGCAGGTCAACCCGGTACGCAAATCATCCTGGATAGCCTTTTGATGCTGACAGACGCGCAGAGTGGGCAAGGTCAGGAAATTTCGGTGGGCGACGGCACAACTTTGACCTACACTAACAGCCAGGAAAGCGCGGCCCAACCCATAGATAGCGAATTGCAGGAGCTAATTGGTAAATTACTGGCGGCACGGGCGCGACAGGAGATTTTGGCTGCTAACCGACGCGGAGACTATGCCACCGCCCAGGCCGGGGCCGCCGCTTATCAACAGGCCACCCAATCAGCCGGGGTTTTCTCCGCTCCTGGTGTGCAAGCCGAAATGCAAGATATGACCAATCTGGCGCGACAGGCTGCGGCACCCTTGCCACCAGGCGTGGCTAAGGAGGCTTTCTACAATTCGCACCTGGCTCAACGCAATCGCAAGGACTACAAGAAAAAAGAGCAAGAATAAATGCTTTGGGGAAGACTCAGGGCCATAGCGAGGTCAAGATTAATGGTTGTTTAGTAGCTCCTTTAAGCATCAGAAATACAGTAACTTTTCGCGTAACCCAGCGTAATACTAAGTGAGAGTAACAAACGGGTTGCGCCAAGTAACACGTTAGCTCTCAAGGCAAGCTGCCTCTTCAAGGGTCGGACAGCAAGCTAATAACCCTCCAAAATGACTCTTAATCAGGGAACTTTTAACGAGGTTCTCCTCCTAAAATAATGCGAGCACAAAAAGCACCTGTTAACTGCACAGGTGCTGTTTTTTTATTTTTTATCCACCGCGACTGAAACAAACCTTTGGGTAGTTGTGTCCCAATTAGCGTAGGAATAAAAACAGGTGAAATAAAGGAGTTAATTTAAATGAGTTACCAGCCAAATCCGGGGCAATCACAGTGGCCCGACCCGAATGCGACACAGGGACAGAGTGGCCCGAACCCCAACGGCCAACCCAACTATTATCCGCCGAGTGGTTATGCACCGCCCCCTAACTATCAACAGCAACCGCCGTCTTTCGGCTATCAGCAGCCACCTTACTATCCGCCGCAACCGTATGGATATAGTGGGTTGGCAACCAATCGGGCCAGCATAGGGGCGCGTTTTGTGGCCCTCTTGATAGACTCAATATTGGTAGGTATCGTCACTAGCATCGTGCTTGCCCCATTCCGGTTGGCCGCATGGCGTTACTTTGACCGCAACGTAGATTTTTGGCCCTCTAACCTTACCAGCCTGGGCCAGCTGGTAGTCTTGGGTATCTACGCCACCTTGATGACGGTCTATTTTGGCGGCACAGTGGGTAAACGGGTAATGAACCTGCGCGTAGTCAATCTTGATGGCAGCCGACCCACCATCAACACTCTGGCTCTGCGCTATATCGTGGGGTATCCGGTCAGCGGCGTGTTCATCTTACTAGGCTTTATCTGGGCTTTGTTCGATAGCCAGAAACAAGCCTGGCATGATAAAATCGCCAATACCTATGTCGTCACAGCCTAAAGATGAGGCCCGATCACTTTGAGTAGTTTGTAAAATATCAGGGTCACTTACAGAGAGCGCGTTCCCAGTCGCTCGTTCCACAAACCGCTAACCGCTAGGGATAGGGACGCGCTCCAAAAAATTGGTGGCAAAAATTAGTTTACAAACTACGAATTATGAGCGAGGGACTTTACGTAAACATCGCCCCAAAGAAGTTTGTCGTCAATTCCAGCCAGTTTCGCTTCCAGTTCTTCGGCTGCCACCCAATTTGGCAAAAGTAACTCCATTGACTCCCCCAATGAACAATTGAACCGAACATTATCAGCCGAAGCTAACCTGGTTATACATCGCTTGGTCTCCTCGAAAAGCTCAATATTAAACTCAAAAGAAAGATAAGGTATCGGTTTGGTCAGCCCTTTTAGAACTGTTTCCTCAAATCCTTCCACATCAATTTTACAAAAAGCGGGCAAACCATACTGTTCAATTAGCAAATCCAAAGTAGTTACGGGTACTTGTTGGGTGCGTGTCCATTGATGACTATGAGCAAATCTACCTTCATCTCGCCATTTAGCAGACATTGTAGAAATGACAGGGGCTTCATCACAAATGGCGATTTCTGCCACTCCTTCATTATCACCTACCGCCTTATCCACAATAATAGCGTGGCGATTTCCGCCAAAAAGCTGACGCAGGGTCTTCAAACATTCCGCTTGAGGTTCTACCGCAATTACTCTTGCCCCCAGGTCTAAAAATATTTCAGTGCGGTTGCCGATGTTTGCGCCAATATCAAAACACAAATCGCCTTTTTTGACAAACTGGGAATAAAAAGTTTTCATTTTATGATAGCTGACAAAGCGGTTAGTACCTGGAAGATAATGCTTTACTAACCACTCTGCCTGCTTGTTTTTGCCGGAGTAAATTTTAAGCCATCTTATTGTATTTGAAAGCCTGGATTTAATAATGTTCGGCGCGGTTTCCATCGTCCCCAACCTTTTTTATTGATATGAGCAGAAAATACCAAACTCTAAGGGGTTGACGGCTGAGACTTCTTATCTGCAAAATCTGCCAGGCGTGGCGAGATCCGAAAAGGACTAGCCAGCAAATAAGCTGCGCCAGTTTGCGAATTTTTACCGTCCGCCGCCACTACAGCAGTTCTACCATCGCCACTTAAAGCCACTGAAGTGCCAAATTTATCGCCAGAGGCAGCATCGGTAGCAGGGGTTTTCTGTTGCTGCACCCAATTAGTACCAACCCGTACAAACTGGTAGGCTGCACCACTGTTAGAGGCTTTACCTGGTGCGCCTATCAGCACCTTGTTACCATTAGCACTCAAACTGACCCACTGACCAAAGAAATCGTTACTGGCGATGTCAGCAGCTAACAATTGAGGTTGTTGACTCCATCCAGTGCCACTGTTACGGGTAAACATATAAGCTCCACCGCCATAAGAATTGCGGCCTGGTGAGCCTACCACCGCCACATTACCATCAGCACTCAACATCACACAATTGCCAAAGTAATCCCCACTATTAGGAGAAACCTCTCCCAATTTTTGCTGCTGACTCCAACTAACTTTATGCTTATCGCGGCCAAAGACGTAAGCTGCCCCACTAAAGGAATTTTTACCAAAAGCTCCGATTAAAGCGGTATTACCGTCACCGCTCAATGACACAAAATTGCCAAAATAGTCGTTAGCCACCCCATCAGAAGCAGTCAGACTTTGTTGTTGATTCCAGCTATCGGTGCTATTGTTGAGAGTAAAGACATAAGCTACACCACTCATAGAATTTTTACGGAAAGCACCTATAAGCGCGGTGTTACCATCGTTACTTATCGCCACTGTGTTGCCAAACTGGTCGCCAGGCGTTGCATCAAAAGCAGTCAATTGCTGCTTTTGACTCCACTTCGTCCCGTCTTTGTCACGGGTAAACACATAAACCGCGCCGCGTTGGGCGTTTTTGTAAATAGCAGAGACAAGGGCAGTATTGCCATTAGCACTTAACGCCACCATCAAGCCGAACTGGTCGCCACTGGAAACATCAGCAGCCACCAGCTTTTGTTGCTGACTCCAAACACTGCCGCTATTGCTACGAGTAAAGACATACGCTGACCCACTCTGGGCGTTCTTGCCCGGTGTACCAACCAGCGCGGTTCTGCCATCGCTGCTAAGGGCTACTGACCAGCCGAATAAATCGGTTGTAGCTTCGTCAGAAGCAACAATCTTGATTTGTTGCTGCTGTAACACCG
The DNA here is from genome assembly GCA_038207455.1 of Chloroflexia bacterium. Taxonomy (GTDB): domain Bacteria; phylum Chloroflexota; class Chloroflexia; order Chloroheliales; family Chloroheliaceae; genus JBBQZT01. Next base: position 144,449 of record JBBQZT010000003.1, read on the forward strand.
CTTCCGCCACCGTACCTTGAGAACCGAAGGAAACGAGGTTCAAACCCGTCACTACCAGCACTATCAGCCCGCACAGCCAACTTCGTGAGCCTATCTTCTTCATACTTTTTCTCCTTGTAGTGAATATGTTGTATAAACGGGACTCCAAGCGGCTTCGCAATTAACGATGCCGAAATTGTTAAAACGATACTCGTCAGTACCTACATCTAAAATTTCCAGCCTTGCAAACATAGGGCGGTAGAAATAGCTATAATTGCCAGTGGCAATACCTAATGTCATGGTGTAATAACCAGCCCGTAGCTGGTGCTTGATTGATACTGTCACCTCCTTTATTTCGTCAGACGGTTCGAAATCGTAGCCATCATTAAATTGATTAATACTACGGACTGTAAACAAGTCTTGTTCATCCAATGTTTGTAAGCTTATGGCAAAAGAAATGTTACTAAGTTTTTGGTTGACTTTAAATTTGAATTTCAATTCCAGGGGCTTGTCCCACGGTTGGACAAAGTCATTACCTACCGCATTGATTAGTTCTACCGACAACACCGACAGTTCGCCGTTACCATAAATATTATTATAATTGGTAAAGTCAATTATCGAGCCGGAACTTTCACGATTTGATAGATATTCATTGATAACGGTATCCACATCGGCTACCAGCTTAACCTGTCCGCTTGAAAGTAATACACCGCGATTGCATAATTGCTTGACTGCACTCAAATTGTGGCTTACAAATATAACAGTGCGCCCACTTTTGGACACCTCGCTCATTTTACCCAGGCTCTTTTTCTGAAAAGCCGCGTCTCCAACCGCCAACACCTCGTCTACCATCAAAATTTCCGGCTCTAGGTGGGCGGCCACCGCGAAAGCCAACCGCATATACATACCAGACGAAAAACGTTTGACTGGTGTATCCAAAAATTTCTCGACCCCGGCAAAATCCACAATTTCCTCGAACTTGCTTTGCACTTCGCTTCTGGTCATGCCCAAGATTGCGCCGTTGAGGAAGATGTTCTCGCGTCCGGTTAGCTCCGGGTGAAAGCCTGTCCCAACTTCCAATAAAGAGCCAACCCGTCCATAGACATCGGCGTAGCCCTGCGTCGGTTCGGTAATCTGGGATAAAATTTTAAGCAAGGTGCTTTTGCCCGCCCCGTTACGCCCCACCAAGCCGATTACCTCGCCGTGTTTGACCTCGAACGAAACATCGCGTAAGGCCCAAAACTGTTCTTTAGTTGTGGCGCGTTTGCCTTGCAAGCGGCGGAGCGGCCAGCTTAACGCCCCGACTAAATCTTCGCGCAGGGTTTTGTAGCGGCCAAGCTGACCGCTAGTGTGAGAAATGGTGTAGGATTTGCCCAGGTTTTCCACCCGAACTGCAATATCACTCATAAAAGTAAATCATATTCTGTCGGCGAAACCGCGTTCGACTCGACGGAAGAAAAATAAGCCTGAAAGGAAGATTAGTCCAGCCACTATTCCTCCGGTGAGGACAATTTGCCAGGTAATAATGCTACGGCCCAACACCGCCCACCTGATACCTTCGATTCCGGCTACCAGGGGATTGAGGGCGTAAAGACCGCGCCACTTTTCGGGGACAATGCTACCAGAATACACGACGGGCGTAGCATAAAGTAACACTTGCACCAGGAAAGGTAACACAAACAGAAAATCGCGGTAATAGACGCTCAGGGCCGACAGCCATAAACCCGCCCCGGCAGCCACCAGCAGAATCAGGAGTAGAAAGAACGGCAGACTTAAAATCTGCCAGCCCGGAAAAACCTGGAAGATGATCAGCATCACGATTAACACTACTAGCGATACGGCCAAATCCACCAACACTGCCACAATGTTCGATAGGGGGATTAACATTCGCGGGAAATAAACTTTGGTAATGAGGCTGACCTGGTTGACCAAACTCTCCCCCGAACGCTGGATTGCGCCCGCAAAGTAGTTCCAACCCACCAGTCCGGTATAAGCAAACAATAAATAGGGTGTGCCGTCGCTAGGCAATTTGGCAAACAAGCCGAAGATTACGGCAAAAATTAAAGCGGCCAGCAAAGGTTGCAGCACCACCCAAATCACGCCCAAGACCGTTTGTTTATAGCGCAACCGCACATCGCGCATTGCCAGTATCACCAGCAGTTCGCGGTAACGCCATAATTCCCCTAACTTGAGTGAAACCCAGCCACGTGTTGGTTGGAGGCGGGTAAAATGGACAGATGGTTTGCCAGTCAAAATTGAAGTTTTTGGTTTGCTATGGATTGCCACTTGCTATGCTTGTTTGAAATAATTGTTAAATTTATCAAATTGCCCCAGCGATTATAACACTCGCCGCCTCAACAGGCAAGATAGTAGCCAGGGAATTGTCCATTTCGCGCTAGACAGCCTTCCCCGTGCTGTGTTATTATGCAAATGTTCTATCATACGCAAAGGGAGCGGGGACATTTGCAAGTTATCGTTTTCAACAGGGTTACGGTGGACGGGTTTGTTAAAGGCCCGCATAGCGGCATACAGCCCGTTGAAATGGAACAAAACAGCAGCATCGCTTCCGCCTGTATAACCCATATTTGCTACCTACTAGACAAGGAGAGCTAATAATGAGAAAAGTCATTTCGCTTATCCATCTATCGCTGGATGGCTTCGCGGCAGGTCCCAACGACGAACTTGACTGGATTTCCTATGATGACGAACTTGAGCAATCTGCCCATTCCTTGCACGACATGACGGACGCGGTGGTATGGGGACGCAGAACGTATGAAGTTATGGCAGGCTACTGGCTCACAGTACCGGGAAATCCAGGCAGCACACCGGCTGAACTCGCACACGCCCGCTGGCTGGATAATGCGACCAAAATCGTGGTCTCGCGCACACTGGAGCGCATAGATTGGAACAACACGCAGAATACAGTGCTGATTAAGGACAACATCGCCGAAGAAATCAACAAAACCAAACAGCAGCCCGGCAAAGACATTTGGTTTCTCGGCAGTATCATGCTGGCGCAGACGTTTATGCAGCTTGACCTGATTGACGAATACCGAATCAACATCAATCCAACGGTGCTAGGGAGCGGCAAACCCTTGTTTGCTGGTGTCACCCGTAAATTCCCTCTGAAATTGCTGGAGTCAAAAACGTTTAAGAGCGGAGTTGTCACCCTGCGTTATGAACCCGAACGGAAATAACGAGCAGTCAAGCAGTCCGTTTGGTCGGCGGGTAACGCCCCTAAAAAGGTATCTTCTCAATAATTCGGGGCTTAGGGCGTGATTTATCGCGCCCATCGAGTTAGTACCCAGCAAGCAAAGCGGGCGCGATAAATCACGCCCCTACGCTTTGAGAAGATACCTAAAAAGGGTAGTAAAATACATAGAAGGAGGCGAATTGTCCAAAATAATCAAAATCGAAGGTCTGGTCGAAAGCACCTTGATTGCCACGGCTCCTAAAACTTTGCTTTCTTACCAACAAGAGGCGGTAAAAGTCACAATGGAAGGTTTAGAGGGTGACAACCACGCTGGTATGACTATGTTAGCCAATTCACGCCAGCCGTACTATACTCGTGGCACTGTCATTCGCAACTTTCGGCAGGTTTCTATCTTATCAGTCGAGGAATTAGCACAGGTGGCGCGGGGAATGGCCTTGTCTGAAGTACGAGCCGCGTGGTTGGGGGCAAATTTGTTACTGCGAAATGTACCCAACCTGACCCAACTGCCACCATCGACGCGCTTGTTTTTTCCACAGGAGGCGGTACTGGTAGTCGAGGGCGAGAATTTTCCGTGCAACGGCCCGGCCCGGCTCATCCAGAGTCAGTTTCCCGATACACCCAACCTTGCAGCCGCTTTTCTCAAACACGCGATGCACAAACGTGGCCTGGTCGGATGGGTAGAGCGGCCTGGCTACATCGGTGCGGGCGACACGGTGCGGGTGGAAGTCGCGCCACAGGTGATTTATAGTATCGGCTGATTATTCTTGCCACCTTACCTCAAATTCAGTGTCATTAAGGCCCGGTTTGTGAAAGCTAATCTGGCTCTGCTTGACTTTGGCAGCTTGCATTGCTTCCAAAATCATACCGCTGGTAACCTCGGGTGGGCCGGGTACGTTCCACAAGATAAAACGCACGTAGCCGGGTCGGTGTTCTTGCGTTTCGATAGTACCGAAAACCAACGCCCCACCCAATATTTTGAAAAAGAAGTACAGACCTCTTTGCACACCCAAAAGCTCCGCGCTCTTTTTCAACAGTTGGCCCACCGCACCCCTGAACATTCCCTGCGTAATTTGGCGGCCTAGCTTCTCGTAGCCCTGGCTTGCTGGCTCGTGAGGGTAAAGCTCCTGTCTGAGCCAATTCAACAGTTCAAGATAGCGATCAAACGGGTAATAGTCGGGCAGCACCGGATAAGCTATACCGAACTGCTGCTCCAGCTTTGCCAGCACAAAGGCATCATCGTCAAGATTGTTACCTTCGATTAAGGCTCTAAGACTACCCGCCTTGATATAAGGCTCATCAGGTATCACCCCAAATTGCTCCTATTCTCTTTGTTAGTTCAGTCTAAGTGGCAGGTGTACGGTCTTTGGCACTATAAATGGGTAACATTGTCCTCAGTTATCCTCTCCTATTATATGCGCTATTAAGCAGACTGTCGAAATTACAAGGGTATTAGAAAGTGATAAAAGCTATCAGCTGGGTATTGTCATTCTGAGCGAAGGCTCTTGCGTAGCGCGTAGCGAAGAATCTGTCGCTAAATGTTCAAAAAAACAGACCCTTCACTTCGCAGCAACCAGTTGACGCTTCCGTTCAGGGTGACAGAGTGAATAGTTACTATGATGAAAGCTGACAGCCGGGCAGCAAGCTGACGCACACCCAGTCCTAATGTTATAATAGGTGATATGTATTGTAAGAACCTGAGCTTAAAAGATTTTCGGAACTACCGCGAATTGGAATTGCGGTTGCGTCCCGGCCTGTCCATCTTTCAGGGCGAAAATGCGGTGGGCAAAACCTCGCTGCTAGAGGCAATCTATTTGCTGGCTACCACCAGGTCGCCTCGTGCTGGAGCCGAACAAGAGATGGTCAACCTGGCAGCCGAACCCACGCCCGAATTAGGTGCGCCTGCTTTCGCCCGCGTCGAAGCGCAGGTCGAACGCAAAGACGGCGGTATAACAGCCGAAATGGTGATTGTACGCGATGGCGATAGTACCAGACGCAAACGAGTAAAAATCAATGGGGTGGCACGTCGGGCCATAGACCTGCTGGGCCGCATCAACGTAGTCTTGTTCGCCCCGGAAGACCTGGATTTGGTAATCGGCCCACCCGCCGGGCGGCGACGTTATCTGGACATTACCCTTTCCCAAATTGACCATCGCTATTTGCGTAGTCTGCAAGAATATTCTAAGGTAATCGCGCAACGCAACGGCTTCCTGCACAATCTACGCGAACGCCCCAGCACCACCGCAGCAAGCTTTCGTAATCAGACCCAGGAACGCGAACAACTAAACCTTTGGAACAGCGAACTGGTACGGAGCGGGGCGTATATTATCAAACGGCGGCGCGACTGTCTGCACGCTCTAAATTTCAAGGCCGCCCGACTACATCAAAACCTGACTGGCTTTTTCACACCGTTGCTGGAAAATATGGTCGCAACCAACCCATACGACTTCGAGTTGCGCTACCTGCCCAGCTTCGCGGTAGCGTCCGATGATGACGAGGCAGCTATCGTAGCTAGGTTTAACGCAGAATTGACCCGCTTACGCCCCAAAGAACTGGCGCGGGGTGTGTCGCTGGTCGGGCCGCACCGGGACGATTTTGTGTTTCAGGTGGAGGGTACGGACGTGGCCGTGTATGGGTCGCGGGGACAACAACGCACGGCAGTTTTGGCCCTGAAATTGGCCGAGGTTAGCTGGATGGAGACCCAAACTGGAGACCGCCCGATTTTGCTGCTAGACGACATTCTTTCCGAACTGGACGCGCACCGCCGTCAATACGTTTTGGAAACGGTGCAAACGGGGGCGGAACAAATCCTTATCACGACAACGGATCTGGCTTTGTTCAAAGACCTGGAACAATTGAGCAAACAGGCTACCCTTTACCGTGTCGCCAACAACCAGGTCACACAAATTTAGCTACAACCGATTAAAAGCTGTTGCTATCTTTTCCAAAGCTCTTTCCAGATTGGGCCGCGAGTTGGCATAGGAAATACGCAAATAGCCCTCCCCTGCCGCCCCGAAACCCGCACCGCTAAGAAGGGCCACGCCTGCTTCTTGCAAAAGGTAGTCGGCAATTTGTTGGGAACTGCGCCCGAAACTGCTGATGTTGGGGAAAACATAAAACGCGCCCGGCGGCACCACACAACTCACGCCTTTAATTGCGTTGAGGCCCGCTACCATCAAATCGCGCCGCGCCTGAAACTCCGCCACCATCGTCTCAACCGCATCTTGTGGCCCGTCTAGGGCTGCTATACCTGCCAGTTGGGTGAAAGTGGCCGTACACGAATTGCTGTTTATGAGCAACAGTTCCATTTGGGTAGCGAGGGCGGGTGGCATCACGCCATAACCCAGCCGCCAGCCCGTCATCGCATAAGACTTGCTGAAACCGTCCAGCAAAACCAGCCGTTCGCGCACAGCGGGGAAGCTCATCAAGCTGACGTGGGGCGCATCATAGACAATACGGGCGTAAATCTCGTCGGAAAGCACCCAAAAGTTATGTCGCACGGCAAGTTCGGCAATCGCAGCCATATCCTCGGCGGTTAAAATCGCGCCCGTCGGGTTATGCGGACTATTGATAATCAAAAGCCGGGTGCGGGGCGTGATTTTAGCGCGTAATTCATCCAGCGAGAAGCGGAAATCAGTCTTTTCGGTCAGGGTAAGCGGCACGGGGGTCGCTCCGGCAAAGCGTGTGACCGAAGCGTAGGCTGGAAAACCAGGGTCTGGCACAATCACTTCATCGCCCGGCCCGGCCAGCATCATTATGGTGTAAAAGATGACTGGCTTTGCCCCCGGCACTACCACTACCTCGGCAGGCGTGACCTCAACTCCGCGTGTGCGCCCGATATAGCTGGCGATAGACTGGCGAAATTCTGGCACTCCGGCGGGCGGGGCATAATGGGTCGCTCCGCCGCGCATTGCCGCCACTCCAGCCTCAATCACGTGGGCAGGCGTATCGAAATCCGGTTCACCAATTTGCAAGTAAATCATATCGCGCCCCTGCGCCGCCAATTGCCGCGCCCGCGCCCCCATTTCAAAGGCTGATTCGCTACTTAGCAAAGCCATCCGTTCGGCTATCCTGGAATTTTCTGTGGCTATCATAAATTTATTCCTGATTCAAAGCTTCAAAAACCCGTTCGGACGTGAGCGGCAACGCATTAACCCATACGCCAGTCGCGTGGTAAATGGCCGTGCTGATAGCGGGCGCAACCGTCACCATCGCCATCTCGCCTACTCCCCGCGCTCCGAAAGGCCCGTGTGGGTCGCTGATTTCCAATATATGCGTCTCGGTGGGCGGCACGTCCATCACCGTCGGGATAAGATATTCGGTAAAGTTGCGGGTCTGGACAAGGCCATTGGATTGCTTAAAATCTTCGGTCACGGCCCAACCCAAACCCTGCACCATACCGCCCTCGATCTGGCCTTCCACAATCTGCGGGTTGAGGGCTTTACCTACATCGTTGACGCTTATCAACCGCTGGATTTGTAACAAACCCGTTTCAGTATCTACTTCCACGTCCGCCACTTGCGCGGTGTAACCGTAAGAAAAATTGGGCGTGGCCGCACCAGTCACCGGGTCAAGCGGGGTGGTAACGGGCGGGCGATATTCGTAAAAAGCCTTGACTGGCGGTTTTTTCTCACCCAACCATTGGGCCAGGGCGCGTTCGGCAGCCCCTTTGACCGAGTTACCCGCCATGAAAGCCAGGCGTGAGGCACTGGCACTACCTGACATCGGCGCGGTGTTGTCGAACATTGCGCTCAATTCAATCGTAGCCAACGGCACACCCAAGACCTCGGCTACAATTTGGGCAAGCGTAGTTACGATGCCCTGGCCTACCTCGGACGCGCTATGCCGCACAATCACTCGTTCGATATTCGCGCCGCCCTGGATTTCGACTTCGGCCCTGGACTTTTCCGGGAAGCCAAAACTGTAACCGATATTCTTGAAGCCGCACACGATACCGATACCGCGCTGTTTGACCGGGTCATCTGATTGCGTTATCAGGGGACGTTGCCAGCCGCCCTGCTCGGAGTGGGTCCAGCCCGCAGCATAGGCCGCCGTTTCCAGAGTTTGGAGTGCGCCTACGCCCGCTGGAACGACGTTGCCCGTTGGCTCAATCGAGCCGTCCCGGAACAAGTTGCGGGCGCGTAGCTCCACCGCGTCCATATTGAGAGCCTGTGCCAGCTTTTCGATTTGCATTTCGTGGCAAAAACCCGCTTGTAACGCTCCGAAACCTCGAAACGCCCCGTTGGGCAAATTGTTGGTCAGGTACAAAAAACCGTCCAGCTTGAGGTTTGGTACTTCGTAAGGCCCAACCGCCGAACGCACTGTATTGAGCAGCACTTCGTCGCCCGTCGAAGCATACGCTCCGCTATCCAACACCAGTTTGGTTTCAACGGCGCAGATTTTACCCTCGGCTGTCGCCCCCCAGCGCGTCTTAAAATGGGCCGGGTGGCGTTTGTGATGACCCCTGATTGACTCGTCGCGTGACCAGACCAGCTTGACCGGACGCTGCAAACGCCACGCCGCCAACGCCAGCAAAATTTGAATAGTGATGTCTTCGCGCCCCCCGAATGCCCCGCCCGTATAAACGTAACACACCAGCACGTTTTCGGGTGGGAGTTGCAGAGCAGCCACTATCTGGCGGTGGTCTTCCTGCACCCACTGGCCCGCCGTCTCCAAAACCACACGGCCCATTGGGTCTATATAAGCTACGCCCGCTTCGGGTTGCAAAAAAGCGTGTTCCTGGGGGTGGGTCTGATATGTGCCTTCTACAATCGCCGCCGCCTGCGCGAAACCAGCCTGATTATCACCTTTTTCGATATGCACGTGGCGTTGCAGATTGCCGGGGCGATGGGCGTGCAATTGAGGTGCATCTTGGGCCTGAGCCGCTTCGACACTGGCAACTACAGGCAGTTCCTGATAGTGAACAATAATGGCCGCCGCCGCCGCCCGCGCCTGTTCCCGCGTGCCCGCTGCCACCAAAGCCAGCTTGTCCACCATCGAGCGCACGTAGCCATCGGCCAGCACTGGCTGGTCATTTTCAATCAAGCCGTGCGCGTTAAAAGGCACATCGTCGGCGGTCAAAATGCTGACTACGCCGGGCATAACGGCGGCTACACTGGTATCAAGGGTAAAACGAGCGTGGGGTTTATCAGTAAACCGCACCGCCAGAGCCAGTTGACCGGGCCGGTTCAAATCGTCGGGGTACAAAGCCGCCCCCCTGACTTTCTCCTCGGCATCGCGCCGGACAGGACTGTGACCTACACCATCCTGCGGGGACAAAGTATGCTGCTCCATTTTTCTTGCAAAGTCCTCTCTATAATTCCAGTCAGGTCAAGCAACTACGAATGAAAACAATACGGCTATTATAACATCAATCTAACGGCCTGGAACAAGCACCCTAAGCGCAAGTCCTATTTCTATGCTAAAATGAGTTGAGCCACAAACTGACCTCAGTAAATTAAGAAGGAGTAAAAAATGTCGAAACTCCAAAAAATGAACCATGTGACCCATCTGACTAATAATTTGCCCGCCACGATTGAGTTTTATACTCAGGTCTTAGGCATGAAGCTGGTAGCCGCAGAACGTAGGGCGGTGCGAAGGTCTGATCTGGAACATCCGCCGACAGTTGAGCGCGAAAATATAGCCGAAAACGCTTTTGGGGAGCAAATAACCGTGTTGTTTGAGATGCTCAACGGCAGCCGGATTTCGTTCGTGGAAGTGGTAGGGTTGTCTAGCTGGCCCGCTAATCCTTTGCCACGCTGGATCAAACACATGGCGATGCGGGTTAGTAGCGAGTTGGATCTGCAACGTGCCAAAGCCGCTCTTGAATCTAAGGGTATCAGCGTTTTGGGTATCACCGATCACGGTCTGTTTCGTTCGATTTATTTCTTCGACCCTGTCAACGACATCCGGTTGGAATATGCCTGCAACGTGACCGAACTGGACGAAGAAGATAGTCGTCTGGCGTGGGCCGCGTTGGACACCTGGGTAAAGGGCAACGTACCAGCCAACAAATCTATCCACTAAAAATTGCACTATAGATTTATGGAGCAATCAAAATGAAAACCCTGGAATATCTGAGCTTCAGACCCAATTTGCCAGTCAAAGACCTGGAACTCGCCATTGCCTTTTACCGCGATGTTATAGGTTTAGATGTGACCCAGTTAGCTCCTGAATATGGCCTGGCACTGTTGGCAAGAGGTGGAGCGGAAGTGGCGGTATTTCTGCACGCTAATCCGGTTTCGCAGGGAGCTTATATTTATGTAAAAGGTGTTGACACATTGTACTCGCTGTGCCAAAGCAAAGGGGCCGAAATAAACCGGGAACTGACGACCCATCCCTACGGTATCCGAGATTTTGTGGTGAAAGACCCGGACGGGCATCTGATTGGCATAGGTGAAAAAATAAGTAACAAGGAAAGTTGAAGGAAAATTTAGAAAATGGAAAACATTGCCCAAAAACTGCACCATATCGCTTACATAACCTGGGATATGGAGAAGACGGCCCGATTTTGGACGGAAGTGATGGGTCTGGAACTGGTGGGCCACGTTTCGCTGCCAAGAGTGCCTAGCACGGGTGAAGATTATCCTTATTTGCACCTGTTTTTTAATCTGGCTGATGGGGGCGAACTGGCTTTCTTTGAGGTGCGAAACGTCCCCCCAACGCACCAGGAAGTCGGTATCTCTAGCGCACTCAAGCATCTTTCGTTTGAAGTGGCTTCTGAACACGACCTGGACGAATATCGTCAGCGTCTGGAAGCCCGCAATATTGCTTATATTGGCCCGGAAGAAGATAGCTTTAACCGCTACATCTATTTCTTTGACCCCAACGAAATCAAAGTCCAAATTTCGCTGCCCCTCCGCGCTTTGAAGGAAGATGATGCCGCCGCTGCCCAACGTCTAGTCGCAGAATGGCTGGCCCAACGCGCCGATGCCAGTTTCCCGCTTGGGCTTGAGAGCGCGGTGGTGTAATAGTTGCAATTGAAAGAGATAATGGACAATCAAAAAATAACTTTAGAACAGGTAGCTAAATTTCCGAGACCGGGTATGGCCGGAGTGCCGAGCAGAATCGGCTTCACACCCGATAGCCAGAATGTGACTTTTTTGCAAGCCGAAGGTAATAACCTGGTTTTACAATTATGGGCCTGGGACATTAAAACCCACACGCGCCGCAAGCTGATTGAGCCGCCCGCCCAAAGCCAGGACGAAGCCAACTTGTCGCAGGAAGAAAAATTACGACGTGAGCGGGCGCGGCTGCGCGAGGTGGGCGTAACCAGCTACCAGTTTGCGGCCAAAACTGACCAGACGGTGTTGCTGGTACCAATGGCGGGCAAATTGTACGTGCGGCACGATGATGGCGAACTAACCGAACTAGCTGGCAGTGAAGGGGCGATTGATGCGCGGCTTAGTCCCGACGGCAAACGGGTAGCTTTTGTACGCGATAATCAACTCTGGATTGTGCCGAGTGTGGGCGGAAAGATTTATCAAGTAACTACACAAGGCCACGAAGATGGCACAATTACGGCGGGCCTGGCTGAGTTCGTGGCGCAAGAAGAAATGGGCCGCAGCCAGGGCTTTTGGTGGCAGCCGGATAGCCAGGCTATGGCTTATGAAGTGGTGGATAACCGCCAGATACCAAAATTTGTAATCAGCCACACCGGAGATAAAGAGCCGTCGGTAGAAGAACATTTTTATCCCTTTGCTGGCAAAGCTAACGCCCACGTTTCGCTGTTTGTAACTTCCTTAACTGAAACCGAAACCGGACAAGCAACCGCCGAGGCCCAGTCACGCGGCCACAACCTTGCGGGTAGCGACGGTTTACAATTGAGCGACCAGGAAGATTTTTATCTGGCTCGCGTCGCCTGGAGACCGGACGGGGTGCTTACAGTCCAAACCGAATCGCGCGACCAGCGCAGCTGGAAACTAAAAGCTTTCCCCAACGTGCGGGACGAGGGGGAAGTGCTGGGAGAAGAACTCGGCCACCCCTGGATCAACCTGAACGACGATACCCGCTTCTTGAGGTCGGGCGAAATTTTGTGGGCCAGCGAACGCACGGGTTTCAAGCATCTGTACCTGTTGGACAAAAAGGGGCAGCCCCTCCGCACTTTGACAACGGGCGAGTGGATGGTCATAAACGTGGTGGCGTTAGATGAGCCGCGCCGTCTGGTTTATTTCCGGGCTACACGAGACGGGGTGCGCGAACGGCAACTATATATGGTGAGCCTGGACGGGGGCGAAATCCGGCGTATTACCCAAGAAGCGGGCTGGCATGATGTTACTTTTTCGTCTGATGGCAACTATTTTGTAGATACTTTTAGCAGTTTGGAACACGCAGCTACCGTGACTTTACGCCGCAGCGAGGGCGAGTATGTAGCTACCTTGTTTGAAAATAAAGATAGCACCGCCGTCACATTAGGGTTCAGACCACCGGAATTGTTCAGCTTCCAGAACCGGAGCGGGGTGGAGTTGCACGGCGCGATATATTTGCCGCCCAGTATGCAGCCAGAACACCGCTACCCACTTATAGTGTCGGTATATGGAGGGCCACAAGCGCAACGGGTGATGGACGAATGGAGCTTGACGATAGACTTACGGGCGCAGTATTTAGCTCAACAGGGATATATCGTGTTGAAGTTGGATAACCGGGGCAGCGGTAATCGGGGATTGGCTTTTGAAGGGGCGTTGGCGGGCCAGATGGGATACCCGGAAGTTGATGACCAGGTGGACGGGGTGCGCTTTCTGGCCCAGCGCGGCTATGTGGATACCGAACGGGTGGGTATTTACGGCTGGAGTTACGGCGGGTATATGACCGTAATGTGTTTGCTGCGTGCGCCCGAAATGTTCAAGGTGGGGGTGGCGGGTGCGCCCGTAACCGACTGGTACGGCTACGATACCCACTATACCGAACGCTATATGGGTCTGCCTACTACCAACCCTGAAGGCTACGAGCGTAGTGCGGCTCTGACCCACGTCGAAAATTTGGCTGGCAAGCTGTTGCTGGTTCACGGCTTGATTGACGAAAACGTGCATTTTCGGCACACTGCCCGCTTGATCGAAGCCTTGACCGCCGCCCAAAAAACTTACGATTTGATGGTCTTCCCCTCCGAACGCCATATGCCACGCAACGCGAAGGGGCTGGAATATATGGAACGGCGGCTGACCGAGTATTTCGCTACTTACTTATAAATTGCTTGACGTAAGGCTTAAAATAAAGAAGACAAGCAACTATTCAACTAGGCGCATTTGTCATTCCGAGGCACGAGGAAGCTGTTGCTAAAAATTGTACCGTTTACACCATAAACCGTAGCAACAGCTTCCTCACTACGCAGAGCCTCCGTTCGGAATGACAACGACACAAGCCTGAATAGTTACGAAGACTAAAATCTTTTGGCGTATCTATAACCTGTTTTCCTGAGAAGGTTTGGTGTAATGCAAACAAACTGGCCGCCCTCTTTAATTGCCAACCGTTACCGCTTGCTTGAACCCATCGGCGAAGGCGGTTTTGGCGTGGTTTTCCGCGCTCACGACTTGAAATTTCAGCCGCCCCGTCTGGTCGCCCTCAAATTACTGCACCTCAATTTGATAAACGATGCCCAAATTTGCGCTGACCTGCGCCGTGAGGCTGGTATCCTTGCTGGCTTCAACCATCCCAATATTTTGCGGGTACTGGATTTTGAGGTCACGCCCGATTTAGCTTATATCGTGACGGAACTGGCTGCCGGAGGTTCGCTGGAACACCAATTGCGACCTGATGCGACTCAACCGCCTCTACCACTTCTGCCCGCGCAGGTGGCAGCGTACCTGGAACAGATTTGTCGCGGTCTGGACGAAATTCATGCGAAAGGGCAGGTGCATCGGGACATTAAACCAGCTAATATTTTGCTGGATGGCACGGGTCGGGTGTTGTTGGCCGATTTTGGGGTGGCCCTGACGCTTAATAACGCCGTGTCTTCCCGCCTGGTGACGGCAATGGTGGCCTGGGGAACTGCTGAGTACGCCGCCCCCGAAGTGTGGGACGATAAGGTGGGGAAAGCCAGCGATATTTACGCTCTCGGTGTGCTGGCTTATCAGATGCTAACGGGTCACACCCCTTATCAAGGCAGCGCACCAGCCGTGATGAAGCAACACCTGACCGGGCCTGTGCCGCTTTTGAGCCGCGCTGCGCCAGGGCTAGATTATCCGCCTGCCCTTGACGCGGTAATAGCGCGGGCAATGGCGATTTCCCCCACGGAACGTTACAAAAGAGCTACAGATTTTCATCTGGCTTTTCAGGCGGCCCTGAATACCTCTATCCGGCCCGGACCGTCACTGATCGGTTCGTTTTGGCGGGCCATTGCTACACCCCCCGTTTCCACAACCCAAAACCGAAATTCGCCACCGCCTGTTAATATTAACAAAGGCAGACCGCTTTCGCCCCAGGAAGCTGCCCGACAACGGCTGGCGCAACAGTTGGATTATCTGACCGAACTTTTTGAAAAAGCCGAACAGTGGGCCGAATGGGACAGCGCGATTGAGGTAGGTAAGCTCATCTTGAATTTGGACAAAGCTGATGGGGCGATGTTGGAACGCACCGCCCACGCTTATCGCGAACGCGCCCTGGCTTTCTTGAAACAACGCGAGTATCGTCACGCTTTTGGAGATTTGATGGCCGCCATCAAGCTTGACCCCGAAGCCCACGCGGGCGGCTTCAAGCGATTTCTGGTTGTTAGCTACGACTTCGTAGCTGCGTGCGGAGCAGTATTTAAGGCTTTGCAACCGCCGCCCCTAGACCCAGCATTTGAAACGAGCAGGCCAGGTGCAAAGACCACACGCGACTTGAATCGCGCCATCGAGCTTGAGCCAAACCGCTCTGAAAACTATTTTGAACGGGGCAAGTATTATTTTGACCGCCGGGACTATGAACAAGCCATCGGAGATTTTAGCCACGCCATTGAGCTTGAACCGGATAGCTTTTTGAAAACCTGTTATTATCGGGAGCGGGGCGCGGCCTTCGAGCGAAAGGGCAACCGCAAAGCCGCCCGCCAGGATTACCGCGAAGCCGATAAATATTTGCGCGTCGCCACTAATTTTTAGTAATTAGGGGGTTGGGCTAGTTGCAAAACCTTTTTAAGTGTTACTTTCGAGCGAGCGAGCTTGTAACCATCGCGTCAAATCTTCGGCTGAACCAAAATCCAACAAAGCTTCGCCTAAAGCTTCCAACGCGGCCAGGTCTAGCTGGGTTATTTGCGTCTCTAAATCCGTAGGCAATTCGCCGAAACGTCTTTTTAACAGTCGCAACACCATAGCTAAAGCTTGTGCTTGCTGGCCTTCTTGTCTTCCTTCTTGTCTTCCTTGTGCCAAAGCGCGACGCTCTACTACTCTCTCAATAGTGTTGATAAAAGGCATACGCTGCTCCTTTTTGGTTATCTCAAAATAAAATTCTTCGTCTAAATCCTCTGGTACTTGTACCATAGCATCTATGAAGTCGTAAAGAAAGCCCGCCTTTTCGGTGGGCAGATTGCGCTCCTCTAACAACTTGACCAGCTCTATCTTCCAACCCAGCCGCTCCCGGTCTCGATGGCGACCTTTTAGCTCTAACGCCTTGAGATGAGCCATCGTCACCAGCGCGAATGGATTGCTGTCCTGCTCTAATTTAGCCCAATCCTTGCCATAATCCAACAGCTTGACCATTGCAAACTTAAAATTAGTTTCATACAGGATGCCTTTTTCCTGGTATTCGCTAGGTCTAAACCGCTTATTGCCATCGGTCAGAATCGCCATACTCTCCACCTGACGTTTATAGCGCAAGCTGATCAGGTTATGATAGGTGTGCATTCGTTGGGCAAACTTTTTATCGTAATAGCCTTGAATTTCGATATGTAGCAATATCCAAACTTCTTGACCGTTTAACAAGAACACCTTAACCAGCTTATCCACTACTCGTTTGCCTGTAGCACTACGACGGGTGAGGCGGGCCAGTTCGGTATCCAACGACTCATAATGGCGTTGCCAATCCACCAGCACGTGTAGGGTTGGGAAATAAAAAGCCACCAAATCCTCAAGCATCTGGCCTGCTATTAGTTTCCAGGGACTGTCCTGTTCGGCTGGCTGCACTTTTTCGCTCATAGGTATTTGCCTTGACTATTTATAACAGTTAGGATTGCTATTGCTACCTTGATTGTAACATCTGACCGATAAACTCTTTGTAAAACTTGGCGGCCACCATCGCTGTCACACCTGACTGGTCGCGGGTGGGGTTAAATTCTACAATGTCCGCACCTATTACGGGCGCAGCCAAAGCTTGAATTACCCTTAATATATCTCTAGTCGAAAGGCCACCCGGTTCGTAATGCGAAACGCCAGGAGCAAAAGCCGGGTCTAGCGCGTCCAGATCTAGCGATAAATAGACTGGCCCGCTAATTTGCGAAAATATAGGCAAGTCGGCTTTGAAGTCACGCATTTCAATAACCACGACTCCAAAACGTTCGACCTGCTCACGCTGGTGGGGGTTCATTGTCCGAATACCGACCTGAACCAGACGTGCTGCCAGCTTTTCTTCCATTATACGAGCAAAAGGCGAAGCGTGCGAAAAAGGGTTGCCCTCGAAGTCGTGATACAAGTCAGGGTGAGCATCGAAATGTAAGATAGTAACTTGGGGATATTTTTTGGCGTAGGCTTTCAGAATTGGATAGGTCACGGAATGGTCGCCGCCCAACGATAGCACGCGGTAATTTTTAGCCAGCAAATCCGCCGTCCCGCGCTCTATTTGAAGAATGGCTTGCAAGCCGCTAACTTCAGTCAGGTTCATGTCGCCCGTGTCAGACCAGCCTGACCCTTCCAGGGTAGCTAAATCCAGACCAGTTTCGGTACACCAGTTCATTGCTCCGGCGGCCAAAGCCGCTCTAATGTGGGCCGGAGCCAGAGCCGGGCCACGCAAAAAGGAGGAATTTTCATCTAGGGGAATACCCTGTACTGCAATCTGCGTAATTTCTGCTCCAGCCATATTTTATGCAGCTCGCTTTAACTTTTTAGTCGAACAAATCCGGCTGTTCGTAGGTGATGCGCTCCCAAAGCGGTTGGAATTGAAACCATCCCGACTCGTGACCTCCGATTTGCTTTTGGGTCATAGCCGCGCATTCGTGGTCAATTATAACGGGTTTACCCGCAGCTTCGGCCATCAACTGTACCTGGCAACTCCGCTCCATCGTGATAAACCACCAGGCCGCTTCGTCCACTGAATGACCGACGGTCAACAAACCGTGATTACGCAAGATAGTAGCTTTGTGCTGGCCTAAAGTTTGGGTCAGACGGTGGCCTTCTTGCTGGTCATAGACTACGCCCGTAAAATCATCAAAAAGGGTGTGGTCTCCGTAAAAAGCACATACGTCCTGAGTAATTGGGTCAAGCAAACGGCCCAATGAAGCCCAGGTTTTGCCGTAAGTCGAATGAGCGTGGGCTGCCGCCACCACATCTGGTCGGGCGGCGTGGACAGCAGAGTGGATAGCGAAAGCCGCACGATTGACTGGCTTATCACCTTCCACCACTTCACCATGATGGTTCACTAATATCAAATCAGACACCTTGATACGGCTGAAGTGCTTGCCAAACGGATTGACCCAAAAATGGTCGGTTAGTTCAGGGTCACGGGCGGTAATATGTCCAGCCACGCCTTCGTCAAAGCCGAATTTGGAAAAAAGTCGGAAGGCCGCAGCCAACCGTTCTTTGCGGTGGCGACGTTCTTGTTCGACGGTGGCAAAGGTGGGCAGCGTAGGCATAGTACCGATGGCGGCCCTGGATTGAGTTTCAACGGTCATAATATTAACTCCTTTGTGAGGCTTACCTGATTTCGGGACTTTTTTATTAGAAAATATAGAGTTAATATAGCGCAAGCTGGCTCAAAACACAAGTTTCGGGGGTTTCAGGTATAATTTGCTATTCAGGCCGCAATTTTATCGTCGCAATCAGATACCTACCATTTGTTTTATCCTGGCTGATAATCTTAGTAATTAAGAAGGATGTATGCCTAAACCAACCTATTATGAAGTTTTGGAGCTTGATCGTCACGCCCCCACCGCCGAGGTAAAATCGCACTATCGGCGGCTGGCTAAACGCTACCATCCTGACCTTAATGGCGGCAACCCCCAAACCACCCAGCAGTTTCGAGAAGTGCAGGCGGCGTATGAGGTGTTATCTAACCCCGAACAACGCCAGCGTTATGATATGCAACTTGGGATTGATGAACCAATATCCGAGGGCTGGACTGGTTCAAAACGAACAGGTGGGAGTGGGCCACGCCCTTATCGCCGCTATGATGGCCGCACTCGTCGCTCCCACCGTAGCAGTAGTTACCCAGTAGCAAAGCCCACCCAACCTCGTGCCGCTTACGCCCACTACATTATCGAAGTGTCGCTGCCAGAACTTTTCAAAGGCACGCAACGTGCTTTAGATATAGGACAAACGCTCACCTGTCGGCGTTGCCGGGGACGTGGCAAACTCGACAGTGGGCAGATTTGTGAACGTTGTGGGGGCTATGGTTTCATGGTGCAGCAGCGACGCATCCAGGTAACATTGCCACCCGGCTTGCAACCAGATATGCAGTTGCGACTGGAGGTGGCCGGAGAACAACCAGAACACTCTTTGCTGGACGCACCAGCCTTGACCAACATCGCCGCCACCGTCCAGTTGCGCGAGACCCCACCTTTCGAGTTTCGGGATAACCAGTTGCGGACGACAGCCTTTGTACCAGCTAATCTTTTGGCTCAGGGCGGCGAGTGGACAATTCCCGCGCCGGAAGGGGGCAGTATTACCTTCAAAGTTCCGGCAAAGACGCTTAGTGGCAGCGTTTTGACTTTACGCAGACACGGCCTTCGTAATGGTTCATCACAACGACGAAGCAACCTATTTTGTACCGTTATAGCCCAAACCTAAAAATTTGTGGGTTTGTAACGCTGGTCTGCTATTATCAAGTGGTGAGGGATAAACATTAATCAGTCAGGGCAAATGCAAAAGAAATTGAAAAACAAGGACAAGGATTTAAAGACAATGAAAAAAGTTATGGGCAACGGCATTAAAGGTTTGGTACTGGCGGCAATCGTCGCCATCACTATATGTTTTGGCAGTTTTAATCAAGCCCACGCTGCTGGCCCTGCCCAACCGACGTTGACGCGCTATTCTAACAATGCTTATTACGAGCAATTGCAAACTTATCAACCAAAGTACAGCCTGAACGAGGTTGACATAAATTACTATGGCAACGGCGTGTACGTTTATACCTCATCACTGGTACTTAGCAACGATGGTACGGGCCAGTAGAAAAGGGTAAAGCTAAACCTACGAGCTGGCAACTTTTTAGATAATTACCGACCTCAAGATTAGCGAACCAAAACGAGCATATATCCAGCCCTGGTCGTTTTTATTTTACAGCTATTTTACTCTTGCAGGCTGCCAACCATCACAAAGACGAAAATGCACAAAAGACTAAAGCCGAGCAGCAACCAGGTTTCGACTTGTCCAAAACTGGTACCTGCCGTAAATCCCCTGCTGAAAGCAAAAAACTCGTAAATGACTTCACAAATCAACAGCAACACAGCCATCCAACGCACCAGGGCTATCGTAAAACGCAAACGCGCCTTACGCCCTTGTTCCGCCTGAAATTCGGCTTCTTCGTGAGCGATTTGCATTTCGACTGCCTTCAAGTATTCGTCATTTTTTTGCGGTTGCATAAGGTTACACTACCCCTTTACTATATTTATTATATCAAAGCCACCAGAAATATAAGACTATAGTATTTTAAGACCAGAAAGCAAAATTGTAAACAAGCTCAAGGGTTTGGGTTAAAGGCTTGCGTGGCGGCTGAGACGCACAATATTTTGTTCGCAGGTGCGTTTAAGCAGTTCGGCTGGCAAATCTTCGATGATTTCGTCGGGGCGTTTCTTTTCCAAAGCTTTAACCGCATTGCGGTATTCGCGCAAAGCTCCGGCGGTCTGGCCCGCGCTGCGGTAGATGTCGGCCAGCCGGATATGTGCTACCACCGAGTCGAAGTTAATATAAATCGTGCGCTCAAATTCGGCGATAGATTGCTCTAGCTGACCTTCACGATGGTAAATCATCGCCAACATCAGATGCGCGTCTTCACATAGCGGTTCAAGCTTGATAGCTTCCAGACTGAGTTTCGCCGCTGCTGGATAGTCACCCAGCTTGGCCCATAGTTGAGCCATCGCGCATAAAATCGCTAAACTATCGGGCTGCAATGTGTTCGCCTGCTCCAAATAAAGTTTGGCACTTACGAAATCGTGTTCTTGCATCATTTTCAAACCCTGCGCCAACACTGCTTGCCAGTTAGGAGCGACTGGAAGCGGTAGTGAGACTGGGGTTTGAGCCGCTCTTTCCATTTGTCTGTCGCGCAACTGGTACATTGCCGGGTCGGGCCGAATTGAGCCAGCAAGTTTCGCGTCCCCAGCCCGGTCAACCGCAGGTTTAGCCATTGAGACATTAGCCGTTTGCTGGGGGCGAGGTTCGTTATTTTGGGTCTGACGCACTCGCACAAGCGGCAACGGGCCAGTAAGAGAGCGGCTGCGAGTATAAGGTGGGGGAGTTTGTTCGTTGGGAAAGGGTTTTTGATAATAAAAGGTATCATGGCTATTGATAAGCTTAAAACGGTCCGAAACCTGCCACAAAGTTTCGCTATAGCCAATAAACAACCAGCCGCCTGGCCCAAGTGTCTCGAAAAGGTTATCAATTACGCGCCGGGTAACTTCGGTAGCAAAATAAATCGTCACGTTTTCGCACAATACCAGATCGAAGTTGCGAAACCTATCGCGGGGCAGGGCGGGGCGGGCCAGGTTCAAATAACTAAAATGCACCAACTGGCGTAACTGGGCAGTAACTTCGTAAAAAGCTTTTTCCCTCACACGCGCCACTGCTCTATTTTGACCAGGTATTTGGAACGGGTCAAGTGGCACCGTGGCTGCGTCAGGGTTGTGGGGCGCGGAGAAAAAGCGGGCAAGCTGTTTTGGGTTCAGGTTACGCAAATCCTCACGGCGGTAACGTCCGGCTCTGGCTATCTTCAAAACTTTTTCGCTGATGTCGGTAGCTACGATTTCGATTTTCCAGCCGCCCGCTCCACCAATTTTTTGGTGTTGGGCCTCCAAAGCTTCAATCGCCGCTATCGCCAACGAATAAGGCTCCTGCCCGGTGGAGCAACCAGCACTCCACAGACGTAACTGCCGAAAAGTCTGATTACGCTTGATTAAGCGAGGCAGAACTTCACTCTGGATGGCTTGATAATGTTCGCGGTTGCGGAAAAAGGCCGTTTCATTGACCACCAGACTGTCAAGCAAATGCTGCATTTCGCGAGCCGCGTTTGGTTCATCGTTGGAGCTTTTCTCCGCTGGGGTCGGGTTGATTTGTGCGTTGGTCAAGAATTGGTAGTAAGACTGACAATTCGGTAAATTTAATGCCCCTAACCGTTCTTCAAGGGCGTTACGCATGGCCGCTTCTTTGGTTACATCAAAAAGAAGCCCACTTTCCTTAGCGATTAACTCGGCAAAAAGGGCGTACAATTCGGGTGTAAAATCGGCGGCAACACGGCTAGTTCGGCTCATTTTCTTATTCAACCATACTACTCAAATATGTCAATCCGAGCCAGGTACGAACGAAGAGTCTTGGGATGCAGCTAAGGTTTTGGTAGGCTACGGCTCGTGGGTTTTCAGCAGCAGATTCCTCATTCCGCGCTTCGCCAGAGCCTTCATTCACAACCCTGCGGGCGTGACAGATACAAAACGGCATCAGGCGGGCAACTGCAATAACTGGACAAGCGTACCAGCAATTTGACCGAGCGGCAAAACCTGACGGACGGCCTGGTTATCAATGGCGGCTTTGGGCATCCCGAAGATAAGCGAGGTGGCCTCGTCCTGGGCGATAGTATGCGCCCCGCGTAGAGCCATCTCTTTCAAACCTTGCGCTCCATCGCTACCCATCCCGGTCAAAACTACTCCAATAGCGCGTTCTCCAAAAGCCTGAGCTACCGAACTTAACATTACATCGGCACTGGGCCGCAAGAAATCATCGCCATCTTCGTTGAGGGCCAGCTGCGGCGGTGCGCCTTTGACTGTGAGATTGCGACGGTCTGGTGCGACAAAGATTTGGCCGGGTGTCAGCCTATCGTGGTCGGCGGCGATACGCACCTTGAGCCGTAGCTCACGTTGCAACCATTCCACCAAACCCTGGGTAAAACCTTGCGAAATATGCTGTACCACCAAAACCGCCACGGGCAAGTTAGGAGGCAGTGCTTGCAAAATTGTTAGCAACGCCGAAGGGCCGCCTGTACTGCTGGCAATCGCTATCACTTGATAACGCGGAACAGGTGGGAAAGTGGGTACAGTACGGTTGGGCGCAACTGATTGGGTGGGCTTTTTGGCAGAAGGCGGGCGCGGCGGCAGGGTAGCTAAGGGTTTGGTAGCTTTATCTTCGTCCCGAATGTTATACAATTGGGGTGGCACAAGCGAGGTGCTGGCCGCACGTACCGGCGTAGGATTGGAATTGAGGGCAGAGTTGGCGCGAGATTGTTTGCCACGCAAATGCGTTACTACTTTGATGCCAGCCAGCAACTGCACTTTGGCAATCAATTCGGCCCTCTTGCGTTCCCATTGGCTTTCGTCCTTGAAGGAAGGTTTTTCAATTACGTCCAATGCCCCCGCCGCCAGCATACGCAAAGAAAGCTGCACATCAGCTTTAAGGCTGCTACTGGTAATTACCAGGATGGGTGTGGGAAAATCGGCCATAATTCGCTCGACAGTCGCAAAACCATCCATAATGGGCATCCACACATCCATCGTAATCAAGTCAGGGTTAAGCCTGGGAACCATCTCAAGGGCTTCAACGCCATTGCGGGCTACTCCCACCACCGTTACTTGCTTGTCACTCTCCAAAGCTTCGGCTAAAATGTCGCTGACAAGCTCGCTATCTTCAACAATTAAAATTTTGAGTATTGCCATTGTTTGATAGATTAATTAATATCGGGTTTTTGAACCATTACATTGCTACGGCCTTCGTCCTCGTCCATACCGCGCAACCGGAAAACCAGTTTGACCCGGTAAGGCAAATCTAGGAGGTCAAATTCCTTTACTAGATAATCGTCCGCGCCCACCCGAAAGCCCTGCAACTTTTCCTTGATATTACCACGCGAACTCAACATCACGATTGGCAAGGCTTGAGTTTCGTTTTTCTCACGCAGCCGCCGACAAACCTCGAATCCATCAATCCCAGGCATATAGACATCTAAAATCATCAAGTCTGGCACGTCGTTTGCCACTTTGTCCAGGGCTTCTTCGCCACTATAAGCCAGTTGCACCTCATAATTGTTGGCTTCTAGCTTGGCTTTGACTGCCTCGGCAACCAATGCGCTGTCATCTACTACCAGGATTTTGCGTCTCGACATTTTTGACTCCTCGGTTTCCTATCCGTCCCTACTACTTTGATTTGTAACTATCTAATCATACACTTAGCTGGTCAGATATTCAATGGTATCTAGCAAGTTATTTTGGTTAAAATCACCTTTAGTGATATAAGCCTGCGCTCCGGCCTCGATACCCCGACGTTTGTTGACCTCGCTGTTAAGGCTGGACACGATAATAACGGGCAGACTACGTAAAACAGGGTCGGCCTTGATAATCTTAGTCAGTTCAAAACCGTCCATACGCGGCATCTCCACATCGCTTATCACCAAATCATAGCGGTTGTTGGCCCGTAAACGTTCAAGCGCAAACGTACCGTCGTCGGCGAGGTCAATTTCGTAACCCTGAGCCTCCAAGATGCTTTTCTCCAGTTCGCGCGTGGTGATACTATCATCCACCACCAAAATGCGTTTGCGCGGGGCGTTATCGCGCCCACTGCGGCGCGGCAGAGTTTTGCTGCCGTTTTTGGCTGCGTTGATCAGGCCCGGCACATCTAAAATCAAGACTACGCTGCCATCACCCATAATAGTCGCGCCCGAAACATATTCCGCCGTCGCCAGCACCGGATTGAGACTTTTTAATACGATTTCGGTTTCATCCACCAGTTCATCTACCATAAAGCAGATGCGACGGTCTCCCGTGCCAACCACCACCGCCGGAATACGTTCGTAGGTTAGCTGACGCAAGGCGCGGGCTTCGTTGGCGACTTTCATCTTTTGAATCTGGGCCTGGGCTTGCGGGTCGGCCAGTACCAATCCAGTAAAAGCAGCGATACCGTTGCCCTTATTATTACTGCCACCATTAGTTTGTTCGCTCATTATGGCCGTAATGCCACGCGGGGCGAGGGTAGCCAAAGACAGTTTGCCACTTTCGGTTTGCAGATAACGAAAAAGCGGGTGAGCGGCGTTTTTGTTGCGACCCAAAATGTCCAAAAGTCGCACTAGCGGTACTACGGTGTTGTCGTGCAGAATAATATCGCGTCCTTCACGGCTCAAAATATCGTCTGCCATCAGATAGCGCATAGTTTGAATAGCCGGGGCGGGAATAGCGTATATTTGGTTGTCCAACCGCACCATCAAGGCCCGGCTGATGGCGAAAGTTAGAGGCACCCGCAGGGTAATAGTTGTCCCTTGCCCACGCTGGCTGCTGACCGCTACGTGACCGTTGAGCCGCTCGACGTTATTTTTCACCACGTCCATACCCACGCCCCGCCCGGCCAGTTCGTCAATAATACGGCGCGTGCTAAAGCGCGACTCGAAAATAATATTCAAAATATCGTCGTCAGGCATGGAGTTGGCTTTAGCCTGGGTCAAAATGCCTTTTTCCACCGCCTGCTGCCGAATCAGGTCGGGGTCAATCCCAATGCCATCGTCGCTGACTTTGATAATCACAAAGCCGCTTTCGCTGGTGGCATTGATCCGAATAGTGGCAGTTTCGGGCTTGCCATTAGCCTGGCGTTGCTGACCCGGTTCGGGCTGAAAGCCGTGCGCGAAACTGTTGCGGATAATATGGTCAAGCGGGGCCACGATTTCTTCCAACACTTTTTTGTCTAGTTCGATTTCACCGCCGCTCATCTCAATATTGGCTTTGATTACCAGCCTGGCTCTGGGGTCGCTGGCCTGGCGCACCAACTCGCGTACCTTACGTGGCAAATCTTCAAACAGGGTTTGTAACGGCAACATTCGCATTTCCAAAACGCTGCTTTCAAGCTCGTCTATGGTGGCGGTCAAATGGGAACTATGCTCCTCGTATTCCTTGAAGGTGGCCTTAATCAAAGCTTCGATTTGTAAATCGAATTGCTGAATCTGCTGCAAATTGTGGCGCAAGTCGGCAATAGTGATAACCTCAGAGGGGTCTCGGTCTGTAGTTGTCAGCAAAGTCCGCACGGGCTGGCCGATACGTTGGCGTTGGCGCAACAAATCCTGGAGCGTGCGTAAATTTCGCAGCGTGCTTTCGGTTTGCATCTTGTCCAGCATCAATTCGCTGGAAATGTTCATCAAGCTATCTAGCTTTTCCACCGAAACTTTTATCACGTCGTCAAACAAATTGGAGACCGGAGCAGGCTGATTACGATTGCTGGCAGTGGGTAGCCCCAACCCGTTGCCGTTCGCGTTTGAGGGGGGCGTGACTATGGTAACGCTGGGTTCGCTGACATCATCGCTATGATTAGCATTGACCACGTTTTTGAGCCGCAACAGAAGTGGCCCAGTTTTGACCGCCTGGCCCTCGTCCGCACCAATGTTCAGCACCATCGTCTGAATAGTATCTACCGCCTCGAACAGCACCTCGGCAATTGCTCCCGTCGTATCGGCGGTGTAGTCTAATTCGCCATCCCTCATCGCCATCAGGATATTTTCCATTTCGTGTGCGACACGACCAATCTCCCGGAAACCCATAATGTTCGCATCGCCTTTGAGGGTGTGGGCCAGGCGGAAAATTTCCTTGAGCAATTCGGCGTTGCTGGCATCCCGTTCAAGCCGCGTCAGGCTTTGCATCAACTGAAGCAGCTGGCTGTCGGCGATTTCCTTAAATTTAGCTACCTGTTTTTGCTGAAAAACGTCTAAAATCGGGGACGGCCGGGCATCAATCAGAGGCGGGGGCGGTTCAACATGAAAAGTGGTTTCACCGTTGGTAGGCGCAGACTGACCACTGATTTTCTGCAAACGCTGGATTAGTTCAGCCGACTCAATATCGGCTTCTTCACCCCGACCTACGCCTCCCACCAATGCCTGAACGGTGTCAATCGCTTCAAAAAGCACTTCTGAAATTGCCCCGCTTGTATAGGCATCGTACTGAATCTCGTTTTTGCGCGACGCATCCAGAATGCTTTCGACTTCGTGCATAATGTTGCCAATAGCCCGAAAGCCCATCATATTAGCGTTGCCTTTGAGGGTGTGGGCATAGCGGAAAATTTCCGCTAGAAGCTCAACATTGCCAGGAGCGCGGTCAAGCCGAACCAGACCCTGCTGTAGCTGTAGCAATAAGGTATCGGATTGTTCTTTGAATTGGGTCACAAAACGTTTCTGAATAGTATCCATAATTGTCCCGCACTATTTTTTGCTAGGCGACCTTATCAAAGTTGAACTCAAGCAGGCTAATGTTTTCGTAAAACTCGTTGAGCAAAGCTGGGGTGGGACGTTGGGCATGGCTACGTAAAGCCAGGGCCGCAGTTTCCAGCTTCTGAGCATAAGGGTTGAGCCGCGCAAACTCCTTATCCAACAACAACATCATCGCCACATTGCCTTTGATGGTGTGGGCCAGCAAAAAGACTTGCCTGGTGGCCTCCTCATCTTCGGGCGCGAGTACCAGCCGGGGCAAGTTGATTTTAAGCCTGTCCAGATATTTGGCGGTTTCAACTTTGAACCGACCTATTAAACGGATACGAGTTTCTTCCGAGTCCAACATAAATCTTACCTGATCAATTCCAACCCTGTTTGAATCTGAGCGATTAACACCTGGGCCGTGTCGCATTGAGAGGCGGAAAGGCGCGTCTCAGCCCGATAGCTTTCGCCAAAAAGTTGCTCTAACTGCTGGCCCAGGCGTGCCACCTCCGGCTGGTCAACCATTGCCGCCGAGCCTTTGATAGTATGCGCCAGTCGGTATAATTCGCGCAAATTATCGAGTTCGCTCTGGCTCAAAGCCACGGGTGTGGTAGCCGAAGCGAACGCTGCCGCCAGTTGTACCTCTCGTTGTAAGCCCGCCACATATTGAGCCGCGTCGTGTTTGAAACGCAAGGCCCACTCTGCTTTACTTCTTGCCATAATACCATTATTCACCGCAGAGAACGCAGAGAGAGCAGAGGAAATGCAAGTTGCGCCAGGCAAAGAAGTAATTATGGCGAACCCTGGAACTTTATCTCTGACATTAAACTCTATGGTTTTCTCTGCGTTCTCCGCGTCCTCTGCGGTAAAATCTTGCTTCCCGTCTTTTAGGCTGTTCAAGGAAAGGCTGCCGGGTACAAAGCCTGTAAATCCAGTAGTAGCAGAGGGCGATGGCTGTCTGAACCCACCTGCTCAACCCGCCGTTCGCGTTGCGCCAAACGTTCGGCCAGATTCAAACTGTTTTTGGCAAGCAGGGCAGGTACGGTTTCAAGACGGCGTATAGGCTGGCTACTGACTGGCGGGGGTGCGACAGTTTCAAGCTCAAACTGAAAAGGCGTGGGCAAGGCTGAGGTCACATTATCCAGAGCCAACGTTTCCGGCGCGACCAATACAGCCCCCCAAATCAGCTTGCCCAAATGTTGCCCGCATAGCCAACGCGGTAACAACCGCAAATCATTTAGATTAAACTGGCGCAAAGTCACAATATCGTCAACAGCCACTCCGAACTGCATCTCGTTACGACCAGCAGCTTGGGGCGGCCCCGTCAGTAAAACTTTGCAGCGTTCAATCGGTTCGACCAACGGCAAAAATAACTGCCGACTAAGCTCCAACACCCGCAAGCGTCCATCTTGATAAGCCACCTCACTAAACAAGCGAGTAGGCAGTACGGGAGTGGATAACACCTGCAAACCTGTGGGGCCGGGCCGTACAATATTGCTGACCTGAGCCATCAAGATACCAAAAAGCTGATGTCCAGCAGAAGCCACAATCAGTTCCACCTGGTCAGATGTAGCTTTACGCGCAGTATTTTGGTTGGCAAGCACAGTCTCAAAGTTGGTTGGCTTTTTGTTCAGGCTGCTCAATAAATCAGCCATCGTTATACCTCAACAGCTGGAGCTACGGGTTCGTAACTATTGCCCACAATTTCGTTCAAGATTTGGTCTAAATTTAGCAAACCCAACAAACGGTTATCTATACGCAGTTCATTAGCAATATATTCGGAGAAATCCTTGCTCAGACGCACCTGATTTTCCAGGTCTCGCGTTTTGACTTCTTTGACTTCGGTAATAGTGTCCACCAATACCGCGAAACTATATTTGCCATAATGCACTATAACCAGGCGGGTGGCGCGGCTGGGCATTTGGGGCAGTAAACTCAACATTTCATGAACATCCAGCACCGGATAGATGGCACTTTTGTAGTTGATAACCCCCAAAACGTGGCGGCTGGTACCGGGGACAGGGGTAACTTCGCTGATTTTGGTTACGAACTTGACATATTCGAGGCGCACGGCGAACCATTCCTCGCCTAAGTTGAAGGTCAGCAGCGAAACTTGCGGTTCTGGATTTTGGTCACTCTGTAAAACGCTGGCCCGCCGTTCGAGTTCCAGCATCAGGCGTTCGGCTTCAGATTGGGTTTCGGTGTAAAACGCTTCGTTCATCGGTGGCTACTTTCTATAAAGCTTCCAAAAAGGTCAGATTGGTTTGCGCCAAACCGCGTCAGGTTTAATATACTAGACATTATAACAAAGGATGCCTGGTTAGGCAATGCTTATATTTCTTGCGTATCATCTCAAAAGGTAGGAGCGAGCTTTAGGCACGGCACCCCCTGCGTTTGTCGCGCCCATTTTGCTTGAGGCGGAGTAAATACAGAGGCGGGATAATCTCGCCCCTACACCCCGCCTCTTTGAGATGATACCCTGCCAAAAAGTGCTGCTAGAACTATTTTTTGACCTGGGGATGGCTTTTGAACCACTCGACGGTATGTTTTACTCCTTCGGTGTAAGGGGTAGCTCCAATACCAAAGGCTTGCTCGAACTTGCTGCTGTCCACTACAAAAGGCTTCTCGTACTCGTACAGCATTTCCACCAGTTCGCCCGCGGGAGGAATAAACAAGCCACCGACGCGCAACATAGTTTTGCCCATTATGCTGATAGCTGGTTTTTGACCCAACTCCGCAAACATCAAGTCGAACAAAGCGCGGGTACTGATGGCGGGAGCGTTCGGCACGTGCCAGACCTGGCCCATCGCCTCATCGCGGCTTCCCAATGTCACCAAACCTTTGCCAAAATCGTCAATATAGGTGTAAGTATGGGGCAAATCAATGTTGCCGAAGGCAGTAGCTTTTTTGCCGGCCAAAGCCGGATAGATCGCCCTATCACCCAAGACCGAATTCAGCGCGGCGGGGCCGTAGAAATCCGAAGCCCGCCCGATAGCTACCTGCACCTTGCCTTCCCGATGCGCTCGCATATAGGTATCGTGGAAGGTGGCCCGAAGCTGGCCTTTGCGGGTATGGGCGGTGTGAGGCAGGTCTTCGGTAATCGGCTTGCCATTGGTGTCGCCGTACATATAGACGTTATCGCCAAAGATAAGTTTTGCACCCGCCGCCGATGCGCCCTCAATAGTGCCGTTGATGATAGGCGGCCATTTGGTGGCCCACTCCTTGTAGATGTAGGCGGGGCTGGCACAGTTATAAACCACGCTGGCTCCCTTGCAAACCTGACGTGCGCTGGTCGGGTCGCTCACGTCGCCCTTGACCACTTCCACGCCCTCACTCGCCTCGGCTTTGCCACTGCGGTTGACCAGCCGTACTTGTTTACCTTGACGCACCAGTTCGCGCATTACGGCGAGGCCCAGCGCACCACTTCCAAAGATTACGTGCAGTTCATTCGTCGCGTTCATCTTGTTTTTCCTTTCGGCTAATCTCCCTTGAAAAAGGGTATGGCAAACTAGGGGTTGGCTACAAAGCTAACCCATCGGTAAGAAGCTTTGATTAGATTGTTAAACCTAACCTTTTAACATAAGCGGTAATTTCAGCCTGATAAACCTCACCCATATCGGCGTTAAGGTAGTCGAAATGACCGTAAAGTTCGAGCGAAACCAACCCGATTATTTGACCCCAGCCAGCCATCGCTGTTTGTAACATCGCCGCCGACAGGTTAAAACCTTGCCTTTGAAAAACTGCCTCAATCTGCTGATGGGCGGGTGAAGCAGTCAGGCCAGCGTATTCGCCTGGTATAGTAATTTGCCCTGCTTGCCGGGCTGCTTCCAATGTTTGCACAAAAGGCATGGTGGAGCGAGCAGAGGCAGGCGTGGTGATTTCGGCGGGGGCGTGATAACCGGGGATAGGGCTGCCAAATATCAACATATACTGTTCGCGGTGCGCCAAAGCCCAGTTACGGAATGCCAGACAAACTGCCACGAACTGCGCTCCGTAGCTTA
Organism: Chloroflexia bacterium; assembly: GCA_038207455.1. GTDB lineage: Bacteria > Chloroflexota > Chloroflexia > Chloroheliales > Chloroheliaceae > JBBQZT01. The sequence goes on from JBBQZT010000003.1 coordinate 175,112, forward strand.
CCTGTGCTTTGGCTTCGCGGGCGGCGTGGGTCGCGTCGCCTAAAGAAGTGTAGGCATCTACAATCAAAGCTGTTATCAGTTCGTCTCGGTTGGCGTAATAGTTGTACAAAGCCGGCGCGGACATTCCCATCTGTCCGGCGATGGCTCGTAACGAAAGGGCCGTCGCGCCTTGCTCCGCCATTTGATATAGGGCCACAGTTTTGATTTCGGTGATAGTTGCTTCGCGCAACCGTTCGCGTCGGTTTTGAGTTATCATCACTCGTCCTCACTAGATACGTAAGTCTTAGTTATATATCTATGTTTTGATTAACACTGTAAATATAATAATACATATATAACTAACTGTCAAGAGGCAAAGCAGCCATTTTTGGATGAGTTTTGAAAATTGGCCCAAAAAACATTCTGAACGGTCAGATTTTTCTGGCTTTTGGTAGGCAACTTGTGCTATACTAAGTTAGCTAGATTCAACGCAATCTTGTTAAAAGTTCTTTTAATACGAATTTCAAAAAATTACAGAGTGGTAAAGATGGAGTGCTTCCTATGATTTCCTTTGCACCGACAGAAGACCAGCAGAGTGTGATTGACACGGTTCAACGCTATGTGCGTGAGAAAGTGCAACGCCTCCGCCACGATGCGGACGAAGAACGTGGCTATCCGCAAGCCGTGATTAACGAAGGCTGGCGTTTGGGCGTGATGAGCAGCTGGATACCCGAAGAGTTTGGCGGGTTGGGCGAACCCCACTCGGCAGTCAGCGCGGCCCTCTACGCCGAAGAACTGGCTTACGGCGATGTGTCCCTGGCTTTGCAGGTATTGACACCGGGCTTGTTTGGTCTGCCCGTGTTGCAATTCGGCAGCGCAGACCAAAAAGAACGCTGGCTCTCGCATCTGACCGAGGATGAATTCCCTAAACTCACGGCAGCTTTGAGCGAAACGGGCTGGGATTTTGACCCGGCCAATTTGAAGACGACAGCCACCAGCAATGGTGATGGCTACATTTTGAACGGGGCGAAAGTGCGCGTGCCTCTGGCTGCCGATGCCCTGGCTATTTTGGTTTATGCGAACCTGGACGGCCAAACCCAGGCTTTCGTGGTGGAGCAGGGTACGTCGGGTTTGCAGGTGGGGGCGCGGGAGCAGTTGATGGGTCTGCGGGCCTTACCAACCTATGAACTGACTCTGAGCGATTGCCGCGTATCAGCAGATGCCCGCTTGGGGGAAGAAAACGGCTTGGATTTGAACAAATTGCTCAATATCTCGCGGGTTACGGTGGGCGCGATGGGAGTAGGTCTGGCGCGGGCGGCCTTAGAAAATGCCATCAGTTACGCGAAGGAACGCCAGGCTTTTGGCAAATATATCGCTCAATTTCAAAGTATCGCCTTTATGCTGGCCGAAATGCGAATGGAACTGGATGCCGCTCGTTTGATGGTATGGGAAGCGGCCTGGAATTTAGACAACGGACACGAAGCCACCCGCGAATGTGTGTTGGGCGCACAATACGCCGACGACACAGCTATGTTGGTAGCAGACCGGGCCTTACAAATTTATGGCGGACATGGATATATTCGGGAGCAACCTGTTGAGTCGCTGTTACGCAACGCACGCGGGTTTGCCACTTTGACCGGAGCGGCAATGCTTTAAGAAGTTGTCAGTCATCAGTAAGCAGCAGACAGTAAAAACCAAAGCTGGCTGCTGGCAAAAGCTGTAAAGACTGGCTTTTAGTATATCTTGGGAGGTTAGCAAACTGGTAACTGACCACTGACAACTAGAGGAGTAAAACAGTGATAGACTTTGAGACACCGGAACAATTAGACCGACAACTAAAGAATTTGGAGAAGGTGGCTCTCCACGTGATGCGGCCCGTCGCCCGCCACTTTGACGAACACGAACATGACCGCCCTTACGATTACATCAAGATGATGTGGGAAGCGGGCAGCAACGCCGGCTATCGGGGACGAGCGGGCGGTGGCGATTTGATGAATTCCGAGGGCCGCGACGAAAAAAGCGGCGCATCTATGCGTAACGTAGCTTTGATGCACACCGTTGAAATGCTTTCTTACGGCGATTGCGGTCTTTATCTTTCGACAGCGGGCGGAGCTTTGGGCGCGGCAGCAATTGAGGCGGCAGGCACACCCGAACAACGCGAACGCTTTTTGACCCGCTTCAAAAGCGGCGAGCCAAAGTGGGGCGCGATGGCGATGACCGAACCCCAGGCGGGTAGCGATACTGCCAACATCAGGACAACGGCCAAACTGAGCGAAAATGGCAAAGAGTGGATTTTGAACGGCGAGAAAATCTTTGTGACCAATGGACTGATGGCCGCGCAGGAGTCGCCGGGCATTCTGGTGGTGTGGGCGACGGTGGCACCGGGAACGGGTCGGGCTGGTATGAAAGCCTTTGTAGTGGAGGCGGGTACACCAGGCATGAAGGTAGCACGGCTGGAAAAGAAACACGGTATTCGGGCCAGCGATACCGCCGCCATTAACTTTACGGATTGCCACATTCCTGTTGATAACATTTTGGGTAGCCCCGAAGTTGCCACGCCGGGAGCGGCCAACAGCAAGGGTTTCGCTGGGGCAATGAAAACTTTTGATGCCACCCGGCCTTTGGTGGCCGCCAGCGCAATCGGAGTGGGTCGGGCCGCGCTGGATTACACCAAAGAATATTTAAGCAAGAACGGGCAGACTATCCGCTATGGCGCACCTTATCACGAGCTAAAGGCTGTCGAAAAGGACGTGATGCGGATGGAAGGCCAGTTACGCGCGGCCTGGCTTTTGACGCTACGAGCGGCCTGGCAGATGGATTCGGGTATCTCGAACTCGATGGAAGCCAGCATCAGCAAGGTCAAGGCGGGCGAGGCCGTAACCTGGGTGACACAGAAAGCTGTTCAGATTTTGGGTCACGAAGGCTATAGCTGTCAGCTACTGGTCGAAAAGTGGATGCGCGACGGCAAAATCAACGATTTGTACGAAGGCACGGGCCAGATCAACCGTTTGATTGTGGCGCGGCGGTTGCTGGGTTATAGCAGCAAAGAGTTGTAATCCAACTCCGACTGCACGATAGAAACACCGAGGACACGGAAGTAATTCCAATTCTCGGTGTTTTTATTTCTATTTTGAAGCGGATTTGAAATAGCTGCCCAACGCCTGGAAAGCTACCTTGAGGGTACGGGCCAGAGGTGAAACCAACATTTCACGGCCTAATGTGCCAATGCTGACCGATTTATCAGCCGGATTGTACTCCAGTCGTACCCGCTCGAAATATTGGACGGTCTTACCATTTTCCACAAATTCCTCGCTGATGGGCAGACCAAAAACCTGCAAACCTTCGTGGTTTTGCCAGTAGCTTAGAAAAGCATAGGTCAGGTTGTGGCTGGTCGCCTTAAAATATTGGGAATCACTAATATTTAGCGGCGGACGGGGTAAGAAAGGGTCTTCGCTGATACGGTTTTGACTTGCTTCTCGGCCCAGCAGACCAAAAGTTACGTCTTGAGTTTTGGGGTCATATTCCAGACGGGCTTGTTCAAAATACTGGACAGTCTTGCCATTCTCCTGCAATTCACCCGTCACAGGCAGGCCAAACGTTTCCAAACCACCGTGATTGATGAAAACACGGTAGAAAAGGGGTGATGCTCCCAACGTCTCGTCGGCACGGGCTGGCTGGCTGGCGGGCCACATACTCAAAGTCATATCGCCAAAATAGCCCCACACTCGCCGGAAAGTGGCCCAATCCACAAACACCCGACTTGGTTCCGCTGGGCCGTTGATATAGACCCCACCCGCATCGTAACCAGTCACCACACCAGCGTGTTCCCAGGGTACAAGCGTCACTGGCACGCCCTCAATTTCAACTTTCTGTGGATAAGAGTTATGTAAAGCATAGGTCAACCACACCAATTGAGGACGGCCCAAAGCTAGTTCGTGTCGCAAAGCGGCTTCACCACCGACTAGAAGTTTGGTCTTAAAACCTTTGATTTGCAGGTAGGCCGCAATCGGTTCGGCATAAATTCCGTAATCGTTAATACCACCGAAAGGCCCGTTGAGTGCGCCTCGGAAACCTTTGTGGGGATTGGGATTTGGGTCAATATTGGCGATAAAGCGGCCTTCGCTCAACTCCATGCCCCAATAAGCCGTAATCATGTGGGCCGTAGCGTACTCACAACTGAGGTTATATTGTTCGCCATATAAGGGAACATCAAGCCGCACGCTGGCAGGTGTATCAGTCGCGGCTTGCACTGTTTGTACGTCGCCCAACTGCACCAAAATACCAGCTACAATCAGGACAATTATCACATAGCTTAACTTATAACTGATGCCTTGCATCAATTTCTTGTGACCGCCCATTTTTTAATTTCTATGCATACCTTAATTTAACTGCTGACCTGGATGCGCTTTTGTAATAACTGCTCAAAACCGCCCGCTATCACCAGGGCTTGTGCCACCTCACCCAGGGGCGAAAAAGCAAAAGTCTGGCCGAAAGCAGTTATGTGGGAACGCTCAAAGTCGAAGATAGCCCTCTGGCCTGTGCGGATGGTGGCTTCAGTTGGTTGGGCATATTGATTTTTGAGCAGTTCTACCAATATTGGACATTCTATCACAATATAGCCGTTATTAAAAGCGTTGCGCTTGTAGGTTTGCGAGTATGAACCAGCCACTACTAATTGAATACCCCGATATTTGAGACAGGTGGCCGCCTGTTCGCGTGAACTCCCCGTGCCGAAGTTCCAGCCACCCACCAAGATATCGCCGCGTTGGGCAATTTCCTGAAATTTCGGGTCATAATTTAACATCGCCACACTCGCCATATATTCCGGGGTCAACTTGTCTTGATAAGTGAATTCCTTGCCGTAAATTGCATCGGTGTTCATATTATCTTTGGACGCGAACAACAGTTCGCCCTGCAAAACACGCGGGAAGCCGTCTAAGATTTTTACCCCGCCTCGTTCCATCGCCGTATCAGTGGTATTGGTATTTATCTGGTTCAAAAAGGCCCGCGAAACCTTAGCTTGCCCATTTTTAGTTCCGGTAATAAAACCCGCCGCTGCGCTTGCCGCTACCGTCGCCGGGCTTCCTAAATAAACCGTCGCCTCACCCGAACCCATCCGGCCCTTAAAGTTGCGGTTGGTGGCCGAAATTGCAACTTCGCCCGCTTCCAATACACCCTGACCTAAACCAATACACGGCCCACAACCCGCGGGTAACGTAATTGCGCCCGCATTGGTCAACGTGTTCCAATAACCCAAACGGCGGGCTTCGCGCTCGACTGCTGCCGAAGCCGCCGCCAGATAAAATTTCACGCCCGGCGCGACTTGCTTATTTTCCAAAACTTGGGCCGCCGCTCTAATATCTTCTAAGCGGCTGTTGACACAACTTACCAGGTACGCTTTATCAATTTTGATTTGCACCTGCTCTACCTGTTGCAAAGGTGACACGATATTGACTTCGTTTGGCCCGGCTACCCCCACCGTTACACTTGCTAAATCATAAATAATTTCTTTGGCGTAATAAGCACCAGGGTCAGGTTGCAGGTCGGCTTTGTCCAGTGCTGCAATTATCTGGTTGGTCATACGCGGTTGGGTATCGCCCCGCGCTTGAAAATAAGCTGCCCGTTCCAGCAAGAAGTCGCGCAAAACCGCATCATAAGGAAAGACTCCCGCCAACGCCCCCCACTCCGTCGTCATATTTGAGATAGTCAGCCGCGCGTCCATAGTCAGGTGCGCCACACCCGGCCCGCTAAATTCCAATACGCTGTTCAAAACCTCGTCGTGACTATACGTGCCAATCAAGGCCAGAATTACATCTTTGCCCGTCACGCCCTCGCCTAATTCACCCATCAGCGTCACCTTGATTACGGGAGGTACTTGCCACCAAGTTTCACCCGTCGCCCAAATAGCTGCTGCATCCGTGCGTACAACGGGCGTACCTAAAGCCGCCACCGCCCCATAAATATTCGAGTGGGAGTCGCTGGCTACTATCAGCGTACCAGGGGTGGCAAAACATTCCTCAATCATAATCTGATGGGCGATGCCGCTGCCAGCCGGAAAAAAAGAAATGCCGTTAGCTCTAGCAAATTCTTCAATTTCCGCATATTTCGCCAGATTTTGCGGACTGGTATTCTGCACATCGTGGTCAAGCGCAAAGACGGGCTGGGTCGCGTCGAATATTTTGGTTGCGCCGATACTGCGAAATTTCGGTATCACCGCCCCCGTGTTGTCGTGGGTCATCACGTGTTTGGGCCGCACCGACACAAAGTCCTGGGCATACACGTGTTGCTCTGGCTTCAAATCAACTGTATAGCGTTCGGCAATTTTTTCAATCAGGGTCTGTCTCATATTTCTCTCTTTTAATCGGCTTTAATGCTGGTCTAACCAGTTGGTCAGATCAGCTACAGTGTTAAAATTGAACAAAGCCTCACCCAATCTCCTCAAGTCACCTTCTGACAAAACTCGAATTCGCTCAACCAACTCAGGCAGCAACGGACTACTAAGCTTAATATTCAGCAAGTGCAGTAACAAATCAGTTTCGCCTTTGCGCTGACCTTTGAGTTCACCTTCGGCCATCACTCGCAAGTCACGGGTGGTTACAAAGTCCATTATTTCCTGCTTCTTTTGGGGCGTTACTAGCGTGTCGAGTTCAGCCTGGAACACCTTTTCTTCGTCCTTGAACAACCTGTCGTGGTCAATTTTGGTAGTTTGAGTATTTTCTTTGGTTGTGGCGTTCACGCCAACCCTTTCTACAGTTTAGAAAGTAATTTCGTTACTGTAAATGTTCGCCTGGCAAATTGGTAGCTTCCTCCTGGGCAACAGGTACGCCTTCGTAGAGTTCGCTTATTTTAAGCTTAAAGCCCGGTATTACGTCGTCGCCGTTTAGTTCGTCATCACCCGCCAGCCGTTGCGAACGCAGTCCGGTACTCAACTTGAAAACCTCAACCGTTTGGCTGTAGGAATGTAAAATCCAGATCAGCCGCACGCCTGAACGCTGATATTGTAATACCTTAGCTTCTACATCAAAGTCTTTATCATTCTTAGAGGTAACTTCGGCCACCATATCGGGCGCGAAATCGGCTTCTTTGCGCCAATCTTTTGGCAAACGGGAGGTGGAAACATAGGCTACAGCAGGTTGACGGTTAGGGTTCTTGCCAAAGAATTTGAAAGTGGTTTGAGCATCAAACACCCGGCCTGAACGGGTTTGGCGCACGTGGGCAAACAGGAAACCGGAAAGGGCTACCCCGATTGCGCCGTGTTCGATAGTTGCCATTTCTTCCTCATCTGACTCCTGCGTTTCTAAATCCAGCCTTTCAATCAGTTCTACCGTCATAACACCTGCTCCTACTTGTTACTCATTCAAAAAGCACCCCTACTTTGAGTTTGAAACCCGGTATTAGGCTTTCCCCATCCAATTCACCATTTATGTCAAGTATTTTGACTAAAGGCTCATTCAAACGATAAACAAAAACCAGCTTGTCGGGCGGAAAAATGACCCACACCAACGCAGTTCCGGCCCGTTGATACGCCGTCACTTTGTCACGCACCTCATACCAAATATCCGTAGGCGAAACTATTTCGACAGCTAAATCGGGTGCAACAGGTACACTACCACGCAAAGGCTCAAGCGGCACTCGCTCACGTACCAGGAAACCTACATCTGGCGCACGCACGGTGCGGGGAGCCAGAACAAAACCTGTCGGCGGATAAGTACGGCCTAGATTATTGGCCTCAACATAATCGCCCAGCCGCCGATTGAGCTTGTCCATTACGCGCCCGTGTTCGTCTCCGGTTTGCCCCATCTCGACCAGTTCCCCCTCCACCAGTTCGTAACGCTTGCCGTCAAGGTTGGGCAGCTTCGCAAATTGTTCGACGGTCAGCCCATCGGCTTGTTCAAACTCACGCGCTAATTCGATTGCAGCAACCATACAAACCCACCTTTTACCCTCTCCATGTTCTCCGTGTCTCCGTGGTGAACTAGGCTTTTGGCACGCGCAGGATTACCGCGCCCAGTGGCGGGATAGTCAAGCTCATGGAGTGAGGTTGGTTGCCCCACGCTTGATTTTCGTCCGCCTGAACGCCGCCCATATTGCCCACTCCGCTACCCCAGTAATCGTTTGAGTCGCTGTTGAAAATTTCGGGATAATAACCAGGTTTTGGCACCCCAATGTGATAGTTATAACGCGGTATGGGCGTAAAGTTACAACATACTATCAAGGCATCGTCGCGGTCTTTGGCCCGCCGCAGAAAGGCCACCACGCTATTTTCGTTGTCGCGCACTTCCAGCCAGTCAAAACCGTCCCAACTGTCATCAACTTCGTGAAGAGCGGCTTCGTTTACATACAAATGGTTCAAATCGGCGGAAAGCTTCTGCATACCCTGGTGCGACGGGTTAGCTAACAAATCCCAATTCAATGCCCCGCGCTCGTCCCATTCCTCCCATTGGCCGAACTCGCTACCCATAAACAGCAGCTTCTTGCCAGGGTGGGTGTACATATAGCTGTAAAAGGCCCGTAGGTTGGCGAACTGCTGCCATACATCGCCCGGCATCTTGCCCAACATCGAATGTTTGAGATGCACCACTTCATCGTGCGAAATCGGCAGGATAAAGTTCTCGTTGAAGGCGTAAATCATCGAGAAAGTCAGTTCATTATGGTGATAACGGCGATAAATCGGCTCTTGCTCCATATAAGCCAGCATATCGTGCATCCAGCCCATATTCCACTTGAGGTCGAAGCCGAGACCACCCATATAAGTTGGCTTCGTCACCATCGGCCAGGCCGTCGAATCTTCCGCCGCCGTGATAGTATGTGGAAAATCAGCATGAACTTGCTCGTTAAACTGCTTGAGGAAACCTATCGCTTCCAGGTTTTCGCGCCCACCATACTTATTGGGAACCCAAGCCCCTTCGGGCCTGGAATAGTCCAGATATAGCAAGGAAGCCACTGCATCTACCCTCAAACCATCAATATGATATTTGTCCAGCCAGAACAGTGCATTGGAAAGCAGAAAATTACGAACTTCGTTGCGACCAAAATTGAAGATATACGTCCCCCAATCCAGGTGTTCGCCCTGGCGCGGGTCGGCGTGTTCGTACAAATGCGTACCGTCAAAGAAGCCCAGACCGTACAAGTCTTTGGGAAAGTGGGCCGGAACCCAATCCACCAGCACCCCGATATGGTTTTGATGACACAAATCCACCAGATACATAAAATCTTCGGGTGGCCCGAAGCGGCTGGTCACGGCGTAATAACCCGTCGTCTGGTATCCCCACGAACCATCAAAGGGGTGTTCCGAAACTGGCATTAGTTCGACATGGGTGTAGCCAAGTTGTTTAATGTACTCCACCAACTCGTCTGCCATCTGCCGATAGCTCATATAGCTTTCGTCGTGGCCCGTTGCGCCCCACTTCCTGCGCCACGAACCCAAATGCACTTCGTAAATCGAAATCGGGGCAGTCTGGACGTTATTTTTGCGGGCGCGTTCTTCGTTCACCCATTGGTCGTCTTGCCACTGATAAGTGTCCAGGTCAACCACAATCGAAGCGGTGCGTGGACGCATCTCGCTAAAGAAGCCATAAGGGTCGGCTTTTTCCACTTGATAGCCAGCCACCAGCGATTTGATATGATATTTATAAATATTGCCTGGCCCTACTCCCGGTACGAAAATCTCCCATACCCCCTGGGCTGGATGTTTCCGCATCATCAAACTACGGTCATCCCACAAATTAAAGTCGCCCACCACGCTGACCTGCCGCGCTCCCGGAGACCATACTGCGAACAGCGTTCCCTTTACGCCACCAGCCTCGTGGGGGTGCGCCCCCAGCTTATCATAAACTTTTTTGTGATTACCTTCGCTAATCAATTGCAAATCGAAATCGCTTAGTTGCGGCCCAAAAGAATAAGGGTCGCGGAACTCGTTACGGTTGCCCGCCGCGTCAGTGGTTACAATAGTATAAGTAAAATCTGTGGCAGTTACGTTTGGGATTACGCCCTCAAAAAACCCCGCCGGATGAATTATTTCTAAAGGATAGACCGCCTTCGCGTCACCGATTTTATGCACTTCGGCTTTTTCGGTCAGGGGCAAGAAAGCCCGAATAACCAGGTGCGTTTCGGCCTCAACTTTATAAGTATGCGGCCCCAACAGGGCGAACGGGTCGAAACCAAAATCCTCACCTGCCACCAAAGCCTCTATCGTGCCAGGGGCAAGCCGCCACTGGTCGCGGTTTACAATATCTGTCAAATTTTTACTCCATTCAAATAGCTATAAGCCGTGAGCTACGAGCTAAAACCAGACCCCTATAACGCATTAAGCGTCAAGATTAAGCATCAAAGCTCACACCAGTAATAGTTTATTCTACCACTTTTTCCAAGTTTTACGCCTTGAGCAGCGTAATTACAGCTCAAATCAAAAATTTCTCAAATCGTTGAAAAGTAACGCAAGCACGTTTAAGCTTCTTCAAATCCATTAACTTAGCTATTCTTTCCGCATCTTCCCTGTCATTGTAGGTCTATGTAAATGTTGTTGAAATAAACGATTAAGTAACTTCTTTGGATTTGTACCTTCGCGTACTGGATTTCTGACCTTTGCTATAGATGCCAAACGGGTGCGAGTAGAAAGAATCGCCTCGATAGCTTTAGTATCTGCCAGCAACCAGGCTTCCAACTCCTCAATGATTGCAACCAAAAAGACAGGTTTGGTCGCCACACCTGCCGCAGTAAGGGCTGCAAAAATAGCCTCTCTATCGTGTTTGAGACAAGGCTTGGTTTCGCGCCAGGGCGGATACAAGTCCCAAATAATAATGACACGTTCGCAGCCATCGTTAAGTAAAGAGGTAGCAGCGTCGCCACATTCGATAAGCAAGTTAGCTTTGTTAGCAAGAGTCAGGCTTCTAAACTCATCATCGGGGCGAAGTTTAGAAGCCAAATATTCACATACCTTTTTATCTGCCCCACGTGGGCCACATTCAAAAATCAATCCTACTCTCACCGGGCATACTCTCTGCTTAAACGTCCCATTGTATAAAGCTTGCCAGGACTAAATCTTTCAGCCCAAATTTTGAGTGACTCATCATTGGCGGGTCGCCTGAAAGTGGGTTGACCAGCTTCTCGTTCGACCAGTATAATATGAGGCAAAACCAGTAAATCCAGCAGATAGGGCGAATGGGTGGTGATAATAACTTGAGATTTACCTTCCTCTACCACATTGCGGATTTCTTCTACAATCAAACCAACACTACTGGGGTCAAGCCCGTTCTCAATTTCCTCAATTACAATTAGCGAGGGCGGATTGGGATGGCGTAACAAAGCCAAAATTGCCAAAATACGTAACGTTCCGGTTGAAAGCAACCAACCCGGTATTTGGGCTTGTCCTTCGGTCATTTGTAAATAAACATTCCGCCCTAATTCCATAGTTAAAGTTGGTAGCACCTCCCCAGCATAAGGTAAGACAAACTTCATAGCCTCTATAATGCCCTCAAAAGCTAACTCATCTAGTCGTTTTATATCTAATAAGTATTCGGCAATATTGGAACCGTTTCTGGATAATCGTACTTGTTCTTTAGGTAAACCGAACATCCTCTCAGAATGTATGTCAGAAAGGCTTTTGGACAGCCCTATCTGTCCTCCCGTTTGCTTTTGTAAAACAGGCTCTCCCATACCTTCGGCATTTAACGCCAAAAATTGCCAGCTAGAAACGAATTGTGAAAAGTCGGTTTGTGTAATAATAGTTCTATTATCAATAATAGATATATATTCTGATTGCAAATAATCTTCCTTAGAAATTGCAATCTCACCGTCATTATCCGAACCACCGGGGTAAATTTGTTCAACACTATTTGAGTCATTCCGAAAATATTTAATATCTTTATCTATAACCAATTCCTCTTGCTTGAAAAACGGTTCGGTTTTCTGACTACTTTGGCTAATACTCATCGAGGCTCTAAAATCTTGTTCAGAAAGCCTGCTGTTCAAGCAAAATTCCATCGGGTTCGATAAGTATGGCCTGTCTCCATTATTGAGAGGAACTGGTAAGTGTGGCACGCTTTGGTTCCAAATGTATTCAAAGCCGCGCCAATGCTGCATAGCTTTGTCTAGCCCATTTTCAACAATAGCTTGATACGTTTCCAAACCTTCGATGAGACTGCTTTTACCTGAACCGTTGCTACCGATAAAGACGGTCAAAGGGGTAAATTCAATTACACCACTATCCCGCACCGCTTTGAAATTTTTAAGCTGGAACGATTTAAGCTTATCACCTGCCATCTTGTTAATCCTTTTGCTATAAATTGTCCAGGCCAGCAATTCGTAGCCCGCTTCTCCTACAAATTATACACCAGAAGATTTATGTTTGTAGGCTAAAGGCATTCCGCACCAGAAAAATGATGAGTAGTTACGATAAATCTGGCTACTTTGCAGGGCCGAGGCTAAAAACGCTGATTTCGGGACGGGCCAGAAAGCGGGCGCGAGGCAAGTTCGCCCCTTCAAAACCGAGACCACGTGTGACATACATCTGGCTGCCGTTACCGATATTATACAGCCCTCCCGCATATCTACGCCCGAACTCCGAATGGGTAAAAACTGCGCCGTAAAAAGGCAAATCTATCTGGCCGCCGTGAGTGTGGCCTGCAAAATAAAAATCGTAGTGGGCAGAGGCGGCCTGGGGAGCGAGGTCGGGCGTATGGTACAACAGGAGTTTGAGCGCGTCGGACGGTATATTCGTGTCCAGCTGCTTTAATTGATAAGCATCCCAGGCCGTCTGGTTGCTGGTCGAGCTTAGACCCACCAGGTAGAGAGTCTGGCCGTTAACGGTCAGCTGCTGGGCTTGATTTTCTAGCAAATGCACTTCGGTATCTGGTAGCTGCAAGCGAGTACCGTTGTAGTTATCTACTACACCCTGGACTGCAAAAACCCCATATTTGGCGTGTAGCCCTTTCAAGAAACGGTGCAAATCGCTGTAAGCCGTATAATCATAATAGTCAGTATTGATATAATCGCCCGCCAGCAGAATCAGGTCGGGCTGAATTTGGGTGATCAGGTCTAAGGTAGCGGTATCCCGACGTGTCCAACGCTCCATGTGAATGTCGCTGATTTCCACGATTTTGAGGGTTGGGGTGCCAGGGGCAATTTTTGCAGATTGAATTTGATGATAAGTTACATCAATCCAAAATGGTTCGATCCAGAAAGCATAAAAAAGCGTGGCGATAACCAGCAGATGCAAACCTACGTAGCCCCATAGCAATCCGCGTTGTTTTTTGGCCCGCCGCAAGCCCTTTTGCCACCACAATAATCCCGCCACGCCAATCAGGGCCGCACCTTGTATTAGCAGAAAAATTATGGCGAAAACGACGGCAACGGGCTTGATGCGACCAAACGAACTGCCAGTGAAGGGCAATAATACCAACAAGCCTACAAAGACCATCCAGCTATCGGCGGTAACAATACTAAAGCGCACCGGCAATCGCCAGCTACCATTCAGGCGTACCAGAACCAGACTTGCTCCCAGGTTTAGCAAAATTCCAAACGTCAAAAAGGGCCACAGCACCCGCAACTGTTCCAGAAAATGTAGATTGAACGCCTGGAAAACAAAACCCAGCCCCATACCTGTACCTTAATTGTCAGTTAGCAGTCGTCAGTTGTCAGTTAAGACCGAAATGGCGACAGTTTCGCGTTCGAGAGCCAACGGTTGAAACCGTCGTCTAAGCGAACCAAACCTGATAAATCAGGTTCTAACAACACGTTTTAACGTGTTTGGACTGTATAGACGACGGTTTCAACCGTTGGCGTTCCCGATTGACAGTACACGAATTATTTTATTAAGGTTCATCAACCATCGTGGATTCTATCCGGCCCGAAAGTTTTGTCACGGCCCACCGGGTTGGACAGGATTTACTTGACTGACTACTAGCGGCCCGTAAAGCGTGGCGGGCGTTTCTCGTTGAAGGCCAACATTCCTTCGCGGCGGTCTTGCGATGGTATCAGCACGTTATAGGCCCGTACTTCGGCAGCGAAACCCTCCAAAATCCCCAGGTTCAGCCCTTCGCGCACGGCTTGTTTGACTTGCCGCACCGAAAGAGGGCTATTGGCCGCAATCTGTCGCGCCAGACCTACTACTACTTCCTGAAAAGTGGCGTAGTCGCCCTCGATTAGCTGTTGAGCCAGCCCGACCCGAAAAGCTTCCGCAGCGGAAACTTTCGCCCCGCTAAACATCATCCACCGCGCGAAATTCTGGCCCACCAACCGCATCAAAAGCTGCGTTCCGCCCCCGCCCGGCATAATCCCCCGACTCACTTCGGGCAGAGCAAAAACCGCCTCGGACGAAGCCGCTATAAAATCACAGTTTAGAGCTATCTCAGTCCCGCCACCAAAAGCTGGCCCGTTCACCGCCGCAATCATAGGCTTTTTGAACTCAAACAAACTACTAAAAAGGGGCAGAAATACCCCGCGTTGCTCCAGCCACTGTTCATCGGTCAGACCCAAACGTTCTTTAAGGTCAGCCCCCGCGCAAAAGGCTCGGCCCGCTCCGGTCAGAATCACCACCCGTACTGCATCGTCGGTCTCTAACGTTTTTAGCGCGTCATTTAGTTCGTGGCCCATCTGCGTGTTGAGAGCGTTCAAAACCTGGGGACGGTTAAGCACAATTCGGGCAATTTTAACTTCGGGTTCAAAATCCGGCAACCCTGCCACATATTCTATTTGCAAGGTCTCGTAACGTTGAGTTTGCATAATTCCCCTTTAATAATTTTTTGTTATCTAATTTCTTCGGCGGCGTTGGAGACGTTGGTGGCAATAGCGCGTGCATCAGCACGCGGCAGATAAATATAAGTTGCGCCAAGTTTGCGGGCCAGACTCGCCGCTTCGCCTTTGCTCAGAAAACTCGTTTGGGTGTCCAACACCACCGCCGATAAACCATCACTAGCCAGAAGTTGCGCCAACTGCTCCACCTCTTCCTGAGCGCGGCGTTTGCGTTCCTCTTTACCCAAAGCGGCAGTTTCGTCGTCCTCACGCAAAAGTACGTTGCCGCGCCCGTCCGTAATCAAGACCACCATCGTTTTGTTAATCCCCGTGCGTCGCGCTCCTTCGCTCAACTGCTGGGCTGACAAAAGAGCCGAAGCCAGGGGCGTACCGCCGCCCGTCGGTAACACATCCAGCGAACGTTTCGCCAGTTCCACGCTCTGGCTGGGCGGCAGCAAAACCTCGGCCTCGCGTCCCCGGAAAGCAATTAAGGCCACTTTATCCCGATGAACATAAGCTTGCTGCAAAAGTTGGGTCACAGCCCCTTTTGCCTCGCGCATCCGGTTGAGGGCCATCGAACCACTGGCATCTACCACAAACACAAACAACACCCCGGCCTTGTCTTTGTAGCGTTTGTAGCGCAAATCGTCGGCCCGCACCGCCACTTTTTGGCTTTCAACTTTTTTGCCAACCAGTTGGTCTTTTTTGCGAATATTCTGGAAAGGGGCGGCGGCGCGTAACGTAGCGGTGATAGCAATCCGGCCCAGCCCCGGTTTGCCCGGCACACTCTGGACGTGGCGGCCTCGCTTGAAATTATAAGTCTCGCCCCGGCTACCGGCTTTAGCGCGTTGCTGGCGGGCCTGCACCAGATTCAAAATGTCGGTGGGTAGCTCGGCGGCCAACGCGCTCAAAACCAGGTCATCCAGCTGCGGCTCTTGCTCTTCCTGCTGTTCGGTTTCTTGTTCTTCGTCCTGGGGCTGTTCTTCGGGAGGCTGGTCGGGTGGGGGTTGGGGTTCTTCCTCTTGCTCTGGTTCGGGCAAACGGGTGGCACGCGGTAACAATACCAGTTGCACCGCCGTTTTCAAATCCTCATCGCTAGTTTGGTTACGTCCTTCCAGGGCAGCCGCCGCACACGCAGCCCGCGCCGCAAATAAATCGGCCCGATTGCCCACCACGCCTAGCTTGACCGCTACTTCGCTCAAAGCCCGTAACTGCGCGTCGCCAATATTTACCTGGGGCAGCATCTTACGCCCCTCGATTATAAGCTGGCGCAAGATTTCGGTTTCATCCTGAAACTCCTGAGCCAGCGTAGCAGGATATTTTGACCAGGCCAGAGCGCGTTGCATAATCTCGGCCCGTTCCTCGGTCTTGTCTGTTGCTGCCAACGAAATCACCAGGCCCACCCGGTCAGCCAGACCGCCGCGTACCTCGCCTTCATCGGGGTTAAACGTACCAACTAACACAAATTCGGTAGGATAATCGGCACTCAAACCTTCACGCTCCAGGGCTAAACGTCCTCGCCCCAGCGCATCCAGCAAGAAATTACCCGGCCCGTCTTCCAGCAAATTTATTTCGTCGCAATACAAAATGCCCCGATTGGCTTCGGCCAACAGACCGCGTTCGGCCACTCGTTTGCCACTTTTGAGCGTGGCTTCCAGCGAAAGACCACCCAACAAACGGTCTTCGGTCACATTCAGAGGCAAATCAACAAAAGGAGATATTATGTCGACTGCCGAAGGTTTGGTAACAGCAAAATTCTGGCGGCAGTCGCTACACCAACTGGCGGGACGGGCCGGGTCACAGTGCGACAGACACCCTTGATTAGCCGCGATGGTTGGCAACAGGGCGTGAAAGCTGCGGGCCAGGGTAGTTTTGGCGGTACCGGGGCGGGCCGCTATCAACATTCCGCCCAGACGTGGCTCGATTGCCAGCAGCAACAAAGCCCGCTTTGCCAGATTATGACCTACCACCGCCGCAAAGGGAAAATGTTCAGTCGTCATAGCTATCGCTAAATTTCTTCGGTATCGTCAGTCGTGTCGCCAAAATCGTCCGAAGGTTCGCCTTCTTGCTCGTCCTCGTCGCTCTCGGTTTCCTCTACATCCTCGGTATCGTTGTCGTTCTCGTAATCTTCTTCATCGTAACGTTCGCGCACGCCTTCTTTGATATAGGCCCGATAGCCTGCGCCGCCAGTTTTGGGCGGGAACGACATTTTACCGCGCTGGCTAGGGTGCTGATAAGTCTCCTGAATCACTATTCGCAACATCTTCTCGCCAACGGCCTGTACCGCCGCGATATAGCGGTTGCCAGCCCCAATAAAACGTAGCAAACGCAAGCCCAAACGCGGCTCAATCTGCCCTAAAATTTGACCTTCTTCGTTTTTGACTCGCAAAACCTGGTTGGGTATGTCTGCTTCCAGATAAATCGGGTCGCCCCCCGTTAGACGTGCCAAAACTACACTATCGGCCAGGTTTGCCAAATTGGTAACACCAGTTTTGCCAGTTTCCTCAATAAAAAGCGAAGGCGCAACGCGGGGTCGGGTATGGGGAGGCGTGTTTGAGGTGGACTGGACGGGGGCGGTAGGGGCAGCCGTAACTAGCTGCCGTAAGCGTTGTAAATTCTTTTGAGCAATCATATTGCTAGGGTCGTTTTTAACTGCCCGCTCATAAGACGCGGTGGCCTCGGTATAGCGTTTTAGCTCCATCAAGGCTTTACCCAAACGGTTCAACGCCTCGGCATCGTCGGGGAAAATGCCCAGCAAGTCCTGGTTGGTCTGTACTGCTTCGTCCCAACGGCCCTCTTTAGCCAGGCGAATGGCCTGTTCCGATTTCTGGCGTTTGATTCGATTTTTGTCGTCCGGCTGATATTGCGTCAAAATCAATTCTCCCTATAATCGTACTAGGCCCGGCTGATTAGAGTCAAAGGCACTTTGTCGGTCAATGGCTGGAAAGTCTGCAACGGTTTGGACTGCGCTACGGGCGGCGTACCAGCTACCCGGCCTTGCAAAGACCACGCGCCGGTTTTCTCGATCTCGATGTCCACCAGCTTACCCTTCCAGTTAAAATCTTCGTATTCGGGCAGAGGCGGATTGTCGAAAAAGACTGGCTTGTTGGTAGTGGTGCGCCCGTACCATCTGCCTTTTTCTTTGCGCTCCACCAAAATTTCAACGGTGCGTCCCAAAAATTCGGCACTATATTCCTGAGCGATTTTTTCTTGTAGCCGCTCTATGGCTTGCAAACGTTCGCGTTTAATCTCAAGCGGCACATTGTCTTCCATCTCGGCGGCAGCCGTACCGGGGCGCGGAGAATAAGCGGCGACGTGGACTTCGTTAAAGCGGGTGCGTTCCAGCAAATCGTAGGTGCGCTGGAATTGCAAATCGCCCTCGCCCGGAAAGCCCACGATAATATCCGTCGAAAGCGCACAACCCGGATTGTATTGGCGCACTGTAGCCGCCAGCTTTTCGTAAAAGGCCACCGTGTAGGGCCGCTTCATCGCCCGTAAAATCGCATCGTCCCCCGCCTGGACTGGCAAATTAAAATAATTACAAACTTTAGGCAGTTCGGCGACGGACTTGATCATCTTGAGGCTCATCATTTTAGGGTGGCTGGTGAGCCAACGGATGCGCCACAAACCTTCGACCTGGCTAACCTCCCGAAACAAATCGGCCAAATCGGGGCGACCCGGCAAATCGTGACCATAGGCATCTATGGTCTGGCCCAACAAGGTCACTTCGCGCACGCCGCGCCGCACATAACTCTTGACGTGTTCTACCACTTCGTCCACCGGGCGGCTCAGTTCTTTGCCTCGCCGTAACGGTACAATGCAGTACGAACAGGTGTAGTTGCAGCCGTAAATCACCGCCATAAACGCGGTCACGTCAACTTTATTTTGGATAGATTGAGTTGGCATCAATTCAAGCGGTTGTTCGCTGCGTTCGGGCAGGCGTTCCACCAGCGTTTGGGGGTCAAGAGTGTCAAAAAAGAGGTCAACCGCCGGAAAGCGTTTGTAGAGCGCGGCTTTGCCCGGTTCGTTGGGTGGCACCATACAGCCCGTCACTGCCACGACCAGATTGGGCTTTTTGCGTTTGAGCGGCACCAGCGAGGTCAGGCGACCCGTCGCGCTATCTTCGGCCTTCTGACGCACACTGCACGTATTCAAAATTAAAACATCGGCTTCATCGGCGTTTTCGGTGAAGGTGTAACCAGTTTGCTCCAGGGCGGAGCCGATACGGATAGAGTCGGCGTGGTTCATCTGACAGCCGATAGTCCAGATATGATACTGCTTCATGATAAGTTTTTCCCTATATTTTCCCTTGCATTTCGCGGGGTATTATAGCGGAAAGACGCACCATTTACAACCACTCGGTCACATTGGTGGGTGCCTCAGATTTTGCACTAATATTGCATCTAAGGTCGCCGATGGTTGAAACCATCGTCTAACAGATTCCAAACCTGATAAATCAGATTATTTGGGGCTGCGACTGGGTGGACTGGCTTTTTCAACCCACTTGAGTGGGTTTGGGACTAAATAGACGACGGTTTCAACCATCGGCATTCCCAATACCGAATTATTTTGTTAATTTTCATTAATTATGGGTGCTGCCATGCAAATTTTTGTGCCACACCCGCCACAAGAGAAAATCGCTACCGCGAGGGCGATAAGCTAACCCAGGTGTTGCTTTCGGCTGCTTGCCGCGCCGCGTCCAACACCTGCTGCACCCGGTAGCCATCGGCAAAGCTGGGGCTGATTTCCTGACCGAGCGGCTGGCCTGAGATTTTGGAGGCCCGTACAGCGTTTACAAAGTCGGTAGCAAGCGTAACAAAAGGGCGCAGACGCGGGTCATCCGAACTAGGGCCACCCAGGTAGTGGGCCGGAATTTCCAGTGGTCTCAGCCGTTCTTCGCCTGCCGCTCCACCCAACAACCGCCCATCGCTATCTATGAGTAACGTGCCTTTGCTACCATAAGCCTCAATGCGTTCGCCAGGGCCAAACCGCGCCACTACCGATACGTTGACAGTGGCCTTACCGCCCCTGGCAAAACGACATAGCAGGGTAAAACTATCTTCGGTTTCTACTTCGCGCCACTCATTGCTATCTGGCAAGGGGCGACGCGGCACAAAAGTCTCAAGCTGGGCCGCCACCGCCGCCATGTCTCCAAACATATAGCGCAGCGCGTCAATATAATGCGAACCAATCGCCCCCAAATAGCCGCCGCCCGTCTCGCGTTGTGACAGCCAGCCAAAGGGCCGGGCGTGGGGGTCGGCGGACGAACCGCCAAACATAGTGATGTTAGCCAGATACAGTTCGCCCAAAAAACCTTCGTTGATTAGCTGCCTCATATAAGCGCGGGCCGGAACATAGCGAAATTCGTGGTCAATCATCGCCACCAAACCACTGGTGCGGGCCGCGTCCAGCATCGCGCGGGCTTCGGTCACATCTTGCGCCATCGGCTTTTCGCACAAAACGTGTTTGCCTGCCTGCAAAGCCGCAATAGACTGTTGAGCGTGCTGGTACGGGGGCGACACAATACTTACCGCGTCCAAATCGGAAATTTGGAGCAGTTGTTGGTAGTCGGCGGTGGCAAAAGGAATGTTAAAATCTTGGGCCACTTTCTCCGCCCGTTCAGGTCGCCCGGTACTCATCACGCCTACGATTTGCACGCCTGGTATCTTCAAAAAGCCCGGTATCTGCACCCGACTGCCAAAACCCGTCCCCACCACCGCAATCTTTAGTGGCGGCCCGTCGTTATAATTTTCTGTCGTCATAAATTTTCTCCAGGTGGCTAATCACCGCTTGCCGCTTTTAGTTCGTCAATAAAATTGCCCATTATCATATCCACGCCTAACTCCAACATTCGCTTTGCCGTGCGCCGATCATTGACAGTCCAGGTATTAACTGGCAGACCACGCGCATGGGCCTCGGCTACCAGGGTGGCATCAACCATTTTATAGGGTGGGTGAAACGCTTTGGCTCCGGTACGCTCCGCCAGCAACCAGGGTGTCATACCGCGCGGATAATCACGAGCGCGACCCGTCACCAGCAACCCAATCGCTATGCGCGAGTTCAACGTGTGTAAGCGGGTCAGGCGTGTCGGGTCAAAACTACTAACTATAGTATTGGCATACAAGTCGCGGCTGGCAACAGCCTCAGCCACCTTTGCTTCAATCCCATTATTCGGGTCTTCACCCGGCCTGCTTTTTATTTCGATATTAAGGCCGATACGCCCGCCAAACTCGTCCAAAACTTCGTCCAGCGTCGGGATTGGAGTACCAGCGAATTGGCGATTGAACCAACTACCCGCATCTAACGCCTTGAGTTGAGCCAGAGTCAGTTCGTCAGGGAAATGTTTGCCACCTATATCGGTAGTACGGGCCAGCGTATCGTCGTGAAAAATAATCGGCACCCTGTCCGCACTTAGTTGTACATCGAACTCAATAAAGTCCGCGCCCAACTCCAACGCTTTGCGAAACGAAACCAGGGTGTTTTCGGGTGCAATCCCGCACGCCCCGCGATGACCGCAAAGCAAGGTTTTTCCGCCGCTCAAAGTTTTCGATGGCATTTTTGCAAATCTTCTCCCATTGTAGCTGTTTAGGCTGCTTGTAGGACGCGCAGCGGCTCCGTCAGCCGATGTATCTAGTATTTCGAACCAAAACCATCGGCTGACGGAGTAGCCTCCTACAAAAGACTATGCGGGTGAACATTTATTTTCGGTAGATGTTATTCTACAAACCAGACTCCGGCAAGTTCCAACTCCTGAGAAAAAGCTGCCAATTTTTTTGCGTCTGGCGAACCACCTCGTCCGCTCCTAAACCCCACACGGGCCGAGTAAGGTTAGCAGCGGGCCGTTGCACCAAAGCGACCAGTTGAGGCAGGACCAACACTGGCAACTTCTTATCTTTAAAAGCAAAGCTATAATCCAGGTCAAGCACGAAAGGATAGCGGAAACGCTCGTCCAGAAAGCCCACCTCGGCCACCAGATTGCGCCGGAAGCAAAGACACGCCCCGTCCAACGCCTCGGCTTCAAGCGGCCCGTTTTGAGCAGCCCCACCACGTGGATGGCTACCCACGATTTTCCCATCCTGGCGCGTTAATTCCAACGAATAGAGGCCGTACAGCCCCGGACGGTTGGCCTTTTCCAACGCGGTATGAAACCCCTCGAAAATATCGCCCTGCAAAACCAGTCCTGCGTCCAACAGCAGTAGATATTTGCCGCGCCCCTGCCGCAAAGCGATGTTGCGGCCCGCTCCCTCGCCCAAAAAGCGGTCTGGACTGGCATACACCAGCCGCAGATTGGCGTAGCGGGCTACCTGTCCTTCCAAATAAGCAGTCAAAGCGGTATCATCGCCCAGGTTGGCTACGATTATTTCGACCTTCCGGGGGCTACGGGCCGCATAATGCAATACACTTTCTAACGTTTGACGGAGAACAGCCAGATTTTGGTAAGCCAGCAAGCTAACCGTAAAATCGAACTTGTCCGGCTCGTCCAGCAACGAACGTACCTCGCGGGTGCTGCTGATGACTCGCCGGGTGGCTGACCCAGGCGACGCGGCCTTCGGATTAGAAGGCGGTTTAAATGGGGCGGGTTTGGCTTTGGCTGGTCGCAAGGGCACATTGCGGGTCTGGTTCTGGCTATCCTGTTCGTAAAAACTGGTCAAACGCAAACCCAAAAGTTGGTCAAACTCGCGTAGCAAGCTCAACTTAGAGCTATCTGCCAGCGAATTTTGCAATAGTGTCCAGATTACGGCCAGAGCGCGAGTCAGGTTCAAATCATCGTTGAGACTGCTATAAAAACGCTCACGCCATTCCCCTTCCGTCGGCACATTAGGGTTAGTGACTTTAGGCACGGCAGCTACTGCCGGAGCGGATTTTTGATTTTCAAAGCGGGTGGTATATTCTCGCAAGCGTTGTAAGGCAGCCTGGGCCGCTTCCAACCCCGCTCTATTCCATTGTAGGGGCGTGCGATAATTGGTACTCATTGCATAGTAGCGTACCACGTCCAGGCCAAAATTCTGGTCGGCGGGAGCGGGTAAGGTCTTTTCATCGCCACTCACAAAGGGCGCAACCTCCAGACAAAACGAACCACGCGACGGCGTGTCCAGTTCCACCAGATGCAGGTTAGCCTGGGCCGAAACCGCCACTAGATGAAATGTGCCACCGTTGTGCCGTATTATGCGGCCCACCCAATCGGCCACGAAATAGGCCCGCAATGCAGTCAGGCTGGGAAATTGGGCCGGAAGCCAGTTTGAGTGCCAGGTTGCCACGTCCAGCAATGGCGAAATAAGGTTGACTTTAGGTACGTTCAACCCTTCTTTGCGCTTGACGGCAGCGTTATACAATTTGAGGCCAGTTTTGTTCGGTTTCATAGCTGGATATTACCATAAATCGGGTAGAGTGTAAAAGTCAGCTTCTTGCGCTGATGTTACCGCAATAATCGCCAATGTACTCCGATGGATAAATCCATCGGCTACTGGATTCGAAACCCAATAAATTGGATTACGCAGTGACTCTTTCAACCCACTTTAGTGGGTTTGGGTTGGATAGACGCTGGTTTCAACCAGCGGCATTCCCAATACACGGATTTAATAATTAAGGTTCATAATCCATCGGTGCTGCTGCGGTAAGTAGTTACTTTTTTTGTTACAATAGCAATAGCAAAAAAGCCCCAGCAGAAGCGTAAATACACGATAAGTGGGTAGCAGAGAAAAGAGAAGGCAAAACTATGGACGGGAATCAAGTGTTGGGCTATCTGGCCCGTAATGATAAATGGTATCTCGGTGGCGGCAAAGCGGTAATCTGGTCTCCCGAATTCCCCCTGTTTCTGGATAAACCGGGCTTTTGGGACCACGCTTGCTACCTGGATTACCGGGTTGGGCCAATTTTTACCCTGGCGATTTTAGATTCACAGGGGCGCGAAGTCGAACCCCTGCTTTTGGAACGCTTCTGGCAGCCCGACCACACTTCGCACCTGTACCGCGATAAAAGCCGCGATTTGGTTATTTCGGAACGCCGCGCCCTTTTGCCCTGGGACGTGCTGGTTAGCACCTTCGAGTTTGCTAATTCTCTCAAGCAAGCCCAAACACTGGACTTGATATTGTGGACGGCCCAGGACCGTGAAGCAAACTCCGCCACAGTTTCAGAAATCGAAAGCTTCCGGGTACGTGAGAAAGATGGAGCTATTGTTTTCAATCGGCGGGTGCGGGAAGCCAAAACCGCCCAAAACCAAAAGCCAGATGAAGGCGTGATGATGCGTTTTAGCGTGGCGTTGGGAGCCAGTCGGGGCGCGGCCAGCTATGGAGTAAAAGTTTCCAACCGCCAGCCCAACTTCCCACGTTTCAAATATTCGCCTTTCCTGGAAAAGATGGCCGAATATGGCAGCCTACACAACGAAGCACCCACCAACTTCGACCCGGCCCAACCGACCGGGCTGGTTTATTTTGGGCAGCAGTATCGCCTGACCATCCCTGCTAGTGGCAAAGTCAGTTTTAGTGCCTTCGCCGCGATTGCCGCCAGCGAAGAAGCGGCCCTGGCGGGGCTGGTAGCGGCACGTCGCCCCCTCAAATATATGGCTCCGGCCCAAAACCTTAACCCTGCCGAAAGTGCCGCCGAAGCCAAAGCTGGTTTTCTGGCTAACTCGGAACGCGAACGTCGCCCGACGCTGCCCGCTAAAAATCATTGGATCGAATATTTCCAAAGTGTGCCGGATTTTAGCTGCTCCGACCCCTACCTGCAAAAATATTACTGGTATCGCTGGTACGGCTTGCGGCTCAACACGGTTAATATCCAGGACGATAGGCTTGGTTTAGGCCACCCCTGCATTTTTGAGGGGGTCAATTTGGGTTGGTTTCGACAGCACATCACCTATAGCGCACAATGTCACATTATGGAGACACGTTGGATGCACGACCCTACCCTCGCCCAGGGTTCGCTCCTTAATTTTGTCCAGAACCAGCTACCCGATGGCTCGTTTCCCGGCGTAATCAAAAATATTTACCAGGGAGACCGCAATCTGACATCCAACGTGGCTTTTTACCACGCGAATTGGGGTTGGGCGGTGCGCGAACTCCACCGATTGCACCCAGATAACGCTTTTCTACAAAAAATTTATGAGCCGCTTTGCCGCTATCTGCTTTATTTTGACCGCGAACGCGATACAGACCAGACCGGGCTTTACGATGTGCTTAACCATTGGGAGACGGGCCAGGAATTTATGAGCCGCTATCAAGCGGTTGACCCCCACTCTGACCAGGGAGGGCAGCTACGCCTCAAGGGTTTGGACGCGACCATTTATATCTATGAATTGCAACGTAACCTGGGCTGGATGGCCGAGCAGTTGCACAAAGGAGACGAAGCTGGACGTTGGCAGGCAATGGCGAGTCGCACGCGGCAGGCGGTATTAGGCAAAATGTGGGACGAGAAGGGGGAGTTTTTTTATGATGTGCAGCCCGGCGACCTGACCCGCATTGATGCTAAAACCGCCATTGGTTTCTACCCGTTTATGACCGACCTGGCCGGACGCGAACACCTGGGAGCGTTTTACAAACATCTTTTTAACCCGAACGAATTTTGGACACCTTTCCCAGCCCCCTCGACCAGCAAAGACGACCCGACTTTTAGCCCTGACGGAGAGTGGAACAACGAACGGCTGGTTTGTCCCTGGAACGGGCGCACCTGGCTAATGACCAACAGCCACGTGACCGAAGCGTTGTGTCGGGCCGCCCTTGAGCTTGACCCCGCGTTGCAACCCCAGGCGGTAGATTTGTTGCGCCGCTTTATCAAAATGCTTTTTCTGGAAGGCGATTTGGAGCGGCCTAGTTCTTATGAATATTACAACCCTATCACCGGGCAAGCTCCTTATTTCCGGGGGACAGATGATTATATGCACTCCTGGATTGTGGATTTGATTATCAAATACGTGGTGGGACTACAGGTGCAAGACAACGGACAGATTTTGGTGCGCCCCTTGCCTTTCGAGCTAGATTACTTTACACTAGACAAGATTAAAGTAGCCGGGTATTGGCTAAAAGTGACCTGGCGCAAATCATCGCCGCCACATTGGACAAATGGAGCGGCCAACAAAACTGAAGCCGAGGTGCCGCCAGGCTTAACTGTTTTTGCCGATGGCAAGCTGGTAGCGCACCGGGCCGATATGGGACATTTAACAGTCAAGTTATAATTATTAAGGAAGTTACGTTATGCTCCAGATTTATGACCAACGTCTTTGCCGCCGCATTATTCTGGCAACGGGACTTTTTGCCTCTGCTATTATTGTTATGGTTGCGATTGTGACTTTCTTTACTCTCTCTACTAATTTATTTATAAATACCCTACTTGATGAAGGTCTGGTGGCTATCGTTATTTTTATGATGGTGGCCCTGGCCTGGTATCATCAAAGCCGTCTGGCGGGCTTTGTATGGGGTTTTGGGATGCCATTCGCCATAATTTGGGTATTTAGCCGCACTGATGCTCAATCGGATGTTTTGAGTGTACTAATAATCTTGGTCATTGTTAATGGAATGTTGTTACCGACCCGTGCTGTGATCCTGGCAGGTCTGCTTGAAATCTTGCTTTTCGTGGGGGCGGCGATAGCCACCCATTTCGAGTTTCTATCCGTCCAGCCGGGTTCTGAGTTACGGGCGGTGCTATTAAACGTGCTGCTGATTGGCTTTAGCACGGCGGTAATGGCGATGCTAAATATCGGAATGTTAGGGGTACTGGCGCGTTTGCAGGCCCAAACCAATCAAGTCCAATCGGCCAACCAGACTTTGCAAAAACAGCAAGCTTTCCAGCAACAGGCCGGGTTGCAGGTGGGTCAGCTGGCTACCACCTTGTCAAGCTTCTTTCAAGAGCAGCATAGTACCTCGCGGGAACAAGCGGCGTTGGTCAATGAAGTAGCTACTACCGCCCAGGAACTTGACTCCGCCGCCCGTCGCATAGCCGATAGTGCTTTGTCGGTGGCAACCGTAGCCGAGAAAGCCCTGCATAGCGTGGAGGCTGGGCGCAAAACAGCAGAAGATGGCACGCAAGCCATTTTGATTTTGCGTAACCGAGTGGAACGTATCACCGTCAGCGTGCGGTCTTTGAATAATCAGATTGAGCGTATAGGTGAAGTCACCAACGTAATTGGAGAAATCGCCGGAGAAACCCAATTGCTAGCCCTTAATGCTACGATTGAGGCGGCGGGAGCGCGAGAGTTCGGGCGACGGTTTGCGGCGGTGGCCGAAGAAGTCAACCGTTTGTCACGGCGTGTCACCGCCTCTGTCGAACAAATCCAGGAAACCGTGATGGAAGTAACCGAGGCCAGCCTACTATCCCTCAAAGCGACGGAAGAAGGGTTGCGCCAGGCCAAACAAGGCACTGAGTTAGTGGAACGGCTCAACAGTGCCAATCAAGACGTGATTCAGTTGGTGAACCAGACTTCGGTTCTAGCCAGCAGCATCGCCAGTGCCACCCAGGAGCAGCATACGGCCAGCAGCCAGATTGTGGCGGCGGTGCGTTCGATGAGCAGTGGCTCAAGACAACTGGCTCAAATGGGTGATAAAGTGGCGGGCGTAGTGGCCGAGCTAAAAACTTCGCTGCAAACGATGAACTATCCTGACCAGCCGCCACCTCCTGCATCAGTTGACCTTGACCTGGAGCTTTTGAACTCGAATAATTTTGATGATATGGAAACAGTAACCGCTAATGAAGGTTTTGCTTATACAACTGCCGGTTCCCAATAACGCTCTGAGCAATTTGCCGCTGGCGTTA
Source organism: Chloroflexia bacterium (assembly GCA_038207455.1). Classification (GTDB taxonomy): domain Bacteria; phylum Chloroflexota; class Chloroflexia; order Chloroheliales; family Chloroheliaceae; genus JBBQZT01. Next base: position 202,565 of record JBBQZT010000003.1, read on the forward strand.
GGTTATCTCAAAACCAGTGCTGAAGCTGCCAGACTTCCCGGCCTGATGGTTGAATTGTTGGAACGGCTGACCCAGGATGGGGGCGGCGACGCTTATCTGCTGGACGCTATTCTGGCTCACGACCCCGATTTGGTTGGATTTTCACTTTACACCTGGAACTCTACTAGGGCTTTGGCTCTGGCCCGTGCTATCAAAATAGTTGCCCCGGAAATTTTGATACTCGGCGGCGGCCCCGAAGTCAATCCCGACAACAAATTTATAATGAGCGAAGCGGCACTGGATTTTTTGGTTTTAGGCGAAGGGGAACGCACCTTTGTCGAGCTTTGCCGCCACTTCATCCAGAAACAGCCCCCATTGCGCGGAATTGCCGGGTTGGGTTTCCGTTCCCAGCACGAGTGGGTAATCAATCCGGCCCGTGTTGCTATCGAAGACGTAAATTTAGTTCCATCCGCTTATCTTTCGGGCGGTCTGGAGAATTACCTGGGTCGGTTTATGTCTATCGAGCTTTCGCGCTGGTGTCCGTCGCGCTGCACCTTTTGTTACTACGGTCGTCAGGATTTGCCACGTGGTGGCAAACGTTATTTTGACCTGAACCGGGTGCGGGCCGAAATCGAATTTGGTCTGGCTCACGGCGTAGAACAGTTTCATTTTGTCGAAGCCAACTTTAATACTTTGCCCCATTTAGACCAGATTTTTGAAACTATTCACCAGACCGGAGCTAATCGCCGCGCTCATTTCTATGCCGAGATGCGCGGTGAAGCTATTGACCAGACCGAGGCAGCCCGTTTGCAATCGGCGGGCTTCGACACAGTTGAGGTGGGTTTGCAATCGGCAGTTCCCGAAATTTTGGCCCGTGTCAAACGCAAAAACAATTTACTTCGGCTGGTACGGGGTGTACATTTGCTGCGCGAACGTGGTATCGAGGTTTTTTTGGACGCGATTTTGGGCTTACCCGGCGAAACGCCCGCCACTTTCAACCAAACGTTGGATTTTATCGAACAGCATGAACTTGCCCCTTACGATTTATTTCATTTACAAATTCTGGCCGGGACGCAGCTAAAAGCCGAAGCAAGGGAGGGGCAACATGGCCTCATTTGGCAGGACGAGCCGCCCTATTTTGTGCTGCAAACGGAGCAATTGAGCTTTGAAGACTTATGCTACTTGCGGAACAAAGCTCTAACCCGCAAAGGCGATGACCCAGGCGCGATTGCCGGAATGCCTACGCCCGACGTTTTTGCTCTGACTAGCCCAAAAATTGACGAATTGCAAAGCGCACCCGACCTGGCTGCTCCCATTCAGCGAATAACAATTGACTTGGACGCGCCCCCGATTGATTTTGCAAGTCTGGCCCGTCGGCTTGCCAGCGAAGTGACCTTAGTGTTGCAGTTGGGAGAAATAACCGAGGCAAAGCTAATGGCGGCCCAAGCAATCCTGACCACACTTTCGCAACCCAATCCGAGCGGAGTCTGGCATCTTTTTGTAGGTAGCCAGCGCGTTTTAGAGGAAGCCGAAGGTGAGAGGTTGCTGAAAGCCGTACAGCATCAGGTTGGTTATTTAGACCGTCTGGCAGTTTTTGGTTTTCAAGAGCGCGACCCAGCCCGCTTCAAACAATGGCCGTCGCTCTGCCTATATAATGTGGTGCCTGTCGTTGCGCTGGCTAACCAGAATTTTGAATCGAAAATCGCCACTTTGATTGCTCGGCTAGTCTTAGATAATGCCGACACGGTTGAGCAATGGCAAACTGCTATAAAGTATGTACTCAAACAAACGCGGGCAGACTTATTACTGGAATTTGGCTCTGTTTGCGAACTAGCAAAAATTCAGATGGCTCTCGCGGAGATGGACACCAATGAACGCGAAATCTGGTGGGGAGATTGGCAAGTGGCGGCGGGGCTGGCTCTGGAAACCAACCCTAATACAGCGTTGGCTTACCCGGTCAGCTACGACACCGCAAAAGGGCGAACCTACCAACTTGCTACCTCGAAACTGGACAAAGCGGCTCTGACCTGGACCTTAAAACAACGCCGCTTGCGAGGGTAAAAATTCGCCTCGGTTTAAGATTGCAGTCCATTGGCGGCAACCACACCCAGGGAGTACCCGCGCAATGTCTCACAAGTCCAGGTACTTATACTCATATTAGTAATGCGCTATTAAGAAGCAGGTGTTGGCGTGAACGCTTTAGGTTTGGGCGGAGGTATCTGCAATTTTTGGTCTATCTGCAAACTATCCGCGTCAGTGATGTTGTTTAGCTTGATAATAGACTGCACATCTACCCCAAATTTGTTAGCGATAGCCAAAAGGGTATCGCCTTTCTGCACCGTATAAACATTACCTGCCAGACCAACAGGAGTGACGGTAGGCACACTATTGACGGTGGTGGACGAAGTTGTAGTAGAATTAGCAGCGGCGGTCTTAGCTGATACGGGACTTTGGCTGATGGCAGAAAGTTGAGATTGGACTGGGTTGGCCGGGTCGGGCGTAGGCGTAACCACTACTACGTAGGGAGTGAGGCCACCCCCCCCTGTGGGCGTATCCTGGCCGCAAGCCGTCAGTCCCCAGATAGAAAATAAAGCAAGCAAGGCGCAATAGCCCGCTTTGAGCAATGATTTGTTCAATTTGCACCTGTTATTTCAGTTAAAAGTTAGTAGTTCTTGCTTTGATTAATCCTCCTTCCAATTTTAACACAAAATCCTCCCTTTGTATTCATTATCTCAACGTATGGGTGTGCGTCAGTTTCTCTGCAAAAACTGATGCACACCCTCAAGCTATCATCTCAAAAAGTAGGGCCGAAGTTTTAGGCGTTCCTGATTGACATTAGCAGGCAAAGTGATAAGATTTATGTGGATAAAGTTGAAATTATTTTTAGAACTAAAAGGTAGCACAAATGGAAAGAATGACACAAGCCAATCTTACCCTACAATCCCCATCTCCGGCTCTGGAAGTGCGCCCACAGCCGCAGACGGGGCTGGACAATCTTACCAGAGCTTTCAAACGTATTAGCGATTACCGCCTGACAATGGGCTGGCTGGCTCTGGCTTTTTGGATAGTCTCCGCCCTGTCCCTGGATTGGGACGCACAATGGCACGCCAATGTGGGCCGGGACGGGTTTTGGACACCACCTCATTGGGCCTTTTATAGCACCGTCACTATTACTGCCTTGATTTGTGTCGTGGTTATTTTGACCGAAACCTTCCTATTTTATCGTCATAGCCCTGCTGTGACCGACAAAAGTAGCACTTCGGTTTTGTTTGTGTTTCGGGGGCCGGTGGGCTTCATCCTGGCCGGATTCGGGATGTTGGTGATGCTGATTTCCGCTCCCTTCGACGACTATTTCCATCGCATCTATGGGGTGGATTTGGCAATCTGGACACCTTTCCACGTGATGTTGATGCTGGGTGTCAATATGGCGGGAGTTGGTTTTGTCTATTTGTTTGCTTCCGAAGTCAACCGTCGCAAGCTGGCAGTCCCCGCTACAAACCAGACCGTAGCCAGCATGGTCTCAAACCTGCGCGGTCTATTTACTCCGGCCATCTTGGGATTAGTAGTAGCCACCGTCTTGCTTCTGAGCCGCTTTTTGTTTTTGATGGACGAAACCTTTATTGGCAATACAGGGCCGGGTACGATAAACGTCGCTAATTATAAACTTCCAGCCTACTCGGTTTTAGTGGCTGGCTTGCCCCTGGTATTGGTGGCTCTGGTAGTTTTCACCGGGCGTATCGGCATTGCCACCCTGACGGGCCTCTTATTCTTGCTATTTCGCTTCTTGAGCGGCGCGTTCGTCGAATGGGGTATCCAGACGCTGGCCGTCAGTCAAGGCTTAGTTTTGCGGACTGGCGGGGCGCGTGACATCGGCATCATCAGCACCGCTTATCCGGTTTTCCTGGGGTTGGCCGGGCTAGTGGTGGACGGGATTTACCTCTTGGCTATGCGTTGGCGGAGCAAAGCGGGGCTGGGTCGTCAGCTACTGGTGGCAGCGGGGGCATCTACGCTGGCAGGCTTGGTGCTGTTTTTGCTAGAAAAGCCCTGGGAGTCTTATAACGCGGTTTTGGAAAAAGCGGCAGCCGGAATAACCAGTGCTTTCGGGGCGGGGTTGGTACGCCAGAAGCTTTTCCATCCCGATTATTGGCAAGCCCTACCGTTAGTGCTGGTAGTAGGGGCGTTAGCGGGGGTATTTGCCATCGCCGTCGCCACCTCACTACGTTATACAGACCGCTAGTAGTAGGCTGCTTTGTCAGCCGATTTATTTTGAGGGTTAATCAGGGGACAAAAATGCGCTATATCCATAATTCTGGTATAAGCTCTCTTAAAATCAGCAATAGTTTACTAATAGTTTTACCCGTATTATTACTTTTGGAAGCGTGTGGGGAAACTTCAACCCCTGCTACTCAAACAATTACTACTAGCTCGACAACTTCGACACCGATTGCTACCAGTCTCACCCAGCCAACTACTACAGCTGCCACTACCACTGTCTTACCGACCACTGCGGCGGCTCTCCCTAGCGTAGCTACTTCGATTAACCCTGTTACAACCACACCTGCTACCTCCATTTCTAACGTCACAACGGCAGCAGCCCAGACTTCTACCAACGCAACTGCTTTACCGACAGGAGTAGCGGCTAAAGATTTAAGCTTTGATTTTGGCGATGGCTGGGTGGCGCAAGGCCAAATTACTTACCCTGCTGGTAAGTCCGGTCCTTTTCCGACTGTTATGCTGGTTCACGGGAGCGGCAATAACGACATGGATGAGACGCTTCCCGAAAGTGCTTCTCAAATACCAGGCGGCTCTAAATTCTTCCTGCCTATCGCCGACTACTTGCCTACACGCGGCTTTGCGGTGGTACGCTATAACAAACGGGGAGTGATTGGTATCGGGCCACAAGTCAGTCCCAATATCACTAAAATTGTTGGTATGACTAAACCGGACACCCAATATGCTCAAGATGCCAGTTTTGTTCTCCAGCAGACGCTCAAGAATGAATTGGTTGACCCCAAACGAGTTGTAATGTTAGGCCATAGCGAAGGTACACTAAATGTGAGTCACGTAGCGACCTCTCCAGCAGGCAAGGACGTAGCAGGTGTGGTGTTAATGGGCGTGCAAGGTTATGACATCAAAACCTTTTTGCAGTATCAGTTGGTTGATCGTGACATTATGTTTTTAGGGCAAGATGCTGATACTAACAAAGATGGCAAGGTCAGTGTTGACGAATTCCTGACGTGGGCCAATCAACTAAGTGGTGGCTACCGGGCTGCTTATCTCAAAGGGTATTTAATACCTGATAGCAGCCCCGCCAAATATAAATTTAATCCTGGTTTGGATAAGAACGGCGACGGCTTGCTTGACCTACAAAATGAACTGCGCCCGGTCTTGCAAGCCAGTAGTGGCATAGACAACTTTCCCAATATTCCAGCTTTAGGCGGCCAGAAAAATGCGGCTGGTTTAGCCGATTGGGAAAAGAATGGGGGAGTCGTTACGGTGCTACCAGCCTACAAAGGCTCGGTATTGCTAATGAATGGCGAGGCTGATACCCAGCTTCCGGTGCAAAGTGCGCGTGATACCGAAGCTGCCCTGACTAAAGCTGGTAATAGCGACCATACGCTCAAGACCTATCCTGGCCTGGGTCATACTTTCTACCCAGCTAAAGGGCTAGACCAACCGCTCGGCCCACCTCAGAACAAAGTTTTGCAGAATTTAGGAGATTGGTTGAGCCAACGTTTTTTGAAGCAGTAGCAGGTCAGGTCAGGTAAAGATTTGGAGGTTATTCTGAAAATGGAATGACTCCTGTTAATAATATCAAACGGGGCAGGCGCAACCCCTGTGCGTCTCACAAAATACACTTAAATTGGATTTTAGGCTAGAAGTTCGGAGCAACACAAAGATATGGAAAGAATGCAACGGGCTAACATCACTATTCAAGCCCCTGCGCCCGCCAAAACTCGCGTCGAGACAGCCCTACCACGCGACAGAGCTACCAAAGCCGCCCAACGTATCGAAAAGTATCGACAGACGATGGGTTGGCTGGTGCTGGCCTTCTGGACTGCCTCGGTTTTGGGCCAGGATTGGGATGCCAACTGGCACGCTATCGTGGGCCGCGACGGTTTTTGGACACCGCCCCACTGGATGTTTTATAGCACCGTTACCATTGCGGGGGTGATTTGCGCCGTCGTGGTGCTGACCGAAACCTGGCTATATTATCGCGGCAAGGCGGGCGTGACCTCTGAAAATTCTACCCCTATTTTGTTTTTCTTCCGGGGGCCGGTAGGTTTCGCCCTGGCTGGCTTCGGCATGGTCGTAATGTTGATTTCCGCCCCCTTCGATGACTATTATCACCGTATCTATGGTATTGACGTGCAAATCTGGACACCTTTTCATGTGATGCTGGTTTTGGGCATCATTATGGCGAACTTGGGCGTGGTCTATTTGTTGGCTTCCCTGATAAACCGCCGCCTGATTTTGACCGCCGTTCCTGCCAGCTCCAACAGCAACCAGCCTTTGTCGCGCGTAGTGGCCTACCTGCGTCCGTTGTTCCAGCCCCTTACATTGGGCTTGATACTGGCTACTATTTTGTTGATGACGCGCTATATGGCCCTGATGCTCGAAACTTTCTTTGGCGGTGAGGGCGTGGGCAACCTGGCTATCGGCAGCCTCAAACTTCCCGCCGCCTCGCTCACCCTGGCCTCGCTCCCGCTTTTGTTCGTGATGCTAAACCTTTTCACCAGACGTATCGGTGCGGCTACCCTGGCGGGCTTGCTGTACGTGGCGTGGCGATGGCTGGACGGCTCTTTCACCGATTGGGGCATCCAGAATATGGCCCTGGAACGCGGTATCGCTTCGCGCAACACCCTCACTGGCACTTTACTAAATACAGGCAAATCCAACTCGTTTTTGCTGATGGCTCTGGTGATAGATGGCGTGTTTTTGCTAGGTTGGGCCTGGTCAAAATGGCGTAAACCGTTGCCCGCATTAGCAATGGCGGTATTGGCATCGCTGGCTGGCGGCGTAACCCTCTTTTTGCTTGAACACCCCTGGGAAACTTTTAACCAGGTGATCAACTCGCTTATCAACAGTTCCGGGAATGCTTTTGGGGCTGGTTTGTTTTTGCGCGGCTTGCTGTTCACGCCCGATTATTGGGCCGCATTGCCGCTGGTCTTGATAATTGCCGCTTTGGGTGGCTTGGTCGG
>JBBQZT010000004.1:0-175799 GCA_038207455.1 Chloroflexia bacterium
TGCGGGCGCGGGGACGCGCCGCCTACAAGTGTGATTGGTTTTACTGCGTTTACCCCAACTCTGCACACTTACAAATCACGACCTGTTTGCTCCCCACTGGCATCCATACTATAATATAGCAACAGGATAAAAGTGCCTGGAAGCTAGAGTAGAAGGAAAGCCTTGCAAAAACGAACGATTGAATTGATTGCGCCACGCCCGGACGGGAACGGCTACGAAATTTACCATCGGGCCACACCTAAACCCGTCGAAATTAAACGCGAGCCGCGCCCGGATTGGCTTAAAGTGCGGTTGCCCAGCGGCGACAACTATTTTGAACTTAAAAAATTGATGCGCGAACGTGGTTTGCATACCGTTTGCGAAGAAGCTAATTGTCCGAACATCGCCGAGTGCTGGTCACACCGCACCGCTACTTTTTTGATGTTAGGTAAAATTTGCACGCGGGCCTGCGGTTTTTGCGATGTCACCAGTGGCAAACCCGAAGCGATTGACTGGACTGAGCCGCGTCAGGTGGCCGATGCCACCAAAGCGATGGGTTTGCGCCATGTGGTCATTACTTCGGTCAACCGCGATGACCGCGCAGATGGCGGTGCGCCAGTTTATGCGGAAACAGTACGCCTTATTCATACCGAAGTGCCGGGCTGTCGTGTCGAACTACTTATCCCCGATTTTATGGGCAACTGGGACAATCTAGCCACTGTAATGGCAAGTCGGCCCGAAATCCTCAATCACAACATTGAAACCGTGCCGCGTTTATATCGTCGGGTGCGCCATAAAGCCCGCTATCCACGCACGCTTGAACTGCTCAAACGAGCCAAAGAAATGGGTCGCCACTATGATGTGATTACCAAAACGGGTATGATGGTGGGGTTGGGCGAGACTACCGAGGAGCTAATCGAAGTGATGCGAGATTTGCGGGGGGTAGATTGTGATGTGCTAACCATCGGTCAGTATTTGCGGCCTTCGCCCAAACATCTGCCGTTGGAACGCTATTATACACCCCAAGAGTTTGCCGAACTTAAAACTGTCGCGCTGGAATTGGGCTTCAAATACTGCGAATCCGGGCCATTGGTACGCAGCAGTTATCACGCCCACGAACAAGTGCCGGTGAAATAGCCATGATACAAGCTTTGTTGATGATAAATGTGCAGCGCGGCTTTATTCCTCAAACCGCCCAAAAGCTGCTTGAAATCAAGGGCATCAGGGAAGTTTATTCGGTGACAGGCGATTACGATTTGGTGGCAATCGTGGGTGTGGCTGAATATGATGAACTGGCCGAGGTAGTGACGGAACGGTTGGCGGCAATTGAGACTATCACCAAAACCCAAACGATGGTAGCTTTTAAGGTTTATAGCCGCGCCGACCTGGAACAAAGCTGGCAAATCGGTGTGGATTAAATAGTTATTGGGTAGGTGACGAAAAAAGGCTGGCGGCTCAATAAGAAGGCCCGCCCCAAACCTACCATTTGCCGTGAAGGTTGAGCATCAGATGGGTGTCCTATAGTGGCCGCTACTAACACATCGGGCCGAAAACGAGCGATATGCGGCGCGTCCCAAACCGCTAGTTCGGCTGATGCAGGTGGTTCGACTTTGTGCCGACGACAGTAAACGCGAAAAGCCTTGATAAATTTGCGGCGGCTGCCTTCTTCGGGCAAATAATCCCCAAAACGGAAGCCTAACAACGGCCAGACCCACCGACCATCGTACATCGCCAGAGCCGTCACTGCTTTTACGCCTAGCTTCGCCCCCAAAGCTCTCACATTTGCCACAATGGTTGTGCCAATATGTTGGCCGCGTAGCTCCGATAGCCAGACCTGTGCTTGCTCTAGTTCCAGATAAACTTCATTGCCGGGCGTGCCGGGTTTACGATAAAGCGAAACCATAATCTGACCTACTGGCTCATCCTTACCCTGTGCATTGGTGCGAAAACATTGACTGTCGAACTCAAAGCGGCGGTGTTCGCGTTCGGCATCGGCAAACTCTAGTGTCTTAATCTGCCCTAAACGCAAACCTGCGGGCAGACCATGTAGCCATTGCCAGCATAACTCCTCGAATTCACCTTTACCAGTGGGATTATCCAGCAAAAAAGCGGCTAACGGTTGAACTGGAGTGGCAAGGTTAGGCAGGGTATCAAGGGTAAAAAATTCTGTTGTCAATAGGTTATTAGCCACAATTCCCGCCACTACTTTCTCAAAAATCCGTCTGGAACGCTGTTTGCGCTCAGTACCTTATTATAATTATAGCATAAAACTTGCCCTCAAAATTTCTTCTAAAAGAAATGCAAATGGCTGCTACAAAGAGGGAGCGTTCGTGGTAAAATATACATTGGTGTGTTGGGTTTGATGCACTTAAAAGTATCATATAAGAAAAAGTTTGGAGATTTAATTCCGGTGAACCATAAAATACGCGAAAATATACGCAACGTCGCTATCATTGCCCACGTTGACCACGGCAAGACGACGCTGGTGGACGGAATGCTCAAGCAGTCCAACATTTTTCGCAAAAACGAAACGGTTGGCACGCTGATTATGGACTCGAATGAGCTTGAGCGTGAAAAGGGTATTACCATTCTGTCCAAAAATACCGCTATATCATATAAGGACTGCAAAATAAATATTATTGACACGCCTGGTCACGCCGATTTTGGTGGTGAAGTGGAGCGCGTTTTGAATATGGCTGATGGCTGTTTGCTGTTAGTGGACGCGGTAGATGGCCCGATGCCTCAAACCCGCTTTGTGTTGACCAAAGCCTTTGAAATCGGCCTCAAACCGGTGGTAGTGATCAACAAGATTGACCGCCCGACGGCCCGACCCGATGTAGTTTTAAATATGACCCAGGATTTGTTTTTGGAACTGGCTACCGATAGCGACCAATTGGATTTCCCGGTGGTTTATACGGTGGCAAAGCAAGGGCTGGCGACACTCGATCCGACTAAAATAAACGAGGCCACTGATCTAGCCCCGCTTTTCGAAACCATTTTGTCGTATGTGCCTGCACCTATCGTAGTGGAAGATGCCCCTTTGCAGATGCTGATTACCAGCCTGGATTATAATTCCCATTTGGGTAAGATTGGGATTGGCCGCGTGTTGCGTGGCACTATCAAAGCCAACGGCCCGGTCAGCCGCATCAAGCGCGATGGTACAGTCACCCGCGAAAAAGTTGGTACGATTTACACCTTCCAGGGTTTGGGGCGCGTCGAAGTGCCGGAAGTAAACGCTGGCGATCTGGTGGCGATGGTGGGTATCAGCGATTTGACTATTGGGGAAACCGTAGCCGATGCGGAACACCCGGAAGCTTTGCCGCCGATTTCGATTGAAGAACCAACCTTGCAGCTGACTTTTGGTGTCAATACTTCGCCGTTCGGGGGACGCGAAGGCACCTATAGCACCTCACGTCAGCTTCGCGCCCGTCTTTACCGCGAACTAGAGACCAATATTGCGCTGCACGTCGAAGATACCGATAGTGCCGATGTATTTTTGGTGTCAGGGCGGGGCGAATTGCATCTTTCAATTTTGATTGAAACGATACGCCGCGAAGGTTATGAGTTCCAGGTGTCGCGCCCTAAAGTTATCACGAAGGAAATTGATGGCCGCACCATGGAGCCAGTCGAACATCTGATTATTGATACTGCCGAGGAATATGAGGGTGGTGTGATTGAGCTTTTGGGGCGGCGCAAAGCCCAGATGGTTAAGTACGAACCAGATGGCAAGGGCCGCATACGTTTGGAATTTAGTATCCCAACACGCGGCTTGATTGGTTTCCGCAACGTTTTCTTGACCGCCACGCGAGGCAACGGTATTATGGCAAGCTTGTTTACTGGTTACGAACCCTGGTATGGTGAGATGGGGCAGAACCGCAACGGAGTGTTGACCGCCAGTGAAGATGGAGTTTCCGTCACCTATGGTCTGGCGAACGCGCAGGAGCGGGGCAATACCTTTATCGAACCGGGTACTCCGGTTTACGAAGGTATGATTGTGGGTATTACGCCCAAAGACCAGGATATGGCGGTCAACGTCTGTAAGGAAAAGAAACTGACCAATATGCGCTCCTCCAACGCCGACATTGGAGTGCGCTTGACCCCGCCCATTCTTTTAAGTTTGGAACAGTCGTTGGACTTTATCGAAAACGACGAATTGGTGGAAGTCACACCCAAAAATATTCGGCTGCGTAAGAAGGTGTTAAACGCGGGCGAACGTATCAAGATTTCTAAGAACTCTTAAAATGTAGGCGGCTTGTTTTCGCTCCACAAGTTTGTGGGGCTGGTAGCTCTAAGAGCGCGAAAACAAGCCGCCTACAATCAAAATCCTAAATTGTTTTGTATAGTTTGCCCTAGCTGCGCCCACGCACAAACGAAAGCAACCGATGACCTGTTGGCCCACTTTCTATTTCCTTAAAGCCGCTTTCCTCGAACAAAGGCAGGTATGCCTTGACATCTACGCTCATCATTCCGTGTGTTCCGGTAGAGGGCTTTTTGAGAAATTTAGGCAAGTTGAGAACAGGTGGCTCAAAATCTACCACCAAACAGTATCCTCCAGGTTTGAGTACCCGCCGTATTTCGGTCAGAGCTTGCCGCCTCAATTCGCCCGGTAAATGGTGAAAGACTAACCGACTTAAAACTACGTCCAAAGTACCTGTCTCGAAAGGCAACGCCTCCGCTACTCCTAGCCGAAAATCAACTGCTTGCCCGACTTTTTTGGCATTACGTTGGGCTAATGCAATCATTTCTGGCGAGGGGTCAAGTCCATAAACCTGACCGTTCTGCCCTACCTTCTTTTTAGCTCTAATAGTCAGGCTGCCAGGGCCACACCCCAAATCCAAAACCTTATCACCCATCTCTATACGAGCTAATTCAAGAATCCTTTTCTCGCTGACTCGCAGCCAGAAACTAAAGGGGCGGTAAAGACCCGCCCAATGAATGACGTTGCCTTCGGTGTGGGGCGGATTGGCATGGGAAGGCGAATGCACATGAGAATTAGCCATCGTAGTATCTCCTTTCAAAGATTATCTATGTTTGGAACACTTTGTACTATATTGAACAATCTGTTCGTTATTGTTATAATGTAAATGAACATTCTAGTCAATAACCAAAATGGCTCACTATGTATGGTTTTGAACAAAAAGGGCAAAATTGTATGGAAACTAAGCAGGCAAAAGGCAAGAGTGAAGGCCCGCCTAAGCTAATAGACCGCCGCGTCCAGCGCACTCAGCAACTTTTACAAGAAGCCTTGATAAGCCTAATTTTAGAAAAAGGCTATGAGGCTATTACCGTTCAGGATATTATTGATAAGGCCAATGTTGGCCGCTCCACTTTCTACGCTCATTTTTTGGATAAAGACCACTTGTTTACCAGCGGCCTGGAAAAGCTGCGTGACAGCTTTGAGGAGCAGCATCAAAAAATCCGGATGGCCCAAAGCAGCCCGAAAGGGAAGACCAACTCTGACGCTCAAAGAGTGGAAATGACGTTGATTATATTTCAGCACGTGCAAAGTTATCACCTGATCTACAAGGCTTTGGTGGGGAAGCGTGGTGGAGAATTAGCTACCCAGCAAATTATTAGTTATGTTACTGATATGCTTCACGAACATCTTAGTGCAGCCTGGTCAGGCAAGCAGCCACCTGAAATACCAATAGAGGTAGTAGTTCATTTTATGGCAAGTACCTTAATATCCCTTTTAACGTGGTGGCTTGATCACGACCTGCCTTACTCTGCCGAGCAGATGAATAGTTGGTTTCTCACTTTAAGCCGTACCCCTCTGTTAATAACCTTTTTTGAGCCGACTGCCAATAAATAATCTGGCGTTCAATCGTTTTGAAATTGCCAGTTGCCAAAACAAATAAGCTATGGTACAATTGTTCTATTAAACCTATAATCTCGAAGCTTAGGCTGTAAGCTCTTTAAATCTGGCCTGGAATGGCAGGTAGAACAAATTTCGTAAGAAGGGAGGAGAGCGCGTTTAGCTGCTATGCGCCGCGCTCGTTGCTAAAGCAATGTTAAATCGCAATATTAATCCTTTGAGTCGCCGCCCGCGCCGTCAACGGTTGGTGGTGGCTGTACGGGGTGCGGCAGGCACTGGCAAAAGCTACTTTGCGGCGAGTATGGCCGACGCGGGTTTGGGTCGTTTGTGTTACTTCGATGTCGAGCGCAAAGCCCGTTTACTTCCTGGCAGCGATGGAAGCAAGTTTGATGCTATTGAAGTTGAACACCCGGATGAACTGCCCGATTTTATTGATTGGGCGTTGGACGGCGAAGGCCGCAAGGAAGGTTACACCTGCTATGTACTGGATAGTTGGGCTATGTATTTTGGACGCAAACACCGCGAGACAGTGATGGCGGTGCGGGAGCGCACGGGCGACCCAACTGCCCAACCGAGTGCCGAGGAACTGGCGGCAGACCAGATGGTGTTTCAGGAAGTATTGCGGCGTTTGTGCGTAGATAGCGGCGCGTGTGTGGTGATTACCGACCAGATTGGGGCGCGGGGCAAAGAGGAACGCGAAGAAAACGAAATGGGCCGCGTTTTGCCGATGACCAGCGGCGGGTTGGAGTATTTTGTAGATGTGCTGCTGGAAGCTTCGGTACGGCTGGAAGATTTGCGGATGGTGCGCGTCTTTCGGGTAATCAAGACCAATAGCCCAGCCTTTCCAATTGGGATGGAGTTGCTAGACCCAAGTTTCCTCCAACTTTATACACGGCTGTCCGATGCCAGTCCTATCCAGGTCAGCGCGGCTCAAGAAGAAGTGCCAGATTTCTTGCCACCTACAATTGAACCAACCCTGGTACGTCCAGTTGGCCTAACACTGCCCGATTTGTTGGCAAAGGCCACTCAACACGGTTATAATCAGGCCGATTTGGTGACGGCAGCCCGCTATTATTGCAACGGCAAAACCGAGTTGGAACGCCTGAGTGATGAGGAAATTGCTGATTTAGACCGACGGTTATCGGCCCGTATCGAAAAAGATGGGCGACGGGTTGAGGCTACCGAACTGGAAGAAACCGAGACCGAGGTAGTAGCACCCGTTGCCAGTCGCGCCCGTGCCACCCGTCAGGCCCATTAATCAGATTTAGTTGCCCAAACTGCTCAGGTTAAAAATACTTGAGCAGGCGGCGTAGGCGCGGTGCTTTCTGATTGTCCGTTTGATCGGGATAGATAGCCAGGAAAGCGGAGCGGCTGACCCAACATTCTCTCGGTTTCCGTACACTGTTGGGCCGCGCCACTTTGAGCGCACACTGCCAGCTTGGGTCGGCTAGTAGCATCGCGCCCCGGCCCAATATATCTACCATCAGCCTCCAGGCATCTGGGATAGCTTGCGTTTCAAAACCGGCCTCCTCTGTAAATCTCCCCACGATATGCGATTGTCCGGTCAGAGCCACACAATCGGCCCAGTTCGGGTCATAGCGTAACAAGTCTGCCAGCTTGGGCAGTTCGGGAGTCAGCAGCCCGGCCAGATAGCGCGAATAACCTAATTCGTTTAGATTTCCCCGAAAACGTGGCAAAAATAACTTCATGTGCAGCCGCACCAGCTTGTCACCACGCTTTAGTACCGTGCCATCTTTGAGTATAGTCGGCCAGGGACGGCGGTAGCGACGTTTGACTATCACCAGATAGCCGAGGCGGTACGCTCCAACTGGCTCTACAAAACTTCGGGCCAGGTCAAAAGCCAGCACTCCGGCCAACTTTATGTTTTCCCGGCTGATTTTGTTATATACTTGTTCACATTTATGGTTGAGTTTCATATTTGGATTATACTATAGAAAGAAACTGCTGTGGAAAAAGCTTTGTTTGTGACCAACCTGCTACTGACAGGTTTTTTGACAGGTCTGATCTGGTACGTGCAGGTGGCCCAATACCCTCTTTTTTTGAACGTGGGCAAAAACGAGTTTCTGGATTACCACGCCCAACACTCCAATCTAACTACTCTGGTGGTGATTCTGCCGATGCTTTTTGAGTTGGGTACATCTGGGCTGCTACTGTTGTCCCGACCCGCAGAATTTGCTTCGTGGGTGGCAATCCTGGCTTTGCTCCTCAACGTGGCGATTTGGGCCGCGACTTTCTTCGTGTCTGTGCCGTTACATAATCAACTTGACGCGCACGGATACGACGCGCAGGTGATTGGACAATTAGTAGCGACGAACTGGTTACGTACTATTGCCTGGACTGCCCGCCTGGGTATTTTAACTTTTTTTCTTTTCAAGTTGCTGAAATAAAACCGTATTTACCACAGAGACACCGAGGACACGGAGAAAATTCAAAAATCAAATTTTTAGCAATATACCGATTGGCTATGCGTAAATTTTTCTCAATTACACTTTTTCTAGTAACTATTAGGGCCGCTTGTAGGAGGCTGCTCCGTCAGCCGATGGTCTTCAGGGTTGAAACGACAACGAAATCGGCTGACGGAGCAGCCTCCTACAAAAAACAACATAGGGCTGAACAGTTACTATTTTTATATATTATCCTGGCTGTCTATTTGATGAGCCACTTTCCTGCGACGGCAAAAGCGGAGGCTACCAGCCTGACCCGCCCGAACCCTCTGCACGGTATCCACGCGCCCGTCGGGTTTCGTTGGACTGATAATGACCGGGCTACTCTAGCTAGTTTTCACAATCAACAAGGTGAGGCAGGTGCGCCCGGTCTGGTGGTGGCTTTGAATGTAGATATGACTGCCGCCAACAACTCGGCTCAGTTGCGTATGGAGCAGGACTTGCACGCTTACCAGGCCCAAGGTTCACAAATTTTGGTGAGAATGTACCCGCAACGTTTTCCGGGTGGTATCCAGGACGCGCCCGACCCGGCCCACAATACAGTCAGCGGTTCTGCCGACGACGCTGCCGACGATATTTTGCGTTTTTTGCAAGAACAAGAAACTCGCTCAGGTTGGCATTTTACCAATATTATCCCTGGCAACGAAATGAATATTGAGTGGCCCAATCAGAGCTACGACCAGAATTTGTTGTACTGGACGAGTAACGACGACCCACGCAAGTATCAAGCTATCAATCAGTTTATGTTAGAACTATTTGCCGCCTGGAAGCAACGGGTGGCCCAACCCGACGGGCGGCGTTTTGCAGATGTCAATCTGTTTTTCCCGGCTCTAGCCCAGGACGGTGCGCCCCCTCATTTTGGCGGGTTTTATTTTTATGCTGGCGACCAAACAGCAGGCTCAAAGTACGATTTATTGCGTTCAGCTATCGAAACTTTGGGCCATTTTAGCTGGCACAACTACTGGCGACCCGGCCACGCCTGGGAAGACCGCGCTATCGCTAATTTCCCTGATTGGCTCAAACGTGATTTGAATGGACAAGGTACAGCCACATTACCAGGCTATATTACCGAAAGCGGCTGGAGTCCGCAAGCAATGGCAATCGCGCAGCCCGACGCTCTGGCACAGGTGTGGAAACGGCTATCTTTTTTATACTGGCCCTCACCGCAAGGCAAACGCGATTGGTTTACCAATACCCAGGACGATGTGCTGGCGGGGAAACGTTTTGAGGACGATTTGCAATATTTTTTGGAAAATTGTTCGGGGGCAGCCTATGAAACGGCGGCCTCGGCTCAAGGTGTGGCGGTCTGGTTGGCGGCTAGTAATGGGGGTTTTCCCGAAGCGGCTGGTTTATGGGGCAAGAGCGAAAGCAGCCGTTGGTTACACAACTACGCCGCTTGGAATCGCTAATCTCGGCTTTTTAGTTTTGGAAGCGGTAGTCAAACTCGCCCCTTTGTTGTTGCAGGCCCGACTCAAGTTGGTGCTGCGTAATGTAGCCAAGTTCCACCAGCACCTGTCCGACCAATTTAGGACTACCACGTTGGGCCAGTTCGCGGTGTCGTTTGAGGGCCAGGTCTAGCTGCTGCTGAGTGATATAGCCCTGACGCAGCAAATATTCGCCAATGACTGGAACAGCCAGTTTGGGCTTAGAAAATTTTTTGGGCTGTAAACGACTCCACACACCCAATGTATTGGAGTCGGCGACCATTTTATCAAGCTCATCTTTACGGGTGCGGGCTTGCAACAGGTAAGCGCGGGCTTCTTGATTGGCCGGATTACGGGCTATCACCTGCTCTAAAAGCTCCACCGCTTCATATACGTCGTCGGTTGTCCAGGCGAGCCAGAGCAAAGCCGTTTCGTTGGTGCGGTCCAGCTTTAGAGCCTGCTGAAATAAGGCCCGCGCCCGGCTTTTGCTACCGCTTATTGCTTCTTCCACACCTGTATTTAGAAGTGTTAGTAAATCGTCATTCATAATGCTTCGTCCCTTGTCGTACTATAGTCCCTGGTATTTTTTCCTACTTTCCAGAAATTTTACACATAAATTACCTTTCTGTCAACGCATTGCTTGAGAGTAAGTGTTCATAGCTGGGTAAACGAATTCAAGCCAAATGCAAAAATTCATACGCACCCATTCTACCTTTGACTTAGCTGGTTGTCCAAAATGCGCTCAAACTCGTCAATGCTGGCTAAACGTTGCCCAAACCAATTTTGGCGGTTGCTCCAATCTTGTAAGTTTTGTAGAGCGATGGCCCGATTTGCGACATTTGGCCCGATAATAGCCTGGAAATCGGCCAGATAATTGTCTCCGGTCTGGCTCAACATTCCTAGACTTTGCAATTCTTCCAGCATCACCACTAGCTGATTCGCTACAAGAGGTTTGTAGCCTAAACCCGCCACGAAAATCGGCACAGCTTCGGCCCACCCACTATCGGGAGATTGCCAGAAGCTATGCCATACCTTGTCCAATGCCCATTCCGCCCATTTCACATCTCCGATTTTGCTTTTCAAGCCCTGGAAGGTCAAGCCCCATTCTCGCAAACGCTCGTCCAGATAGCTGCTGGCCCGACGATTGATACGCACCAGACCGTTTTCGTTTTCGTCCTGGCGGGCGTGGTCTAGCAACCACACGCGCAAAGGGCGTTCAATAGCCGTGTGCAACTTCATCTGGCGACCTGGCTCAAACATAAATTCATAGCGGGCATTGACTCGACGCAAAAAATCGTCAAGGGGAAGCATATCCTGGCGCAAGTCCAGCAACGCTGCTAGTAAGCCCCGTTCGGGCCGCCGCAATACACCTAACGCATAAATTTTCAGGTAGTCAGGGTGGCTGGGAATAAAAATTTCTTCCAGCATTTTGTTCAGCAAGAGCGTAATTTTATCTGGGCCAGGCAGCAACGCTCCCAACTCGTCCAATGTCATGCCGCTTTCCAACATATACACCAGCATACGGGCGGCGAGGGCCACCCCATCGCTCATCTTGGTTAAATGTATGACTTTGTCTGGCGACCTATATATAGGCTCGCTGGGTTCAATCGTAGCATCAGCCCGCTCTTTGTAGCGGCCCGCTTCAATTTCCAAAAAGCGGCGCATCTCGTCCGGGCTAAACGCGGCCAGTGGCATTTCCAATGTCCGCTCCTGGGCAAACACTTTGCGCCAACCTTCCGGTTGGGCTGGCCCTGTCCAGACCCAGGCCACCAACGACCCGCTTTCCTCAAAGATAGGCTGCCACAATTCGTGCGCTGCTACGCCCCATAGCTCGGCATTGTCTATCAAAAACAAAAGCGGCTTCTCACTGGTCAGTTCTTTAAAGCTACGCCCCAAACCCCGCGCCCGAAATTCCCACACTGCCGCCAGTTCCGGCCCGGTCACAGTGCGGCTCAACCCGGCAGTCTCGGTCATGGCCTGCTGATAAGCGTCCAGATACGCACCCAAATCTTCGCGTTCCAGATGGGAACGTAACACGTCCAGGAAAAGTTCGGGCGGCAAGGGCTGACGCAGACCCAAACCCGTCAGACGGGTGTCACGTTCGCGGGCTTCGGCCCAATCCAGGCGCGTGGTGCGGAAGCGGCGGTTAAACTCTTTGTCGTGTTGAGCCATATCGCGCAGCCGTGCGGCTAGTCGGGTTTTACCCACTCCTGCTGTACCGCTAATCCACACCAGGCGACTTTTGCTGACTGCCGCTACTTTTGATTGCTTTGGCCCGGCAGTCCCGAAAACGACAGTACCTAACAAACCGCGCTTAGGACCAACCAGACCGCGCAACATCTCGCGCCAGTTGTTTTGTTCCGCTTCTCGCGCCACAAAGTTCTTGCTGCCTATTTCGTTGTCACCACTGATTTCTGGCTGGCCCGCTCTTTCTGTCATTACCGTCGTGTCCTTCCTGCTAATCAAAAGACATTTATGTTTTGAAGTGACCTCAAGATACAACAAACCTGCCCCAATGTAAAGAAAACGGCAGTGCGAACAGCAATCAGCCCACAACTATCAGTTAAACCCTTTTGTTCTATGTTTTACTGATAGCTGACAGCCGATAGTTGACAACCCGTAGTTGTCTTGAGAATACGAGCCAAACTTATTGACATTCTGTATTCTTTGCTTTAGAATGAATTATAGTCGTAAATATAGGAGAAAAGCAGAATGCTAGATGAAATTGATACCAAAATACTGTCTATTATCCAAGATGATGCACGCGCTTCTAACCCCGATATTGCCCAGCAGGTCGGCATGGCTACCTCGGCTGTTTTCGAGCGCATCAAAAAGCTAGAGAAGCGCGGCGTAATTCAGGGTTACGAAACCCGCCTCAACCCACAAAGTTTAGATTTGGGGCTGGTAGCTTTCATATTTGTGAAATCGCAGGAGCCGATGGATCGCGGGATGCAAACCGGGCATAAGTTAGCCCAAATTCCCGAAGTGTTGGAAGTCCATGATATTGCTGGAGAAGATTGTTACCTGGTTAAAGTGCGAGTGGCTAATACCGAGGCATTGGGCCTTTTGTTGCATGAACGCTTTGGCGCAATCGCAACTGTGCAATCAACCCGCACCACCATCGTGCTGACCACGCTCAAGGAAACGGCCCAACTACCATTGGCAGATAAAAAAATTTCCACTCAGGAGACGGCAAATGGCTGATAAAACTACTGGTACGCCGTCACGGGCGCGGTTGATTGCGGCTTTCGCGGCGGTATATACAATTTGGGGTTCGACCTATCTGGCGATCCGTTTTGCTATCGAGTCGCTGCCCCCTTTTCTGATGATTGGCTTTCGTTTCATGCTGGCTGGCTTGATTCTTTATACCTGGGGACGGTTGCGGACTAAAGAGCGGCCCACTTTGGCTAACTGGCGGGCTTCCACTATCGTTGGAGCATTACTACTTTTGGGTGGGACGGGCGCGGTGGCCTGGGCCGAGCAAAAAGTACCATCGGGCATGGCCTCCTTGATTGTAGCTACCACACCAGTGTGGATTGTTTTGCTAGATTGGTGGCGGCCTGGCGGGGTGCGGCCCAACCTGGGAGTAGCTTTTGGTCTGGTTTTGGGCTTTGTCGGGGTTGTGCTGCTGTTAAGTCAAGGTCAGCAAAGCGGTAGCCAAAGTCTGGATATTGTGGGGGCAGCCGTCGTGTTGCTGGCTTCTATTTCGTGGGCGGTTGGTTCGCTGTATTCACGGACAGCCCGCATTGCCACATCCCCAATTTTGGCAACGGGCATGGAAATGTTGACGGGCGGCGGTTTGTTACTAATCGTGGCAACCCTTTCGGGCGAGTGGTCACAGTTGAACTTAGCAAATTTATCGTTCCGTTCGGGATTGGCCTTTGTTTATCTAATAATTT
This sequence comes from Chloroflexia bacterium, assembly GCA_038207455.1. GTDB lineage: Bacteria > Chloroflexota > Chloroflexia > Chloroheliales > Chloroheliaceae > JBBQZT01. The sequence goes on from JBBQZT010000004.1 coordinate 13,583, forward strand.
TTGGCTCCCTTATTGCTTTTACCGCTTTTATCTGGCTGCTCAAAGTCAGCACTCCGGCTCTAGTTTCGACCTACGCCTATGTCAATCCGGTGGTGGCGGTGCTATTGGGTTGGGCGTTGGCAGGTGAACCGCTCAGTGGGCAAACCGCGCTGGCATTTGTAATCGTAGTAGCTGGAGTTGCCACCGTTACTATTTGTCGCACCTCCAAAGCAGTCAGCCACGAACTGGAGCAAACGGCTTGACAGCAAACAGCCGCCAGTTAAAACCTTTTGCTCCATGTTTTTAATAGCTGACGGCTACTTTCGTTAGCGAAGTAACATCCCATAATGGCAGCGGGCCAGCAGTCGGAAATTTCTTAGAACTAATCTTTTAGAACGATACTGGGAGTGCTTCTAATCCACGCAGAATAAACTCACTGCGCCAGCGAAGTTGGTCGGGGGCAACGCTCAAATGCAAATTGGGCAGTCGCTGGATCAGCGTACTAATAGCAATCTGCCCCTCCAGTCGGCTCAATGGCGCACCGACACAGTAATGGATACCCTGACCAAAGGCTAGATGTTTATTCTTCTCGCGCGTTATGTCCAGGGTATCGGGATTATCAAAATAATTTGCGTCACGGTTGGCCGACGCAATCACAGCCAGCACCAATTCACCGCGTGGAATGACAGTTCCCGCAATCGTGATGTCCTCACGGGCATAGCGTTCGGTTGCCATTTCCGCCGGACCCGCAAAGCGCAACAGTTCTTCAATCCCGGTCTTGATTAAGGCTGGCTCACTACGCAGCTTTGCCAACTGGTCGGGGTGTTCCAACAGGGCTAACGTCCCGCTGCTAATCAGGTTGAGAGTGGTTTCGTGTCCCGCGCTCAACACCAGGAAAATCATTGCCAGCACTTCATCTTCGGTCATCTGGTCGCTGCCTTCTTTGGCCTGCACCAATGCCGTAATTAGATCGTCTTTGGGCTGGGTACTGCGTTCCTTAATGAGTTTCTTCATATATCCCATGAAACCCATGATGCTAGGAATAAGCACAAACGGGTTGCGGTTGGTGCCTGCCGCAACAAAAGTCTTAGTCCAGCGATGAAACTTAGGATTGTCTTCGGCAGGTACGCCCAAAATGCGCCCAATCATCGTGAGCGGGAGGGGCAGCGCGAAATCAGCGATCAAATCCATACTGCCCTTCGGTTCTACTTTATCTATTAATTCAGTGGTCACGGTCTGTATCTGGTCACGCATTTGCTCTATTAAGCGCGGTGTAAAAGCTTTGTGGACGAGGGCGCGTAGCCGGGTGTGGTCAGGACTGTCCAAGGCCAGCAAATTCCGCTCAAGCGACTTGAACATCGGCGGCAGCCAGATTGCTTTTTTTAATTGCTCACGCGACATCGCATTGTGACGGTCTTTGGCAAAACGCTCGTCTTTCAGAACATTCAGCGCATCGTCATAACGTGTAACCAACCAGGCCCGTTGTTTAGTGGCCCGCAAAATTATGGGAAAAACAGGGGCTTCGGCGCGTAGTTGGGCGTAAAACGGAAACGGATTGGCCTTAAACTTCGCGTCGGTCACGTCAACTGGCCCGATTGAACTCACGGGTGCGGTAACAGTTTGTGTCCTGGTCATGATTTATCACTCCTTATTCCATCCAAAATCATATCGGTTAAAAAATCTGGCAGTGCGTCCCAGTGCGCTTCCAGGGTTTTGTCGCCCAAAATGTGTTCCAAAATGAGGCCGAATACCATACTTGAGATGGCCCGCATCAGCAGGCTTAAATTGATAGGCTTGATGGCGTGCTGGTTGGCCCACTGCTTAAAATACCCTTCTGCCATTGTCATAGTAGGTTCAAGCACCTTTTGGTAATAAAGCTCTCGCAGTTCTTGGTTGACCATTATTTCCGAAATGACTACCCTGAATAATCCAAAATTATCCGCTTTGGGTATCATTAATGGTTGTCGGAAATAGGCTATCATAAAACTACGAAAATCTCCTTCGGTAAACTGCGAGAAGTCGGCCTCTTGCCGGGCAGTGGCGGTCATAAGGTCAAAAATGCCCAGCAGCAAGGCTGTCTTGTTCTCGAAGTAGTTATAGATTGTGCCGTCGGCAATACCTGCCGCTTTCGCAATATCCTTGATAGTGGTAGGGTGGAAGCCTTTTGCGGCGAACACCTTTGCGGCAGCCTCAAGAATTTGGTTGCGCCGGGCTACTATAAGCTGCTCCTGTATAGAGTCCTTCATAGATTTACTCCTAATGAATAGACGCTCATTTATCTGAATGAACGCTCATTCATAGTACCACAACTTATATGCTGTGTCAAGCCCTGATTTGTTGTATAAATTTGACAAATACAAAATTTTGCATACAATATACGGTATGGCAACAGAACAATTCGTAGCTATCCAAAGACCCCAGACCCTGACCTTGCAAGCTTATCGGCTATTAAGGCAGGCGATTTTACGTGGCGATTTTGCCCCCGACCAACGCCTGACCGAAGAAGGGTTGGCCGAGATGTTAAAAATCAGCCGTACTCCCGTGCGCGAGGCCGTTCAGAAGCTGCGCCAGGAAGGTTTGCTGGTGGGGTTGCAACCGCGTGGCGTAGCAGTGGTGGCTGTGAGCCAGCCGGAAATCGAACAGATTTTCAAGTTGCGACTAATGCTTGAGCGTTACGCGACGGAAGAAGCTGCCCACCGGATTACTCCTGCCCAAATTGAAGGCTTGCAAGCCGCCAACAATGCGATGCAAGCCGCCCTTGAGCCGCTAGATATGGAAAAGTATCTGGAAGCCAACCGTACTTTTCACGACACTTTGTATGGTGTGGCAGATAATCCGCGTCTGTTAGCTATGATAGACTCGTTGTTTGTGCCAGCCGTTTATCTTTTGGAAGCGACTACCTATGACCCGGCTACGGCTTACGAAGGCTGGCAGGGTCATCAACGAATTATCGAGGCACTAGGGCAAAACGACGCGGCTAAGGCGGGTGCGGCAATGGAAGCCCACATTCAGCATGGTCAAGCCCGCTTGATAGCAATGAGCCAGGGGCAATGAACAATCCAGCAATAAAAATCAGACGCTACCAAACTCAAGATTATCAACAGGTTTGGGATTTGCACGTGCTGGCTCTTAAGCAGACCGGAGCCTATATTGAGGATGCCGAGTTTGACGCAGATTTGGAGCAAATCCAGGCAGTTTATCTTGACAATGGGGGAGAGTTTTTGGTGGCGGTGCAGGGTGAGCGTATCGTGGCGATGGGGGCGTTTCGTAAAACATCAAACGAAATGGCGGAAATCAAACGTATGCGAACGCAACCGGAGATGCAAGGACGCGGTTTGGGTCAGCTAATATTACAAGAATTAGAGGCCAGGGCGCGACAGGCAGGCTATCAAGCTTTACACCTGGAAACCTCGGCACTGCTCACAGCCGCGCAAAAGCTTTATTTGCGTAATGGCTTTGTAGAAACGGATCGTATAATGTTGCGAGGATTAGAGTCTATCCTTTTTGAAAAACCTCTGTAGGAGAATAAAATGAGCGAACCACGCACGATGTTTGAAAAGATTTGGGAAGCCCACGTTGTCCGCGAAGTACCGGGCGAAGATACTATTTTGTATATTGACCGCCATTTGGTACACGAAGCCACTTCGCCCCAGGCTTTTGAAGGGTTGCGTCTGAACAAGCGGCCTTTGCGTCGCCCTGACGCTACGGTGGCGGTGCTTGACCATAATGTGCCGACCACGCCCGTACCGATGGGCCGCAAACGTAGTGATATGCCCGCTATTGATAATATGAGTACCATTCAGATTGCTACTTTTGAAGATAATGCGCGTGAGTTCGGTTTAACTTTTATTGCTTTGGACGATATTCGTCAGGGGATTGTGCATATCGTCGCGCCTGAACAAGGTTTGACCCTGCCCGGTACAACCGTTGTTTGCGGGGATAGCCATACGGCCACACACGGAGCGTTTGGGGCGTTGGCCTTTGGTATCGGCACGAGCGAGGTCGAACACGTGATGGCAACCCAAACTTTGTTACAGCAAAAACCCAAAACGATGGAAGTGCGGGTCGAAGGCGAATTGCCGCCCGGTTGCACCGCCAAAGATGTGATTCTGGCTATTATTGGCAAAATTGGCACGGGCGGCGGCAACGGCCACGTCATCGAGTTTAGCGGCAGCACTATTGAGCAGCTTTCGATGGAAGGCCGTATGACCTTGTGCAATATGGCGATTGAGGCGGGGGCGCGAGCCGGAATGGTTGCGCCTGACCAGACCACTTTTGATTATTTGCGAGGCCGTCCGTTTGCACCCAAAGGCCCGGAATTTGAGCGGGCTGTCGCTGCCTGGAAAGGGTTGCGTACCGATGCGGGCGCGAAGTTCGACAAAAGCGTAACCCTGGATGCAAGCACCATCGAGCCGCAAGTGACCTGGGGAACGACCCCCGGTATGACAACGGGCATCGGTGGGAGCGTGCCAGACCCGGCCAAAATCTCCGACCCGGCTCTGCAAAACGCCGCAATCCGGGCTTTGCAATATATGGGGCTTGAGCCAGGTACGCCGATGCAAGCCATAAAGCTAGACCGGGTGTTCATCGGTAGTTGTACCAACAGTCGCATCGAGGATTTGCGAGCGGCGGCGAGCGTTGCCAAAGGCCAACAAGTGGCTTCGACGGTGCGGGCGATGGTGGTGCCGGGGAGTGGTCTGGTCAAACAGCAAGCTGAACAAGAAGGGCTTGACATAATCTTTAAGGAAGCAGGTTTCGAGTGGCGCGAGGCGGGCTGTAGTATGTGTATCGCTATGAATGGCGACAAGCTGGAAGAAGGCGAACGCTGCGCCAGCACTTCTAACCGCAACTTTGAGGGGCGACAAGGCAAGGGCGGGCGCACCCATCTAGTTAGTCCGGCAATGGCCGCCGCCGCCGCTATCGCCGGGCATTTTGTGGACATAAGGCAGAACTGATTGCACCGCCGATGGTTGAAACCATCGTCTATACACACCAAACCTGATAAATCAGGTTCTAACAACACGTTCGGGTACCCCCTGGGTGGTGTTTGGGTTGCCTAGACGACGGTTTCAACCGTTGGAGTTCCCCGAATCAAATTGTTAATATTCATCAATCATTGGCTAATATTAGGAAATTCTGAAGCAAGAACAGCCGTTAGGAAAGTATTTGGCGAAGCTTTGATTATATGGTTAGAACAAAATCCTGTAGAAGCTGAAAAGATTATTAAGAGAGCGGCTACTATTCAACGAAGCAGAAAGCCTAAAAGGAGTTGATTATGATACAAGAAACCAAAGAATTTGAAAAGACCTACGATAAGGTCAAGGCCAGTTTTGGGCCGAACGCCCACGGCTATACTATCAGTAAGGGTCATGCCGATACCGAAGGACTGGCGAAGCTGGTGGCGCGGGTGGGGACGCAGCCGACTGACCATGTGCTGGACATCGGGACGGGCGCAGGCCATACCGCTATCGCTTTTGCGCCTTATGTTGCCAGCGTCGTAGCTTTGGATTTGACACCCCAGATGTTGCAAGAAGTGGGTCGCAACGCGGCAGCGAAGGGCATCAATAATATCGAACTGAAACAGGGGGCGGCGGAAGCTCTGCCGTTTGCTGATAACGAGTTCGAGATTGTAAGCTGCCGCTTGACTACTCACCATTTCGCCCATTTACCCCAGGCGGTGCGCGAGATGGGCCGCGTCCTCAAGCCGGGCGGTAAGCTGCTGATTGCCGATACGTCTGTGCCAGCCGATGCCGAGCTTGACCGCCAGATTAACGAAATCGAAATCTTGCGCGACCCTTCGCACGTGCGGAACTATAACGAGGCCGAATGGCGCACCCTGATTGAGCAGGAAGCGCGGCTTAGGGTGATTGAGGTAGAGGTGGGTTATTTCGATGAGGGCCGCAAGATGGACTTTGATAACTGGACGCAACGTATCGGTACGCCCGCTTCCGATGTAGCCCGTTTGCGACAACTGTTTCGCAATGCCAGCCCAGCCTTGCGCGACATTCTAAAAATCGAACTGGAAGGTGATAAAATCGCGTTTACTCTGCCGCGAATTACTGTTATCGCCCAGAAGTAGCAATGAGCTACGAGCAACGGGCCAGGAGCGAAAACCAATTGACGACACAGAGTTCACGGAGAAATTTCAAAGTTACTGGTATGATATACGGATTGTAACTACTTACTCGTCCCTGTCACGGCTCGCAGGGTTGCGGAGCGAGGCACGAGCGAGGAAGCTGTGGAAGGTTTTGACATTTTATAGCTCGTGGGTTTCTAACAACAGATTCTTCGCTTCGCAGAGCCTCCGCTCAGAATGACAGGTGAGTTGTTACTCATTTTTAATCTCTGCGCCCTCTGCGTTCTCTGCGGTTCAAATATTAGGAGGAAAAATGGAAGCTTTTACCCAAATGAACGGGATTGTGATGCCGCTTGACCGTCCGAACGTGGATACGGATATGATTATTCCGGCTCGTTATCTCAAGTCTATCAAGCGCACCGGGTTTGCCGAGGCTTTGTTCGGCAATTTGCGCTATTTAGAAGATGGAGTCACGCCCAACCCCAATTTTGTGCTGAACGAAGCGCGTTACAAGGGAGCGAGTGTCTTGCTGGGACGGGATAACTTCGGGTGTGGTAGCAGTCGCGAACACGCACCCTGGGCCTTGAAAGAATACGGCTTCAAATGCTTGATTAGCCCCGGTTTTGCCGATATTTTTTACAATAACTGCTTCAACAACGGGATTTTGCCCATCACACTTAGCCCAGCCGAAATTGATGAGCTTTTTGCCGAAGTGGATGCCGAGCCGGGTTTCCGGCTACGGGTGGATTTGACTGAGCAGACCGTGACCGCTCCAGGTGGCCGCGTCTTCAAGTTCGAGATTGACCCGTCCAAAAAGGAGCATTTGTTAAGCGGCCTGGACAATATTGGTCTGACCCTGGCTCACACTGACATGATTGACCAGTACGAGCAGAGCCGTCAGCAGGAAGCACCCTGGTTGTTTGCAACCGCGAAATAAATCTAATAATGTTTTTTGTAGGACGCGCAGCTGCTCCGTCAGCCGATACTGTTGCCATTCCAAGACCACAAACCATCGGCTGACGGCGTAGCCTCTTACAAATAACCCTTGTGGGTGTGGGACATTGTACCTGTGGGACATTGCTCCGCCAATGGATTTCTCGCCTGTAGCATCGCTCAACCTTCAAAGTGCGAGGTCAAATTGAAGTTGGTGCGGATTGTTGATGGCGGCTTCCAAAGTAGTATGAAGTTGGGCTGGTCCATCGTAAAGAGGAGCGGGCCTTTCGAGACCGTATTGGGTGCGGAGTGAAACATCTGGAACTGAAAGCCGCGAACCGGAGCATACCAGAACAAGAGCAACAGACCCTTCACTCCGCAGCAACCAGTTGACGCTTCCGTTCAGGGTGACAATCTTCTCAGGCGCAAATCCTATATGTAAAAATTTCCAGGTCTTGCAAGTTTAAGCGGTTACACGGGCGGCGTAATCGTGACGGCTTTGTTGAAGTTAGAGAAATGCAACTCCCAAATCGAGCCGTTAGGGTCGGCTGGGTCAGGCGTTTTTTCTTTGAACAGCACTTCACGGGTCAGCATATCTTGTTTACCTGACCATAAATCAAAGGCCACATCGTTTTTGCCCGCGCTAAAAGGGATGATAGCCGCAATGTCTGGCCCACTCGACACTCCTTGAATGTGCCAGCAATCCACCCCATCTATCGTTTCACTGCCCGCCAGCTTCAAATCCTGGGCTTTCTGGACAGTTGGCCCAATGCCCTTTTGAGGGTCAAACAAAACTGCCGCGTTAAACCCTGAGCCAGCTGGTAGTTCCGTCCAGCTATCCTTAAACCCCTTGATAATTACCCACTGTTTGCTACCCACCCCAACGGTGCTGGCATCCAATTTGCCGCCCAAAACCCCTACTTTGAGGGCCGCAGTATATTTGTCTGGTTTGGAGTAATCACCATCGGCACTTTTGACATCTACCGATTGGATAATTTGGGCCTTGCCTTGTTTGACCAGAAAGTTGAAGTGCAGTGAGTCGGCGGCAGTCAGTTTGTCCGCCGATTGTTTGGCAATATCCTGAGCCGAAGGTGGTGCGATTGTAGCGGTGGGCGGAACAGCCGTACTACTGGGTGCCGTGGTAGGACTATCGCCACAAGCGGTCAAAGCCAGCATCATGATTAGCCACAGCGTCGCAAGCCAGGCCACCTGCCCAAACAGGTCGAACCGCTTCTTTTTTTTGGTATTAAACATCTCCATGCTCATTTTAGCTCCTTTTCGGCTGGATAGAAACCCCATACTTCACTTACACCGTTTGTCCGTAACTTCCCAATTATAACATATTCGCTCGCCGCTCCCGCAAGTCAAAAAACTATAGACCGTTGGCCGCTTTTTTGTTATAATCGTTATAAATTGGAATTTGGACTGGTAGCACTTTGCACGGCGGGGGCGGGGCTGGCTTCTGGCTATTTATTTCACCATAAAAGTTCTTGACAAAACTGATAATCTAACTTATGCTATGGAAGACAGTGTTAAATCAGCAAAAGATAATTTAAGGAGGATTAACCAATGGCAGACCAGACCGAACGACAGTTGGGTTTTGAGACCATCGCCTTGCATGGCGGTCAAAGCCCTGACTCCGCTACTAACGCGCGGGCCGTCCCGATTTATCAAACCACTTCGTATCTATTTAACGATACGGAACACGCGGCTGACCTTTTCGCTCTCAAAAAATTTGGCAATATCTACACCCGCATTATGAACCCAACCAGCAATGTGTTTGAGGAGCGGATGGCTCAACTTGAAGGCGGTGTGGGCGCACTCTCCACCAGTAGCGGGCAGGCCGCCGAGTTTTTGTCCCTGCTGAATATCGCCAACGTGGGCGACCATATCGTGAGTGCGAGCAGTTTGTACGGTGGCACTTATAACCTGCTGCATCATACCTTCCCCAAAATGGGCATCACTACCACTTTTGTTGACCCCAGCGTACCCGAAAACTTTGCCAACGCTATTCAGCCCAACACCAAAGCTATTTATGCTGAAACAGTAGGCAATCCCAAGCTGGACACGCTGGACATCGAGGTAGTAGCCAATATCGCTCACGCTCACGGCATTCCTTTGGTGATTGACAATACCTTTGCCAGCCCTTACCTGGTACAGCCGCTCAAGTGGGGCGCGGACATCGTGGTGCATTCGGCCACCAAGTTTATCGGCGGTCACGGTACTACTATCGGTGGCGTAATTGTGGACGGTGGCAAGTTCGACTGGAACAACCCGAAGTTTCCCGGCTTTACCGAACCGGACGAAAGCTATCACGGTTTGCGTTTTGCCGACCTGGGCAACATGGCTTTTATTCTCAAGGCCCGCGTGCAGTTGTTACGTGACCTCGGCCCATCCCAAAGCCCTTTCAATAGCTTCTTGTTGTTGCAAGGTCTGGAGACGCTACCTTTGCGGATGGAACGCCATAGCCAGAACGCCCTCAAAGTGGCTCACTTCCTGGAGCAACACCCTAAAGTCGAGTGGGTCAACTATCCCGGTTTGGAAAGCCACGCTTCCTACAAAGTTGCCTCCAAGTATCATCAAGGTGGTTTCGGAGCAATTTTGGGTTTTGGCATCAAGGGCGGTTTAGAAGCAGGTCGTTCGTTTATTGACAAGCTCAAACTGTTTAGCTTGCTCGCAAACGTAGGCGATGCGAAATCATTGGTGATCCACCCGGCCAGCACCACTCATCAGCAATTGACCGTTGAGGAGCAGTTTGCTACCGGGGTCACGCCCGACTACATTCGGCTATCCGTCGGTCTGGAGACGATTGACGACATTACCTACGATTTGGACCAGGCTCTTAACCGCGCCACTTATTAAAGCGATGGAAAAGGTTCAAACTCAATACTATACTTTCGGCACACCCAACGCCGGGTTGCAGCTGGATTGTGGGCGCGAGTTTGGCCCAATCACGCTTGCCTACGAAACCTACGGTCAGCTTAATGCTGACCGTAGCAACGCTATTTTGTTGTGCCACGCCCTGAGCGGTGATGCTCACGTGGCGGGTATCAGTGCCGAAGACGGGCGCAGAGGTTGGTGGGAACTGCTGTTAGGGCCGAGCAAGGCTTTCGATACCAACCGCTATTTTGTGATTTGCTCGAATGTTTTGGGTGGCTGCAAAGGCTCAACCGGGCCGATGTCGCTCAACCCCCACACAGGCCAACCCTACGCCCTGGACTTCCCAATGGTCACGGTTGAAGATATGGTTCGGGCGCAAAAGCAGTTGCTCGACCATTTGCATATCGAACGCTTGCTGACCATCGCGGGCGGCAGTATGGGCGGGATGCAGGTGCTGGCCTGGTGTCAACTTTACCCCGAAATGGTGGTATCGGCTATCCCGATTGCTACTTCGGCCAACCTGACCGCCCAGGGAATCGCCTGGAACGAAATTGGGCGCAAGGCGATTATGGCTGACCAGAATTGGGATGGTGGTAACTACTACGCGCCCGGTCATCCCCGGCCCGAAGCGGGTCTGGCGGTAGCCCGTAGCGTGGCTCACATAACCTACTTGAGTGAGGAGTCCACCTCGGCTAAATTTGGTCGTCGTCTGCGTGGGCGCGACAATTACAGCTATAGTTTCGGGGTGGATTTTGAAGTCGAAAGCTATCTGGAACACCAGGGCGAACTTTTCAACCGTCGTTTTGATGCCAATTCTTATCTTTATATCACGCGAGCAATGGACTATTACGATATGAGCGGCGGCACGGGAGATTTGGAAGCCGCCTTTGCCCACACGCGGGCCAGCTACTTGTTTATCAGCTTTAGTAGCGACTGGCTATATCCCCCCGTTCGCAGTTTGGAAATGTGGCAAGCGGCCCAACGAGGCGGCAGGTCAGCCCAATATGTAGCGGCTCAGGCTCCCTTCGGCCACGACTCCTTTTTGTTGGAAAGCGCACAACAAGCCCCAGCGATTACCCGCTTTTTGGACAATTTGTAACTATTCACCAGAACTCTTCATAATACATATCCATTTTAAGCACAATCGCACACCAGTTATTAAGCTTTTACGGGCAGACGATGGTTTCAACCACCGTCTATTCAATTCTAAACCCGATAAATCGGGTTGTAAGAACCCACTTTAGTGAGTGTGGAGTCTATTAGCCGATGGTTTCACCCGTGCTGGGTACAGGCAACCATCAGGAGCAGGTTTAGATGAATTATGAAAGGCTCTAGATTTAAGCAATATCTGAAAATTAGGCATTGACAACAAATCAGACTATTGCTATAATACAACCAGCAAAGCAATGATGAAGACGAGTAGCAGGTTCAACCGGAGTTTAGAGAGTCACCGAGGCTGGAAAAGTGACCTTCGGAAACTGTGAAGACCCTTCGGAGCGCAAAGAAGAACGGGTTTTTATGTTTTAATAAGGCCCAAAACTTTGTCGGTTTGCCTCCGTTAGCAGGCTTGTAAGGTTACAGTTTTTGTTATATATAACTGTAGCGAAATGCGGTGGCACCACGAACGCCCCCTTCGTCCGCATGAAGGCGGGGGCTTGGTTTATAGTTTTTTCGAGGTGTCATTATGGCTTTAACTCCACGTATTTGGACTGCCCAACTCGGTCAGCACGCCGGGGAACGGGTTAGACTGGCGGGCTGGTTACACAACTTCAGGCAGCTAAGTAACGTCAGCTTTTTGATTTTGCGCGACAGCAAAGGATTGGCGCAAATCGTTATCGAAGACGCGGCTCTGCTGGAACAACTGGCAGGTTTGCATCACGAATCAATTCTGGCCGTAGAAGGGATAGCGGTGGCGGTGCCGCAAGCTCCTGGCGGCGTAGAAATACACCAACCAACCGTAACCGTAATCGCCCCCAGTGCTGCCCCTCCACCCTTTGACCTTTTTCGGCCCACTCTCAAAGCCCAACTTCCCACCCTGCTGGATTATGCGCCCCTGACCTTGCGCCACCCCCGCCAACGCGCCATTTTCCGGTTATCTGCCGCCTCAATGGAAGGTTTCAGGGGGGCTTTGCGGGCGTTAGATTTCGTGGAAATCCAAACTCCCAAAATCGTGGCCTCGGCCACCGAAGGTGGCGCAAACGTTTTCCAGCTAAATTATTTTGACCGTCCGGCATACCTGGCACAAAGCCCGCAGTTTTACAAACAAACGATGGTGGGTGTATTCGAGCGGGTGTTTGAGGTTGGGCCAGTTTTCAGGGCCGAACCCCACGATACGCCGCGCCATATCAACGAGTATGTCTCGCTGGATGCCGAATTGGGTTTTGTGGAAGACCACACCACCATAATGGAAGTTTTGCGGCAGGTGCTGACCGTGATGGTAGCCGCTTTGCGTGAACACGAAGCTGAGGCGGTTGCGCTGCTAAAACTAAAGCTGCCAGATGTGCCAGCCGAAATACCAGCCCTTCATTTCGTGGAGGCGCAAGAGTTGATTCTGCGTGAGACAGGTGAGGATGCGCGGCACGAACCCGACCTTGCCCCAGCCCACGAACGTTGGTTGGGTGATTGGGCCAAACGTGAACATAACTCAGACTTCTTGTTTGTGGTGGGCTATCCGATGGTCAAGCGGCCCTTTTATACCCACCCCGACCCTACTCGACCCGGTTATTCGCGCAGTTTCGACCTGCTGTTTCGGGGCTTAGAACTGGTCACAGGCGGTCAGCGTCTGCACCGTTACGACGATTATCTGGGGGCGTTGGAAGCAAGAGGTATGGATGTAGAACCTTTTGCAGGTTATTTACAAGCATTCAAGTACGGGATGCCACCGCACGGCGGGTTTGCTATCGGTCTCGAACGGTGGGTGGCCCGACTGCTGGAACTGCCCAACATTCGGGAAACAACCCTGTTCCCACGCGACATCAACCGTCTCACGCCTTAACAATTAGGCAAGGTCAGGTATTTGTAGGACGTTTTTCATCGTAACTATTCAGGATGTCGTTCTGAACGCAGTGAGAAGTCTCTAACTCGGTTTTCAAATCAGGGATTCCTCGTAACTTCTCAAAAATGCGGGAGGTAGGGCGAGATTTATCGCGTCCGCTTTGATTGGTGGGTACTAAGCCTATGGGCGCGATAAATCTCGCCCCTACTTTTTGAGATGATACGCTTCCTCACTACGTTCGGAATGACAAGGCAGTGCAAGGGTGAATAATTGTTTTTTATCAATGGTTTTCTAAACCTGCTACTGATGGAGCAATGTCCCACAAAGACCCCTGGGCTGCTAACTGACGGCTGATAGCTGATAGCTGACCACTCGTTGCTCAATCAAGTTCAGGATTACGACGGAAGAAGGCCATCCCGCGATTGATGGGGCCACCCAACGCCAGATACAAAATCAGCACGGTTACAATCAGGCCAATCAGACCAGCAGCATAGAAAGCGTGGCTGAAATTGACCGCCGCGAATAATATCAGGTTCATCAAGTACAGGGTGATAGGCACGAAATTGAAGCGCGGTTTATAATTGTTGAGCCGCCAGGTCTGGTCATCGCCCGCAATGCGGCTCAAAACGGTCAACAGCAGCAGACTGATGATGAGCCAGGCCACGAAATTAGAAATAGGCACGCCGTAATACTGCCCGCTTGTTTCCCATCGCCAGTAATCTTTGACGTGGAACGCCACCGGCTCCATTTGGGTATCGCTAATCATCGCCAGCGTCGCGCTCAAAACTACAATCAGCCGCGCCCCGTTCAGACGTGGAAACAAACGACTGACGATAAAGCGGGCCATAAAAAACGAAGAAAGCGTCATCATCAACCACGCGAACATGATACCCACTGGCACGATAAACAGTTTGGGTGCAAGAATATCGGTATAGTAATATTGCCCGAACGGAAAGCCCGTCAGCACACCCACAGTTTCGATGACAAAAGACAGCAGCAGTACCATACCCGCCGCCAACAGCCCACGCCGCCAGCCATAATTTATCATTACCCAGGTGGTGGCTGCCAAGCCTTGCAATATTAGCATCAAGCTGGCAACCCACTCCGTCCCCTCCGGCACGCTATTTGTAACCATCAGGGGCAGAGCCGACAGATAGATGAAGCAATAGCCTCCAAAAGTCAAAAACAAAAAGGCCCGATTTAGCTTTGTCAGATACATATTTCTCTATTCTAATAACTACCAAGCAACTCTTTGGCAGGACTGGCAAGATACGGCACGGTTTGCGGGCCTTGCGGCAGCACACATACGGTAGCTTGCGGGCCGTATTCCTGTTTTAGCATCGCCACCGTCTGCTCGATACTGCCGTTCAAAACTGGCTCAAGCATCGCGGCCCTGATTTGCGTCTCGCTCAAAAAGCTATTCTTGAGAAAGACCCGCGCCTTGAGTTGAATTTGGGCCTGTACCTGAGCCTCCCACTGGTCAAACATCTCGAAGTCCGGCGAGTTTATTAAAGCCAACAAATCGCGGGGTGTAGCCGCCATTTTGAGAATGTCCTTGTAGTTGCCATGATTGGGAATACCGTCGCTACACTCGGCAGCACTGATAATCGCTCCACCTTCTTTGACTACCAACGCGGCGGCACTCATCCCCTTGACCGCCTGATACAAATTCTGGTCAAGTGGATAGCCGCTATTGGTGGTTATTACGATGTCGAAAGGTTCATTCACGGCCCGCATCGCTGTCTCGCGTACAAATTCGCACCCTAGCTTATGACTGGCAAAAACCTCGCCAGCAAAGACGTTGGTGATGTGGTGGTTTTTGTTAAGGGTAACGTTTAGGCTAAAATCCGAACCAGCCATCGCCGCCGCTTCCCGGATTTCATTGTGGATAGGATTGCCAAACGTAATGCCCCATACCGCTTTAGGGTCGCCTACCATCCTTGCTCCGTGCGCGTGCATCACGGTATCGCCGCCACTGATACCGGGTGTAATCATTTTGGGGCCACCACTAAAACCTGCGAAGAAATGCGGCTCGATAAAGCCCGTCAGAATTTTGAGGTCGGCCTCCAGATACTCGCGGCAAACCCACACCGCCGCCCCGAAGCTAGTCGTACCGATACGGGTCAGGGTTGTTTTGTCAAAAGCATTGTGGTTAATAATGCGGTAGTTGTCACACACAAACGCGCCCAGCATCTCGCGCAGTTCCGGGCCGTCGTTGGGGCGGTGCATACCCGTTGCGTTGATGAGGGTAATATTTTGGCGTTGCGCCCCCGCTTCTTCCAACTCACGCAATACGACGGGTAGCACGCGATTGTTGGGCATAGGTCTGGTGATGTCGCAAAAAACAATCGCGATGCGTTGGTCGGGCCGCACCAACTTACGCAAAGGAGGAGAGTTGATAGGGTCGCGCATCGCAGCCAGCAAAGCCGCCGCTTCGTCCGGCACGCCAGCCACATAGCGCGGCTCGATCACAGTTAGATTTTCGGCGGGAAGTTCGATAGTCAACCCGCTTCTGCCATAGGCCAGTTCTACCTGCTGTTTGGTCATAGCCATAATCCTCACAGATGATTTGAAATCAAAATTATTGTGAGAATTATATGCTATTTTAACTAAACATAACAGGTAGAAAGCAGGAAGGCTTCATAGACATACAGGCTTACGAAATCGGGTGAATCGGGCCGAACTCGTAGTCGTGCAAGATTTTCTCGGTCTTGGCACTCGCCACCCGGTTGACGATTTTCTCGTGTTCGTAATTGTCGCGTATAGTTTTCGCCAGACTAAAGGTTGAACCGACAGTAAACAACACGCCCATCGCAAAGTAACCCTTAATCCAGAAATCTATTGGGGCGAAATAAATCCCTCCCAGCGTGAATGTCGCCGAAATAAGAAAGGCTGCCCACACCTGGAAAATCCAACCGGGACTATCCCGGTGTGCTACTGGTGTTTGGTTCATAAGGTTTGCTTCTCCTTTTGGTATAGTAGAATTGTTGCCACAGTTGACGTATCCCTGGTGACTTCATAAACACGTTTCCAGTTTTTGTCGTCAGGTTTTATCAACAACGCCACTATACCGTCGAACCAACTGCCAAACACAGGGTTTTTACTGCCAATTGCTGTATATTTTGGCGATTCGGGCTGTTTGTAAGAGGCTGCTCCGTCAGCCGATGGTTTTTGGTCTTGAAAGGCTAGGATAAATCGGTTGACGGAGCAGCCTCTTACAAAAAAGAAGGACAGCTGAATAGTTACAAACTTTGCAAGTTAGACGCTTTGGTGGTAACGCCACTGGTAATAATGTCTGCCGATATTGCCCCATTCGACTTTGAAAGGGTCAGAATTTGACGGTGTATAGGTCAGGATGCGTCGCTCGAACGCCTGGATTAAGACATCTTTGGGCTGCCCGCCAACCTTAACTTTGGCCCAATACGCCTCGCTGATGGGCAAACCAGGAGCAAGATAATATGGGTCAAACAGTTTGCCCGTCGTGGAAGTGTTTGGCCCTGTCCAGATTTGTTGATTGCTCTGGTTCAAGAAATCCCAAAAGACACTGGCAATGGTATGTTTGGTTAGAGGTTCGTAGTAGCCGCCAGTCACGTGATAAATACTGGCTAATGCTCCATTTGTACCCAAACCGCCATCGGGGGCAATCGTTTGGTTGATGGGTGTGCCGACTGCTGTGGCTGCATCGTTGAGGCGCGGCGCGAAGCTGGCATAGCGTGGCCCCAGCGTATCATCCGAGTCACCAGCGACGGGGACATTCGCTGTCGGACATTGTACAAACTGGTTGTCGCCTACCTGCAACCGCCCCGTAACCAGTTCGACGGTGAGCAAGCCATTGGTAACATACCCGGCACTGGTGGGACTGTTGTTGGCGTGAGTTACCTCCATGCGGCTTTTATCCCAATAAAGTACCGAACGCGATTTGGTAGTTTGGGCTGCGTTGTTGGTGGCTTCATAGTATGGCTCGTTACCACTAGCGAACGGCGTAGCTCCCCATACGTAGCTGCGCTTGCCCGCCGCGTAGAAATCGTAACGCGCCCACAGATTGTAAAAAGGACTGTTGCTGGCGGGTAACTGGTTATTTGCGCCTGGTACAACTGCCCCAGTTGCCCAACTCGGTAATACGCAACCGGAAGGGCTAGTGCCGGGCGGCGGACTTCCCATGACAGGCGTGCTGGCGACCCATGCCCCAAAGATACCATCGTTACCAGATAATTGGGCCGCGTAATAAATGTTGCCATTGCCAAAAGCCAGACTGGAAGGCGCGTTTCCACCACGTGCAAAACTTAACCCTATCGCATCGGCAGGCTGGCTATAACTTTGACCGTTATCGCTGCTGGTAACGAATTGCGCCCCGAAGACGTTTTGCTGCCGCGAAGTACGCCAGGCCACCCAAACCGTGTTGTTGCTATCGGCGGTGATACCTGGAGTGGCTGCCGACAAACCGCCCTGACTCGAACGCGAAATATTCTGGCTTTCAGGCTGCCACTTCTGCTGATTGTGATCCCGCCTGACAATACTGACCTCCCCCGTGCCAAAAGCGTTGGGCGCATCTTCGCCCCAAACGGCAAAAACATCCCCGCCAGAGGTGGCTGCGATAGCGGGGTACAAAGCCCGCCCGCCGGGTGTACCCAAATTATTTATCTGTACTGGACTGGCCCATTTACCATTACTATCACGGTCTGCGGCAAAAACGTTGCTGTGGGAGATAAAAACCACGTGCAGACGGTTGGCACTATCCACTGCTATTTGAGGATTGCTCACACCCGCCTGTCCCGCGTTGCCTATGATGAAGTGATTGAGCCAATTGTTACCGCCATCGTCCGACTCAATTATACTCACATCGTTGTTAGATTCTTCGTAGGCGATAAAAAGCTTGTTGTTAGTAGCGATAATGGACGGAAAGCCGCCCGCACCTTGTTTCAAAACCGCAGTCAGGTTCACGCTGCCCGTTTTAGTCAGGTCAGGGGCGATGCGGGCATAAAACAGATTAAAGCGTCCGGTATTATAATCTCGGTCTTGCCAAACCGCATGATAAGTTCCACCAGCGTCAAACGTGCCACCTGTATGACCGCTTTGGGAGCTACCGCCCAGCGAAACTAGCTTATATGTGTGCGCCGAGTCCACAAAAGCCGCGCCGTTTGCTCCGGCTACGGTCAAACCTACGTCCCCATCGGAGCTACGTACTCGCACTGTCGGCCAACCTACAGAGGCCGCCGCCTGTACCGGGGTTGTCCAGCTAACAGGCGCGGCCTCAACCCGTTCGTCTCCCCAGGCCGCGCTCACAATAGTCCCAAGTAAAATCAAAGCCAGAGCCAGCCGGCTGGCCCAAAGGTATTCTGCCACTTTATTCATTTTATAGCAACCCAACTATTCATTTGTTTATGAAACCGAGAAGGAGATAGCCAAAGCTCCCACCAATTGCGGGTCCAGGGCCGGACTCAAATCGTCCTGGATAAGCTCACCTTTGCCAAGTCGGGCCAATCGGGGTAAGGTCTCGTCCAGGTTGATAATTTCTAACCGTACAATGATGGCCGAGCTACTTTCGGGCATACTGGCCTGGGTGGTCTGGCGTAAACTGTCGAGCGTACCGTTTTTACGCAGCCAATCGTAGCCAATTGCAGCCGACGTACCCACCGCACCCATAAAAGGAGCCATTACCAACACTGCCGGGCCTAACGGAGCGGCTCCAATCATTCCAGCTATAGTTCCGGCTAGTCCAGCCAGCCCATACTTTGGCCTCACCATACCCGGTTTCGCTTCCCTGAACGCCACGCTCCCGAACTGTCCGTCCTCGTAACGAGTAACCGCCGTCGCTTCTTTGAGATTGATATGTCTTTGGAGATGCAGTTTTCGCAGGGTTTGCAATGCTAACCTGGCCCTATCCAAATCCTGATAGATGATTGCAAAATGGTTCTGCTCCATATTCGCCTCTTTTTCGCGTCTTCGATATTTTTGACATAATAAAAGATTGGAAGCCCAAAAATCCCTTTTATGGAGTATAACCAAAGCTTTAGCCAAATTCGGTAGCAAAGGATACAGAGCAGCCAGTCGTCAGTTAGCAGTTGTCAGTTAAAACCAGAACCGAGCGCGTTTATTGGTAGAGGGTAATTACTCAGTTACGTATTGTCATCCTGAGCGGAGGCTCTGCCACCCAGGGGGTACCCGGAAGAAGCTGTTGCTGAAATCTCACCAGCCGCAGACTATCAAAACCTTAGCAACAGATGCCTCGTTCCTCTGCAACCCCGCGGACCGTGGTAACACCTGAGTAGTTACAATTAACAAGAATTTAACATTCGTCATCGCTACTTTGACGCACTTTTAATAATTCTTTGCTATAGTATGGGGCTGGAGAGAAACTGCCTCTACTTCCCCCCTCGCCAGCTTGTACTGTTCGCATCTATCGGGTAACAGGTAAAATTTCAAAAAGGGAGAAATCCAAAAATGCAACCTAACTCGGTTCGCACGGTTAGTGCAGGCGTGAAGCGGCTCGGATTGCTGCTCAGTGCTTTGCTGGTTTTGAACCTGGCTTTATTCGGGTTCGTCTTTTGGAACAGCGGAAACGCCACCCCCGCCCAGGCCACTGCATCCTACAAGGTTTTGTTTGATGCCAGCCACGCGGAGACTGCTGGTAACGCCGACTGGATTATTAGCACCAGCCAGCCCAACCCACTCAACCAGAATGCCAATCCCACTACGGAAAGTAGCTGGACGGGTGCAATTTCGGCCTGGGGCGTAGCTTTACAGAAAACTGGCCGCTACAGTTTGATGACTTTGCCGGGCGGCGGGCGCATCACTTATGGCGACAGTTCCAACGCGCTTGACCTCAAGAATTTCAACGAGTTTGTAGTGCCGGAGCCAAATGTTTTGTTCAGTGCCAGCGAAAAAACCGCAATGATGACCTTCGTGCAGAACGGCGGTGGTTTATTTATGGTGGCCGACCATAACCAGAGTGACCGCAACAACGATGGTTACGACTCGCTGCACATCTGGAACGATTTGATGAGCAACAACACGGTCAAAAGCAACGACCCTTTTGGCTTCGCTTTCGACGTTTTGAATATCCAAACTGAAAACCCCAACGGTATTCCGGCCAGTGCCGCCACCAATCCAGTAATTCACGGGCCTTTTGGGACAGTTACGGGCAGCATTATCCGTAGTGGTACGACGGAAACGATTAACCCAGCCGACAATGCCAATGTGAAGGGGCTGGTTTACCGCACCAGTTTCTCTACCACTGGCAACACCGGGGTTTTCTTCTTGACCAGTACCTTTGGCGCAGGCCGGGTAGCCGCCTGGGGCGATAGTTCAGCCATTGATGATGGTACGGGCGAACCGGGTAAAAACATCTTCAACGGTTGGAACGACCCAGCGGGGACTGATGCGGCTCTGGCTTTGAACGCTACCGAATGGCTGGCTCAAGGAGGCTCGACCAGCCCGACCCCAACCCCGACCGCTACCACTAGCGGGCCAACTCCGACCCCGACTACTAGCGGGCCAACTCCGACCCCCACTACCATCGCAGCTACCCCAACCCCTACCGTTATCGCGCCTACCCCAACTCCCACACCAGTTAGTGGGCAACTGATTAGCAACGGCGGGTTTGAAAATGGCGGCAGTGGCTGGACAGAGTCAAGTAGCGGTGGATACGAGATAGTGGATACTTCCAAACCGCATACAGGTACTAAGAGTGCGTATTTGTGCGGTTACAACAATTGTACAGATAGTATTTATCAGACTATCACTATTCCGAGCAACGCCACGACGGTTACGCTCACTTATTACGACTACATCAGCACTCAGGAAACTTCGCACTCCTACGACTTTTTCACCGCCCAGGTGCGCGATAGCAGTGGCAACGTGTTGAAAACTTTGCAGAGTTTGAGCGACGGAAGCGGCCTTAACAACTGGTACAAATCCACCTTTGATTTGAGCAGCTACAAAGGGCGCACCGTGCAAATTTATTTCAAGGGGACTAACGATAGCTCGAACCCGACTGACTTTTACGTGGACGATGTTAGCGTAACTGTGCAGTAGTTTTACTTAGAGGGCTGGCCTCTTGTGGGACATTGCTCCGCCAATGGACAAATTATCGGCTGGCGGAGCAGCCTCCAACAAACTCTGCTGTGGGACATTGCTCCGCCAATGGACTTTCCGAATGGTCTATTGACGGCAACCACACCCAGGGGGTACCCGCGCAATATCCAACAAAACACCCTCTGGATTTCCCGAACCATCTATTGGCGGAGCAATATCCAACACGTAACCCTAACCCTGTGGGACGTTGCTCCGCCAATGGAAAACTATCGGCTGACGGAGCCGCTGCGCGTCCAACAAGGGTATTTGTTGGACATTGCTCTGTCAATGGATACAAAGCTATAATTAGCGAGCCGCGTTTTCAATAGTGTTGGCTTCGGCGCGTAATGGCTGGTTGCGTTGCGGCTGGCTTTGGGTTTGTTCGTCATAAACATAGCGTTTGCCCCGTAAATACGAAAAGACCGCCGCCAGCAGACACAAAGCCGCCGAAAAATAGAAAACTAGCCGCAAAGCGTCCATAAAGGGTGTGCTAATCAAGTTCGGGAAGAAACTTGTGCCAAGCAGGTTGCTTTGGGTAGCCGGACTCAGTTGTTGCAACACCGGGCCGGGTATCAAGCTTTCCATTGGGTTGTAGCCCAGGAAGGCGGCGAAAAGTGCGCCCGTTGGTGGCAGATGCGAAGCCCCGGCTGCTGCCTGTACTGGAACACCGCCCTGCATCAAGCCGTTCTGGATAGCGTGAGGCAGAGTGCTGCTCAAACCTAACACAATAATAGTGAAAAATACGCCCAAACTCAAAGGACTGCCCGCATTTTGGAACGTCGCCCGCATCCCCGAACCCACGCCCCGATACTCTGTCGGCAGCGCGTTCATAATAGCCGCCGTGTTGGGGGCGGAAAAAGTACCAAAAGATGCGCCGATCAGGAACAAAACTATGGCGAAAAGTGGATAGTTGAAATCTGCCGGGAAGAAGGTCAGTAGGACAAAGCCCAGGGTAAGGCCAAGCATACCGCCTGTCGTCAACACTCGCACTCCGATACGGTCAGAAAGCCAACCGCCCGCCACTCCAAAAATCATAAAGCCAGCCAGCAAGGGAATAAGGTAAATAGCCGACCACAAGGGTGTATCTTCGTATTTGTAGCCGTGCAGAGGCAACCACACCCCTTGAAGCCAAACAATTAGCATGAATTGCAGACCTCCGTAGGCCAACGCCGCCAAAAATTGAGCCGCGCAACCCGTCGCAAACGACCTGATTTGAAACAATTGTAGATTGAACAGTGGCTCTTTGACCCTGCTTTCCACCCACACGAACAAAGCCAGTAACACCAGACCGATAATCAAGCCAGCAATAACCCAGGGATTACCCCAACCCGTCGTCGCTCCGCCATAGGGCATGATGCCATAGGTCATTGCTACCAGGAATATAATCAGGCCGCCGCCCAAACAAAAGTTGCCCAACAGGTCTAAGCTTTTAACCGCCCGTTTGGTAGCTTGCTCCCGCAGCGAAAGATAAGCCCAAACTGTACCGATAACACCGAACGGCACGCTGACTAGAAAGACATACCTCCAGCCAACCGTTGCCAGCACCCCGCCTACAAGCAAACCAACCAGGCTGCCGCCCAACGCCGCTACCATATTTAAGCCAAGAGCGAAACCGCGTTGGCGGGCCGGGAAAGCGTCGGTAATAATGGCACTACTGTTAGCGATTAAACAGCCGCCGCCCAAACCCTGCACCAGCCGAAAAATAATAATTTCGAGCGCACCCTCGTTGCCCGATGAAGGTGTCAGGAAAAGTAAAATCGAAGCCACCGTGAAAATAACAAATCCAGCGTTATAAATCCGCACGCGCCCCCACATATCCGAGAGGCGGCCAATCGTGACCAGCAGCGTCGCCGTCACTACCATATAGCCCATCAAAATCCAGAGCAAATAAGTGGTTTCCCCAGGTTCGAGCGGGTTGACGTTCAAACCCTTGAAGATAGCAGGTAGCGAGATGAGCAAAATACTACTGTTCATCGCGCCCATTAGCACGCCGAGCGTTGTATTAGTCAAAGCCACCCACTTATAGTTTTTGCCCACAGGACGGGCGTGACGTGGCACTTTTGTCATTCTTGATAAAGTATCCTTTCTATAATATAAGCTTTTTAATACTATTTAGTCGGGCGGAAAAGTAAGGAGGAAAGAGATTTTTCAGGGGACACCCCACCCGCTCGCGGGTACTACTTTGTCAACGACCATCTGAATAGCTCGCCTATGGATACACCCGTGCCGGGTGCAGGCATCCACAGGCTATCCACTTCAAACCCACTAAAGTGGGTTCTAACAACCTGCTTTAGCTGGTTTGGGTTGTATAGACGACGGTTTACCTGTACCCGGCACGGGTGAACCGTTGGCGGTCTGCTAATCACTACTATTCAAAACCAGCTTGATAGAGTAGTACCCCTGGGTGTGGTTGCCGTCAATGGACATTTATAATTAGGACTTTCGCTTGTCACGGCCCGCAGGGTTGCGGAGGAACGAGGAATCTCTAACCCGTTGTTCAAATGAGAGATTCCTCCGGGTACCCCCTGGGTGGCAGAGCCTCCGTTCGGAATGACAAACGCGCCTGGGTGAATAGTTACCATTTATAAAATATTAGCGAGCCGATTGGTAGGTGAAGCTATGATTTTCACTGCTTTTTTCTCTCCCTTCAAAAAAAACAAAAATCCCGAAAATAACGCCCCGGCTGTTTCCTCTCAATCCACCGTTCATCGCCTCACGCGGGCCAGAAGCTGCGACAACTGGTATTGCTATGAATACGAGCTTGGTTTAGTCCAGAGCGGCTCAAACTTCGGCGTGGAGATGCGTTCCCACTTCATTTATAAAGGGAGCGGCTCGGAGTTGCAAAAACCCTGGTCATATCAAAAAAGCTTTGAAAATCTGGTCGAGGCCCAGGCTCACTTCGCCGAAATTTTGGCGGACGCTTATGAGTTTGGCAAAATCAATAGTGGCGATAATTACTATTGGCGGTATCACCTGAACACTCGTACCACACCCCAGGTACAATCTGATTATCAACGGCCCGCCGATATTGACAACGGCAAACTGGCGAACAGCGTAGCGACGGGTCGAAAGGTCTGGACAGACCTGGATTTAACATCCGGTGAGGTAGTTCGCCAGCTTTGGGGCCGCGCCGAACCTGCTGCCCGTACCGCCCTGCTGTATTACGCGAACCGCGCTCCTTTTACCTATGGCTATTGGAGTCATTGGAAATGGCTGTATAAACAAGCCGAAGCCGCCGATGATATGCAACTGCTGACGATTATGATTTCGCGGCTAGATTTGGCGGTGGGCGTGGGCCGTATCGTGCCGCCTTTTTCGTGGACGGAGCGCGTCCCCAGCGCACACACCCTCAATTATCTAAAGGGTCGAGCGCGGCGTTACCTGCGGATTTTAGCGCAACGTCAGCCGCAACTTTACATAATATTAGCGGTGGCTATCCTGAAAGGGGCGGGCGGTCAAACCAATAGCCTTGACCTCAAAACCGAATGGGTCAGCCTGGACATTTTGTTTGGGGCTTCGGGGCGTTACACTCAAAATGGACACGGACGCGGGCGTTATGTTAGCCAACGCGCCCGGCCTACACTGGCGGTGCGGGACGAACAAGTACCCCCAGCCTGGGACGCGCGGCCCGATTTGCTGCTCGAACTCTACACCGACCCGACTCGGCCCTGGCAAATTTTGGAGTGGGCCTTGAAAATGTTGCGTTTGCGCCAGCTTGAGTTGCCACCGCTTTCGGACGCGCTGGCCCTCCAGTTTTTGCAAAGCCAGCAATCGCCGCTGTTGGTACAAACCGCTGTGGCTCAGGTCTCGCGCCAGCTTTTAGAAATGCAGACGTGGCCCGCCCCCGAACTGACCGCCTCGGCTTTTTATTGGGCTAAAGGCAGTTTGCGCCGCCAAATTATACCTCGACTTGCCCAAACCGGGGCGGTAGGGCAGTCCTGGCAAACCGCTTTTGCCACACAACTGGCAAAGCTACTGGCCCAAACCAGCTACAATGCTTCCAAATTTTCGGGCAGAGAAAAAGACGCGGCAGGATTGCTGGCTCGTGTGTATCTGGTATATCTAACGCACGAAGACTTGTTGGCCCTTGTTCCGGTTTTGCTGGGTACACCTGACGGCGATTTACAGACGTATTTGCAAACCATCGTTTTCCGGTTGCCTTTCCAAATGTTACCCGAACTTTTGCAGAACTGTAACAACCTGAACACGGGCCAGCAGGAACGGCTGATTCAGCTATGGCTGGAACGTTTGCGACATGAACCTACCCTCTCCGTTGATTTAGGGCTGGCAACTGAATTGGTGGAGAACGGAGAAGAATGGATCAAGCAGGCCGGGTGGCGCATATTGGAAGCCTCGTCCGCTTTTGATGAGGCTTCCGTGGCCGATTTGTGGAACAGCTTTTTCCGGCTTTACAATTACAATGTGTCGCAAGTAATAAGCAGTATTTTTGGCTCAATCTCGGCCCTACGACTTTTGATGCGTAACCCCAACCGGGTCAAAATTTTGCTGGATTTCTTGCTGGTTCCCGATGCTGATTTGTCGCATCTCACCCAGGAAACGTTCGCGCTGTTATTACGGAGTTTACCCACTGCCCAGGCCGTCAAGCTGGCAACTACGCTCCCGCCCGAACTTTGGGAAAGTTTGCGCCAACGCTTTGCCGCCGAGTTGGTGGCGGACGGCAGGATGGGGTCGGTCTGGCACGAAATATTGGCAACCTTGCCCAACGATACGACGGGTCAGCTTCGCGCTCGTTTCTTGCTAGACCCGATATTATCTCCCACCTTTCAGGACGCTGCCGACGAAAGTTTCTTGAAAACGTCCGAACCCGCTTTTGCGCCCTTACTGGTAAACTGGCTGGAACGCCACCCCGAACTTTTTGGCAAAGGTTCGCCCCTGTTGCTGACCGCCGCGATGAGCAAAATGTTGGAAGTGCGTAACTGGGCTTTGCGCCATCTCGAAACCGTAGGCGTGACTACTCCTTTTGCACTGCGGCTGTTGGAGTCGGGTTTGCCCGAAAGCATCGCGGCTGGTAAGACATATTTCGAGGCCGTGCCTGCCGGAGATACCCACCAGATGGAATATGTGCTGGCGATTTGTGATAGCCCCGATAAAACCGTCCAGAAATACGGACGCGAATATTTGCAAAAACGCCGGGCGCAGCTGCCTCTGGCCGACCTCACTCGCCAGTTGGCCGAACACCCTGACCCGACGATACAAGAACTGGTGGCCGCGACCTTGTTGCAGGAAGCGGGGCTGGCGGTGGATACGTCCGAGTTTGATAGTGTCGTGTTACGCAGCCGCAACCGGGGGCGGCGGGTCAAAGAATTGGTCAAACAGCGGGTGGGCCAGCAACCAGCCCCCAATTTGGATAAAGCGGTACTTTTGGAAATGGCTCGTAGCCGGACGGGACGCGACGCGGAATGGGCCATGCAACAACTGGTGCGTTTGGCGTTGGCCGGGGAAACCGTTGAAGGTCTGGAAATCTTGGGAGCAGGAGGAATTTAGCGATGATTGTCACCCAAACTTACGCCCAGCCTAGCACGACCACCCTTGAAGCGGATTTTTTCAAGCTTAACGTAGCGACAGAGCAAAGCCGCCCGCCTGTGCGTCTGCACGCCACTATTCGGGATGGACGAAGCTATGCTCGTTTGATGGGCGCGTTATATGCCGTTGTGACGGACGACCAGCGCACGCCACCCAAAGACCGCAGCGCGTATATGGAGTGGGTGCAGCAGCGTTATCTGGACGAGTTACCCGCCGAGCAAGCCAGTCAGAGCGTCAACCTGCCAACCTGGACGCAAGAGCGCGACCAGCTACAAGCGGGTATCAAAACCCTAAACAAAAAAATCAACGAACTGATGGGTGTAGCTAATTCGGCGGAATACTGGCACGCCCGCAGCCTTTACTACACCTATCTTTACAAATATGACCGAGAAACGGCCCGTCTGCTTGACCCGGTAGTGAGCGTCCACCCTGATTGTGTGATTTTTGAGGCGTTTTCGCTGGACGAATCAAGTTATGGGCGGGTAACTGTACCCATGCACGGGCTGGATTTACGCGATACCGTTGAATACGGTACGACTAACATTGATTTCAGCGCGGATTTGGCGCGGGAAATTGCGCGTATTCGCAGCTATCGGGTGACGGATTTGCAGGTTGGGCCGGACAAAGTAGTGCTTTTCACCAAAGCGGGCGGGGTGGTAGAGCGCAAGATAGACTTGCCACCATCGTGGGTGCGCGGTTTTTTACAGGTACAATCGGCGGCTACCTTGCCGGGCCAGGACGTGCAACTAAGCGCGGCGACGTTGGCGGAAATATTAAGTATTTTGCAGAGCAGACGCGAAGATAAAGGGCCGCGTTCCCTCAAGTTTGTGCTTACGCCCGGCCAAAGACCTACCATTGTGGTTGAACCCTGGAACATAGTTGTGCCGGAATATACCGCGCCCCCCTACAGCGGCAGCCAGCCCCAGGAAATACGCATTTGGGGTCGTCGTCGTTTGCTGGTGCTAAATTCTCTGCTGGCCCACGCTACCAGTGTGCAGGTGCGGCTTTTGGGAACAGGTTTGCCGTCGTATTGGAGCGTATGGGCGGGCGCGTCGCGTTTCGATTTGGGGGTGTCGGGCTGGACGCAAAACGATTGGTCAGCTTCGGCCCAATTCGATTTGTTGGCCGCCAGCAACCTCAAAGTCAGCGTCGAACAGTTGCACGGAGTAGAGAAAGTTTTACACCAAGAACTTTTTGTTGCACCCGCCCAGCTTGCAAACCAGCTTAACATCAGCCGCGAACTGGCAACCGCCGCCCTGCAACAACTTTGCCGCGAAGGACAGGCGATGTATGACCACGTGCGGGGCGAGTATCGTTGGCGGCAGCTTTTTGCCTTTCTACCCGCCCCCGAAGTAACCGAAACCGACCCACGCCTGTCCGCCGCCCAACGTCTGGTTGAGCGCAAAGCCGTGACCTGGAGTGCGCCGCCTTTGCCCAATCCACCTCCGCCCGGAGCAACCAGACCAGTTGACCCCTGGCGCAAGTTTGAATACCGTGAAGGCAGTTCGAGCAAATTCTGGCATATTCGGTTGAACGGCCCGGCCCACATCGTGCGCTATGGCCGGATTGGAACGGCGGGCCAGGAACAAACCAAAGAGTTTGATAACATCGCCCAGGCCAAAGTTTCTTTTGAGAAGCTGGTCAAAGAAAAAACTGGTAAAGGCTACGCTGAAATTGCGCCCGCCCTAGCTGTTGCCATCGCTAAACCTGACCAGCCAGACAACGGCAAAATTCGTTTCCAGGCCAATGTGCGGGGCGAAAGCGACAAGGTGTTTGCGGTGCTGCTGGATTTGGACGCAGATGGCCGCGTAGCTCACGCCCAATGTACCTGCGGAACGTATCGGCGCGACAAACTACGCAAAGGCCCGTGTGTGCATATCCTGGCTACTACCCTGCTTGCCACTACCCAGGTGCAGACCACGAAGGAGAAGGTTGCCAATGGCCGCTAAACCGGAAACCGAGGTGGCCCGGCCCACCCCTGATGCCCGCGAACGCATCCGCAGATATGGACGTGAAGCTTTTATCCAGGAGGAAATGCTGCGTTTGGGTTTCTGGCCGCCCCATAGCCAGGCTGCCGCCAATCGCCAGGAAGCTTTAGCCGCTTTGCAAGTCACGCGGGCTGAACTGGTAGCACTGCGCCAACAACTGGCCGGGGTAGAACAGCACATCGCAGACGTTACCGACATCGCCGGGTTGTTGGTCGAAATACGCAAAAAACGTATCGAGCGGGTGCGTTTGCAACGCGAACAACGTAAAATAGAAAAGGCCCAGGCTCAAGCCGCCCACCACGAGGCCGATAAGTTGCGTCGCCAGCGCACGCCGCCTTTTTTGGGACGGGGCGTATCGGGCGGGCTGCGTTTTGAGGGCGGCGACGCGGCCAGACTGACGGCTTTGGGTTTGCCACTTTTGGAGACAGCCAGCGATTTAGCCGCCGCCATCGGTATTGGGGAAGGCACATTAGCCTGGCTGACTTATGACCGCGCTACCGCCACTATAGACCACTACCACCGTTTTATGATACCCAAACGCACGGGCGGCACGCGCCACCTTTCGTCGCCCAAGCGCACGCTGCGAACCGCCCAAAGCTGGCTGCTGGCAAACGTGCTTGCCAAAATTGAATTGCACAACGCAGCGATGGGCTTTAGACCGGGCCGTTCGATTTTGGACAACGCCAATTTGCACCAAAACCGGGCTATTGTCATCCGTATAGACCTGAAAGATTTCTTTCCCAGCATCGGTTTTGGGCGTGTCAAAGGTTTGTTCCAGGCGTTTGGCTATAACGAAGGAGTGGCGATACTGCTGGCTCTGCTGTCCACCGAAGCCCCGCGTGTGCCGACGGCATTGGACGGCGTAAAACGTTTCGTGGCTATCGGAGCGCGGCAGTTACCGCAGGGCGCGTGTACCTCGCCCGCCATTACCAACATTTTGTGTCGCAAGCTGGACAAACGCTTGACGGGCCTTGCTCACAGTGCCAATTTTATTTATACTCGTTATGCCGACGATTGTGTTTTTTCGACGGATAACGCCGCCTGCCAGTTAGGGGCTTTTTTGCACCCGCTCCGCCAGATAATCAAAGAGGAAGGCTTTGTAGTCAAAGAAGAAAAAACTTTGGTAATGCGCCCCCAAAACCGCCAAACGGTGACTGGGCTGGTGGTGAACGAAAAACCGAGTATCTCACGGCAGGATTTGCGCTCCTTTCGAGCTTTTTTGCACCACTGCGAGACCGAAGGGTTGGAAGCTGTATCCCAACGGCAAGCCCGCCCTGCTTTGAGTTATGCACGTGGCTATCTTGCCTTTATCCAAATGGTTTCGCCCGATAAAGCCTCCCAACTGCGCCAGGTCCACCCCTGGTTGGCTCATTAAGTGTGTAGAATCAGATTGCGACGGTGTTGTATAATTAGTAGCGGAGTACCAAAGAATACTATAATGTTGGGTCACGTCATTTTTGCTAACAAGGAGTTTTTAGTTTGAGCCAGGAGAAACACGATAGCAGCGGTTTAAGTACGGCCCGGATCGAAACACTGGTGGACGGTGTTTTCGCTATTGTAATGACTTTGCTTATTTTCAATATTAAAGTGCCTGAACTGCACGGTACTGATAAAGATATTGCTAGTCAGCTAGGGCAAGCATTACTAAATTTGTGGCCTAGTTATTTTAGCTATGTGCTTAGTTTTTTGGTGGTTGGCATCTATTGGGTAGGCCAGCACAACCAGTTTCATTTTATCAAACGTTCTGACCGTTGGCTGATCTGGATAAATATTTTGTTTTTGATGTCCGTTTCGGTTATCCCTTTTTCGGCGGCTTTGCTTGGCACCTACTTTACGCAACAGCTGGCGACGATAATTTATGGCATCAATTTGATTATTACAGGGTTAGTGTTGTATCTGCATTGGTGGTACGTAGTCAGTCGCAGGTTAGTGGATAGCAAGGTTACACCCGAAGTGGTGCGGACGGCGACGCGGCGTATTTTGACCCCTCCTGCAATTTATGTGGTTGCAATTCTGGCCTCCTTTATAAACCCCTGGATTAGTGTAGCCTTATATGTGGCAGCCCCGGTCTTATATATTTTGCCGAGTCGGGTTGACCGCCATTGGCATCTTGGTTTCCGCAGTCCGGCGGTGCAGGTCGAAAAAGAGCCTGAGCTTATCCACGTTTCATTACCTAGCCAAATAATCGAGCCACCAAAAGAGGTGGTTGCGGCAGAAGCTAAGGGCGAATAAAGCAATCAGGGCTGGAGTTCGGCAGCAACTAAATCCTCAAAAGTTTCGCGGCGGCGGATAAGCTCTACCCCGCTACCATCCACCAAAACCTCGGCAGGGCGCAGGCGCGAATTATAGTTTGAAGCCATTGTGAAACCATACGCTCCCGCGCTCAAAATTGCCAGCCGCGACCCGCCTTCTAGCCTCGGCAACTCGACATTATGCCCCAGCCAATCGCCACTTTCGCAAACTGGCCCCACCACTTCATAAATCTGGCTACCGATATTTTGGCCCTCACGCAGGGGTACAATCTGGTGTTTGGCTTGATATAAAGCCGGACGGAGCAGGTCGTTCATACCTGCATCCACAATCGCAAAGTTGACCTCGGCCTGACTTTTGAGATAAAGTACCTGGGTCAGCAGGGTGCCAGCTTCGGCCACCAGATAGCGGCCCGGCTCGGCCACCAACCGATAACGCCGCCCGTGCGCCGCCATAATTTTCGCAATAGCCTGGGCTAAAGCAAGGGGCTGGGCTGGTTCTTCGTCGGTATAACGCACACCCAAACCGCCGCCAATATCC
The DNA here is from genome assembly GCA_038207455.1 of Chloroflexia bacterium. Taxonomy (GTDB): domain Bacteria; phylum Chloroflexota; class Chloroflexia; order Chloroheliales; family Chloroheliaceae; genus JBBQZT01. The sequence continues at coordinate 44,841 of JBBQZT010000004.1, forward strand.
AGATATTCTAAGGGCTGGCCGCTTTGTTTCTCGATCTCGGCAGCCACAGTTAGCAAGCGGCGAAAAGCTTCCGCAATCGGTTGAACGGTCAGCAGTTGCGAGCCAATGTGCATCTGGAGAGCGTGTAAGTGCAAAACATCGGAACGTGCGATATACAAGGCCAGTTCGCGGGCCTGGGCAAAAGTCACCCCGAACTTGTTATTATGCGTACCAGTGGTGATATAAGGGTGAGTAGCGGCTTCCACATCAGGGTTGCAACGAATAGCGATAGCTATGTCAGAATTGGAACTGGCCCGCGCTCGTTGCTCGATCAAAGCCAGTTCGCCCGCCGACTCGATGTTAAAAGCCCGAATGTGTTTGGTCAAGGCAAAGTCAATCTCGGCAGCAGTTTTACCTACACCAGCAAACACAATTTCGGCTGGCGAGATGCCTGCCGTGTGCGCCCGAAATAATTCTCCCCCACTCACCACGTCTGCGCCCGCCCCAAGCCCAGCCAGTAGCCGCAAAATTGCCAGGTTTGAATTGGCTTTGACCGCATAGCACAGCGATGAATCCAACCCTGACTCGGCAAAAGCGGTTTGGTAACGATTGTAAGCGTCCCGAATAGAGTTCGCCGAATAAACATAACAAGGAGTACCGAACTCTGCTGCAATTGCGTCCAGGCTGACCTTTTCAATATAAAGCTGCCCCGCGCCATAAGTGAAATACGGCGGCAACCAATTTTGTGGATGGGTCAAAATCTTCTCCATATTAATCTATTTGGGGCTTGTGCTAGTTAGCTTTGTCCAACCTTCGGGTCGTAAACGAAGGGTAGCGAAGGTGCGCCAATGGTTCACCCGTGCCGGGTACAGGTAAACCATCGTCTATACACCCCAAACCCACTCAAGTGGGTTGCAAACGGCCTAAGATTAGCTTGACAAGGTGGCTACTGTAACCTGCTTTAGCAGGTTTGGGGTGCAGACGATGGTTTACCTGTACCCGGCACGGGTGAACCATTGGCTAATTTCTAACTAGCACATCTCCCTATCTACACAATGGTCTGATGGTTTAAGGCGAATTGCCAAAAGTGCTGTTGCACAGGTGAAGGCGCACGCTCTGGCGGTGGCGCATACCGCACCAGCCACGACTCGCGTCGTAACAGTTGCTCGGTTTCGGGCGAGGGTAGTTGCAGATGGGCTATACCCAGGTCTGGCAGCTGGTGGGCAAGCTGCTCGTGCAGAAAAGCCAGTCCTAACCCGTGCCGCACCAGTTCCGCCGCCGCCTGCACGCTATCTACTTCTCCCACTATTATAACATCGCTCGAATTAACCCCACCTGCCCGCAAAGCCAGATCGCTCAAACGGCGTGTATCCGAACCGATAGCGTGTTGTACCATAGTTTGACCACGTAAAGCTGCCAATTCTACCGTCTGACCTTGCCAGGGATGAGTCGGGGGCGTAGCCAGCACCAACGGGTCGCTATCCAACAACACCCCTTCAATGGTTTTCTGGCGCGGCGCACTGCTGACTAGAGCAAAATGAGCCTGGAAATTCAACAACATTTGCAGGGCAGTTTCTTCCGAAACCGTTTGCAACGAAAATTGGACAGCCTGAGCCTGGGCGCGAAAACCGGCTAGTAGGGGCGGCAACAAATAAAGGGCGTTGGCGGTATTGGAGCTATAAACCAAATTAAGTTTGCCGCGCAACACCCCCGGCCCAACATTCCAGCCTTCTTCGACTTCTTGGGCCAAAGCTAATAAACGACGGGCTGGTTCAAGCAAAGCCTGTCCTGCATCGGTCAATTCCAGGTGTTGGCCCTGGCGATTAAACAATTTTACACCATAGTGATTTTCCAGCGTGCGTATTTGCATACTAATAGCGGGCTGGGTCATATGGAGGGTGGAAGCTGCTCCCGAAAAAGTTCCACTCTCCATCACCATCAAAAAAAGCCGTAATTGGTAAAGGTTAATCATAAGCTGAAATAAAACAGCACGACCACCGCGCTGATGGTTATAGCGGCTGCCAAATAAAGCAAACCTATGGCTATGGCTCTTCGGCCCGCCAATTGGCGCGTTTCGCTCACGGTAGCCCTACGGGTAGCCAGCACCATAAAGCCCTGGTAGTAACCAAAACAGGCGGTCAAACCTAAAATTACGAATGCAAAAGTTGTCGCCAAATTACTTGTAAGCATATTTTATTATAACATTTTGCTGCCTGGAATGAGTTGTGGCGCAAAGACCCAAACTGTGCTATATTCTAGCCAGGAGTTCGTTAGTGACAATGCCTAACTAGCACATCGCCCTATTAAAATTAGCAGTGCAGTAAGATTTTTCCACCAAAGCGGCAGGATTTTTATTGGTTACGAATATTACAAGCTAAAAAGCTGGACGGTTTTAGTTGGAAAGTTGGCGACGATTACGTTATAATTAAAGCTGACTGATTGGAATAAATTCTAAAATGTATCTCTGAGCCACTATAGCTACTACGCTTGTGGCTGCTAAATCAAGGCTACTATGATGCTATGGTGGCTGAGTGGGCGAAAGAAGGGAAACCAATGACGGTTGAAAAATTAGAAAAAGAGAAGATGATCAAAGGGCTGGAGGGCGTGGTTGCGCTAGAGTCGGGTATTAGCTCGATTATCGAAAGCGTTCTGACTTATCGCGGTATCAGCATTGATGAACTGGCCGAAAAAGCTTCTTTTGAGGAAGTGGTCTATTTGTTGTGGTTTGGCAAACTCCCCAACCGGGCCGAATTGGACGATTTGAGCGATAAACTACGAAATAATGCGACTTTGCCGCCCCAGGTCGAACAGTTGTTGATGACTTTGCCGAAGGACGCGCTGGCGATGGACACTTTGCGAACTGCGGTTTCAGCTTTGTCGGCCTATGACCCGGATGTGGCTGATATGAGCCGAGAAGCCAACTTGCGGAAAGCGGTGCGATTGACTGCTCAGACTCCGAATATTGTGGCAGCCATTGGACGCATCAAGCAGGGCAAGAAGCCAATCAATCCGCGCAACGATTTGAGCCTGGCGGCCAACTTTTTGTATATGTTAAACGGGGAATTGCCCGACGACATTGCTACCAAAGCTTTGGATACTGCGTTGGTGCTACACGCCGACCACGAATTGAATGCCAGTACCTTTGCGGCGCGGGAAACAGCCAGCACCCTTTCCGATATGCACAGCGCGATGATTAGCGCGATTGCGACGCTCAAAGGCCCGTTGCACGGTGGGGCGAACGAGGCAGTGATGCAGATGTTGTTGGGCATTGGGCAGGCGGATCGAGTGCAGGACTGGATACGTGACGCGCTGGATCGCAAGGAAAAGATTATGGGTTTCGGCCACCGCGTCTATAAAAACGGCGACCCCCGTGCCAAACATTTGCGCCGCATGAGCAAGCAGCTGGGTGAATTGCAAGGTGATACACGCTGGTACGAAATGAGCGTAGTGATTGACGACACTGTAACCCGCGAGAAGGGTTTGTTGCCCAACGTAGATTTCTATTCAGCCAGTACCTACTACTATATGGGTATTCCGATTGAATTGTTCACCCCGATTTTCGCTTGTAGCCGCACTTCGGGCTGGATTGCCCACGTTTTGGAACAATATGCCGACAATCGTTTGATCCGCCCTCGCGCTGAATATACTGGCCCGATGGACGCGCACTATATTCCGATTGAGGAGCGCATTTAACTTTAAGAATTGTAATTACTCACCTGTCCTGTCATTCCGAGCCTGCGAGGAATCTCTCATTTGAAAATTGAGTTAGAGATTCCTCACCCCGCGCTTCGGTAGAGCTTCCGTTCGGAACTACGGGGTGAATAGTTACAACAAATCTAGTCTCTAAATGGCACCTCGACGATTTTGGCGGCAATTTCACTCTGCAACCGGGCAATCTCGGTTTTGACATACGCTACCACTTCGGCCACTGGGACGGAGACAAATTCTTTGCCAGCGCGTGGTTTGAGTTCGACCCCACCGTTTTTGAGGGAGCGTTCGCTGACGGTCAGGCGCAGCGGCAGCCCGATTAAATCGGCATCCTTAAACTTCACGCCTGGTGCTTCGTCGCGGTCATCATACAACACTTCGACTCCGGCGGTCTGCAAATCTTGATATAGCTGGTTAGCGATTTTTTCGGCCTCACTGTTTGCGCCTTGCTTCCCGGTTAGAGCCACTAGCTGCACCTGATATGGCGCAACCGTAATCGGCCAGCGCAAACCGAACTCGTCGTGATGCTCTTCCACGATACAAGCCAGCAAACGACCCACTCCGATGCCATACGACCCCATAATCACGGGTTTGGTTTTGCCGTCTGCGTCCAGGAAAGTTGCGCCCATCGCCTGGCTATAGCGGGTGCCGAGTTTGAAGATGTTACCGATTTCTACACCCCGGAAGGTGCGAAGCGTATGTTGGCAGACCGGGCAAGCCGCCCCTTCCCCCGCGACGGCAATATCGGTCACGACAGCAGCCTGGAAGTCGCGCCCATAGTTGGTATTGAGTAGATGATAGCCGTCCTCGTTCGCTCCCGCCACCAGATTGGGGGAGTTTTGCACCGCGTCATCAATAAGGATTAAAGCTGCACCCGTTTTGATACCAATGGGTGAGGCATAACCAGGAACTGCCCCAATTGCCACGATTTCTTCCGGGCGGGCCGGGCGCAACTCTTTGGCCTTGACCGCGTTCGCCAATTTGGTTTCGTTCACGTCCATATCGCCACGCACAACGGCAAACACAAACTTATCTACGTCCTGTTCCCCTTCGGTAATGGTTGCCACCAGAAAGACTGCCTTCGCTGTTTTGGAGGCTGGTACGTTTAGAAATTGGGCCAACGCCTCAATAGTTTTAACTTCGGGCGTGGCAACTTTTTCGATAGGTAGCAATTCTTCGACAGGGGCAGCGGGTTTGGTGAAAAGGGCCACCTGTCGGTTCGCCAGATAGCCGCAGTTGGCGCAAATAACGAGGGTATCCTCGCCTATAGGGGTGTCATACATAAATTCGTGTGACATACTGCCGCCCATCATTCCCACATCGGCCTTAACCGCGACAGAGGGCAGAGCGCAACGATTATAAATATTGAAATAAGCTTGATAATGCGCCCGATACTGCACGTCCAGACCTTCGGACGTGGCATCAAGGCTGTAGCTATCCTTCATGGTAAACTCGCGTACCCGAATAAGCCCCGCTCGTGGGCGCGGGTCGTCGCGCCATTTAGTTTGCAAGTGATAGACCAAAGCCGGAAGCTGCCGATACGAACGAATTTCTTTACGTACCAGGTCGGTAACAACTTCTTCGTGGGTCATCGCCAGCACCATGTCGCGCCCCGACTTATCCTTGAAGCGGCCCATCTCCGAACCGATTTGATACCAGCGTCCAGTTTCTTGCCACACGTCCGCCGGATGCACGACGGGCATAAAAATCTCCTGCCCGCCAATCGCGTTCATTTCGTCCCGAATAATATCCTCGATTTTCGTCACCGAACGTTTCGCCAATGGCAGCAAGCTAAAAATACCCGCTCCCAGCTGCCGCACGAACCCGGCCCGTAACAATAATTGGTGACTGACTACTTCAGCTTCTGACGGCACTTCGCGCAGCGTCTGGCTGAACATCTTACTCATTCTCATCTAGGTTTCCTTATATTATCAATTTTGCAATATCTCATCTGAAAAGTTCAGCCCTGCTTGTTCCAGTGCGGCATTAAGCTCATCGTAGCGGGCAAACCGAACCACGTGCTGATTTTTAACTTGAAAGCACGAAGCAAGGTCACTTTCCCCGGTCACTTCGCCTGTTTCGATTGAACGCCACACTCCACGTTGAGCCAAAACTACCACTTCGCCCCGTCCAAAAACTCGTAGCGTCTCAAGCGTTAATCCGGCCCGACCAAGCCAGTCGCGTAATAACTGATGCCCATAACCCGACCCACGCGGGCCAACTATTTCAATATTGTCAGCTGATATAGCTAAAAGGTGTTCGATGTCCTGCTTGTTGGCTGCCTCCTGCCACACTTGCACAACAGCGAACGAACTTACCCCTTTCATCTAATGCCACCACTTCCACTATTCAAGCGTTTTTAACCTGTTACCAACTACTTTGTAGGTTTCCCTCTTAATTGAATATAAGTAGCAGACGTTTGAGCAGCAGAACTGACTTTATCAATATCTGTTCGCGATACTTCTAGTAAAACCGGCAAAACCCTTATATCTTCATAACCGCCTAAAGCTAAAGCCGCAGCTTCGCGTAAGTCGCTATCACCGTCTCTTAATACTTCTAACAATGGTTCTACAGCCCTACTATCACGTCCCTTGAGTCGACCTACAGCCTTAACAGCATACACTCGAACCCATTTATCTTCATCATCTACAAGATGCAAGAGCGGTTCAAAGACTGCTTCGTTTCCAATATATCCTAAAGTGTCTGCTGCCAAACCCCGCACATCGCTATTTTCGTCTTCAAGAAATTTCAATAATTTTGGTATGGCACTTTCGCCATATTCACTAAGCGTTTCCATAGCTTCTGCTAACACAACACTATTACCATTAGCAAGTCTAACCTCATTAAATAGGCTATCCATATCACCTGGATAAAATCTCAATGTTGGTAAAACCTCCCTTTTGCCATGTTGAAAAGACCTTGTTATTAAGTGGGCCATGTTTTAATACAGGAAGCTTTAGACACACTTGATTTGATATAATGTCTATTTAGGTTTCTCATCTAACAACGTACAATCCAAAGCGTATTCAGCAGAAGGGCCATTACTCCAAGCATTTGTGTGTTCAATTTTTTGGCAGCTAACCCTTGAAATATCTCGTACAGAACTCTTTGAGGAAAAAACATTAGCTGCTACCAAGGGAGTTGTATCTAACATAATGTGTTCAACACTCCATCTATAAATTAAGGGAGGTATGTTAGGTAATTTGTTTACATACGAGAAATAAGAGGCTTTATCAACCCTTAAATATATATCCGTAGAGACAATGGTGCCAATATTTAGTTCTGCTTCTGCTATCGCTTTCCCACCACCGGAAGCGTAAATACCAAAATCCAGTACCCAAAACTTTTTATCCTCAGAAAGATAAATAACTTCTCCTACAACCTGATAACGCCCATCTCCAAGTAAATGTGCCGAATTCTCAGTTTTTCCCGAAAGAATAATGAAGTTTATGAGGGTAAACTCAACTGGAAAATGAGTCACCTCACCACGATAAAAATCAGGATAATTGCCGTCCTGAATGACCCAAGAGGCGAGACCGATGTTCCAGTGATCCAATCTGATTCCTACTTCCAAGTTTGTTTCTCGATAAATCTGGAAAACCTCCGTCAAAAACTACATCCGTTCCGGGGCTTTGATGCCCAATAAACCTAAGCCGTTTTTCAAGACCTGAGAGACCGCTTCGACCAGACCTAGCCGCGCCAGCATCAATTTGGGCGTAGGTGCTTCCAAAACGGGCTGCTCGTGGTAGAAACGGGCGAACTCGCGGGCGATGCTATAGACCGACTCGGCTACGACGGCGGGGGCGTATTCCAGCCCGGCCCGTCGTACCACTTGTGGGTAACGCGCCAATTGCTTGACGACGGCCTGTTCTTCGGGCGTAACTAGCAGTGAGTAATCGGCGGCAGTCAGATCAGTTGTACCAGCCTTGCGTAAAATCGAACGACAACGGGCATAAGTGTATTGAATATAGGGCGCACTGTTGCCATCAAAGGCCAACATTTTATCCCAATCGAAACGGATGCCACGTTCGGGGTCTTGATACAGGTCGTTGTAAATAATTGCGCCAATACCCACAATCTGGCTTACTTCGGTTTGTTCGGCGGGCGATAATTCGGTTTTACCTTCGGCAATCTTGCTGGCAATCACGGCCTGAGCGCGGGTCAAGCCTTCGTCCAAAACTTCGTCCAAGAAAATAGCGTTACCTCTACGCATCGAAAAGCGGTTGCCCTCAGCGTTAGTGACAGGCCCAAACGAAATATGGGTGGAGCGGTCAGCAATTTCTTTGTAGCCCATCCGCCGCAAAGTCTCGAAAACCTGTTGGAAGTGCAGCTTTTGTTCCTGGCCTACCACGTAAATATTGCGGTGCGGCGTATATTCGCGCCAACGATAGATGCCCGTCGCCACATCGCGGGTCTGGTAAAGAGTAGCCCCATCCCGTTTACGCAACAAAAAGCTGGGCATTTTTTCGTCAAAGCTGACCGAAATCGCACCGTCCGGCTCGACCTTCGCCACGCCTTTATCCAACGCCCCCTGAATTACGGTTGCCAGCAGCGGCTCGTAAAAGCTTTCGCCGTGCTGCACATCAAATTTAACGTCCAGGCGTTCATAAGTGCGGGCGAACTCTTGCATAGTAATGTCTATCAGTTGTTTCCAGATAGCCCGCGCATCAGGGTCGCCTTCTTCCAGCCGCCGAAACCAATCGCGGGCCAGATTTTGCAGTTCGGGGTTAGGAGGGATACCTTTATCTTTGTCACCATTGGCGGCGGTGTTAAACCGGGCGTAAATTTGCACCAAAGCTTCAATCGGGTCGGTCTCCATTTCGGGAGGCCAGCCCCATATTTGGTGCGCGGCCAACAACGTGCCAAAATTCGTCCCCCAATCGCCCAAATGGTTGTCGGCGATAACGTGGTAGCCCAAAGCCTGCAAAATATTACGGATAGCGTTACCAATGATAGTAGTCCGTAGGTGGCCTACGTGCATCTTACGGGCGATGTTGGGCGACGAAAATTCTACGATTAATGTTTCGCCATAGCCAACATCGTTATGCCCATATTTTTCGGCTTGCTCCAGCACCTCGGCAATCACAGCCTGGGCATAACGGGCGGAAGCCACGCTTATATTGACAAACGGCCCGGTAGCTTCAATCCTGCCTACCAACGACTCCGGCGGAACTTTTTGGTTCGCCGCCTCCGCCAACTTTTTAGCAAATTCGGCGGGGTTGGGTGTATCGCTGGCCCGTGCCGCCTGAAAGGTCGGGAAGGCTACGTCCGCCGGGATATTCGGTTTTGGTTCGGTCAGCGTCACCGCCTGGGCCGCTACCAGACCAGTTGAAACCAGAATTTCGGTGGTCTGTTCCCGCAGACGGTCAAAAGTATATTGCATCAAAATGCTCCAAGTAGTGAGCTATTAGCTATCAGCCAACAGCCACATTCAAATAGGCCAAATCAAATCTTGTGCTGGCATTAGCAACATTTCAGAGACTCTAAAGATGGTCTTCCGGGTTTTCAAGCACAAAACCTGCCGCCCTTATCGCTGGAAAGAATTTTATATCTGCCGTTATAAATGTGAAAGTTGGTATCGGTAAAAGCTTGCTGACTGCTTCCCGCGCTTCCATTGCCGCCGCTAACTGAATAGCATCAAGACCTCGTACTCTTACATCTTTGGGTAAGTTAAGTGCCAACGTAACAGTCCGATTGGTGCGTTGTTTAGTGCCGAGGTCTATAATTTGGTACTTACTTCTATTTCGGTTCATTTGTGCAAAAATTTTAGCAGCTTCTGCTTTACTAAATCTACCATTTCTGTAAGTAGCACCCAACGCTGTCGCACTTTCGATCATAGCCAGTTCAGAAATAACAATTCGCTTTCCAACTACATAATTTCTTAGCCAGGTTGAGCCTATTTCCGGTACATAAAGCTTGTAAAAGGCATTAGTGTCGAGAAAGACCAAATCCATGACTACCACTCTCCCCGGCCTTCGCTGATAATTTCAGTCATAGTAGGAAAACCCGGAGGCGGTGGCGGTAAATTGTCCAGGTCAACTTTTTCCATTTCGGCCATCAAATCTGCCCCGAAAATTTCCAACAACTCCGCCTCAATTTCTTCTGGTGTACTTTTAGGCCAGGTTATACCGGCCCAAATGTCGGGTTCCGCTTGAGATTGGGCTGGCTCTGGCTCTGGCTTGCTATGTCCATTCGAGCCACTGTTCGTGTTCTGATAACGCAAACTGTGGGCAATCCGCTCCAACAGTTCCAGCTGTTCCTCTGGCTGGAGTTCGTCCACTTCCGACCAGACCTTATCTAGTTTTGCTGTCATAAATTCCCCCATAGCAACGAGCAACGGGCTATGAGCTAGAACAATGATGCAATTAACCAGACACCAATACTAAAATCCTTCGTGTCCTTGTTAATGGTTTTAGCTCACTGCTCATAGCCCGTTGCTCGTTGCTTTTTTACGCCCAGCTAACCAGGCCCATTTCGTGCTTGTTGAACAAACCTTTGTGGTTGGGCAATACTCGCACTGAAAGGACAAGGTTGCCGCCTTCTTTGGTGGTTTCGTGGGCTTTGTAATAGTAAAGACCGTTTTCGTCGTGCCTGTCCAGCTGCATCGGAATAGAGTTTTGGTTCAGCAGCGTGCCGTTCTCGTCGCGTGCGCTAAGGAGTTCTACAGTCACATCGTCCGGGGTCAGGTCTCCCAATCTGGTGATAGCCTCAACCTGAATAATTTGACCGACAGGCATCTTTTCGTCACGCGGAGCTTTGGCACTAACCGCCACCTGCGACCAGCCAGCCCGTATGCGCTCTTTCCAGGCCGCCAAATCTTTCGCCTCCGTGAAACCATCTTTGGCAGTCTGTTCGGCATGGGTGATGGCTGGAAAATAAAACTTTTCGGCGTAATCCTTGACCATGCGATAGGTGTTGAAGTACGACGCGACGGTGCGAATGGCTTCTTTCATCACGCCGATCCACTCGTGCGGCAAACCATCGCTGCCCCGCTTGAAGAACATTGGCACAATGTCGTCTTCCAGCAAAGCGTACTCGGCCTGACTATCTGCCTGGTCCTGGGTCTCCTGGTTTTGATAAGTGCGCTCCTCACCGATGGCCCAGCCGTTTTTGCCATCGTAGGCTTCCGGCCACCAACCATCCAAAATGCTGGCATTCGGGATACCGTTGAGCGAAGCTTTTTGGCCGCTAGTACCACTGGCTTCGTTGGGCCGAATGGGGTTGTTGAGCCACACGTCCACACCTTGCACCAGATAGCGGGCCATATTCATATCATAATTTTCCAGGAAGATGATACGTCCCTCGAACCCGGCCTCGCGGCTGGCTTGATAAACCCGCTGGATAAAGCTTTTACCTGGCTCGTCGGCGGGGTGGGCTTTTCCGGCAAAGATAATTTGCACTGGACGTTCAGGGTCACTCAGGATTTTTTGCAACCGCACCGCGTCCCGAAAAATCAAAGTCGCTCGTTTGTAAGTGGCGAAACGACGGGCAAAGCCAAAAGTCAGGGCATTGGGGTCTAACAAACTACTGGCAGCCGCCACCTCCGCCGTGCCTTCGCCCACTTCAAGACGCATCTGACGCACTCGCTCATGCACAAAGTTGACCAATTTGGCTCGTAATTTCTGGTGTACCGCCCATAACTCCGCATCTGGTATCTGGCCCACTTTGTCCCACACCTTCTGCTCGTCCAGGTGTAGTTTCCAATCTGCGCCCAAATATTGGGTATAAAGCGTATCCAGTTCGGCAGCCAACCAGGTTTGAGTATGTACTCCGTTAGTGATATAGGTAATCGGCACTTCGTCGGCATCTACGCCCGGCCACAAGAACTGCCAGATATTGCGTGAAACTGAGCCGTGCAACTTGCTCACACCGTTATGGAAGCTGGATAAAGCTAGAGCCAACACCGTCATACTGAAACGTGGCCCCCACTGGGTCTCTTGTAAGGCCAGCCGCAAAAAGCTTTCACGGTCAAGACCCAGCTGCGGCCAGTAGTTGCCGAAATACTTGTCCATCAGTTCGTGGGTAAAAGCATCGTTACCAGCAGGCACGGGCGTATGCGTGGTGAAAACGTTGCCCGCTGCTACCGCTTCCCGCGCCTGACTAAAACTCAAACCCTGCTCTTGCACCAACTGGCGTATTCGTTCCAGGCTCAAAAAAACCGGATGGCTATCGTTCATGTGAAAAACTTCGGGGTTATAGCCCAAAGCCCGCACCGCTCGTACTCCGCCGATGCCCAACACGATTTCTTGCACAATCCGTGTTTCTTCGTTGCCGCCGTAAAGTCTGGCAAATAGTTCGCGGTCACTGGGTTGGTTAGGGTCAGTATCGGTGTCCATCAAGTAAAGGGGGACGCGCCCAATCTGGATTTTCCAGACTTTGGCATAAACGCGGCGGCCCGGCAAGTCCACCCAAATCATCACCTCTTCACCGTCGGCGTTGACAGCCGGAGTAGCCGGGACTTCCGAGAACTGCAATTTTTCCGAAATGGCTTCCTGGGTGCCATCACGCCCAATGCGTTGGGTAAAGTAACCCTGCGGATACAAAAAGCCAACCCCAATAAAAGGCAAGCCTAAATCGCTGGCTGCTTTAATGTGGTCTCCGGCCAGCACACCCAAACCACCACTGTAGATTGGTAGAGCTTCGTGCAACCCAAACTCCGCCGAAAAATAGGCAATAGTTTTATCAGCCAATTCCGGGTGGGTCTGTTTGAACCAGGTAGGGTTTTGGGGGTGCATATACTGGTCGAACTGAGCCAGCACCGCGTCGTAGTTTTCCAGGTAATGGCGGTCACTCGCGGCCTGCTCCAACTTTTCGGGTGCCACATGACTCAAAAAGCGCACCGGATTATGGTTTACCGCATCCCACAATTGGGGGTCAAGCACCTTGTAGAGTTCCTGGGCCAGGGGAGTCCAACTCCACCACAAGTTAAAAGCCAGTTCGTAAATGCGGCTGATGCGGGCTGGCATCACCGGAAAAACTGCAACACGACCAAGAATTTTCAAAACAAAATTCTCCTTCAACTAAGCTCAATACCATTTAATTATTAGTCAAACTTCGTTGTTTGCAATAAGTCCGGTCTCTATTTTACCCTAAAGCAAGGCAAAGAGCTACTTTTGTATTTTGCGATCCAGGGCCATTACCCGACCTGGCAATCGCCCTGGTTTGCGGTTAGCTAAAATCCATCAGTACCGGGTCAAGAAGAGGTGTAAGCATCGGCCAACCATAATGCGCCATCACAAAGGCCCGCCCCGTTTCGCCTAACTGTTGCCGACGCGAGGGATTGTCCAGCAACGTAAGGACAGCACGGGCGAATGCAGCTGGTTCAGTAGCGACTATGGCTTCGTGGTCGGGAGTGAGAGCGATACCGTCCGCGCCCATCGGAGTCGTAACTACGGCTTTGCCCATCGCCAACGCTTCCAGCACCTTGAAACGCACCCCGCCCCCAATCCGCATCGGCACAACATATACGCTGCTGCGTTGAATATAAGGTCGTGCATCCGGCACACTGCCTGTCACCACGATGCCGGGCAGTTGGGCCAGAGCGACTACAGCAGGAGCAGGGCGACGACCCACGATGGTGAAACGAGCAGCAGGCTTGTGAGCGCGGATAATGGGCCAAATCTCGCGTGCGAACCATGTGACAGCATCTACGTTGGGCCGAAAATCCATTGTGCCAGTAAAAACTAGAGTATCGGGTTCGATGATAGCAGACGGGGTGGGCGCGAACTCGTCCAGGTTTATTCCGTTTGGAATAACTTTAATTTTGTGGTCTGCTCCGCCAATTTCCAGCAGCGCGGCCTTGTCGTCGAGCGAAACTGCAATGGCGAGGTCAAAAAAATTGAGAGCCTGGGCTTCATAACGGCGCAAACGATGGGCTTGAACCAGGCTATAAACGGCGGCAGGATAACGACGCGGGCCAGCTTCGCGGTCATTTTGGTAAGCCCGTTGCTGCAAAAGCCACTCGGCGTTATGCTCGTCCAAAATCAGACGCGGGCGATGGGCTTTGATGGGTAATGTCGCCATCACAAAAGCAGCCAATTCCAGCCCTTCACACAACAGCGCGTCAAAACCTTCAGTTTCTAGTAGTTCCCGTAATTTAGCCCCGAATGCTGACGAGGCCAGACGCAACGCTAAATCTGGCACGCGATTGGTAATTAATGCTTGTAAACGGCTGGCTTTGGAGCGAGGCGGAGGGGCAACCACAATTTCTACCCGACGACAAAGGGTATGCAAAACCCGGAGGGCGGCACTTTCGGCGGCGGTGTTATGTTCGTCGGGGCGGGCAAAACTAAGGAGCGTTATGTCGTAAGTGCTTGTACTGCCCAAATAGCGCAGAAAATTCCAGTTGCGGATAGGAGCACCCTGGTCGGGCGGATAGGGCAGTTGGGGTGTCAACACCAGCAGGCGACATTTGGGCAAATTTGTCACCACCCCAACACGCTAAATACCAAATGTAGGAAACGCGGCAGCAAAACAATCAGGGCGATGGCTACCGCGAAAATAGCCGCCACCAATACGGCACCCGCCGCCACATCCTTTGCTACTTTTGCCAGTGGGTGATACTCCTGCGTCACCAAATCCACAATCGCCTCGACTACGGTGTTGAGCATCTCCAAAGCATAGACTAAAGCCATAATTGCCAGCAACGCCGCCCATTCCGGCGCACTTACGCCCAAAACGATACCTGCCGCTATCACCAACAACCCGGCGGCAAAATGGACGCGCATATTACGCTGAGTTCGCAAGACGTAAAGAATACCTTGAAAAGCGAATACAAAGCTTTTGAGGAAAGAATTGCGTGGAATAGTTGGCGGTGGTGGCGAATGGTCAAGTCCAGGCTGGATAGCTGCTGGCTCGGCTGGTAATGGTATATCTGACTTTTTTTGCTTGACTGATTGCATTTAGACTGTTACTTCGTCCAAGATATGAGCGGCCTTTTCCTCGTTCGCCCGCATAACCTCGCGCTGGTCGGCTGCTTCGTGGTCGTAGCCCAACAAATGGAAGATGCCGTGTATCACCAGTTCTTGCACTTCCCGCGCCGGGCTATTGTTAAACTCGGCGGATTGGCGTTCGGCTTGCGGAAAAGAGATGACAATGTCGCCCAGGTAGCGCACCGGATTGACCTCGGCATATTCGGGCGGAATGATGAAGCGCGGTGTGGCCCCGTCATCAATTTCGTCCTCGTCAGTTGCCTCCTCGTTCAAAACATCGGTATCTACATATTCCTCGAAGTCGGGTTCTTCCTCCGCCGAAAAACTCAAAACGTCGGTGGTGTGGTCAACGCCCCGAAAATTCCGGTTGAGGTCGCGCACTTCCTCGTCGTCGGTGATGGCGATACTGACCCCAATCTCCTGGGTGTCCAGACCTTCGGCTTGAAGGGCTGCCAGTGCCGCTGCCACCACCTGTTCGGGGCTTATCGCCCCCTCGTAAGCGGAAGCAATATCACAATCAATGCTTATCAATTAAAACCTACTCCAAAATGAATTAGCATCACCAGCAGCAAAAATACTAAAACCAGCCCCACCGCCGGAACTAAGATGAAAATGCTCCACCACGCCCCCAAATTTAAGGCACTCCATACTCCCATTGCCAGCAACAACCCTGCCCCGGCCACGTACTTTAGCACCCGCCCCCGTTGAATTGCCTGTTGGGTGGCCCTGGCTTCGCGCCGCACCTGTTCCTGGCATTCGTGATACAGGTTCAAGGCCACCCCTCGGTCATAACTGGCGATGCTGCTACGATAAATATGGCGGGCCTCGCGCACTTCTTTAATATTAAAACCAGCCTCGGCGGTTTCGCGGTCAGTGCCAAAGAATAAAGTTAGCTCACGACAGGCCGCGTCCCAGCGTTGGGCAGTCGCTAATCGTTTGCCTTCGTTGAAACGTTGCCAGTAAACCGCCTCGAATTCATATTCGGCTCGTTCTTGGTCGCTGCGACACCGCCCGCAAAAATGGTCAAGCACGTAAAGCGGGTAGCTGCACACCAGACACTCTTTTTTGAGGTCTGCTCCGCAATTGGCACAAAATTGTTGCACTCGCCAGCCAGCCTCACTGCCGCCACTGGTATCGTAATTGAGATGTTCGCAGTAGGGACACTGCAAATTAGGATAAGGCTGGCGGGCAGCAATCTGAACCGTAAATTTGGTCTCGGTTGCACGCGCAGCCAGAGCCGGGTGTAACCGCACAGGTTCGGTCTTTACGTCGTGCAAACCCCACCTGTTATGCGGCCAATCAAAAGGCGTGCCGGAAGACTCGTTGGCTGCCGCTTCGCTCTCGCTCGAAACAATCCGTAGCAGTGTGCCGCAGCCCCGACAACGGGCTAACCGCCTGCCGTTCTGTACTTGTTTCTGGCCCAAAGCGGTGCTACAAACTGGGCAATCGAGCCGCAAATTGTCATTCAGGTAAGAATACATCGCCAAAACCCTTGCTAAAATCCCTTCAAACTTTATTTGCTATCTACCGCTATATTATATACGTTTTCGCCATAGCTTGCCAGGGTTGTATCCATTGGCGGCAACCAGTTGGCGCAATGTCCCACAAATTTTCTTTGAATTTGTGGCTTTTATCTTGCTTATAGGTTTTGTTAGAGTTGAGTATGAAGCAGACACAAATCCGAACCAAACCCGTTGAGGAACGTAAATATAACTGTAAATACATAAACAATTGGTTGTGGGAAGGATTAGGGGGAAATATACCAAATGCAAAACGACAAGTGGGTGGACGAACAGGTGGCGATGCCAGCCGCTCCGGTAAGCAAGCGGGGCGGGGCGTTGCAGCGTGGCTTGAAGGTGGCGGCGCGACGCGGTTTGACCAGGCGGGCCGTGACTAAAGGGGTAGAGTTGGCCGAAAAACGCTTGCCTCGCCAGTTGGGTCGGGCTTTTATGCTGACGCAAGTAAGCCTGGTTACGCGCTGGCTTATGCTAGTGGAGTGGGGAGCGTTGGCTTTGCTGGTTTTGTTTGGGGCGGGCGGATTATGGCTAACCTTCAATCATAACGACAACATTTTTGCCGTTTTTGTATTGGCGTTAGCCTTTGTCAGCCTCGTAATATGGAGATTGGTGCGTAAAGGCCGCCTTTTTGCCGAGCAGCAAGTGCGGAAGGCATTGGGTATTTTTCAGCAACTGGTGATGCGCGGCGAAGTTCCTGCCGAAGCCTGGCCGCAGTGGTTCAGGCAGTGGCGCAAAACCTACCCTAAGTCGTAATATTTCGAACAGCAAAATTATTTCAGAGCCATTGTAAAGCCGCCCCAAGCCGACTTTATAATGGCTCTGTCCGTTTCCGAACAACCCATTGACGGCACAATGTACCAGAAACTTCTGAATTTGCAATGGCCCTGAATGCTGTACGCCAGCCGTTGACTCCCACCAAGAATTCCTGCTATCATATATAAGAGCATATAGAATTTATAATGGTCTTGTGATTATGTATGGGCTGAGTTGGAACTGCCCAGATAACGTCACCGGGTCGCTTTTAGTACCGCTAGGCATAAATAAGGTATGAAATCGCAGCACTCAATTCCGTATTCCTATTATGCCGAGCGGTACTTAGTAACTTCCCTTCAGTTTTCCTGGCTTAAATAATATTTAAGACTTTCGCTTGTCATGGCCCGCAGGCACCCAGGGGTACTACTCTGTCAAGCTGGTTTTGAATAATAGTGATTAGCAGACCGCCAACGGTTCACCCGTGCCGGGTACAGGTAAACCGTCGTCTATACAACCCAAACCAGCTAAAGCAGGTTGTTAGAACCCACTTTAGTGGGTTTGAAGTGGGTAGCCTGTGGATTTATCCATAGGCGAGCTACTCAAATAATTCTTGAAAGAGTAGTACCCGGAATGGAGGCTCGGCTGCGTGAAGCATCTGTTCTACACGAACGGCTTTTGAAAAGACCCTTCACTCTATTAAGGGTGACAGTCTCTACTGTAAGCGAAAGTCCTAATAATATGTTACCAAACTTTCTAAAGCTCTCACTTCGCTAGACTGGACATATTAATTGAGAAAGTTAGGTATAATGGACGGACTTTTAACAATCGAAGCGGAACTGAAACGTTTAGATGCGCTTTATCAAACTCAGCTTTTGGACACTCCCCGCGAAGAACGTTTTGACCGCATCACCCGCATGGCAAAACGTACCTTTGGGGTGCCAATTGCTATGATAAATTTGGTGGACACTTTTCGCGTCTGGCCTAAATCTATTCAAGGACTTGATATTGTAGAACTGCCGCGTCTCGGCTCCTTTTGTGGTTACACTATTTTAAGTGAAGAACCTTTGATTGTGCCGGATACCCAACTCGATCCCCGTTTTTGTGACACCAGTTTGGAATTAGCTCCCCCTTACGTCCGTTTCTATGCAGGTATAGCCCTCAAAGGGCCAGATGGTAGCTCTAAAATTGGCACTTTAGCTCTGGTAGATTTTCAACCGCGTTCTTTAGATCCAAATACCGACATCCCTACCTTCCGAGATTTAGCAACAATGGTTGAGGTAGAAATCCAAAACATTAGCCTGAATGAAGCGGTAGCAAAGCACACGCAAACGGAACGGGCTTTACAGAAAAGTGAAGAGCGTTACCGAGCGGTCGCAGAACTGACCTCCGACTATGTGTGGTCGGCCACCCTCCAGCCGGACGGTCAAATGCAGATTGAATGGGCTGCGGGCGCATTTGAGGCCATTACTGGCTACACTCCCCAAGAACTGGCAGACCTGGGTGGTTGGGCCGCCATTGTCCATCCAGAGCATCTTAAAGAGATGATGGAAGGTATGGGAGCCGTCTTTAGCGGCCAAACCACTGTAGGCGAGTTCCGAATTATCAAAAAGGCGGGCGAAGTGCGCTGGTTACGTTTTTATTCGCGGCCTCGGTGGGACGCTGCATCGGGAAGGGTGTGCGGTTTTATCGGAGCTACTCAAGATATTACCGAACGTAAACGGATCGAAGAAGCTTTACAACAAAGCGAAGCCAATATGCGTCAGGTGCAAAAGATGGAGGCTATAGGCAGGATGGCGGGTAGTATCGCCCACGACTTTAATAATCTCATCTCGGCTATTCTTAATTATAGCGATTTTGTTTTGATGAGTTTGGGTGAAGATAATAACTCGATAAAAGAAGACGTAGCCGAAATTAAAAAGGCCGGTGAAAGAGCAGCTGCGCTTACGCATCAACTATTGGCATTCAGTCGTCAGCAGGTGCTACAGCCCAAGTTAATCAACCTCAACCGCATTGTTGAGGATATACAAAAACTTCTGCGCCATCTCATCAGCGAGAATATTGAACTGATAACACTTACTGAAGCCGAACTGCCTGATATTTTGGCAGACGCTGGACAAATCGAACAGGTTATTGTCAATTTAGTGGTAAACGCCCGCGACGCAATGCCAGACGGTGGCAGGTTGATGCTCGAAACCAAAAACGTGCAGTTTTCTGCCGGACAACATCCTTACATCCAGCCCGGCTTATACGTATTATTAAAGGTAAGCGACACTGGTTGTGGCATACCAGAAAATCTAAAAAACAAAATTTTCTAGCCTTTTTTTACTACCAAAGAACCAGGGCAAGGCACTGGCTTAGGTTTAGCTACCGTTTATGGCATTGTCAAACAAAGTGACGGCTACATCGAAGTTGAAAGCCAAGCCCAAATTGGCACAATCTTCAGCGTGTATTTGCCCAAAAGAGATAATATCATTTATACAGACATGGAAAAAGAACCGAAATAAACCCTGCGACTGACGCAAAAACCTGACGCGCATCCCACTTTCACCTCACCCTTGCCGCCCGAAGTTAAAAGGGGTATAATTTAACTGTAGAAATATCGTTATTAAGAGGATTGGTTTAGAACGAAAATCAGATGTCAGCCAGCGCAGAACAGTTAGAGCGAATAAGCCAGGAAGTTAGCACTTGTACTAAGTGTCCACTTGCCAAGACCCGTTGTAAGGCCGTGCCGGGGGAAGGCAATCCCAACTCCTTGATTATGTTCATCGGCGAAGCTCCTGGCAAAAACGAGGATTTGACGGGCCGCCCTTTTGTGGGCGATGCTGGAAAATTGCTGGACGCGCTGCTCAAAGCTATTGATTTGCAACGCGAAGATGTTTTTATCGCCAATAGCGTCAAATGTCGTCCACCTGGCAACCGCGACCCGCTTCCGCTCGAAATGGAAACCTGCAAAAATTATCTTGACCGCCAGATAGCCACAATTAACCCCCGTTTGATTGTGACGCTGGGCCGGATTTCGATGGCGCGTTTCTTTCCAGGCAAGCTCATTAGTCAGATACATGGTCAATATAAAGTAGAAGGTGGTCGTATCGTTTTGCCGATGTACCACCCAGCCGCCGCGTTGCGTGACCAAAATGGGCGCGGCCCAACGATGGCAAAGTTTAAGGAGGATGGCCTGACCATCCCCGAACTGTTGGAAAAAGCCAGCGAAATCGCTCGAACCGAAATTTGGGGAGTAGGTTATGCTCCCTCAGACGTGCCGCCTACCCTAAAATTGGCAGAAGAAGCCAGTCCTGACCTGGAAATTACCAAGCAGTCGTCAGATAGCCACCAATCTTTACAGCCTACCTTGCAACCCGCAGATGTGACCCGACCTGGTGAAGTAATTCCTATCGAACGGATTGCGCCGCTTCCAACCCATGTCTCCGTTGCGCCTAAACCTCCCCGTCGTTCAAAAATCAGTTCCCACCCGGTTGAGGTTGCGCCGGGCGAAGTTCAAATGATTGATAGCAGCGAAATGGCCGATGGCGTAGCGGCGGAGACGAATGAGCCAGTTCTAAGCAGTAACGAAGCTTCACGTGACCTTGAGTCACTGAGTCAAGTCCAACCAGTCGCCGAAACTCTCAAGAGAGGTGGCCCAACCCGCCGCAAGCGCAAAGCCACCGAGGAGCGGGTCGAGCAACTAACCCTGTTCTAAAACCTGGCTAGAAAAAGATTACTTGATGCAAACGTACCATGTTTCAAAGGCAGGCCGTATCCGGGCCGCCGTTTTACTTGTAACTATTGCTGCGGTGGCCCTTTATGCCGCCCAAAAAGCCTGGGGTCTTTGGCGTAGTCCGACTCGTTCCTCTGATCTGACTTTGGGTGGTCTAGATGTAAATACGTTTGTGCCAGCTGGTTTGCTTACGCTGGTGGCGTTGGCGGCTATTCCGGTTGGTTGGTATATTGTGGTCGAATTGCTAACCCTGGTGCGGTTGGACGAAAACGGGATGCTGTTTCAAGCTCCCGGTTTTCGGGTCTTTTATCGTTGGGACGAAATTGAGAGCCTGGATGTGATTACCGGCCCGGTGGAAGACGCGGCCACCGCTCTACAAGTCGAGACCCAACCAGCCGTGCTTGAGCCTGAAATGGTGCCGAACGGTCAAGATGTAGTTGAACCAGTTGTAATTGACCCGGTGGAAACTTATTTGAGCGAGGCCGATTTGCGCGAAGATAAAGTTGCTCGCCTACGTAATCGGGCCGCTCGTAAAGTCCAACTTACTGCCATCCGGGGACGAGCTATTGGTAATGATGGTGCGCCGCTCAAACCCTGGGTACGCTTGTTATATCCTCAAGCCCGCCGCCCTGACCGTTTGCTGTTGTATCCCGCGCTAGAAAATCGTACCGCGCTGCTGTCTCAGGTCGAGGCTTTTTTGCAACGAGCTTGACTGTCATCAAGAACGGTGTTTTTTGGAAAATCAGGCTAAAGATAGCCTTTTTATATATCTGGTTTTGCTTATGTTAGCTTTTTATTTTCGGAATTTTTTTGTTTTGTTTTATCGGAACTTTAACTCTTAAAACGTTGACCGGGCGCGTTTAGCCCGGCAGGAGGCTTATTTCTTTGGAGGTAATAGATCGAGTACGAGTAATCCCACTTGGCGGTTTGGGCGAAGTGGGCAAGAATATGACTGTCTTCGAGTACGGCGAGGACATTCTGATTGTAGATGTGGGTTTGGGCTTCCCTACCGAGGAGATGCACGGGATTGACCTGGTTATTCCCGACATCACTTATTTGTTAGATAAAATTGACCGTATCCGGGGCATTGTTCTGACACACGGCCACGAAGACCATATTGGTTCGCTACCATATTTGCTGCCCCAACTCAAAGCCCCGCTTTACTGCACGCGGCTAACTGCTGGTCTGGTGCAGGTCAAGTTGCGCGAACGCAGACAAATCGAAGGCACGCAAATCAACATTATCAATGCCGATGATACCATTCAGTTGGGCGCGTTCAAGATAGAGTTCTTTCGGGTGTCGCATTCTATCCCCGACGGCGTGGGTCTGGCAATCACGACGGCGGCGGGTACGATTGTGCATACGGGCGATTTTAAGTTTGACCAGACTCCGGTAGATGGTAAAGTTACCGAGTTTGGCAAGCTGGCCGAAATCGGACGACGCGGGGTACTGTTGCTGATGAGCGATTG
Source organism: Chloroflexia bacterium (assembly GCA_038207455.1). Taxonomy (GTDB): domain Bacteria; phylum Chloroflexota; class Chloroflexia; order Chloroheliales; family Chloroheliaceae; genus JBBQZT01. The sequence goes on from JBBQZT010000004.1 coordinate 66,913, forward strand.
TGTCCACGTCGAGTCACCGGGGATGACTCCGTCCGAAACGGTGGTGACGCAGGCTTTCGACCAGATTTTCCGTGAAGCCGAAGGGCGGGTGATTGTGGCAACTTTTGCCTCGCTTATCTCGCGTATTCAGCAGGTCTTGGACGTGGCCTATCGTTTCGGGCGCAAAGTGTCCGTCGTCGGGCGCAGCATCGAAAACAATGTGGCGATGGCCCGCGAACTAGGCTATCTGGACATTCCTGAAGGTACGCTAGTCAAATTGGGCGAACTGAACAAGCTCGACCCAATCAGCGCGGCGTTGGTTGTGACCGGGGCGCAGGGTGAACCGATGGCTGTATTGAGCCGGATTGCGAATGGCGAACACAAAAGTATCACTATTCAGCGCGGCGACACCGTGATTATTTCGGCTACGCCTATCCCTGGCAACGAAACCGCTGTCGGGCGCATTATCAACAGTCTGGTGCGGCAGGGTGCGAACGTGATTTACAGTGCTATCCAGCGCGTTCACGTGTCGGGCCACGCCAGCCAGGAAGAACTCAAGCTGATGCTCAATTTTACGCGGCCACGCTATGTAATGCCCATCCACGGCGAACCGCGCCACCTGACCCTGTACTCGCGGCTGGCTCAGGACGTGGGTATTGCGCCGGAAAATATTTTTATAATGGAAAACGGCAAGGTGGCCGAAGTGGGGCCGGGCTTTGGTGGTATTACGGGAACTGTCCCTGCCGGGCCGATTTTTGTGGATGGCTCGACGGTGGGTGACGTGGGTGACGTGGTGATTAAAGACCGGGGCTTGCTGGCCCGAGATGGAGTGCTGATGGTGGTATTGGTGGCTGACCAGGAGACGGGCATCCTGGCTGGGTCTCCCGATATTGTCAGTCGGGGCTTCGTATATATGCGCGAGGCGGGCGAACTGATGGATTTTGTCAAAAGCCAGGTGGAGCAGCAATTTGCCCAAACCGACCTGCTTTCAGATCGTTCTCAATCTATCCGGCGCGTCAAGGACTTCGTGGGCGACTTGCTCTATAACCAGACCAAACGCCGCCCCGTCGTCATTCCAGTGATTATGAAGATTTAACATCAACTTTTTCGTTCAAAGCAAAGGTTTGGGCCAGTTGGATATTTTGCCAGCCGTCGGTCAGTTTCAAGAAAATATTAGCGTGTGTGATGTGGGGGCCAAGCCTTTGCCACTACTAGGGAGTTGTGCTAGTTAGAAATTAGCCAATGGTTGAAACCATCGTCTAAGCACCCCAAACCTGCTAAAGCAGGTTAAAATAGCCACCTTGTCAGGCTAATCTTAGGCCGTTTGCAACCCACTTGAGTGGGTTTGGGGTGCCTAGACGATGGTTTCAACCATTGGCGCACCTTCGCTACCCTTCGTTTACGACCCGAAGGTTGGACAAAGCTAACTAGCACAATTCCCTACTAATAATTTGATGCCATAAGCCCACTAAAGTGGGTTTATAATCTACTTGCGGCTGAATGCATCCAGTGGGAATTTCAGAAAAATAGAAAAGCAAAAATTATGGTGACGATAACAGATATACGCCAGGCGCAGGCACGGTTGGCGGGGGTAGCGTTTCGTATCCCATTGTTGCCGTGTCCGCGCACGGGCCTGGAAAAGCGGGCTTGGTTCAAACCCGAAAACTTGCAGCCGATTGGCTCATTCAAAATTCGAGGGGCTTATAACCGTATTGCTGCTCTCAGCCCAGACGAACGCGAGTTGGGCGTGATTGCGTATTCGAGTGGCAACCACGCGCAGGGGGTGGCTTATTCTGCCCAACAGTTGGGTATGAAGGCGGTTATCGTGATGCCCACCAACGCCCCTGCCAACAAAATAGCGGCTACGCGGGGTTACGGGGCGGAAGTGGTGTTGTATGACCCGGATACCGAGTCGCGTGAGGAGGTGGCCGCCCGCCTGATGGATACTAATCCTTATATACTCGTGCCGCCCTTTAACGACCCCTATGTAATTGCCGGACAAGGTACAATCGGGCTGGAGATTTTCGAGGATTTGCCCGATGTGGAATTGGTGCTAGTACCTGTGGGGGGCGGCGGTTTGCTTAGTGGGGTGGCAACCGCGCTCAAAAGCCTCAAACCAGACGTGAAAATAGTGGGGGTTGAGCCGGAACTGGCTGCCGATGCCCAGTCTTCGTTCCGTAGTGGTCAGATTGTAACCATCACCCCCGCCGAAGCCAACCGCACCATTGCTGACGGGACGCGCACCCAGCACGTGGGCGATCTGACCCTGGCCCATATCAGCCAGTACGTGGACGACATTATTACCGTTAGTGAGGCCGAAATCAGGGAGGCTACCCGCCGTCTGCTCCTGAATGCCAAACTGGTGGTAGAGCCGTCGGGGGCGTTGTCCTTCGCCGCTTTTCTTTATCACCAACAGGAGTTACCATCCGCTCGTAACACGGTTATGATTTTGAGCGGAGGCAACATTGAACCAGCCTTGCTGACCGAATTGTTGAATGCAAAATAGTCCATTGGCGGAGCAATGTCCCACAAACCAGCCGTCAGTCATCAGTTATCAGTTAAAACCGAAGATCTCTGCTCTGTATTTTACTGACAACTGACGACTGACGACTACTAACTATGTCCATTGGCAGAGCAATGTCCCACAGAGAATGAAATTTAACAAAGTAATTCGGTATCCCCAATCGGAATGCACCGCTGAATAAATCCATCGGCAAGTAGGTTCTAAACCCACTCAAGTGGGTTAAAATACTTTTATGGTTTTGCTAACCCCATTGATGGGGTTTGGAATCCCTTTGCCGATGGATTCATCCAGCGGTGCATCCTCACAAAGAGCCTGTGTAAAACGCATAACGACTTCCTCAGCCAATTTGTGCAGAGCATACTCCCCCGATAATCAAGGCATAAATATTGCAATATTATCTTTAACACTAAGTATTAGTGTCATAAACGCTGCTAATTGTGCCAAATCACAGCTATTAGCATTTGCTGATACTGTAAATAGTATTTGGCTGCAAGCACAGTGGATAAGGTTGTTAAGACTCAATTGGGGTATAGAGCAGTTTTGAAGACTACTCGATACCAGGCGAAAGGACAAGGACTATGGAGAATCAGGCGAACGGGTCTAATTCCAGTGGCTACGATAGTTACGGACAGGCCCGCCAGAAAACTGGCGAAGTGATAGACGAGGTACAAAACAAAGCTGGCGAGGTAGTAGATCAAATTAAAGAACAGGCTACCACCCAGGTATCCACCCAGAAAGACCGACTGGCGGACGGAATACAAAATGCTGCCGCGATGGTGCTGATGGGCAGCGACCAGCTACGCCAGAATAACCAGGAAGGTGTGGCACAATACACCGATCAGGTAGCTCAAAAGATGGATGAGGCTGCTGTTTTCTTGCGTGAGCGAGGAATTGGCGATATAGCCAGCGAGTTGGAAAATTTTGCCCGCCGCGAACCAGTGCTTTTCTTGGGCGGGGCGTTTACAGTGGGTCTATTGGCCGCCCGCTTCCTCAAAAGCTCAAGGCCGTCGCAGCCATTCAATCCCAACACTACTACTTTAGCCCGCAGACAGGGCGACGCTACCCGCGCCACTACCCAGGCTCCCCTGACCCCCAAACCCGTGACTAAACAAGAAGCTCAGGACTTTGCTACGGCAGCCCTCGAACCCGAAGGCTCAAGCGTTGGCAGACATTTTGGTGAAGATATAGCGGCGGGGGCTAAAAAACAAACTGGTAAATCGCAGCCCAAATTCCAAAATCAGGACAATGAGCTAGTGGTGACTGATGCGCTGTAGAGCCGGGGTACACAGCCGAACGTAAAACAGGCGCGGAGGACAAATTATGCAGCAAAATAAGCAAGAGCGTTCATTGGGTGAGCTTTTTGGTGATTTGGCTAAAGAGACCAGCGACCTGGTGCGCCAGGAAGTAGAACTGGCTAAAACTGAACTGACCCAAAAAGCCTCAAATGTGGCTAAGGATGTGGGCTTTTTGGCGGTGGGGGGTGCAGTTGCCTACGCTGGGCTTTTAGCCCTGAGTGCGGCCCTGATAATCGTGCTAGGCCAGCTGGGGCTGCCCTGGTGGTTGGCCGCTCTTTTGGTAGGGCTGGTAGTGGCTGGAATTGGCTACTTCCTGGTGCAGAAGGGTCTAAAAGCACTCAAAGGCCAGGATCTGATGCCTGGGAAGACGATTCAAACAATTAAGGAGGATGTGGAATGGGCGAAGGGTCGAACGAGGTAAATCCGTATGATGACGGAGCAAATAAAGGTGAATATGACCGGGTTAGATTTACTGGCTTTGACACCGCAGATAATCAGGCACCCGACCAACCTCAACAAGTAAGATTAGTGGTGCGGCCTGTTGAGTCCGCTCCCAGGGTTGAGGACAATAGCGAACAAACCACAGAGGTGATTCGAGCCGATATTGATCAGACCCGTTCTGAAATGAGCCTGACGATTGATGCTATCCAACAAAAGCTAAATCCACAGCTATTGATGGAGCAAGCCAAAGCCACGGTAATGGAAACGGCCACCGAATTGATAGACCACGCTAAAGATACGGCGGCGGAAGCAGTTGACCACGCTAAAGAAGCCGCTGTCGAAACGGCTTCTGAATTAATGGATCACGCTAAAGAAGCCGCTGTCGAAGCGGTTGACCATACAAAGCAAGCTGTGCATGATGCCACAGTTGGGAAGGTTGAACATATGGTAAGCAATATAACTGATACAGCCCAGGAAACAGGGTCTGGAATTGTTGGGATGATAAAAAACAACCCGCTACCGGCTGCGCTGGTAGGACTGGGATTAGGCTGGATGTATATGAAGAACCAGAATAATAAGCCAGCCGCTAGTAAGGCACCGCGCTATGTGCCTCAAAGGGTCTCGGCTACGCCGTCTTATCCAACTTCGCCCAGTTACGACTATGGCTACTCAAGCCAGATGCGCGGAACAAATCCGTATATCAATTCAAACCCTTACGCGCCAGCCAGTAGCTATGACAATGGGCAGACGGGTAGTACGGACGGTTTGGTTAGCCGAGTGATGGAAACTATTCAACAAAATCCCATCCCCGCTGCTCTTGCCGGATTAGGCGTTGGCTATCTGGTTATGCAAGGCCAGGGGTCGAAAAGCCAGAGCAACAACTACCCGAGTTATGGAAACCAATACAACGGTCAGGCTGGTATTGGGCAAAAGGTTGGGGACGTAGCTAGTCAGGCCGGGGATACAGTCGGCAACATCGCCCAAAAAGCTGGTGACACGGTTGGTTCGGTCACGCAAAAAGCTGGCGACTTAGTGGGTCAGGCTGGCGGTAAAGTCGGTGACATTGCTGGCGGGGTAGCTGGCGGCGTGGGCGATACTGTCGGTGCAGTAGCTGGCGGTGTGGGCAATACTGTCGGTGCGGTAGCTGGCGGTGTGGGTGCAGTAGTCGGTGGGGTCGGTGATATTGCTGGCGGAGTAGTCGGCGGGGTCGGCAACACAGTCGGTAGTGTGGTAGAGGGGGTGCAGTACCAGACCCAGCAAGCCGAAACCACCTTTGGCCGTTTGCTTGAGGAAAAACCTCTGGCAGTGGGAGCGGTGGCTCTGGCGTTAGGTCTCACGGTGGGCATGATGTTACCCAACACTTCCCAGGAAAACCAGCTAATGGGCGCGGCCCACGATACCTTGATGGAGAAAGTCCAGGAAACCACCCAGCAGACTTTCGAGAAGGTACAACACGTGACCGAGGAGGTGGGCAATACTACCAAAAACGCGGTAGCAGACATTAGCAACACCGCTTCGCAACAGGCCCACGAACAGGGTTTAATCAAGTAAGCTCTGCCCAAAAGATATAGCAAGAAGCCCGTCCCTATTTTTAGCTGGCGGGCTTTTTGTTTGCTTTTCCAACCGATAGGGGCTATTCTTGTATTTGTAGGCTGTCGATTGGCGGCAACCACACCCAGGGGGTACCCGCGCAATGTCCCACCAGGGGTGTTTGTACTACGCGCAGCGGCTGCGCCAGCCGATGTATTAAAGCAGTCCATTGGCAGCAACCAGTTGACGCAATGTCCCACAGAAAACCAGGGGTTATTTGTAGGAGGCTGCTCTGCCAGCCGATGTATTAAAGCAGTCCATTGGCGGAGCAATGTCCCACAGAGAGCGGGGAGGAAAAATGGAAGCGGCTCATACATACAAAGCGGCGGGGGTAGATGTCGAGGCGGGGGATGAGGCCAGCCAGTTGGCGTTCGAGGCGGCCCGCCGTACTTTTCGGCCCGAAGTTTTTGTCCAAAATGGCGTGACCCTGTTCGAGGCGGCTCTGCTTGGCCGTTACCGTGAGCCGTTACTGTTGGGCGGTAGCGACGGGGTGGGAACGAAGCTAAAAATCGCCTTTGCTGCCAACCGCCATAACACTGTCGGGATTGATTTGGTGGCGATGAGCGTCAACGACCTGGCCCGACGCGGGGCCGAACCCCTAATGTTTCTGCCCTACTTTGCCACCTCCAAACTTGACCCACAGGTGGCGGCAGAGGTGGCGGTGGGCGTGGCCGAGGGTTGCGTGCGGGCCAACTGCTCAATCGTGGGCGGCGAAACGGCGGAAATTCCTGGTTTTTACGCCCCCGGTGAATATGATTTGGCGGGGTCGGCTTTTGGCATCGTGGAGCGCAGCCAGCTAATTACGGGCGAGGCTATCGGGGCGGGCGACGTGGTTTTAGGGCTTGCCAGCAGTGGCCTCCACAGCAACGGTTATTCGTTGGCCCGCCGCGTTTTGTTAGCTAACTTTAAGCTGGAAGACCGACCCAGCGAGTTGCAAGGCCCAACTATTGCCGATGCCTTGCTCGAACCCACCCGCATCTATGTAAAGTCGGTATTGGCAGCCCAGGCTGTTCGCGCCCCCATCCACGGTCTGGCCCACATCACGGGCGGCGGTCTCAACCGCAAGCTAGGCAAAATAATTCCGTCCGGTCTGCACGCCCATCTGGAGCCGGGCAGTTGGGCCGTCCCGCCGATTATTGATTTCATCCAGCAAGTAGGAAACGTAGCCCTACAGGAGATGTATGATACCTTCAATATGGGGATTGGCTTTGCGGCGGTAGTGCCAGCGAGCGAGGCAGGCGCGGTTCAGGCTATTTTTGAGGCGGCGGGCGAAACCGTCTGGCGTATCGGCACGATTACTAAAGCCGACAGCTAACAGCTAGATAGCCGGCATTCAAAACCTTTTGCTCTGTATTTTACTGAAAACTGACGGCTAATAACTAATTCCCCATCATCAAGTTATCAAGGCGTTCGGCCAGCTTTATTAGAATCTCGTCTTGCTGGTAAGGTTGGAGTTTATATAGAAAGTTAGAAGGACTGTTCACGCCTTGATATTCGCTAAGGGTGGATTCCTTGAGAATTTGCGGGTTACAAGGGCCAACATATAGCGGCAAAAGCTTTACCTGACCCTGCCGGGCCGCTTCCCGAAGGATTGGCAACTCGTTCGCGTCAATAAAATCGGAGGCGAAAAAATCGCCACTGACGAGCAATACCGCCACTTTAGTGATTGCCAGAGCCGCCGCTATCTCTCTGCGCCACTCGTCGCCCCCTTCCAGCCTGGTATCAACCCACAACTCTAGCTTCTTGGCCCGTACCAAAGGTTTCAAATGGGTCTGCTGCAACCGCTCCACTATGGCCGCGTCTTTATGACTGTAGCTTATAAAAACCTGGCTGCGCGGCCCGGAAACCGCAACCGTGGCTGCCGTTACCGAACGCAAGATTTCGCTCATTTCTTGCTGTCGGTCAGGTGAAGCTGTATCGGCAACTGCTGGGGGCGGTGCAACGACATGACCGTAGTCATTGCGGAAGCGCAACTTTAAGTGTGAAGCTGTATCGGCAACTGCTGGCGACTGCTCAGGCGGCTTATTGGCATTATCTCCGGCAACATTGGGCGCGACGTTAAATGCTGATTGGGTAGGCTGGGCGGTGGGGCTGGAAGTGGGCTGCGGGGGTGACAATAATTGGGCGATTTCGGCATCGGGTCGTTCACTCAGTGCGGCGCGTATCAGTTCGGCGGTCTGGTCGGTGCGCTGACAGTAGGCAATCAATTCGCGGGCAAAATCTGGCAGCGTATTGTGCGGCAGCGAGTCGGAATTGATACCCAGGTCGAAGGCCAGCGTTTCGAGTTCGGACAGCGAGAAACGCCGCGATAAGTATTCGCGTAATCTTCTACGCTCGTCGGGTGTCAAATTATTGTTTGGCATAAGCTTTTTTCAATTCTTCACGGTAAAATTTATTTTTATCTTTTATTCCTTTATCAAGGTGAGTAGGAGAATAATAACATATTTTGAGCTTGAAAAAAAGCCGAATTGTATAAGCTCGACTTTACACAAAATATAGGCTTGGGTCTCACGTAAAGGCTACATCTGATCTTATTTTTCAAACAAGTGGCGGTGGGGCCATGTCTGAAAACCTAATTTACCCTGGCTATCGTGAGGGTGTTGCCGCTCTCAAAAATGTGTAAAGTCGAGCTAAGACAAAGCTGCTTGCGGTTTGTGGGTCTATGTTATAATCTGGGCGAAAATAGGTAATAAAGGCCAAAAACCAGGCAGGAGTGTAGCAAATGGATACTCAACTCAAACCTTTGTATGATACCAGTGCTTACGGAGAAGACGACGAAATGAGCCAGACCGACTTCCATAACGACTTAATTGATTATATGGCTTCGGTTATACGTTTGATCTTTTCTAATCAGGTGATGGGCGTTTTCAAAAGTATCAATCTTTATGGCGACCCGCTTAACCCAAACATTCCTAAAAGTCCTGACCTGCTGGCGATTGACGGTGTGTTACAAGACAGCTATCACGAAAACGCCAGTTATTACATCGGGCCAGATAATGCTCCGCCCCGTTTTTTGCTGGAAGTTGCCAGCGATAGCACCTGGGCCAACGATGTAGGGAATAAAGTCCAGGTTTATCAAAGAATGGGTGTGCTAGAGTATTTTGCGGCAGACCCTCATATTGACCCGGTTTGGACAGGTTATTGGAGACAGCAAGGCCGTTTAGTTGGCTGGCGGCTCAACCCCTACACCCAGCTTTACGAGCGTATCTTGCCAAATGCACAAGGTCGCTTAGAGAGCGAAGAGTTGCAAAGCTGGCTAATTATGGAAGGCATTGGCAACCGCCAGCTACACCTTTATGACCAGTTTGGACAACTGCGCTTGACCCAATGGGAAGCGGCAGAGGTTCAAGCTAATATAGCCTATCAGCAACAAATATTAGCAGAGGCTGAATTGGAAGTCGAACGGCAGCAACGAATAGCGGCGGAGACACAGGCTAACCTTGCTCATCAGCAACAAATATCAGCAGAAGCGCAAGCGGAAGTCGAACGGCAGCAACGAGTAGCGGCTCAAGCGCAAGCGGAGGCCGAGCGTCAACAACGAATAGCAGCACAAGCGCAAGTGGAGGCCGCTCTTTTACGCGCTCAAGAGTTAGAAGAATTGTTACGTCAGATTAACCAAAAGCCCCAAGATTTAGCCTAATATTGGCTCAAACCTGCCTCCAGGAACTGGCCCTACCTCACGAGCTTTTAGCTACTAGCTTATTTGCCGAATAAGGTATAATAGCAAAGCTAAACAGTGAAAGGAGGGTTGAAATAGGAATGAGTGAGCAAACGAGCTTGAAAATTGTGGTGACGGCTGCCGATGGCGAACTCGGCCTGGAAACGGTGCGGCAGCTTTTGGCACGCGGACATAAGGTTACAGGCGTGGCCCGCGACCAAAAAGGCGGTCTCAAGGTGCGCGAGGCCGGAGCGGAGAGTTTTTTTATCAGTTCGGTCAGCGTGTTGGAGCTAAACAGCGTGCTGGATAAAGCCCAGCCAGACGTTGTGCTAAATTTGTGGCCGCAACGGGCTAATAGTCTGCTGCACGATGGCAATAACTGGCGCAATCAGCCTCAATTTCTGGCCGATAGCACCCAGGCTTTGCTAGAAGCCTTAAAAGGGCGACCAAACCTATTTTTGGTTTATGCCAGCTATGCTTTTCTGTATGGTAACAATTTGGCGGCTACCGAAGAAGATGCTATCACCGCGCCCGCCAATGACCCAACCTTCGGGACGGCTATTCGGGCCGAAAAGCTGGTGGCCGCTAATAAAGTACCAGCTACTTTGCTGCGAATGGGCTATCTTTACGGCCCAGCATCGCGTGACCTCAAGGCTTATCTCCAATCGTTCAAAATAAGTCGGCCTTATTACTCAGGGCCAGCGGGCCGTTTGCAACCTTACCTGCATCACGAGGACGCGGCGATGGCTCTGGCTTTGGCGGCAGAACGTCAGGTCAAAGGGATTTTTAATGTGGCCGACCCGAACCCCGCTTCTTTTGGCGACTTTATAGACTATTTCGCGGTTATGTCCGGCTTCAACAAACCTTTGCATATCCCGACCTGGGCCGGGCCGTTTGCCATTATCATCGCGCCGCAGCAAATCGAACTGTTGAACCAGTCGGTGGCGGTCAAGAGCGACAAAATCAGCCGGGCGTTGGGTTGGCAGCCGCGCTTTCTCAATTATCGGCAGGGTATTAATCAAATTTTACAAAAGTGGCAGCTGACTGCCACTAAATAAGGAGATTATAAAAAATGGCTACTTTTACAGACGAACAGCGCAAATTATTTGAGGACAAAAACTTAGTGACCGTTGCCACGCTGGGCAAGGACGGCACGCCCCGAAACACGGCTATTTGGGTGGATATTGATGGCGATGACATTCTGCTCAACGGCGCAGCCAGCCGTAAGTGGTTGGTCAACTTGCAGCGCAACCCCAACGTAGCCCTTAGTATCTATGACCTGAAAAATCCTTTCAAGCAAGTCAACGTGATTGGCGTGGTAGAAAGCATCACAGCCGAGGGCGGCGAGGAGCATATTGACAAGCTTTCGCAGAAGTACAACGGGAGCAACTACCCCGACCATCGCCCTAACGACCCCCGGATGTTGGCACGAGTTAAGGCCACCAAAGTCACCGGAACTCTGGGCCGCACTCGTTAGCACCGCAACTCCACCCGGCCTCGTTCGTTCTATTTATGTAAGTTAGCAGTCATCAGTTGTCAGTCGTCAGTTAAAACCAGAACTGGAAACATCTATGGGCAGAGCCATATCCTACAAAGTAGCTGTTTTGACTGACAACTGACAACTGACGACTGACGATTGAAACTTGTTCGCTTCCTATCTCTACACAAGGAGGAATTTTGTGAAAAAAAGACTGCCAATTTTGGCGGCTGTAGCTGTCTTGCTAGTCAGCTTTGGAGCGGTAAACCCGCTGCTCTCTGGCGGCAACGGCGTTCCCGTAGCCCAGGCTGCGCCCGGTTTTGGTGCGCCCGCTTTTCAGAAGTTATGGCTGCATACCGACGGGCCGGTAGATAGCGGCTTAGTACATCGCAGTTATCTTTGGGGGCCTACTGTGAGCAGCAACTCCGTAGTTCACGAATTTTATGCCAACTCGCCAGAGCAAGTCCGGTTGGTGCAATATTTCGATAAGACTCGCATGGAGCTTAATAATCCTTACGGCGACTCAAATTCGCCATATTATGTCAGCAACGGTTTGTTGGTGGTGGAAATGATTTCCGGCAACCGCCAGGAAGGTGACAATACCTTCCAGAATCAAGGGGCTGCCGACAATGTGCCAGTGGCGGGCGACCCGGTGCAGGGCAACCCTAACGCCCCGACCTACGCTTCGTTTCTGAAACACGCTTCGTTAGACCCGCAGACCGACTCGGTTACTCGTGCCACTCCCACCAATAGCAGCAACGTAACCGCCACCATTGACAAAGCTGGCAATATCGGCAAGCTGGATGGTAACTCTCCGCTTAACAGCGATCCCGGTGCCAAAATCAGCTTTTACGACCAGAACCTGGGCCACAATATCCCTGCCGCCCTTTACAACTTTCTGACCCAAACCGGCCCGGTGCAAGACCCTAACACTGGTGCTATTTCTACCGACAAAGTTTTTGACTGGTATGCGGCGATGGGCTTTCCGATTACCGAGGCGTACTGGACCCAAGCGGTGGTAGCTGGTCAGACTAAAGACGTATTGGTGCAGAACTTCCAACGCCGTGTGTTGACTTATACTCCGTCCAATCCCGACGGTTTCAAAGTCGAAATGGGCAACGTGGGCCAGCATTACCTGCGCTGGCGGTACCCCAACGGTACGCCCGTTGACCACGCTCCGGCGGCAGCCCCGGCCAAAGTCCCCAACCTGGGTTACGGCATCAACGCTCACTTGTACTACCAGGACAAAAGCCAAATTACTGGGTGGGTCAACGATTTGGGCGTGCGCTGGGTACGTGAGCAAATCACCTGGAAAGACATCGAAGACACCAATACTGGCACGTTCGTTTGGGGGGAACTGGATAACATCGTCAACGCCCTTTACAGTCAGAATATCCACATTATCCTTAGCCCGGTAGGTGCGCCGACTGCCTACGCTCCCAACGGTGGCATTCCGTCCGATACCAGTAAGTTCGGTGGGTTTATGTATAACCTGGCCCAACATTACAAGGGTAAAGTGGATGCCTACGAGATTTGGAACGAGGAAAACCTGTCCAGCGAGGCGGGTAAACCGATTTCCTTTGCCCTGTACGCCCAGCTACTCAAGAACGGCTACAACTCGGTTAAGGCGGGCGACCCTTACGCTATCGTGATTATGGGTGCGCTTACCCCGACAGGTGTCAACGACGCGAACGTGGCGATTGACGACGTGAGCTATCTTGACCAGCTTTTCAAGTACAATAACGGTCAGGTCAAGTCGTATTACGATGTATTGGGCGCACACCCCGGCAACAACAACAACCCGCCCGATACCTTCCCGCCCCAAAAGCTCGGCCCTGGTACTGGCCCGTCCAAATTGCCGTGTGTGGCAACGGGAGATTGCTGGCAGAACGACAAGAGCTTCTATTTCCGGCGCATTGAGCAACTTCATCAAGTGATGGTGGATAATGGTCAAGGCGACAAGCAGATGTGGCTGACCGAATTTGGTTGGGATAGCACGAAAGGTAGCGGCATCGCGGCCCCGGCTGGCTACGAATACGCCGATGTGATTGATGAGGCAACCCAGGCCAAGTATATCGGTCAAGCGTACCAAATCGCCCAAACTAACTATCCCTGGATGGGTGTGATGACGTTGTGGAACTTAAACTTCTCGTTGCCCAGCGTGACCGCCAACGCCAACGACGAGAAAGTAGGCTGGAGTATTTTGCGCCGCGATGGTAGCAAACGCCCCTCCTATGACACGGTGAAACAGTACGCCCACACCGCTAAGTAACTCGTTTTAGCCCTAGATAAAAACGGCCTCCTGCAAATTATGTAGGAAGCCGTTTTTATTTTAGAATTTGTGAGTATTCAGCCCAGCAGAAATTATTAGGTGGCGAATAATCACAAGACGCTCTGCGGGTCAACGTCTATTGTCCAGCCGCGCAGACGTTGGTAGCGAAAACCAGCCACGACCCGCCGAATTTTGCGTTCAAGCGCGGCTTCGTCGTGGGCATTATCAGCCACTCTTATTCGCACGATGAAGTGGTAGCGATAATTGTCGCGTAGCTTGCGTTGAAAAGCCGGGGCCGGGCCGATAAAATCAACCTGCTCCTCGGTTATATCGTTTTCCAGCAACGCAGTTTTTAGCTCAAAAGCCAGACTGTCCGCCGTAACTTTGGCTTTCTGCTCGTTGGTGTTTTGAAAAACAAATTTGATGAGCTTGCTAAAAGGCGGGTAAGCGTGTTCGCGCCGAAAAACGATTTCCTGGGCGTAAAATTCGGCGTAGCTATGATGAGCCGCCGCCTGGATTGCGTACTGGTCTGGTGTATAGCTCTGCATAATCACCCGCGCTGGCGTGGTTATATCGGCGCGTCGTCCGGCCCGACCCGCCACCTGGGTCAAAACCTGGAAGGTGCGTTCGCAAGCCCGAAAATCCGGCAAATACAAACCCGTGTCCGCCGTCACCACGCCTACCAGAGCCACCATTGGCAAATCCAGCCCCTTCGCAATCATCTGAGTGCCAACCAAAATATCGGCTTCGTGCTGGGCCATCTTGTCAAAAAGAATTTGATAAGTGTCGCGTCCGCCTTCGCTAACCGTATCCTGATCCCAACGTAAGATGCGAGCCTGGGGAAACAGCTTGATTACCTCGTCTTCTACCCGTTTGGTGCCGATACCAAGATGGCGGATACGTTCGCTTTCGCAGTTAGGACAGCGATGAAGTGGGGGCGAACGTTTGCCGCAACGATGGCAAATCAATTTTTCCAGGTCGGCGTGCCAGACCAGCGGGGTTTCGCAACTCGGACACACCTCGACATAACCGCAATCCCGGCACATCACGGTTGTAGCCGTGCCGCGCCGATTTAGAAACAAAATAGCTTGACGGTGGTCGTCAAGGGTAACTTTTAGCTGTTGGCGCAAATCACGGCTAAAAATGCTGCTGTTACCCGCCTTTAGCTCCTGGCGCAAATCTATCAACTGAACAGGTGGCAGCGGCAAAGATTGAGCTTTCGCGCCCGGATTTGCAGCGAAGGTCGGCGAGACCCGTTCCGGTAGTTCCAGCAAGCTATAATCCCCGCTTTGGGCGCGATAAAAACTTTCCACGGCGGGCGTAGCACTGCCTAAAATTATCTTTGCTCCGGTCAACTGGGCCAACTGTTCGGCCACGTAGCGGGTGTGATAAAGCGGGCCGCTATTTTTTTCTTCTTGTTTGTAGCTCCATTCGTGTTCTTCGTCAATAATAATCACCCCAGGGTTGGGCAAGGGCGAAAAAACCGCACTCCGCGCCCCAATCACAATTTGGGCCTGCCCATCCCGCACCCGTCGCCATTCATCGTAAGCTTCGCCCGGACTAAGTTTGCTATGGCGCACCGCGATACGGCCTGGAAACCGCGCTGCGAAACGGTCAATGGTTTGAGCGGTCAGGGCGATTTCGGGAACGAGGACAATGGCCTGTTTGCCTTCCCGTAAAACTTTGGCAATCGCCCGCAAGTAAATCTCGGTCTTGCCGCTCCCCGTGACTCCGTGCAGCAGAAAAACACAAGGTTCGGGTCGGTTCAAAGTATCAAACAAAGTGCGCCAAACCTGGGCCTGTTTGTAAGTCAGCAGGGGTGCATCTTCGGCCCGCGCTCGTTGTGGTCGGTTCGCCAACGGGTCGCGCCGTACTTCGCGCTCCTCAATTTCCAATAGCCCCTTAGCGGCCAACTTCTTCAAATCGGCAGCGACGCATTCGGCGGCTAAACAAATTTCGTCAACGGGCATCAAATAGCCCGGCTCAAGCTCGGCCTGTAGATACTCAAAAATCCGTTTTTGCTTGGTGGCCCGGCCCAACTTTTTGCTGATAGTTGCGCCCACGTCCTGCCCATCTTCAAACAGCCAGGGCGCGAGACGCACAAACGGCTTGAGTTTTGGCCGCACGCCAGGCCGGGGTAACAAGAAACTACGCCGGGCCAGTCCCGTCTGCACCAAATTATCCACCGCCCGCACCCAGGCTGCTTTGCCCCGCCAGGCCGTAAATTCTTCCTCTAGCTCTGCCAGCAAAAATTCAGGGTCGCTTTCCTCCCCATCGGTTTGGGCTGCCAGATGTTTTTCCAGCCGCCCCCGCAACAGTGGTAGCAAGAAAAGCGCGTCACCAGCTAAGTCCGTGGTTTCGGCGGCAGCAAACAATATCGGGTTTAATACCAATGTCGGTTTGGCTGAACGCGCCATGCGGGTCAAACCAGCAGGCAACATCAAGCTGGCCGCTTCATATAAACTGGTATAGTAATAAGTAGCCAGGCGTTGGGCCAGGTCAATTTGATAGGACAGTAAAGCGGGCGTGACATCCACAATATCGGCCAGGGCGCGAGGTGTGACGCTGGCAGAGGGGGCGTGATGATGCAGGGTCACAATAATACCCTGCGCCCGTCCTTTTTTGAGTGGACCCCACACCAGTTGACCGGGCCGCACTAATTCGGTCAGTTCCGGCGGCACTAAATAAGTCAAGGGTTCGTCCAGACCCGGCGAGTCCATTGCTACTTCCGCGAACAGCTGCGTCTTAACCATCCTAATTTCGGTTGGCACTGGTAAAGGAGGCAGAGGCAAGGCGGCTTCTTCTAAAATTTGGCTGGTTTCTGTGTTCATCATTATATTATAGCAAATACGTCTAATTTTAGGATTAGTGTTCGGTCTGCTGGGAGCGGTTCTGTTTTGCATTGCTAACGGTTTGGCTGTGCTTTGGCGACACCCCAACTAAAAAATGGTTTGCATACCGTTCAAAAAACTGCTATAATCAACTCTGCAAAATTTCTTATTGTATTGGAGATGTGAATGAATAACCCGTTAGATTTCAATTACGCTTTTTCGTCACCCAGCGGCGGTGATTTGTGGGGGCCGTTCTCGATTGTCTATTTTGTGGTGGTGACAATCGGCTTTTTGGTCAGCAACTACTTTTACTACTTTGGCAAGTATCGCTACAGTTCCAACCGCTTGAGCTTTACCATCGTCAACCGGGCCAGCCGCAACGCCGCCATTGTCTTTTCACTTGGTTTCGTTTTCTTCATTTGTCGTCTGGTACAGTTACCACCCTTTAGTGCGCGTATTTTCCTGGATATTACGGTTATCCTGGCGGCTTATTTTATTATTCGTGCTATCAGCTACTACTTCCGAACCTATCCCAAAGCCCGCGCCGAGTGGACGCAGCTACAGCTTCGCAACCATCGCAAGAATGACGTAGTAGCTACTGCCCCTGTCGCCGCCCCCACCAAAGCCGCCCCGCTTAAAGCGGCAGTCGCCAATTCCGCCACTCTGGTCAATAGCTCGGCGGACGCGGGAAGCGAAGAAAGCATGGTTATCCAGCCAGCTACTCCGGGCGCGTTGCGGGTTCGCTCGGTACGCGGTGAGAAGCGGCGTGAACGCAAGCGTAATAGCCGCTAGATTTTTGAGAAGTTTTACGATAAATTATAGGCTAGACGATGGATTTTGTCCGTCGTCTTTTTTATTCAAAGCGGAAAAATTATGTCGAAAATAACTTTAATTTTGGGTGGAGCGCGGAGCGGCAAAAGCAGTTTGGCCGAAAAGCTGGGCCAGCAACGCGTCGGTACGCACGCAGTTTTGTACGTAGCCACGCTTGAGCCTTACGATGACGAGATGCGCCACCGGGTCACACGCCACCGGGCCAGTCGCCCGACTACCTGGCGCACCGTCGAAGCCCCCTTTAATTTGACCGGGGCAATCCTGGCCGCCCTCCAAACCGAAACTTTGGTTTTGGTGGATTGTTTGACAGTTTGGAGCGGCAACCGGATTGTCGAAGCCAGTGGGATGTTGGACAGTCACAACCACGAGATTAGCGACGAATTATTGCCGACTGATGAAACAGCCACCACTCCGCCCTTTGCGCTCGATTACGACAAATTAGAAAGCGAAATTACCGCCGAAATCAACCGATTGATTGTAGAGATGCGCCGACAGGATAAAGATTTGCTGCTGGTCTCGAACGAAGTGGGGATGGGTTTAGTGCCACCCTACCCACTTGGCCGAGCCTACCGCGACTTATTGGGGCGGCTCAACCAGCGCATCGCAGCCCAGGCCGACGAAGTTTTGTTGGTAGTGGCCGGAATTCCGATAGATTTGAAACGCTGGCAAGCGGAGCTTTGGTAAAGTCTAAAGGTCTGCCGCGCCGGGGGAACGGTTAAAATAATCTATTAAAGCTGGCCCGCCTACTATTTTAAGCACTTCTACCGGGTCTGGTAGGGGCTGCCTCCATAGCCATGCAGGTTTGAGCCAGAAGCCGGGCAGAGCGTGAGAATGATAACGTCCTTCGCTATCAAGTGGGACTATCTGATACTGCCCATTTTGCCAGCTATAGAAAATAGCAGTATCTTGGGTAGCATCAATTAGCCAATATTCAGGTACACCGCCACTCTGATATTCGTTAAACTTGGCCTCGTAATCACGCTCCACGCTTTCCGGTGATACGATTTCTACGGCAATATCAGCTGGGCCTTGCAAAAAAGTTGGTTGCAACCAGCCTAGATGCTCATTACTCACAAAAATAACATCTGGTTCGCGGCCCGCAGTGGATAAGCGCATCTGAGTACCCGCAGATAAAACAACCCCTGAATTGTGAGCGCGGGCAAAAAGGGTTAGGGTTGTTTCCAAAAAGTTTTTGATAGTTTGATGCCTGATACTGGCGGGGCTTGTCATTATAATTGCACCATCTACCCATTCGGCGTGAGTGTCTTCGTCAACCCAACTCAGGAACTGTTCGTAGCTCACCTTATAACCACCGTTGGGCGCGACTTCACCTTTACTATTCAAAGATGAAGTTGGTTTTGCCCCGCCATTACGGTAGCTGTCCACCATATCGGGTACGTTTTGAGAGTGTAAAGTTACTTCGGCCATTTCGCTACTTCTCACTACTTAAAGGTTAAAAATCCCCGCTCAAGCTGTCTTTGAGCAGGTCAAGGTACTCCAAAGCTACGCCCGTGCCGATAGCCACGCAGTTGAGTGGGTTGTCGGCTACATAACACGGTACGCCCGTCACGTCCGCCAGTAACTGACTGATATTACGTAGCTGGCTGCCCCCGCCGCTCATTACCATGCCCCGGTCTATAATGTCGCTGGCAAGTTCGGGCGGGGTATCTTCCAGCACAGTCCGCACTGCCCCGATAATGGCTTCGAGTGGGTCAGAAAGGGCTTCGGTTATCTCGTTGCTCCGCACAATCACGGTACGAGGCAGACCGCTCACCTGGTCACGTCCGCGCACTTCCATCGTCAATTCTTCTTCGAGAGGGATAGCACTGCCGATGCGGATTTTTATTTCTTCCGAGGTGCGGTCTCCCACCATCAAGTTGTATTTGCGTTTGATATAAGCAGCAATTGCGTCGTCCATTTTGTTGCCGCCGACCCGAATACTGTTGGCGTTGACAATACCGTAGAGCGAAATAACGGCTACTTCCGTCGTGCCGCCGCCGATGTCAATAATCATGTTGCCGGTTGGTTCAGCGATAGGAATTTGCGCCCCGATTGCCGCCGCCAGGGGTTCGCGGATGAGCCAGGCCCGTTTCGCCCCGGCCTGAATAGCCGCATCGTGAACGGCCCGCATTTCGACGTTAGTTACACCTGCCGGAATACAAATCATCACATCCGGTTTGACTAGAGCCAGCCGCCCCGTCGCCCGCCCGATAAAGTGTTTGAGCATCGCCTCCGTGACCACATAATCGGCAATCACGCCGTTTTGCATAGGCCGGATTACTTCAACCGTCTCTGGTGTGCGCCCCATCATTTCGTAAGCCGCCGTGCCGACCTGCAAAACGCGGTTATCTTTGGTGGAAATCGCCACCACGCTCGGCTCACTCAACACAATCCCTTTGCCGCGCACATACACCAAAACATTCGCCGTGCCGAGGTCAATCCCGATTTGTCTGTTTGTTAGCATTATCGCCTTTGCACTAAAACCTTAACCAAAAAACTGGGGTTATAAATGTTTGTCCCCACTTGCTGCCAATATTTATTAAGTAGCCCAACTTGAGCAGACTTTAGGCCGATTATAGCACACTATGGGTGGCTCTGCACCGTCGCACTTTTTCATCAGAACAAATTTCCCAAATTGGTATGAAATTCGTCACAAAACCCCTTGACAAGAACTCACGTTCTGATATAATACCAACAAGAGAAACTTTGTTCTATTTCAAAAGGGTAAAAAAGCTTCGTCAGTTAACCGATAATAATCATAAGGGATGCTGGCTGGTATTTGCAAATTCTGTACGTTCCGTTGCCCTACCAACAAGGGCAAAGCCATTATTTTGTAAAGAATTTTAGCGAAATAAATAAATCAAAGGCAACCCTAAAGTGGGCCAGTATTTGGGTTGCCTAAAATTAAAGGAGTACCGCTATGTATAATCCAAACCATGATTACGATGATGATTATGATGACGACGGTATGATGGCGACTACTCGCACGGCAAATGTACCGAGTAGCCGCGCCATACGTCAGCCAGCTTTTCGGGTAGCAGGCGACCCAATGGCCCAACCTACAGTGCGCCAATCCCCGTCTAACGTCCCCCAACCTTTAAGTGGTGTGGGTGTGCGGCAGCGTGGGGCAAATGTGCCAACGAATGCGCGACCAACTATGCAGCAACGCTCACTACCCGCTGCTAACATGGCAGACCCTTACGCCCGCCGCAATCCGCGTCGTAGCTTTTTGCCCAACCTCAATATTGGGGCGGGTTTGCTCAACGCGCGTTTGTTGGTTACGATTGGGGCAGTCATTGGCGTTTTCATTTTGGGCTTTTTCCTGGTTAGCAATGTTATGCACTGGTGGCAGACGTGGCAGGACGATATGACTTATGGTCGCCCACGCACCTCTCAAACCGATGCCTGGGTGGGTCACGGCGAACAAACTGGCGCACCGACGCATTTTATGGCTCAAAACTTGAACCATCAGGTAATTGTTTATGAACAGCCAGGTGGTGATGCAATGCAGACCAGAGTTATTCAAGGGCCACCGCTTTATTTTAAGGATAGCGACCTCGCCCCTGTAACTTTGAGTTTCAAAGATGTCAATGCTGATGGTCACGTGGATATGTTGGTGTCCGTCGAAGGGCAACAATTTGTGTATATAAACGAAAACAGCACTTTCCGGCGGATTAAGCCCGAAGAACAGGCCCGCATTAATCTTAGCAATGGAGGCAAATAGTGAGCAACGCACTCGCTTATCAGTATAAGTACGAGGACGATGCCGAACACATCCAGACTAAGACCCAGACTCTTACCACCCGCCGTCGCAGTCTGCTCTTTACCGTAGTGGGTGAGCCAGACGATACGGGCGAACAGGAAGATACCGTTTCTAACTCTTACGCAATGACCGAGCCACACCCGACAACGGCAGACGATGCCGAAACTCAGGTGGGGCAGGTACTCCCGACAAATGAGGCTTCCAAGTCTCGCCAGTGGATGAGCGGTTCACTTTCAAAAGTAGCCGCTCCTTCTTCTTTCGCCACTGACACTGATTTAGCTGAAGTTCAAAAACGGGAGTGGCAGGTGCGTGCGCCAGGGTTAGACCAGAGCCACCTTGCCCAAGTACCAGATTATGCCGAGACCCTACGTTCGCGGCGGGTGCGTCCTACACCCAAAGTGGCCGCTCAAGTTCGTCAGCCTCGTCTGCGTCCAGTGCAAGAAGCCATAGTAATGAGTCAGAAGGTTGCCACTCCCTTTTATGAGCAATATGTACCGCGCCACGTCAAACCTGCCATTGCTGCCCCTACGCTTCCAGCTTTTGAGCCACGCCAATTTCAACCAATAGTGCGCCAGCAGTCCGTGTGGCTGGAAATAGGTTTGGACTGGATGGCTCGACACAAGTTATTTGTGGGGCTGGCTATAGTGATTATGTTGGCAGTAACTTTGGTTTTGCCAACTTTTACGGCCAAACATACCAACCAAACTATTTATGCTTACGGTGATTTAGCGGTTAGCTCCGTCTCTGGTCAATCCGATGCGCCACCCGTTGCGGTAGGGTCTGGCAACGGCGACAATGTTTTGAGTGCGCCTAGCATCACGCCAGACCGTATCAATCAGGTTTTGAGCCAGTATCATTCTCCGGCAGCCGGAGTGGGCCAGACGATGTACGATTTGGGCAAGCAGTACGGGATTGACCCGGCTTTCGCCTTGGCCTTCTTTATCCACGAAAGCTCGGCAGGGACGCAGGGCGTGGCCGCTACCACCAAATCTATCGGCAACATTCGGGTTACGCCGGGCTACGATAGTTATCAGGGTTTTCGCAAGTACGCCACCTGGGAGGCAGGTATCGAGGATTGGTACAAGCTCATCAAGAATTTGTATATTGATGGCTGGCATCTAAACACTTTACAAACTATCGTACCTAAGTACGCCCCATCTGCCGACCACAACGACCCGATAGCCTATATCAATCAGGTACACAATCTGGTGGCAGGTTGGCGCAGCGGCAAATAACGCTTTATTCAACTTAGCCTTTGCTATGAACGCAACAAAGTTGGCTTTCAAACGTGTCAGGGCTTTCGCCCTAAGTAAAAAGAAGGAGATTTTATGCCAAAGATTACCCCGTTCTTGTGGTTCGATAATCAGGCAGAGGAAGCGATGGATTTTTACACCTCTATCTTTAAGGATTCAAAGGTTTTGAATGTTAGTCGTTATGGAGAAGGCGGACCCGGCCAACCAGGTACAGTTATGACCGCTAACTTTCAACTCAATGGACAAGAATTTATGGTCCTGAATGGTGGCCCAGAGTATAAGTTCACCGAGGCTATCTCGTTATTTGTAAGCTGCCAGGGCCAGGCGGAAGTGGATGAGTTGTGGGAGAAGCTTACAGCAGGTGGCGAAGAAGGACAATGCGGCTGGCTTAAAGACAAGTTCGGTTTATCCTGGCAAATTGCCCCGACTGAGTTAGGTGAATTTTTGGGAAACCCTGATGCCGAGAAAGCGGGCCGAGCTATGAGGGCCATGCTGCAAATGAAAAAGATTGACATTCAGGCGTTGAAGCAAGCCAGCGAGCAGCAATAAGCGAATAGATAAGAAAGCAATTTGTTGAAAAAGAGCCTTCAACAACCGAATAAGCCTATTAAGCAGAGCCAGGACGTAAAGCGTTTTGGCTTTGTTGACGTGCGACCCGTCTGGAACGAAGCGGGCGAGGAGCAGTTCGGGGTGATTGAGCTTGCGCCAGAGATGGATAACTCTGGTAAAGGGCGCAACGGCAATGCTCCCCTTTTGACGGCAGGTTTGCGGTTAAGCGGTTCTGGCCTGAACTTGTGGCTGGCCGATGACCGCCACGAGCGCGAGTTTTGGCAAAGTCTGGCTGGCGCGGTCAACGCTGGCCCGGTACAATTTGTTTTGCGGCGGCGACAGGCCCATTTAGACCGCCATCTGGAAGCCTGGGAACACGCTCTCACCACTCATCTGCCCGACGAAACGGTACGTCAGGCTTTCCTGGAAGATTACGTCGAGAACTTTGTGCTGCCCAACCACGCGGCCAATCCCGTCGAATTGTGGGCTGGTTTGTTGATAAGCGGACGAGGCGAGGCCGAGGTGAGCGCACGGCTGGCGGCTTTGTTTGCGGCTTTGAGTACATCTGGCTGCGAGGTAGCTCCGCTCAACGCCCAGGAGCTTTCGATTTTACTGCTGGATTACTATAACCCGTGTGCCGCTACCGAAGAAATGGAACGGCTGGCCGACGGTGAATTGCCCCTGGTTGAACCTGCCATTGGCGAAGATGCCCTTTTTGTGGGGCTGGCTCAGGCTTTTTGGCGGATAGCTGCACCCCCTTCGCCCCGCGAGGGTGGTTGGGTACGGGCCTTGTTGGAGCAAACACCGCGTGAGGCCGAGTTTGATTTGGTGGCGCATTTAGCTCCGCTTGCCAATCCTGCCGCCGAAAATTCGCTGACCGAGGTGTTGGGGCGGCGGTTGTTACTGCTGGAAACCCAGGCACAGTCGGCCCAAAACGTGGGCGATGGGGTGCTTTACCACGATTTACAGGCCAAACAAGGCGAAATGCAACTGCGCCTGGAGACATTGGCAAACGGTCAGGCCCGCTATTTTGAGGTGGGGCTGGCTCTTAGTCTGCGCTGCGAAACCGAAGAATTGGAGCAGTTGAGCGAAGATTTCGTAGCCGCCGCGAACCAGGCAGGGCTGGCTTTGCAACTGGTGAGGGGAGCAGCGCGGGTTGAAAGAGCCTGGCAAACCTGTGCGCCTCTGAATGTGGCCCGACTGCCACGCAGTTTTGTTTTGCCTTCGCTCGAAGCGGGCCGTCTGGCGCAGGTAGCCGCTACCAGTTGTAATTTTGGTCTGGCTGGGTCTGCTCCACTTTTAGGTCTTAACGGCGCGGGTGAGCCAGTGTATTTTGAAAACGACCAGCAGCCCGGTCAGACTGCTTTATTTTTGACTGGCAATGCGGGGGCGGCCAGCGTTTTGCCAGCCCGAAACGTGGTGAAATATCTGGCGGCGATGCGTTACTTGGGAGGCGAACGCTTGCTTGGTTTTGACCCGCACGGTGATTGGCGCACCCTGACCCACCAGTTGGGCGGCACTTATCTCGGCTTCGGGCCGGAAAACAAAACTATCTGGCACTATAATCCTTTGCAATTTGTGGCTTTGCCCCAGGGTTCGGATACCTTGCAGGTGGTAGAGCAGTGGAGCGAGACTACGACGGCGTTTCTGGCGACAATTTTGGATTTAGCCCGCTTTGACAACCTCGACCTGGCCGAACAGTTGCGTAGCGTATTGGTGGAGTTGGCCTTTAACAATTGCGCTGCTACCGACGCGGACGAGGTTTTGACGGCAGGGCGTTTGTATAGCGCGGCTACGGCGGGTGGTTATCCTGAACTGGCGGCACAGTTGGCTCGTTGCGTCAACGACGGGGATTTGGCCTGGCTATTCGGGCGACCCACCAAACTTGCTCCGGCTCTAACCGCTCCAGCTTGTAATTTGTTGTTTGTCGGGTTCAGCCCCCAGGCCCAGGCGATTTTGACCAAAGCGGCCCGGTCTGCGATTCTAGCCCGCGTTTTTGCTTATTTTGGTGATATACCGACCACTTCGCTTGCTTCGGTACGGCTGGTGATATATGATGATGCCGCCGCACTGCTGACCGAACCGCAGGTGGGCAGCCAGCTAACCCGAATGTATAAGGGCGTGGCCCGGCGCAAGGCTTGGAATTTGTGGTGTATCGGGGAAGACCCGACCCAATGGCTGGCGCATCAAGCTGGACAAATCGTGTTGGAACAAAGCGATAAAGTCTTTTTCTTCAAGCAAAACGGGGCGGGTGTAGTTGGGGCAGCCAAACGATTGCAATTGCCAGTACGGGCGCAACGAGCTATTCGGGACATCGCGGCAGGTGGGGCTGTCGTGGCGGAGCGAGGGGAAGCTGGCGCACGTGGGCTAGAAATGTTCGTGCCTGTCGCCCAGGATTATATCGCACGGCTGGCCCAGGCTCCGGTTCGTTCGTTGCTGGCCCAACCCTTAGCCGCGCCAGTTCAAACCAAACCTAAAACCCGGCCTGAACCGGAAATTTTACCAGTTATCATCATGCCACCCACCGTTCCGTTCGATGCCTTCCAACGCGAAGTAGCCGATGCCCTGGCCCAACAGTTACTCCGACGCGGTGCGTAAATCTTTATGAGCCAAACCGATTTAAACCAGTGGCGACTTTTGCAGACCGGACGCAACGATGGCGCGTTCAATATGGCGTTGGACGAAGCCTTGCTCCAGACTTTTTCAGCCCACTTATCCCTTGTATCTCCGCTTGAAGATTATCCTGTTCCTATTGTGCGTTTCTATGGCTGGCAACCCGCTTGTTTGTCGCTGGGCTACACTCAACGGGCCGAACGCGAGGTGGACGTTGAAGCTTGCGCCCGACTAGGGATAGATTGGGTGCGTCGCCACACTGGAGGCCGCGCTATTCTGCACGATTACGCCGAACTGACTTATAGCGTGGTAGCCGCCTCCGCCGACCCGCTTTTTGGCAATGGTATTTTGCCAGCCTATCGTACCATTAGCGGCGCGTTACTGGACGGCTTGCGACGATTGGGCGTGGAGGCTGACCTTGCCCCTAAAGTAAGCGCAAAAGAGATGAACATCGCCACCGCCGCCTGTTTCGATGCCCCTAGCAGTTACGAAATTACGGCTAAGGGGCGCAAACTAATCGGTAGCGCACAGTTTCGCAATAGCACGGCCTTTTTGCAGCAAGGGACGATTTTGTTGGGCGTAGATGTGCCAAAGCTTTTCGAGGTTTTGAAGCCGCCCGTCCGTTTGAGCCGCGCACAGGCTATCGCGCAGGTCAGCCAGCGTTTGACTTCGATAGAAGCGGTGTGCAGCCAGCCCGTAGCGTTTGAGGAGGCTCAGACCGCGTTTGTAGCAGGTTTCGCGTCGTATTTCGGGGCAGACTTGCAGCCCTCCGCCCCCACCCAGGCCGAACTTGAGCTAACCCAGGCGTTAAAAATCGCCAAATATGCCAACCCAGCCTGGAATATGGAACGTCAACGCCCTCGCCAAAATTAAAGTTTTAAGGTAACTACTCAGCTAGACAGGACGGGATTATGCACCACTGAGTCACAGAGTTCACGGAGAAGGTAAAAAGATTGTCACCCTGAACGCAGTGAAGGGTCTGTTGCTAAGGCTTTTGTTCTTGGTACGCCTGGATTTTAGCAACAGATTCTTCGCTCCGCAAAGCTCCGCTCAGAATGACAGTATGGAGCATCTTTTTTGAATTTACTCCGTGTCCTCCGTGTCTCCGTGGTGAATAGTTACAAAGTTTTAGGTTAGCTCCGCCACAAAAACCTCAAACGGTGCAAGCGCGACTTGATTAGACGGCCCGGCTAGGTTTGCACGCGGGTGACTGGAGAAAAGCTGGCGCAGTTGATAGGTGTCCAGATCGAAAGTGACGGTTTGCGCTTCACTCGAAAAGTTGAGTACCACGAGGCAAGTCTGGTTGGTGGCGGCATCGTGACGCAAGAAAGCCAGATAAGTTTCGCTTTGGGAGTGTAAGGCCCGATAGCTACCTGCTACCAAAGCGGGAGTGGCGCGACGCAAACGCAACATCTGCTTATAGAAATTGAGCAAAGATTGAGGTTCGCTTTCCTGGACGGCTACACTAACCCCGGTAGCATAGTTGGGATTGACAGGTAGCCAGGTTTGCACGGTGGACGCACTAAAACCAGCGTTGGCCGTATCGTCCCATTGCATCGGGGTACGAGCGCGGTCACGGGTAATATGGGCCGCAATCTGTAGGGCTTGAGCAGGTGGCACGTCTTTAGATTTGAGTAATCTTTGATAAAGGTTTATCACGAAGGTATCCCGAAACTGGTCAAGCGTGGTTAATTCTAAATTGGTCATACCAACTTCCTCGCCATAATACAAAAAGGGCGTTCCCCATAGGGTCAGGAGCAGAGCTAGATGCAACCGCGCCAGTGCGTCATTGTGTTGCCCATCGCCAAAGTGACTCCAAACACGGGCCAAGTCGTGATTGCCCAGGGTGTTACACGGCCACGCCCCTGACGGCAGAGCGGCCAGACGTTCCAACTGGTTAGCCCTGATGTGGGTTGGTGTCAGGCGGGAGGTACGCATAAGCGGGAAATTAAAGACCAGATGCACTTCGTTGTCGCCAGCCCCATAAAAATCTATCTCCTCGGCCTCCCCCACCAACACCCTATCGCTAGGGTAGCTATCCACCAGGATGCGTAGTTCTTGCATCAAATCGTGCAGGCCGGGTTGGTGGATTTGGTGGGCGAATAATAGTTTGAAATTTTCAAAATTCGCTTCGTGCTGTCCGTCACCAGGGGGCTGGAGTATTTGAGCCAGACCGTCATCTATATCGGGGGCCAGGTGATTGGGCAGGTCAGGGTGTTCATAAATGGCACTAATCGCGTCCAACCGGAAACCGTCCACGCCCAAATCGAGCCAAAAACGCACGGCCTCCCACATTGCTTGTTTGACTTCAGGATTATGCCAATTGAGGTCGGGCTGCTCCTTGAGAAAAAAGTGGTAATAATACTGACCTGTCTGCGGGTCTAATTCCCAGGCCGAACCGCCAAAGACAGACTGCCAGTTGTTTGGTGGCTGGCCGTCCTGCCCTTCGTGCCAGATATACCAGTCGCGTTTGAGATTGTTCAGGCTGGCCTTTGATGCCTCAAACCAGGGGTGCTGATTGGAAGTGTGGTTTAGCACCAGGTCGAGTACTACGTGAATATTGCGACGATGAGCTTCTTCCAGGAAAAGCCTGAAGTCGGCCAGCGAACCATATTCCGGCCCGACCGCGGTATAGTCGGAGATGTCGTAACCGCAATCCAGAAAAGGCGACGGGTAATGCGGCGAAAGCCAGATAGCGTCTATACCCAGGTTGTGCAGGTAATTGAGACGGGTAATTATGCCCTGAAAATCGCCTACTCCGTCACCGTTATCGTCGGCAAAGCTGCGTGGGTAAATCTGATAAAAAACAGCCTTTTGCCACCATTTGAGGTCAGCCATTGTAACTCCTTTGTAACTATTTACCCTGTCACCCTGAACGGAGGCTCTGCGGAGTGAAGGGTCTGTTTTTCTTGGACATTTAGCAACAGATTCTTCGCTACGCAGAGCCTCCGCTCAGAACCCTACGGGCCGTGACAATACCTGGCTGAATAGTTACCAATAAATTATCTATCAGGCGGGTGTGGTCGAAACGCACCGCCAGCGAAAGCAACACACCTTGCCCAACTGGTACATCAGTTTCATATTCGCGCAAAGTAGCGGGATCGGCGGCACTGACGTAATCGGCCTGGGCAAGCGGTTCGTCGGCCAACACGTCGAGCATAGTCTGGCGTAGAGCTGGGCCAGTGCAGTGGGTGGGCTGGTCTTCCCAAAGCTGATGGGCGGCATTCAGGGCGCGGTACAGGACGGGGGCGGCGGCGCGTTCAGCTTCGCTCAAATAAACGTTGCGGCTGCTCAGGGCCAGACCATCTGGTTCGCGTACCGTTGGCACAACTACGATTTGGGTGGGGAAGTTCAGGTCGCGCACCAACTTTTGGATAACTGCCACTTGCTGCGCGTCTTTCTGACCAAAGTAGGCTCGCTCCGCCCCTGTAATGTTGAACAACTTGGCAACCACTGTCGCCACACCCCGAAAATGGCCGGGCCGCACCGCACCTTCCAGACCCTCGGTCACGCCGCTGATCTCGATGGCTGCATCGAAACCTGCCGGGTACATTTCGGCAGGGGTGGGGGCGAAAATTAAATCAACTCCGGCCTTTTCCAACACCGCCGCGTCGCGTTCAAAGTTGCGGGGATAACGTGAGAAATCTTCTGTGGGGCCAAATTGAAGCGGGTTGACAAAAATCGTGGCAACCACAATCTCGTTTTCGGTTCGCGCTCGTGCCACCAGCGACAAATGCCCGGCGTGTAAATAGCCCATCGTCGGCACTACCCCAATCCCGCGTCCAGCTTTCTTCCACCTATCCCGCCAGCGTACCATCTGGGCCACCGTGTCTATAACTTCCATTGCACTTCTCCCCAATTTTATTCGGTCAGCATCGGTTTCAAGGGAGAATACACTTTTGCGGCGAGACTGTCAAAACTTTATATCTGGCTAGGCAGTTCCAGGGCTGCCGCCGCTTCCAGCATAGTATCGGCTAGTAGAGCGTAGAGGGTTTGCCATGCAGCTTTTATTTCAGGGGTAAAATTATCCTCCAATGCCTGTTCCAGCATCCACAACAAGGCTGTGCCTGCGGTTTCGTAATGTTCGGGTTTAACTCCATAGACCAGATGGCGTTCGCCCAAACGCTGCAAAGCCGGAATTAACTGCTCCATGTAGTCCAGCCCATACATCGCCAGTTGGAGCATATCCATCAGCTTGCTCTCCTGCTGTTTCAGGCTGACCTTGAACATTGAACGTAGTTGCGGGTCTAAATCGAATAAACGTTTATAAAACAGTTCCGCCGCCACCTGCGAACAAGGCAATAGTTCTCTGAAGGTAGTCTGCACCAACTTTTTTTGTTCTTCTACCATAGAGTTTCTTTCCGCTCTTAAATTAAGCAGCCTATTTACCGACTCTCGCTCGATAACTGTAGTAGCTTGATAAATTATTTTAGCTTATTCTCAACAATTTGTCCTCATCAACTTTGGGTATCTTTTTGAATGATAAGCTTGCTTACTAATGTTATAATAGGCTCAGTTTTTACTCTGCTTAGGTATATCTAGAAAAAGCAATTCTCAAATCAAAGCGAAAATTATGGCCCAGACCAAACCCGCCGAAAAAAATCCGCCCATGATAGTAACCAAATTGTTGCTGCCAGCCCTGCCCGACCCATTGGTAAGTCGTCCGCGTCTGACTCGGGCTTTGAACCAGGCCAGTGGGCATAGCCGCTTGCTTTTGGTATCGGCCCAGGCGGGTTCGGGTAAAACTACTGCCGTGCTGGAGTGGTTGCATCAAGCCGACTCTGGCTTGATTGGCAAAGTAGCCTGGCTTTCCCTGGACGACTACGATAACGAGGCGGTGCGCTTCTGGCATTATGTTTGTCAGTCTTTGGAAAATGGCTTGCCCGACCTGGGTCACACGCTTTCGTCTTTGTTTTATCTGCCTCAACAATCCACAATCGAACGCATCCTGTCTAATTTGATAAACACTATTGTGGACTTAGATCAGTTGGTGACGCTGGTGCTGGACGACTACCATGTAATCAGTGCGCCCGAAATTCTCCAGCAATTGGCCTTCTTGCTGGACAGATTGCCGTCTCAAATGCGGATTGTAATGACCAGTCGGGTTGACCCGTCGCTACCCCTGCCGCGTCTGCGGATGCGTCGCCAGTTGACCGAGCTACGGGCTACGGATTTACGCTTTACCCAGCAAGAAACGGGAGCTTTGCTTACGGCGGTGAGCGGTCAGACTTTAACCCCCAACCACATAGCCGAACTAGAAAATAAAACCGAGGGTTGGGTGGCGGCTTTGCAAATGGCCGGGCTTTTGCTGCAAAGCCAACGCGATATGGATAGCTTTGTCCGCAATTTTAGCGGTAGCCAGCGTTTTATGCTAGATTTTTTGGCCGAAGAAGTTTTACTACGCCAACCGGAGGATGTGCAACACTTTTTGCTGCAAACATCCATTTTGGAACACCTGACCGCTTCCCTGACCGAAGAAGTGACCGGGTGTGAGGACGGTCACGCGATGCTACAAAGGTTACTTGGTTCTAACTTGTTTTTGATACCGTTGGACGACGGGCAGCAATGGTTTCGCTACCACCATCTGTTCCGCCAGTATCTGCTTAAACGTTTGGAACAAACTCAACCTGAGCATATTCCGTTGCTGCATACCTGGGCAGCCAACTGGTATGCTGAACACGAATTGCCTTCCGAAGCGATTGAACACGCCCTCAAAGCTGAAGATTTTGTCTATGCCGCCGATTTGATTGATAAAACTATCCGCCGAATGTACGAACGCCACGAATTGCAAACCCTGTGGCGATGGTTGCAAGCCTTACCCCTATCGGTGCTGGAAGACCGCCCGCATACTGGGTTGGATTGTGCCTGGACCCACATTTTGCAAAATCGCTATGAAGCCGCCGTTCCTTACATTGAGTTGGTACAAAGGGTGTTGCAAAAGCCGACTATACGGGAGAAAATTCTGCCCTTGCAAATCAGCGCGATGGAGGGGGAAATCGCGGCAGTGCTGGCCTTTGTTGAAAGAAATCGCGGTCATTTTGCTGCCAGTATCGAGCTATCTAATCAAGCTCTGGAATTGGTTGCGCCGGAGCAAAGCTTTTTGCGTTGCGCGATTGTGATAAATCAGGGTTATTGTTATGCGGATACCGATGATTTAACCGCTGCCTTCGCGGAATTTGTCCGTGTCGAAACACTGGCCCGCAGCAGTGGCGACAAATATTTTATGTTGCTGGGTATGGTACAGCAAGCTCGTTTGCAAGCTCAACAGGGCCAGCTGTTTGCGGCCCAAAGCACCTGTCAACGCGCTATTGCCGCCTTTGAGACCCCGGCCTTGCCAGTATTAGGCATAGCTTATGCAATTTTAGCCAGCCTGTATCGGGAATGGAACGAACTAGACAAAGCCGCACAAAGCATAGACAAAGCGGTGCAGTTGCTTGAGCATAGCGGCGAATTAAATCTGGTAGGAGTCTATATCGAACTGGCCCAGGTGCGGCAGGCTCAGGGCGATTTCGAGGCGGCCTGGCAGGGACTGGAACGAGCCGCGCAGCTTTTGTTCAACACCCAGCAACCGCTATGGGCGCAGCAGCTAGAACAGGCCCGTGTGCGGTTCTGGCTGGCCCAGCACACACCCGCCCTGGCGGTCAGTTGGGAAGCTAAACAAGTGGCTGAGGAAATTACACCCCAATATCTGCGGGAAACCAGCTACATAATAAGGGCGCGGCTGCTTTTGGGCCGACAACAAGCGGGGGCAGCGTCCGAGTTGGCGGGCCAGGCGGCGACAATGGCTGCCCAGGTAGGCCGTTTACCTGCTCAAATTGAAGCTTTGGTGTGGCAAGCCCAGGCTCTTTATGCCCAAAAACAAACTGCGCCCGCCCTGGCTATCCTGGAGCAAGCCGTGCAACTGGCTCAACCAGCCGGGTTCGAGCGGATTTTTGCTGAGACCGACAAAACTTTGTTAAAATTGCTCCATACCCGCGCTAATAATAACCCTTCGCAAGCCGCTTATGTTCACAAATTGCTGCTAATGACAGGCAGCGCAACCGCTCCCACTCCACTTCCCCAGCCCACCCAGCCCGCCGCCAAACCCGTGCGTTTGATTGAGCCTTTGACCGAGCGGGAACAAGAGGTTTTACGTTTGCTGGCTACTACGGCCTTAGACAGCACCGAAATTGCCGAAAATCTGTCTATCGCAGTCAGCACGTTACGTACCCACGTCAAAAATATCTACGCCAAGCTGGAAGTGCAAAACCGTTTACAGGCTATCACTCGCGCCCGCGAACTAAGCTTGCTGGCTGGTTAGTTTATTTGAACTGGCTATCCATGCGCCGCAAACGGTTAGCCATAATCTGCATCACCTGTAAAGCGAAGTATGGAGTTTGTTGCACCATAAAATTAAAACTGCGCTCGTCTATCTCGACTAGCTCGCAATCAACCAAAGCTACAGCCGTAGCACTACGCGGCAGTCCCGGCTCTATTAAAGCCATTTCCCCAATAATACTGCCTGCTTCGACTATTCCAACTTGCTTGTCACCCACCTTAATCTCAACCTGGCCTACCTTGACCACGTACATAGTATGACCGGGCTGCCCTTCCGCAAAGATGGTTTGTCCAGCTGTAAACGGTTGCCAATCTTTGGAGTTCTGAAACAGGTTAATAGTTGTCATTTTATCAATGCTCCTTATATCACTGCCAAGAGTCAACGCCTGAATAATAAGTTTTGTCCTGACTTAAATATACCATAGGAGACCTCAAGCTACCTCATCTTCTTTGGGTATTTATCCGGCTTTACCACCTACCAAATGTAGAGGATAAAGCTTGTTTTATTTTGGCTGCTCTGAATACCTAATATAGATGATGTGTATTACCTGGAGGTGAGGTAAGCTAGGTTCTGTAAGCAACCAGTCAATTCAAATCAAGAGCTTACAAAATGAAGCTTGAAAAATAGATTGTTGGGAAACATCCCAATATTAGCAAAGGAAAAGGGAATTACAATGATTACGCTTGAGCAGAAAAATCTGGTGCAGACTTCTTTCAAAAAGGTTGTGCCTATCTCCGAGCTTGCCGCCACTTTGTTCTACAACCGTCTGTTTACGCTAGACCCGGATTTGCGCTTTCTGTTTACGGGCGACATAGATGAGCAGGGCCGTAAGTTGATGCAAATGTTGAGCCTGGCGGTGCATAGTCTCGATAAGCTAGACGTACTTGTTCCAGCAGTCCAGCGATTGGGCGAACGTCACGCCAAATATGGAGTCAGGGCCAGCGATTATGCGACGGTAGCCCAGGCATTATTGTGGACGTTGGAACAAGGGCTAGGGTCAGAATTTACCCGACCAGTCCGCGAAGCCTGGATTGCGGTTTATTCGTTGCTGGCCGACACGATGCTGGAAGCTGGCAGCCGCCTAACGGAAGCCCCTACTATGGAGATTGCTTACAGCCGCTAAGAATATACTGAATTATTAGCAGAGCCAAATTTAGTGGCTCTGCTCTAAGGAAAGGACTTATTGAGATGCAGAAATTTTCACGCCAGCTAATGGCTTTCGTGTTGACCCTAATGATAGCTTTGCTACTGGTTGCTTGTGGCGAAAGTAGCACTGCCATCCTACCAGCCGTTTCAACCGCTCCGGCTTCAACTACAAGCGGGCAAGCCATCACTGAAGCAGCTATCACGACTCTGACCGGGACGACTAACGCTGTAGTTACAACGGGGGCTACAACGGGTAGTTCGCACTACCCAAACGCCAAACCGCTCGATGTGGCCCAAACCTCGCAACAAGCTTTTGGCGATAGCAGTGGCGCATTGAGTATTAAGGACGGGAAGTACCAGACTTTCGTGGTGGCGGAAGACCCCAAGCAAGTAGCCGCTTTTTATGAGGCAGACTGGCAGAAGCAGGGTTTTCAACAAGAGTCGGTGGTGAAATCGGGTTCTTTTGATATAACTACTCTAAGGGAAGTGTATTATAATGGTAGCAGCAAACTAGCATTGGTAGCAGTTGGCCCGATGGATGCGTCTTACATTCAACATATTGCCTCTGATACGAAGGGTCTAAAGGATATGCTGGGTAAAGTCAAGGCTGGGGATACAGTTTTTGTCGTGGTTAGCGGTAGCAAATAAACTTAACTACAGGGGAAGTGGCTAACAAATTTGTGCAGAATCAAATTATAACAACGTTAACCAATCCCCACTCTCAATCAAGTCGGAACATTCGTCAAGCAGGGCTGGCCCTACTATATATACCCAAGCTCGGATAGTGGCTGTAGCCAGAGCCGTCTGCACCTCTATCTCTCGTCGTGCATAGACCTGGTTTTTGCAATCTTCCAGATAATCCAGGTCAGCCATAATTTCGTCATAGTGGGTTTGGTCAAGAAACATAAGTTCGCCTTGTACCTGTTGGTTAGCTTCTCCAGTGACAACCAAACCGGGAAACGGCCCAAAGTTATATAGCACTGCTCCTTTTATATAAGCGGGTTGCACAGCCGTAACCTTGCCTTGTAAATAATAAACATAGTTAGGCTGTTCCGAGCGCAAAGTACCATACACAAAAACAGGCAGCTTTTCCATTTTGAACCTCTTAATCCCTTTTTTTGATGCGTTTATTCGTTGCACCAAAATAACATCAAAAGCTAGACTTAGCAAGCGCGTTCCGAAAACATTAAAATATAGAGAGAACGCAAAAATACTCCGCCTTTTCTTTGAAGATGTTATACTTATAACTCCTAAAACTTCTATTTTTATAAGTTTTATAAGGAGCGACAAGATGGCGGAAATGAATAGCGGCGATGCGATTGTTCAGATTCTGAAAGCCTGGGGCGTGGAGGTGGTGTTTGGTATCATCAGTATCCATAACATCCCGATTTATGACGCAATAGCCAGGCAGGGTGGGATTCGGGCTATTGCCAGCCGCAGCGAACCGGGGGCGGTCAACATGGCCGATGCTTACGCGCGGGCCAGTGGCAAATTAGGAGTAGCTATCACCAGCACGGGTGGCGGAGCAGGCAATGCCGCCGGAGCGTTGGTTGAAGCGCAAACGGCAGGTTCACCAGTGCTGCACCTGACAGGCCAGATTGACTCGGCTTATGTGGATAAGGGGAAAGGCTATATCCACGAGTGTAAAGACCAGCTAGGGATGCTGCAAAGCATTTCCAAAGCAGCCTATCGTCCCATTTCTGCCGCCGCTATTCCTCAAACTTTGCAAACCGCTATTCAGCAAGCTCTGGTTGCGCCGCGTGGCGTAGTCAGCCTGGAACTACCCATTGATTATCAAAAAGCCTCGACTTATTTCCCGGACGGTTGGCTGGACAGTTTTGCACCGCTACCGCTCGTTGCGCCCAACTCCATAGCGATAGAGCAACTGGTTGAGGTTTTAAGTCGAGCCAAACGTCCCTTAATTTGGGCAGGTGGCGGAGTGGTCGCAGCGGACGCTGGGCCGGAACTACAACAAGTGGCCGAAATTTTGGGCGCGGGCGTACTAACCAGCAACGCCGGGCGCGGCAGTCTGCCCGAAAATCACCCCTTGTGTATCGGCAACTTTGCCAATCAAGCCTCGGTACGACCCCTCTTGGAACAGGCCGACGTGTTGCTGGCGGTAGGCACACATTTTCGGGGCAGCGAAACGATTAGCTGGAAATTGCCTCTGCCCCCCACTATCGTCCAAATTGATGTTGAACCATTGGCAATCGGGCGCAGCTATCCAGTGACGGCGGGGCTGGTGGCCGATGCTAAACCCGCCCTGGCTGCCCTGGCCTCCGCCCTCAAAACTAGCCAGTTAAAGCCCGACCCCGAATATAAGACTTTGGTGGCGCATATTAGGGAGACCGCTCACGCCGCTTTCCGGGATACCCTCGGCCCTTATGCCCAAATTATGGACACTATCAGGGCCAGCCTTGACCGCGATGCCTTGATTGTGCGCGATGTAACTATTCCGGCAACCACCTGGGGCAACCGGATGTTGCAAATTTACGAGCCGCGCACCAGTATTCACGCGGCGGGAGGCGGTATCGGTCAGGGCTTTCAGATGGCGTTAGGGGCGAAACTGGCCCAACCCACTAGACAAGTCCTGGTGATGTGCGGAGATGGCGGTTTTATGGTAAATTTAGGCGAAATGGCGACTGCTGTACAGGAGAAACTCAACATCGTGGCAATCCTGTTCAACGATGGCGGCTACGGCGTGCTTCGCAATATCCAAAACAAAAATTATGGTGAACGTAATATCGCGGTCAATTTGCATACGCCCGACTTTGTGAAGGTGGCCCAGGCTTTCGGTTTGTGGGCCACGCGGGTAGAGCGTTTGGACAATTTTGAATCGGCCTTGCACGCGGCTTTGGCCGCCAACCAACCCGCTATTATCGAGATAAATCAAGCCAGGATTGGCCCAATGAACCAGATTTTCGCTGGCCCAAATTTGTAGTAGTTATCAGTCGTCAGTTAGCAGTTTTCAGTAAAATGCAGTTGCCTATCAGTTTTTTGCATCGAGCTGTCATAATAGCTGCCAACGGTTGAAACCGCCGTCTGTACACCTCAAACCTGATAAATCAGGTTAGGAATATACTTTTACGTGGTAAGCACTAAGAATATTTGGGAACCCACTTTAGTGGGTTTGGGGTTAGATAGCCGATGGTTTTAACCATCGGTGCAGCAGTCGTCAGTTAGCCGCCGTCAGCCAGAAGATAAAAAGAGCATTTGGTTCTGACTGACAACTGACGACTGAAAACTATTCTGTTTTGACTGACAACTGATAACTGATGACTGTCAACTTTCTAGGGAGAGATTAAAAATGACAATGACCGAGTCAAATACCGCCATCTATCCAGCGGGTGTCGAGATTAACGCGCCCGTGTCTGCCGAATATGCCGAGATTTTAACCCCTGACGCGCTGGCTTTTGTGGCGAAACTGGCCCGCGAATTTGAGGGGACGCGCCAGGAATTGTTGCAACATCGGGCCGAACGTCAGGCCCGTTTGGACGCTGGCGAGTTGCCTGACTTCCTGGCCGATACCGCCACCATCCGCGATGACCACTGGGTAATTGCGCCCCTGCCCGATGATTTGCAAGACCGCCGGGTAGAGCTTACCGGCCCGGTTGACCGTAAAATGATTATCAATGCCCTAAATTCTGGCGCACGGGTCTATATGGCCGATTTTGAAGATGCCAACTCGCCCAGTTGGGATAATAATATTCAGGGCCAGCGAAATTTGCGCGACGCAATTATGCACAAAATTGACTATACTAGCCCTGAAGGAAAGCAGTATAAGCTTAACCCGAAAACTGCCGTATTGATGGTACGCCCGCGCGGTTGGCATTTGAATGAAAAACACGTGCTGGTGGACGGGCAGCCGATTTCGGGCGGTATTTTTGACCTGGGATTGTATTTTTACCATAACGCCAAAAATCTGCTGGCGAAAGGCTCAGGGCCGTATTTTTATCTGCCCAAAATGGAAAGCTATCTGGAGGCGCGGCTGTGGAACAGCATTTTTGTGATGGCTCAAAACGAACTGGGTGTGCCGCAGGGCAGTATCAGGGCGACGGTGTTGATCGAGACGATTCTGGCGGCCTACGAGATGGACGAGATTTTATATGAGTTACGCGACCACTCGGCGGGTCTCAACTGCGGACGCTGGGATTATATTTTTAGCTGTATCAAAAAGTTCCGCAATCGGCCCGATTTCTTGCTGCCAGACCGCGCCCAGGTGACGATGACGACCCATTTTATGCGTTCTTATTCATTGCTGCTGATTCAGACCTGCCACCGCCGTAACGCTCCGGCTATGGGTGGGATGGCGGCTCAGATACCGATTAAAAACGACCCTAAAGCTAACGACGAAGCGTTTGCCAAAGTGCGGGCCGACAAAGAGCGCGAGGCTACTGACGGTCACGATGGGACGTGGGTGGCGCACCCCGGTATGGTAGAATTGGCAACCCAGGCTTTTGACGCGATTATGAAGACTCCCAATCAGATTGACCGCAAACGCGACGATGTAAATATCTTTGCTTCCGATTTGATTGCTTTCCCTAACGGCGAGGGCCACATCAGCGAGGCAGGTTTGCGAACTAACATCAGCGTGGCGGTGCAGTATCTGGAGGCGTGGTTGCGCGGTTCGGGCGCGGTGCCGATTTTCAATTTGATGGAGGACGCGGCGACGGCGGAAATTTCGCGTAGCCAAATCTGGCAGTGGATTCGCCACCCCAAAGGCGTGCTGGACGATGACCGTAAAGTTACCGTCGAACTATTCCGCACCCTGTTGGCCGAGGAACTGGACAAAATCAAGGCGTTGGTGGGCGAAGAAAATTACGCCAAGGGGCAGTACCAACTGGCAAGCGAACTGGTTGACCAGATTACCACCTCGGACGAGTTCGTGGAGTTTTTGACCCTGCCTGGTTACAAACATCTGGATTAGACTGTCCATTGACGGCAACCAGTTGGCACAATATCCCACAGGTATTGTCCATTGGCAGAGCAATGTCCCACAAAGGCTGTTTGTAGGACGCGAAGCGGCTCCGCCAGCCGATATACAAAATACTAAAGAAGGTGAGGTGAGGGGCAATGCCGCCTAAAACGATAATTTTTAACTCTAACCATAATTCCGGGGCTGGTTCTGGGGCGGAAAATCCCACGCCCGATAGAATACCGATTATTGCAGCCAACTGGAAGATGAATAAGACCGTCGAAGAAGCCATGCAACTGCTCGAACAGATGGTGGAAGATTTGGAAGTGCTGGATGAGGTGGACAAGGTGATTTGCCCGCCCTTTGTGGCTTTGTATCCGGCGATTGAAATTTTGGAAGATACCGACATCGCGTTGGGCGCACAAAATATCTTTTGGGAAGACGCGGGAGCTTTTACGGGCGAAATTTCCCCTATCATGTTGCGCGAACTGGTGGACTTTGTGATAATCGGGCATAGCGAACGGCGACAATATTTTGGCGAAAGCGATGCCGATGTGAACCGGAAAGTTAAAGCGGCTATCCGCAACGATATTACGCCGATTGTAGCCATCGGAGAGAATTTGCAGCAAAACCAGGCAGGCCAAACCGAACAGGTCGTGACAAGTCAGTTGCGGCAGGGTCTGGAAGGCGTATCGGCTCTGGACGCGGCGGGTATCGTGGTAGCCTACGAACCGATTTGGGCAATTGGAGCGGGTCAGGCTTGCGAACCAGCCCAGGCCAACGACGTAGCTACTATCTTGCGGCGCACCTTGACCGAAATGTTCGGCCAGGAAACGGCTCAGGCGACACGCATTCAGTACGGGGGCAGCGTCAACTCCAAAAACATTGCGGACTTTATGGCGCAACCCGAAATTGACGGCGCATTGGTGGGCGGGGCCAGCCTGGACGCAGCGGAATTTGTGCGTATCGTGGCCCGCACCCAGGAAGTGTATGCCCGACGAGGGCGTTAATTATGCTGATAATCCATTATAAAAAAGCTTGGGGAATTGCTTTGGTATTGATTGGGGGTTTTGAGATTAGTGTGAACGTTTTGTTGTTGTCCGTGACTATTGGTATTATTGGAGGTTTTTGTGCGTTAATTCTAGGATTATTATATCTAAATGTGAAATGTGCGACAGTAGAACCAAATCTGCTTAAAGTTTATGCCCCTTTAGGTTTTGTACGTAAGACCTACCCGTTTCAGTATCTGGTAGTTGAAGGTGATAAGTTGTACACTTATCTAAATGGGCAGAGAACCAAAGTAGCTATTTCAGCCATAATGATGGACAACAACGATTGGGATGCTCTTTCGCAAGGAGCTTATCGCTTTTAGCTTAGTAAGCCTTTCAGCCATCTAAGCGAACCAAACCCACTTATGAGAATTGACTATTGAAATCAGTATGACGCATCAATGGATAAATCCATCGGCAAATGGATTCCAAACCCCATAAATGAGGTTAGCAAAGCTATAAAATGTATTTTAACCCACTTGAGTGGGTTTAGAATCTACTTGCCGATGGATTTATCCATCGGGGTTGCTCTAGCAAAGATAAGCCCAAATTTCTCATAGCCAGCCGCCCAATTCTGCTTTATACTGATGTATAGGATTTGCGCTTTGTCACCCTGAGTGGAGGCTCTGCGTCTGCGAAGGGTCTGTTGCTAAGGTTCGGTTTACAGTACCAACGGGTTTTTAAGAACAGATGCTTCACTCCGCAGAGCCTTCGTTCAGCATGACAAACCGCTCAAGCCAAAGTTCTGATGTAGAAAGGTTCGACTGACGACTGACAACTTCTTATGATTAAAGCAGAAGGACTAAGCAAAAAATTCGGCCTGTATGTGGCCGTCGAAAACCTGAGTTTCGAGGTGGCGGAAGGGGAGAT
Source organism: Chloroflexia bacterium (assembly GCA_038207455.1). Lineage (GTDB taxonomy): Bacteria > Chloroflexota > Chloroflexia > Chloroheliales > Chloroheliaceae > JBBQZT01. Next base: position 107,287 of record JBBQZT010000004.1, read on the forward strand.
TTTCGGCTTCTTGGGGCCAAACGGGGCGGGTAAAACCACCACTATTCGGCTGTTGTGCGGCTTGATTGGGCCGAGCGCGGGCCGGGCCGAGGTCAACGGTTTCGATTTGCAGACCCAGGCGGCGCAGGTACGCGCTTCGGTTGGACTACTAACCGAGCAGCCTGGCTTGTATGAACTGCTTAGTGCCTGGGACAATTTGCTGTTTTACGCCGATTTGTACCAGTTGCCCTCCGCCGAAGCTAAACGTCGAGTGCAGGAGACCCTGGAATGGTTGGGGCTGTGGGGGGTGCGGCGCGAGACGGTGGGCGGCTTCTCTAAGGGCATGAAGCAACGGCTGGCAATCGGGCGGTGTTTGCTCCATCGGCCCAAAGTTTTGTTTTTGGACGAACCCACCAGTGCGTTGGATGCGGAATCGGCGATGGCGGTGCGCGAGGCGATTCTGGCCCTAAAAACCGCCCGCCGCACCATTTTCCTTTCCACTCATAATCTGGACGAAGCTAACCGTTTGTGTGACCGCATCGCTATTTTCAAACAACACCTGATTAAAATAGATACGCCCCTAAATTTGCGCCGCGATATGGGGCTGGAAACTGGCAGCCGGCAGGTACGGGTGCATTTGCGTCCGCCCGTTCCTGCCAATCTGACTGCCACAGTTTGCGCTCTGGATTTTGTGGCGCGGGCCGAGCTTGTGGAAGCGGTGGGTCAGCCCGCTATCTTGGCGGTGTGGCTGCACGACCCCGAAAAGCATAACCCCGCTCTGGTTCGCAGCTTGATTGAGGCCGGAGCGGAGATACAGTTTGTCGAAGAACAGACGGCCTCGTTGGAAGACGTTTACCTCAAACTCATCAAGTGAGCAGACTAACATTTTTCTAATTCTCCCCGTCATTCACAGCATAATAGTTGCAGCTCTGTGTTAAAATTGGTTTTTGTAATTACATTCTATATAGAAAGATGCGTTTTTATGTTCAATAAATTCAAGGCTGGGTCAAACTATAAATTGACATTAGCGGTAATCAGCTTGCTTATGGGTCTTTTGCTATTGGGGGCGTGCGGCGAAACCGCCACTACTCAACCGACCGAAGCTACTACCACTGCCGCCACGACCAGCGCGGTAGCCAGCCAAACTACTGTTAACACGACAGCCTCGGCCCTCGCCACTACCAGTATCACCACAGCAGCCAGCCAGACCATTGCTAAACCGACAACTTCAGCCACTACAACCTCCAGCGTGGTGACGACTGCCTCCTCCTCCTTACCACCCGTTTCGCCACCCGGAGTAGGTGGGCCTGCGCCGACAGCAGCCCCGCCCTCGGTTGGGCAACATCAAGTCACCTTACAAGTGCCGGACAAATATAAAAAGGGCGTGTTTGATACACCCCGCACTTTGACCGTACCCAACGGCTTCGTTGCCAGCGTCTATACCGTGCTGCCCGGCGAACCGCGAATGTTGGCCTATAGTCCCGACGGTCAGCTTTTTGCTACCGAAACCGGAGCGGGCAAGGTAGTTTTGATAAAAGACACCAATGGGTTAGCCAGCGACCCGGTAACTTTTGCCGAAGGGCTGGATATGCCGCACGGTCTGGCTTTTTTCAAAGACCCCGCCGATGGCAAAACCTACCTATACGTGGCGGAACAGGGCAAGGTCAGCCGAATGGTGTATGAGGCAGGCCAGCAACGCGCCACTAATCGTCAGTTGTTGGTGAACAATCTGCCCACAGGCGGCAACCATCGCACCCGTACCATCGCTTTCGGGCCGGACAACAAGATGTATGTTTCGGTAGGTTCGAGTTGTAATGTGTGTGAAGATGCGCCGTTACGGGCCGACGTGTTGCAGTTTAACCCGAACGGAAGCGGCGAACGAGTTTTCGCGGCGGGGCTGCGAAACGCGGTGGGGCTGGCTTTTAACCCGACGACGGGGCAGTTATGGGAAACTGAAAACGGGCGCGACGAAATCGGTAACGATATGCCACCCGAAGAAATCAATATTTTGCAGGACGGCAAAAATTATGGCTGGCCCTACTGCTACAGCAACCAGGTGTGGGATAAAGATTTTAACAAACGTGACCAGGCGTTTTGCAGTACCACTGTGCCACCCGCGCTACCAATGCAAGCTCATAGCGCACCACTCGGCATCAGCTTTTATACTGGCAACCGTTTCCCCAGCGTGTATCAAGGGGCGGCTTTTGTCGGTTTTCACGGCTCGTGGAATCGGGATACCAAAACTGGCTATAAAGTAGTGGCAATTATGGTGCAGAATGGTAAACCTGTTAGCTATCAAGATTTTGCGACGGGCTGGCTCAACCCTCAAAATGGCAACGTGTGGGGGAGACCAGTTGACCCGATGACCGCCCTGGATGGTAGCCTACTCGTCACCGATGACCAGACGGGCGCGATTTACAAATTCAGTTACCAGGGCCAGTAGTGGGTTTTATAACAGCAGCTAAAGTATAGGGGCGATTGTACCAGAAGTATGGGCAAATTGTTACTGATTTGTTACTACTTAACAACTTCTAGTTATGAGGTGATGATTTCCAGTCCGTCGAGCAAATGCTGGTTTTCAAACTCGGTGTTGACAAGGTTGCAATCCAGCTTGAAATTGACCCAGGGTATGAGACCGTTTTCCCAATCGGCAAAGGTGGGCAAAGGCACACGCAGAGGCAGTTGGACGGGGGCGAAGCTAATCTGGCCCGCCTGTCGGTCAAGCTTGAGACCGCTCAAACCGTACCATAAACCAATAGCGGTAATGCCACGCGGGTAGTAATGCAGCCAGTTCGAGCCGTAAGTATCCACAAAACAGCCACCGCGCCCCTGGCTGTTTTCGTATTGCTGAAAAGCCCAATAGCGGTCAAGCATCTGGCCCACGTCCAGGCCCAACTGCCCCGCGATGATGTCGCGCCATAGATTTTGGGATACCCACAAGTTGCTTTGGTCGTAGCTGGTGTGGGTGCAACCGTATTCGGTTAATGAATGAGCTACGGCAGTTTGCAAATCGCTTTTGAGGCGTTCATAATTGGCTGGCGGTAGATTTTTAGCATCGGGGTCGGTTGCCAGCAAATACAATAAGCCATTAGCCGTGTAAAGTGAATAAGCATCCCAACCCAAAAGCGGGCCGGGCGGTAAGGGCTGGTAGTTCCAGGGATTGACAAGGCCATCGGTGTGGCGGTCAAGCGTTACGGCGTAGTGGTCATCGAGCCAACCTTCTGTGTTGAGGGTGTAGTTAATCAGTTCGGCCCGCGTTTGACACTCTGCCGCCAATATTTGCATTTCGTGGTCAGGGTGGGAGCGCAGCATCAGCCGTACCGCCCAGCACGCCGCCAACGCCTTGACCGCCAGATAAACCTGTTCGCGCCCGAATTGAACGGCAGGGGAAGCGTCGTCAATGGTGTTAGCCACGCCCCGGTTGGGAAAGCCATTGCCAGTCGTGTCGCTGTTCAGGATATAGCGCACCAGGCGAGTGATTGTTTCCAAATTGTCTTGCAACACCGCTTCGCGCCCCGTATATCGCCACAAAGCGTAAGTCAGCAAGATAAAGTTGGCGTTTTCTTCCACCTCCATCGGGTGAGGATACTGCTGTTTGTTCGCGCCCAATAATACACCGATGTCGTGGCTCATTATCGCGCCCTCTGGTGTATTCTGAACGTAGTGTCGCCATTGGGTCAGGGTTTTTTCCAATAGTTGCGGCCACAGCATCAAATAGACCCAGGCCAGATTGTACTCCACATCCACCGTCGAATGAAAAATGCAGTTGCCTTCCCACACGCTAAACCAGTCGTCGTGCGGATTAGCCAGCGAGACGGCCCACCATGTATTTGGCAGATAGCTTTGGAAAGCGAAAGACAGCAAATCGCGGCCCGACTTGCCCAGCGAGTTATCTCTAAACAAAGTATCAAACAGTTCGCAGCGTTGCCTGATAAAACTTTCTTCGTCAATTGCATACTTGACCACTTCCTCGATATTTTGGAAAAATTCGGTATATTTGAAACGATAGGGTTTGCCGCGCACGTCCAGAATCGGAGCGTCGGTGTAGGTTGCCAGCAACAGGCGGACGGTAGTTGTCTCCAACTCACATTTAATCTGTACGCCTTTGTCCCGCTCAAGCGTCGCCTCCTGGGACGGCTGGACAAGGCCGAAAAGAAGCGGGGCGCGAAAGGTTTTGAGGCTGAGACGGTCAGTGGGTTGGCCTCCCCAATGGTCGGGCTGCATCTGATAATCGCTGTGCAAGGTCGCGCCCAAGATAGTGTCATCGGCAAAGTCTGCTGTTCCTACGTCTCCGCCTTGCAATTCAGCTACTAGCTCGATTTTGCGATTGGGCGGCCCTTTTAACAGTTGTACATCCAGATAGAAAAAAGGGGCGGTGCAAAGCTTTTCATTTTTGGGGTAGAAAGGGGCAATAAATTTGAATTTCACCTCCAGGCCAACCTCGCGCTGCCGCCCCCTGAATGTGACCTCGGTAGAAGCTAGTTTCTGCTCGACTTCCTGGAAATAAGCTTCATTGCCGTCAGCTAATTCGCCTAACGGTAATAGATAGAGTTTGCTACCCGCTCCGTCAGGATTGGTGAGGCGCACCCCTAACCGCAAATTCCAGGGTCGGTCATAAAATTTGCCCAATGGCGAAAGCCGTATCTGATGCTCTCGTGGCAAAAAGTGAAGAGTCAAGCGGCTACCTAACCGCCCCAACATTGTTTCAATAACTTGCAATTCCTTTGCCTATCGCTTTATTGGCTACCTTTTCCGAAATACAGGCGCATAATGGCTTAAATTCGCGGGGCTGTCAACTGACCCGATGGTTGGAAATCGCTTCTTTAATATCGGCTGGCGGAGCAGCCTCCTACAAGGGAACTGTGGGACATTGCTCCGCCAATGGACTATTCTGAACTGTCGGCGGACGCAGCCACCTCCCACAATTCCCCGTTCTTTGTGGGACATTGCTCCGCCAATGAACCGTTCCGGGCAGAGCCATATCTTATAATGTTCCTGGCTGATAGCTGATAGCTGACAGTTAATCACAAATGGCTATGTTATAATAGCGGGGCTTGTGGTTTTGTCTCCCAAATAAAATAAAATAAGGCGAACACGAAATGTCAATTACGGAAGAAAATAGCAGCGAGGCTAAAATTGAGCAGTTGCGCCAGGTGCGCGAGGAGTCACGCCTGGGCGGTGGGCAACGCCGCATTGACCAGCAGCACGCCAAAGGTAAGCTGACCGCCCGCGAACGCATCGAATTGTTGTTGGACGAAGACACCTTTGAGGAGTTAGACGCTTTTGTGACCCATCGCAGCACCGATTTTGGCTTGGAGGAACAAAAATACCTGGGCGATGGCGTAGTGACGGGTTATGGCAAGATTGACGGACGTTTGGTTTTCATTTTTTCGCAAGACTTTACGGTTTTTGGCGGCTCCCTCTCCGAGACTTTTGCCGAGAAAATCTGCAAAATTATGGATATGGCGATGAAAAACGGTGCGCCCGTGATTGGCCTCAACGATAGCGGCGGCGCACGTATCCAGGAAGGGGTAGTGTCGCTGGGTGGTTATGCCGACATCTTTCTGAAAAATGTGCTTGCTAGTGGGGTAGTGCCGCAGATTTCGGCGGTGCTAGGGCCGTGTGCGGGAGGCGCAGTGTATTCTCCGGCGATGACCGATTTTATCCTGATGGTCAAAGATACCAGCCATATGTTTGTCACTGGGCCGAACGTGGTCAAGACTGTTACTCACGAAGATGTTAGCTTTGAAGATTTGGGCGGAGCATTAATCCACAATAATACTAGCGGGGTGGCCCATTTCGCCGCCGAAGACGAAGAACACGCGATGCTGACCCTGCGCGAACTATTGAGTTATATGCCGTCAAACAACGTCGAAGACCCGCCTTTTGTGCCAACCACTGACCCGCCCAACCGCCGCGACGACGAGCTAAACCATATTGTGCCGTCTGTGCCTACCAAGTCTTACGATATGCGCGAGGTTATCAAGCGAGTGGTGGACGACAAACATTTCTTTGAGGTACAGGAGCTTTTTGCTCCCAACATCGTGATTGGCTTCGCGCGGCTGAACGGACGCTCTGTAGGTATCGTGGCGCAACAACCAGCAGTGCTGGCGGGTGTACTCGACATAAATTCTAGTAGCAAAGCGGCGCGGTTTGTGCGTTTCTGCGACTGTTTCAATATCCCGCTCATTACTTTTGTGGATGTGCCGGGCTTCTTGCCAGGAGTGGGTCAGGAACACGGCGGCATTATCCGGCACGGAGCTAAACTGCTTTACGCTTATTGCGAGGCCACTGTCCCCAAAATAACCGTGATTACCCGCAAAGCCTACGGTGGGGCGTATGACGTGATGAGCAGCAAGCATATTCGGGGCGATATTAATTACGCCTGGCCGACTGCGGAAATCGCCGTGATGGGCGTGGATGGCGCGGTTAATATTATTTTCAAAGACCGGATTGAGAAAAGCGAAAACCCCGAAGAAACCCGCAAGCAGCTAGTGGCTGAATATCTTCAAAAGTTTGCTAACCCCTATGTAGCGGCTGGACGCGGCTATCTGGACGACATAATCGAACCACGCGATACCCGGCCCAAACTGATTGCCGCGCTGGAAATGCTCAAGAACAAGCGCGATACCAACCCGCCCAAGAAGCATGGCAATATCCCTTTGTAGTAGTCAGTTGTCATTCTGAACGGAGGCTTTGTGAAGTGGGGAAGCTCTCATTTGAAAACCGGGTTAGAGATTCCTCATTCCGTAGCAACCGGTTGATGCCTCCATTGGGAATGACAGAGCTTCCATTCACGGCCCTTGTCATTCCGAGGAACGAGGCATCTGCTGCTAAGGTTTTGTATTCTGCGGCTCGTGGATTTCAGCAACAGATTTCTCACTCCGCGCTTCGCCAAAGCCTCCGTTCGCAATGACAGAGCGACAAGACTTGTCTAACTGACTTTTGAGAAAGGCGTAAGACACAAGTGTGACAACCGAACCAATCAACATTGACCACGATCAGCTATTCAAAAAGTTGTTTGATACGTTTTCGCTGGAATTTATCCAGCTTTTCTTGCCGCAACTGCTGGATTACATCAAACCCGGTTCGCTTCGGCCCGCCGATAAAGAGGCTTTTAGCAGACTGCTGCAAGAGATTGGCGAACGCACTATTGCCGACGTGTTGCTAGAGGCCACCTTTAAGGATAAAGATGCCAGCTTTCTGATCCACGTTGAGAATCAATCTTCGACCCAAAGCAACTTTGGGGAGCGAATGTTTTGGTATTGGGTACGGCTGCGGGAACGCTATAAGCACGAAGTCTATCCAATCGTAGTCTTTTCGCATGACACGCCTACCACCAAAGAGCCAAACGTGTATATTGTAAGCTTTCCTGATATGGAGATAATCCGCTTTCAATATAGAGTGGTACAATTGAATCAGCTAAAATGGAGCGATTATCTCAATCATCCCAATCCTGTCGCTAGTGCCTTAATGTCCAAGATGCAGGTTGCACCTGCTGATCGGTTGAGGGTGAAGCTGGAATGTATTAAAATGTTGCTGGGTTTGAAGCTTGACCGAAGCAAGACTGGCTTTGTGGCAACTTTCGTGGACAGCTATTTAAGGCTAAACCCCCAAGAAGAACAGACTTTTGATGCAGAGCTAGAAAAGATAATAACCAGACCGGAAAGGAAGAAGTATATGGAGATTATGAACAGCTGGCAGCGACGCGCTTTGAGCCAGGGGCTGGAACAGGGCCGCCGAGATGGGGAAGCAGACCTGATACTTGAGCAGTTGATTTATCGTTTTGGCAAGCTCAAACCTACCGCCACCAAACAGATAAAAAGCCTGAGCGAGCCGCAATTAAGAGAATTAGCCAAAGCCTTGTTTGGGTTTACCAATAACGATGACCTGGTTGCTTGGTTGGGGCAAAACGTACTGGCGTAGTTTCTTGGTAGAAGCGGAGCTATAAGATGAGTAATGACGTGAAAGAGATTAAAAAGGTGCTGGTGGCGAACCGGGGCGAGATTGCTCTGCGGATTATTCGGGCCTGTCACGATTTGGGTATCCAGGCAGTGGCCGTGTATAGCGAGGCAGACCGTAACTCGCTGCACGTGCGCCACGCCGACGAAGCGTATTTGATTGGCCCTCCCCCTTCCAAAGATTCTTATTTACGGGTTGATAAGCTGTTGGAGGTGGCTCAGAAGTCGGGAGCGGACGCGGTTCACCCTGGCTACGGTTTCCTGGCCGAAAACGCCGGGTTTGCCCAAGCGTGTCTTGAGGCGGGGTTGATTTTTGTAGGGCCACCTCCATCGGCGATTCGGGCGATGGGCGATAAAGTACAGGCCAAACAACTGGCTCAGGCAGCCGGAGTGCCGTTAGTGCCGGGGGTGCAGGAAGAGCTAAGCGGCCCTGCTGAAGCAGTCCATATTGCGGCCCAGTTTGGCTACCCGGTGCTGCTCAAGGCGGCGGCTGGTGGCGGCGGTAAAGGGATGCGGGTGGTGCGAGCGGAGGCGGAGATGGAAGCGGCTTTCGGGGCGGCTACCCGTGAGGCTCTGGCCTCCTTTGCCAACGGTGCGGTTTATATCGAGAAGCTTCTGGAACACGTCAAGCACGTCGAGATACAGATTATGGCCGACAACTACGGCAACGTGATATATTTGGGCGAACGCGAGTGTAGCCTGCAACGCCGCCATCAGAAGTTGTTGGAAGAAGCCCCCTCCCAGGCAATAGATGAGACTATGCGGCGCGAGATGGGAGCAGTGGCGGTGGCGGCGGCCAAACAAGCTGGTTACGTCAACGCCGGGACAATCGAATTTTTGGTTACGTCGGACAAAAAGTTTTACTTTATAGAAATGAATACACGCTTGCAGGTGGAACACCCGGTCACGGAACTGGTGACGGGTTTTGACATCGTGACCGAACAGCTACGGATTGCGATGGGCTATCCTTTGAGTATCACTCAGGAGCAGGTGCGTTTGCAAGGCCACGCCATCGAGTGTCGGGTGACGGCGGAAGACCCTTTTAATAACTTTTTGCCTTCGATTGGCACGGTTACGCGGGCGATTGCTCCGACTGGCCCTGGTGTGCGTCTGGATAGCGCGGTCTATGACGGCTACGAAGTCTCGCTATACTACGACCCGATGATTGCCAAGCTGATAACCTGGGGCGAAAACCGCGCACAGGCTATTCAACGGATGCGGCGGGCGTTGGAGGAATACAAGCTGGTAGGTATCAACACGACGATACCCTTTCATCAACAACTGTTGAGCAGTGAGGCGTTTTTGAGTGGCGATTTTTATACCGACTCGCTAGAAACCGACCCTGCCCTCAAGCCCGACCCCTCCGCTCATCACGACCAGGCAACGCTGGCCGCTATCGTCGCAGCCCTGGCCGAGAGTCGTCGTCAGCCGGGCGCGACCAAAAACAACGGCAATGGCAGTTTGGCGCAACCCCAAACGGAACGCAGTGGGTGGAAAGAGGTAGCACGCCGTGAGGTTTTGCGTCGGGGCTAAGTTGTAGGAAATGGCTCTGCGACTGGTTTTATTTGTGAGACATTGCTCCGCCAGTGGATTGTGCCAAATGTCTATTGGCGGAGCAATATTTCGTTTAGCTCCTACTTCAATAAGCAAAAGCCTTCATAGAGGGTGGCTGAACTGAAGCCAATGTAGCCGCTACTGACGATGGTGCGGTCAGTAGCACCGAATATCATGACGTAGCCACAAGGTTTCACTTTGGCGGTGTTCATCTCCCAATGCTTGGACTCGCCTGTAGTTGGCACGCCCGAACCAGCGTAGGAGCGGCTCAACGGCATTACCGGGGTGGCTGGGAAGGGCGGGAACGTGGTGGTATCGGAGATAACCAGATTGCCGCCGTTAGCTGGTTCGAGATAGAGGCTAAGGCCGTTGAAATACTGGCTACTGACCGAATACGTTCCCGTCAGCAGGTCGCCCGGTTTGAAGTCGCCACATTCACCCTTGTCCATCGTCAGGGTAACACTGGGAGCGGTGTTGTTTAGGCGCATCGTCACCATCGGCCCGAACCAGGCGTGGAGTGGGTTGGTTTTATCCGTCCGCACCTCGATTTGCAGCTTCCAGATGCCATCAGCAAAGCCAGCCGTTTGCCACCGGGCCAACACATTCGCCGCCACAAAAATCTGGGGGTCGCCCGGTGCAATTACCAAATCTTCTTGATAGGTGTACCAGCCGTCCGGTGCCGATTGAGTGTGGGCAGGCAGGGTGCTCCAAACACCATCCAGTAATTCGTCACGATAGATAGTAAAGGCGTTGGTCAGAGGTTGCCAGAATATTCCGTCCTGGCTCACCGATATGCGGTAGTACAGAGGGGTCGCTCCCTGGCTGATGTCCGGTGTATTGGCGATATGCCCGGTAATAATGACTTCGCCTCCGAATGGGCTATCCTGGGCTGTAAACCCGGCAGTGACGGCCAAACCATTTGCCAAACCGCTAGTGGAATTGATTTGCACAATGTCCATACCACCCACCGTTTCAATAAACGGAACGTGCGTCCCTGGCAGCGAACCTTCGCCCGGCTTGATTTGCACCATCACGTCTTTGTGGTTGCCCCACACAGGTGGCGCATTGGGGTCAGTGTGCGAAGGTAGCACAGACCAAGACAACACGCCCCGCACTTTGACCACTGCCGCCCCACTAACGCACAAACGACGATGGGTGCTAAAATCCACAGGCATCTCTACTGCGTACTGCAAGCCGTCGGTAGGCGTGTGGACAATATCGTGGACAGTAACCGAGCTTGTGCCAGCGTAAGTCCAGCCCGTGCCATAATCAATCCAAAAAGCCACGTATTCACGACTGCCTGCCGAACACAAGTTGCCCGAATAACCGTTGGGCAGCTTGACCGTCACCACTGCCGCCAGCGTATCCAGGGCCGTATTCAAGCCCACCGTCCGCAACTCCTCATAATGGGTGTTGCCTTCAATCGCCGAAACCTGACCCAACAAGTCACCCAACTTGAGGCCCAGCTGCCCCAAAATGCTGGTGGAACTCAAAGCCGAAACCTCGCTCAATTGCGGATTGCTGACCAGCTTATGAACTTCGGGATACATGAAACGATGCGGCGGAACAATTTTGCCCCCGCCGTACATCTCGTGCAACTCAAAGACACTGACCGCCTGGGTGGTGCTGGCCTCCAACGGCGGGGCTGCCTTGACCGCTTCCTGAAACGCAGCGGGCAACTGGAATTTGGTTTGAGCAATCACATCTTTCCAGAAGATGATTTTTAGTGGGTCAACCTCAATGTGTACGTCTTTTACGTCGCCCCAAATCGGCGAGAAATCAGGGTTGGGGTCAATCGGTCTGTTCCAGGATAAGATAGCCCGAATTTTTAGCACGTTTTCGCTGGAACACCAGTGTTTGGGGAACTCATAGGGCAGCTTCACGTCATAGTTTAGCGGCATAGCACCGCTAATATCGTGGGCCTGGAAACTAACCATACCCACATTCTCCCAGGTTGCACCGTCGTCGTGCGAGGCAAAGAAACGCACATATTCGGGCGTGCCAAGCGAACAAATCTGGCCGCCGTAGCCACTGCTTTGGCGCACCGCCACCACTGCCTCCAGCAGCCCCGTTTGCGGTTGATAGCCCGCGCCTACCAGTTGTTCATAGGTGGTATTGTGAACAATCTTGACAACGGGCGGCAGGGTAATCTCCTTCAAGTGGCCGAAATAGTTAGGGTTGGTCAAGAGCAGCGTCTTGAACTGGAGACGTTCCTGCAAAAAGGCGGGCTGGTAGGGTTGCTCGATAATCACAGTCTGGATTTGCTCAAACTGGTCGGTGAGCAACATTTCCTTAGCAACATTGTTAAGCTCCAAAATGTCCATACGTGGTTACTCCTTATAAAGAGTGGTGATGTATCTGGCTCAACCAATCACCTGGACTGGGCAAGTGGTGGGCCAAATACGAGGAAAATAAAAGGTGGCGAGTTCCAAAGGGGGCGGCACACATATTTAGAGTGGATAGAGATAATATATAGGTACTGAACTCTCACTACGATAATACTATTTTAGTTCAGTGTTCACTATGCTAAAAATCACGGCTTTAGTGTGAGTTAAATCATCTATATCTGAATGATTATTTACGTATCACACTATTAAGGCTTGGGAAGGGCGCGGCGCAGAACCGGGGCCAGCCAGACGTTTAGCCAGCCTGCTCGTAACAACTGGTCAATCCCCAACGTGGCTATAGGCCCGGCGGCGTTGAAGATGGGGCTGACTGGTGGGTATAAATTCGCGATTTGGACAAGCTCGTTTAGTTCGTTATCGGCCTGGAGATGATAGTTAGTGGTAGGCTGGCGGCTGAACAAAAACTTCCAGAAGGATTGCCGCGCCTTGACATCGCCCGCATAAAAGCCCCGGACGAATTGCAGCCCGCTATAACAACTGGTGCGGCTCACGCTTTGCTTGCGCCAGAGCGGGCGTTCCTCAAATACGCATAACCAGACAGGCACGTAAAGTTCAGTTGCGCCCAACAAACAGCGTTCCAGCACCACGCTCTGGCCGAACTCGGTCACAATATATTCCAGGCTGTGTTCCAGGTTTTGCTGCAACTGGTGAATTTTGTCCAAAAGCTGGTCGGTATAAGTCAGATGTTTTTGCAAGATTTTCTCGCCAATTTCGCCGCCATCTTCTAATAGCACCGCACCGATTTGCAGTTCGTCAAACCTGCTGTCGCGCTCGTGTTCGAGGGCCACGATATGGCTGCGGATTTTGGTTTGGCGTTCCTGGCTCAACGCGGTTAGCCTGGTCAGCATCAAATCTTGCTTGGAGAGTAAGTCCGCTATTTTGGTGGCGGCTTCCTGACGTACCCGCTGGTCTTCGTACTCGTTTTGACGCAAGCGCGTATCAAACTCGCTGACCTGGGCTTCCAGGTTCGCCACCCGCTCTTGAGTGTGTGAAATCGTACCAGCCAGGCCACCCAACTCCTCTAATTCGCGCCGCAAACCCGCCGAAAGCTCATATAGGTTTTGGAAAGTAGAAGGTCGGGCCATTTCGGGGCTGTGAGGAGCTTGCACTAAGCTACTATACAACCTTTGCAACACGTCGGCCAGGTCGTTCAAGTTTTGTTGGGCTTCTTCCAGACGGTTGCTATAAGAGGTTAGACCCAATTCCTGGATAGCCGAAGCCAGACTGCTCCAACGTTGGTTCATACGCTCAAAATCGGTCACGGCTTCGGTATAGCTACTGACGGCGTTGCCCACGTCGCTTGCCAGTTCCAGAAGCTGCCCGCTTTGGCGAAAGTTGATAAAGTTGCCCAACCAGCCCACCGCCTGCCACTTGCTGCTGTTTGCCAGTTCGCGTTCCAGATGGCCTAACTCGTCCAACGGCTCAAAGCGAATGGTGGCATAGCGGTCAAGGGCTTTGTTGACAGCACGAGTTACGAAACGAGTGTCAGCCCGCAGTTCGGCCAGGTCATGCAGGACCGCTTCCGTAGAAGTAGTCGTAGCCGGAATGTTCAAATCGCTATGGAAATGAGGCGGCGGCTTTAAGGAATAAGCGCGGTTGGTCAGGTCGTGCAATTGTTGTCTAAGTGAGGCAAAACGGCTGTCCGTCGAGCTATCCAACTGGTTGCGGTGCGTTTGCAAATTTTGGAGTTCGGCCTGGGCCAGACTCATCTCGTCGTGGTATTGTTCGCGTTGTCCCCACAGTTCGTTATGTTCGCGCTCTAGTTTAGCCAACGCTGTATCGCGCAAGCCTTCAATCATCTGACGTTGCTCACTATAGGCGTGATTAATTTGACTTTGATAAAATTCGGTATCACTGGTCAGACGTTCTAAAGCCGGGCTGACCTCTTGCTCCAACGCGGCGACTATACGGGCATAGCCATCGGCTACTACCTGATTGGTAGTTTTGTATTGAGCCAACAAGTTTGTATCAAAGCTACCCTCACGTTCGGCGTTGGCTTGCCAGCGTTCGGTCTCGCGTTCTACCAAACCCAGGTTGCGGTTGACGCTCTGGGTAATCTGTTGATGCACGGTCTGGTTAGCAGTGGATTCGGGTGGCGGGGCAACGGGCGTTTCTGCAACCTTAATCAAACTAACTTCGCCTACAGGCTCAACTACCTGGGCGACACGGCCCTGGTCGGACATTTCGGCAGCCCCGATTGAAAAGACCGTCGTAGTGGTAGCAGCTCCGTTTCCAGCCGCATCAGGGGGAGCTAACAGGCTGGTATCTAGCCCGCTATAATCTTCAATTTCCAGGGCCAGCCGATTATATTCTGTCGCCGCTTTATCCGGCTCAACGCTGGCGGGCGGCAGACAAAGCTGTTGTATTGTAGTTAGGTCGGAAGCGGCTACGGCCACTAATGTAACCCGGTCAAGGCAATCGGCGTGGGCGCGTGCCACAAAGGGGGTCGGAGCAGACTGGAGTTGGGCGGCTATCAAGGGGTCAAGCAAACGGTTAAGCTGTCCCAACAATAGCTTTTTGCGTTCGGTTTCATACTGCATATTGGGCTTGATTTGGGAATTGAGGTCGTCACTATTGCGGTAGAGCGTATAAAAAGTATCGCGCAGACTTGGAAAATCGGGCGGCGCAGTGCTGGGGTCGCTCCAAACCAGCCCGCTTTGAGACAGGGGTGAGGCTACCAAACGACGGTAGTGCCGTCCAAAATAAGTCAGGCGCGGTAAAGTCAGCCAGCAGTAGGCGGCAAAAACGATACTAAGCAGCAGCCCAATTACAAATAGCCATAAAAAGAAGCCGCTCGCAGCATTGCCCAGGATTAGCAGCAACAGCCACAAAATTAAGGCTAATACCGTAACAGCCACCAATCCCACCACTATGGGCAGTCGCCATTTCCACCACGCTAGCCGCCGTTTTTCGTATTCGTAGGCCAGTACCGCCGCGTCCCGGAAATTCTCGTTCTGCATTGCAAAATATTCCGGCGCGAAGGCGGCTTGAAAATAGCGCAGCTGGGGGGCGGCTACGTTGGCAGGGCTATCAAGATTATCTGGTGTTAAATCCGGCGCAGGTGTGGGGTAATCCGACATTTTTCCATCTTATCTTATTTCGTCAATAATCGTGATAACCATCGCTAACCTAAGCGGGTAACGTCGCCAACCACTCGGCGGCACTGGCACTGGTGACAAGGTTTTGGAGCAGCCCGGTTAGTTGCTCGGCGGTGTAGCCCGCCAGTTTGGTTTCCAATTCTGGGCCGAAAGCATCGGGAAAGCGACTGCTGGCCTGTAACAGTATTATCTGGCGCAAGGTTGCCAGTTCACTTGCCGCACGACTTTCTTCGCGCCACTTGGCCGCTTCTTCACCTACGATTTGCTCCGCGCTCAAGTGTCGGTTGAAAAAGTCCGCTACCTTGCGCTTCCAACCTGGAAACAAAGCCTCGCAACTAATCTCCGCCTCGCCCTGGTACTCCACGCTTTGGTCAGGGGTGGCTGCTTCATACACCCAAATGATCTGCTTTTTGGGTTCTACGTCCCAAATCACCTGCGTCCCGTTGTCAAAATAATCTTGCCGCTTGAGCTTTTCTTTGCCCCGGCGGTTCGACGGCGAACGTGTCTCCACCACCAATTCCGGCGCACCGTGCAGTACCAGATGCTTGCCATCTTTGTCCGGCTTCTTGACCGCACGCACCTTTTCTTCAAACAAGCGGTCTGAAATGATACACACGTCCGGCTTAATCACATTCTCGTTTGCCAGATAACATTCCACCTGGTCGGGATAGCCCCGCCCAAACCCTCTAGCACGGGCTACTATCGAAATTATCTCTTGAATATTGGCGGCCACACCCCGTTCGATCAGGTCGGTCATCTCTTGCCACACCAACCAGCCATTGTACAGTTCAAGCGGCTCCTCCTCCAACAATATCGTCACGTTTTTGACCGTGTACGGCCCCCGCCCGCGCTCGTAAGCTTCGCCTATCTCGCGCGGCCAATCGCAGTTGAGCGGCCTATTCCGCTTATCTTCTACCTCTACCTCCAGCATTTCGACCAGCGGTTCGGTAGCAAGAATGGCCTCTGGTTGGAGTGCAGCCTGCGCTTGGGGACTTAGTTCCGGTCTAGCCGGGGCTTCGATTGTCGCCATAATTTCACCTTTATTTCACTTTCTGGTTACGGGTGATGCGCTGACAAGCCACTATTACCGCCGATTATAGCACAGGAGGCAACGGGCCACGAGCTTCGGGCCAGCAGGTTCTAAGCTCATAGCTCGTGGCTCCTTTGTGGGACATTGCTCCGTCAATGGACTGTACCGAACCATCGGCTGGCGGCAACCAGTTGACGCAGCCTCTTACAAGGGTTTTCTGTGGGACATTGCTCCGTCAATGGACGGCTGTTTGCGTAGCTCCCTCTTTTGGCTTGCCTCTGCGTTCTCTGCGGTGAAAATCTACCCGTTGCTCAACAAACTTTCTAGGTCGGCATCGGTAAGAGCGGTCAGGATAGTGCTTTGTGTGCTGCCGGGTTCGGGGTCGAATTTGGAGAGGCGCGCTCGGACTAAGACCGTCTTGCCGTTATGCTGGCTAAAATAAAACTTTTGGAGGTCGGCGTTGGCGGGTCGGTCTGTACCCAAATAAACTGGCACGGCAGCCTCGATGTCGCCTTTGTAAGCCAGCACGTAGGACGCGGCTAACTTTACCGCGTCCCCTGCCGCTCCCATCAAAAAGATGCTCTCCCCCGCCAGTAACGCCTGAGCTTCCAGGTTGCCAGTCACGGTGAGGTCGGTACGACTGACTACCGAGCCAGCTATCTTGATCGGGCCGCTCAACTCGATTACCTCGCCTGTGACCGTGCCGCCGATGGTACTGCCTTCTTCAATCCGTACCTTGTGGCCGCCCACCACGCTGCCTTCGATGACGCAATTCGGCCCAATCAAAACTTCGCTGATGCCATAAACGCTGCCTAACACCTTAATGCCATTTTCTAGTACCACTTTGTCGCCCACAATGTCGCTGCGGACGGTTTGAGGCGTAGCCAGACGGATGGGGAGCTTGAGTTCGTATTTGGTCGTGGGGTGCATCAATTCGGCGGGCGGGCTGGGGTTCAAGATTGTAATGGGGGCAAGCGGATTATGGCGGAGCGAAGCCATATCAAAGCCTGGGTCGGTTTCGCCCACGAAACGCAAAAAATCGGCCTCAAATTCGGCCAGATTATTCTCGAAGTCCGGCTTAGGCGTGCTAGTGGTTTGGTTGGGGTCTTTCCGTGCCATTAAATTTCCAGTTTTATACAGGCGAACCGAGCAGAGCCACCCGTACCGCCGCAAATAATATCAGTTCGCCCAGGCTAAAAATAAAGACCAACGAAAGCGGCGTGAGAAAATTCAAGGGTGACTCGACGCGCCGTTCCAATCGCAATATCAAAGCGAAGGTTAGCATATTCAGCATCACCAGAGCGGCGATGAGACCCGCAATAGTGAGCAGAGCGACGGGCCAGTAGAGCCAGCCCCAGCCCGAAAAAGTTGCCAGCCAGAGCAATACCCCTAACACCAGTATCGCACCTAATTCGCCACCATTTTGGAAGGAACGCCGATTGTAGCCGCGCCGCCAGATAACAGCGTTGAAGAAAGGTTGGAGCAGCCCCGCTAGACCGATGCCGCTCAGTACGCCCGTCGTCAGGCGCAACCAGTTTTGAGGCTGGTAGAGAGTGGGCAGCCCGGCATCGAAGGCCGTGGCATTGAGACCGTCCAAAGCCATCGAAGCTACCATCGCCCCTAGTACCAGCAACAAGGGGCGGCGCGGCAGATGCAAGGCGCGTCCGTGACCAATAAACCACAAAAAAAACAAAGTGAGGGCAAAGCCGCCAAAGATGCCCACCATGCGGCCCTCCATCGGTAGCTGCATATCACCCATAAAATAAGAATGAGCCGGACGTTGAGCGCAAGTACCAGTCGAAAGCAACATCAATTTGTTGGCGAAACTGCCGGGCAAAAGCAGCAATAATGCCCCGAAGACACCCGCCGTTGCCCCGAAGACCAACAAGGGCGTGCGGTCAGGCTTTTCGAGATGGACGCTGCCCCCGCCTGTCGGTTCAGGCGCAGACACTTTGGGAAGATTTAAGGATTTGTCAAGCTGCATTTTCCAACTTTTCAGGTTGATTCTTTCTATTTTATTTAGCCCTGCCTATTTTTGCACAAAAGCCTTTTTATTTCAAGCGGTCTGCCCACCGGGTTTTGTACCAGGGAGGTCACGGCGAGCCGGAATTTTTATCGCCGAAGGCACAGATGTGATGCCATCATCAATGGTCTGCTAAACAGGTAAAGTGCCAGAACAAAATAAACAGCGTCGTCACAATCAAACCTACATCGCGGATACTGAGGTGGAGAGCCAGAAAACCAGCGTTAGCATCGTGGCCTCCCATCCGGCCCAGGTCAAACGGCAACAGGTATAGGATTAGCACCACCGCCACCCCCACCGATAACCCGGCGATAGTCACAATTTTGTAGGATTGGTGCAATTCGCGTTGGTAAAGATAGCGCACGTAACGTACATACAGCAAGATGCCGTGCAGCAAAATTGACCCGGCCAACCCATACAGGGCCAGCGAGCGCAACAGTTCGCCTACCGCACCCAAATCGCCGTTGACCGACCAGATGCCGCCACCCAGCGTTAGTAAGGTTATCAGCGTGGTGACGATGACGGAAAGCGTCCATTCGCGGGTCAGAAACATAATCGGCGAAAAGTCATGGAAACGGTTTTTGAGCAAGCGATGCGGCAAGGCGATAGCCAGATAATAGCCTCCAAAGGTGAGCAAGAACACGCCGCCCACCAGGAGGGCAAGGGTAGTGTTGGACAGATTATTATAGTAGGAGGCCGCAAAGTAGATGAGTTCGGCGTAGAGAGCGGCAAAAGCTCCACAAGCCGCTAACGCAAAGCGCGAATGACGCGCTATAATCGAAGGGATCACATCTGCGTCGGTATCTTCTTCGATAGCCCGTGTCCGATTCGGTAGGGTCGGTGACTGATTTTGCATAAAAAGTATCGTTATTTCCTTTTTGAGGTTTTGAGGTTTGAGGGTTTTAGTTTCACAAGGCCATATTTTCACATAAACCAGGGCAAATATCAAGCCGCATCTCAAACTATTGTGCGGTGTATCACGTTTTTTGCAGAGGGGTAGTGTTATAATTTGTAAGGTTGGGCTAAATGGTGCTGAAGTGTGGTAAGAGATAACTGACGAAAGAAAACGATGGCACGCAGAATAATCGTAATAGAGGATATGGTCGAAGATGCGGGTAAGCTAGAGCAGGCTTTGACATTGCTGGGAGACCACGGCTTTAAGGCGTACCCACTTTCGGCCATTTTTAACCAGCCTGCTTATTCTGATTACCCTTCACCTGTGAACCTGGCTACGGATTTGCCTTCCGTTTCGCCCGATGATAGGGCTATCCTCGAAACTTTGCTCAATCAAAAGACCCTGCTGGAAGACGAACTGCGTAAGTATCGCACCTTGCTGGAAAATTCGGGCGATATAATTTACGCTCTGGATTTTGGCGGCAGTATTAGCTTTGTTACTAGCAATGTGTGCGAGATATTGGGCTACCAACCCGACGAGTTGATTGGCCGCAACGTTTTGTCGCTGCTGCCGCCAGACCAGCACGTAGTTGCGGTTAGAGCTTTCGGAGAGCAGATGTCTCAGCCCTGGAGCAACACTTTCCTGACCGATTTGCTCAAAAAGGATGGGGGCTGGCTGTCCGTCGAAATTAGCGCACGGGCTTATTACGAAAACGACGTACCCATGCTGCAAATCGGCCTGGTGCGTGATATTACAGTGCGGAAACAGATGGAAGCCGAGGTATTACAACGTAACCGCGAACTACGCGAACTATACGACAATCTGAACAATACTGTGCTAGAACTGCGCCTGGCTAACCAACAATTGGACGATGCTACTCGCCACAAGTCCGAATTTTTGGCAAATATGAGCCACGAACTGCGAACTCCGCTCAACGCTATTATTGGTTTTAGCGAAGTGTTGTACGACCAGACTTTTGGGCCGCTTAGTGACAAGCAACGCCGTTTTGTAGATAACATTTTGAACAGTGGCAAACATTTGCTGGCTCTGGTAAACGATGTGCTAGATTTGTCCAAAGTCGAGGCGGGCAAGATGAAACTTATGCTGGAGGAACTCCGCCCGCTTGACATAATCAACGAAACTTTGTTCAATCTGACCTCGTTGGCCCAAAAAAAACAAATCGTGTTCGACAACCAAGCGGGCGCGACCCTACCTCTGCTCCTGGCTGACCGGGGTAAACTCAAGCAGATTCTGTATAATATTTACTCCAACGCTATCAAGTTTACGCCTGACGGTGGTTCAGTGGAAACGACCACACGGGTAATCGAGCAAGAGGGTGACGAATATCTGGAAATCGCTATCAGGGACACGGGCATCGGCATCCAGCCCAGCGACCAGGAGCGGATTTTTGAAGAGTTCCAGATGGTGGATAGCACCCTTTCCAAGAAACAGCAAGGCACGGGTTTGGGCCTCGCACTGTGCCGTAAGCTGACCCAAATGCACGGCGGCACGGTCACGGTGACAAGCGAGTTAGGGGTGGGCAGCACTTTCATAGTGATGTTGCCGCTCAAACCAGTCGTCATCAAATCGCCTGTCATCGCTCCGGCAGTTCGACAATTGGAAGGTTGGCAGACCCAGCTACAGACGGCCCTCAACGGGGGCAAGGGCGATTTAGTGCTGATTGTGGAAGATGATGATAAGTCTGCCGAATTGTTGGAACTTTATGTGAACCAGGGCGGTTATAGAGTTGAGCGTAGCCGCAGCGGTGAGGAAGCTTTGCAAAAGGCCCGCTCTCTGCATCCGGCTCTGATTACCCTGGATATTATTTTGCCCCACAAAAATGGTTGGGACGTGTTGCGTGAACTCAAAGCCGCCCCGGAAACGGCAGATATTCCGGTGCTGGTGGTTTCGATGATGGATAATCGTGAGATCGGCTTCCAATTGGGAGCAGTGGCTAGTTTTGTCAAGCCAGTGCAGCGCGACGAATTCTTGCACAAAGTTACCGAACTAAAAACGAAATAAGGAAAATATGGCTGGCGAAAAGATTTTGATTGTCGAAGATAACCCGTTGAATATGGAACTGGTCCGCGATTTGTTGGAAGCACGCGGCTACGTTGTTTTGGAAGCCAGCAATGCCCCGGAAGGTATCGAGATGGTTCATAAGGGGAAGGTGGACCTGGTTTTGATGGATGTGCAATTGCCCGGTATGGACGGCCTGACCGCGACCCGTATTTTGCGGCAGGACGCGACCCTGGCTGGTTTGAAAATTGTGGCCTTGACCGCGCACGCTATGAAGGGCGACGAGCAAAAGGTGTTGGATGCTGGTTGCAACGGCTATATTTCCAAGCCGATTGACACCCGCCAGTTCCCGACACAGATAGCAACGTTTTTGCAAAAAGCCCCCAATGTGGGTGAAAGGTAGAATG
Organism: Chloroflexia bacterium; assembly: GCA_038207455.1. Classification (GTDB taxonomy): domain Bacteria; phylum Chloroflexota; class Chloroflexia; order Chloroheliales; family Chloroheliaceae; genus JBBQZT01. The sequence goes on from JBBQZT010000004.1 coordinate 128,658, forward strand.
TGGAACAGTTTTCATCTTACGATAAAAACAATCAAACCAAAAATATAACCGAAGTAGCCGCGCGTCCCCGGATTCTGGTGGTGGACGATTTCGCGCCCAACGTCGAATTGTTGGAAGCTCTGCTGGTGGGGGCGGGCTACGATATTTCGATGGCCTTTAGTGGCGAGGAAGCTCTGGCTAAAGCTCTGGCCGAACAGCCCGATTTGGTGTTGCTGGACGTGATGATGCCCGGTATGAACGGCTTTGAGGTGTGCGAAAAGCTCAAACAAGCGGAATTAACCCGTTTTATACCTGTTGTGCTGCTGACCGCGCTTGACCAGATTGAAGACAAAATACGTGGCCTGGACGCGGGAGCCGACGATTTTTTGACCAAACCTTTTAACAAAGTGGAATTGATGGCCCGTGTGCGTTCGCTGTTGCGTATCAGGGCTTTGAGCTTGCAGATTGAACAAAAAAATCTGCTGCTGTTCCGCTTGCTCAATCGCTATGTCAGCGAGGAGATTGTGACGGAAATTTTGACTGACCCGGAGCAACGCTTGAAATTGGGCGGCGAGAAAAAAGATGTGGTGGTGCTGTTCGCCGATATTCGCGGCTTCACGGCTTTTTCCGAAGGCGAAACCGCCGAAAAAGTGGTAGAAGTTTTGAACGAATGTTTCCGACACATCACCGAAGTGATTTTCAAGCATCGCGGTACTTTTGACAAATATTTAGGTGATTGTATTTTGGCTTTTTATGGCGCACCCTTGACTTGGGGCGATGATTTGGAACGGGCTTTGCTCACGGCTATCGAGATGCAACAGGTTTTCCAGGCAATGCACGCGCGTTGGACAGAGCCGCAGATGCAAGCTTTGGGCCTGGGCATCGGTATCAATTGCGGCGAAGTGGTGGTGGGCAACATCGGTTCGGAACGATTGATGGATTACACGGTTATCGGCGACAATGTCAATCTGGCTCAACGACTGGAGCAAATCGCTCTACACGGTCAGATTGTAATAAGCGAGGAAGTTTATCGTCGGGCCTGTCATCTGGTTACGGCTACCGAGATGTCGCCCGTGCTGGTCAAGGGCAAACGTGAGCCAGTCACGGCTTATCTGGTCGAAGGTTTGCGAAACCAGGACTAAATTCATTTGACATTGCTGCTCTAAGCTTATATCATCCCCTTGAAGACTAAACCAAAGCAAGGAAAAGCAATGGCCGACAGAAACCCACCTGACCGCAATAATAACCCTAATTTGCCACCCGACGGCGATTTTTACGCGCCCCCATCCAATACCCAACCTTATCAGCCCAACCCGGATAGCCCCGTTTTTGACCCGGAGGAAACCCTGGCGTTGGGGCCAGACCAGTACCCCGCGCCCGGCTACCAACCAGCCCCCAATCGGCCCGGTGAGACTTTGCCTTATAACCAGCCGACCGGTTTGGGGGCTCGTCCAGCCCAGCCGCCTGTCTATCGGCCTGATACTTACGCCTCCTACCCACCTTATAGCCAGCCTGACCAGTTTTCGCCGGAAGGTGCGCCGCCCTTCTATCCTGATTATCCTGCCGCGCCCAATGCCTATCCACCGCCTGTGACTGGCCCGGTCAATATTCCACCGCATCGTCGCCCGCCCGGTTATCGTTCCTACCAGCCCATGACCCGCAATGTACCACCTGCCCTGCCAGTTCAGCCGCCCGCTAATTATCGGCAGCCGCCACCGCCGCCCAGCGAGGAATACGCTGCCCAGCCGCCTTTTGTTCCCGCGCCGCGTCGGATTGCGTGGGGCGAAGCACCCGAACCAGCCCCCCGGCGAGGCCCAGGCTGGCTCATTCCGGTGCTGGTTGGGCTGATTGTTTTGCTTTTGGTTAGCGGCATTGTGATTATTGTTTTGCTGACTGGCAAAAATGACAACCGTATAGTCACCCCTGCCAGCGTCCCGACAATTATTGCCAGCAAAGATACGCTGCCTCCACCAGCTACTATCACATTAGCAATCGTTCCAACGGAGGCAGCTATTACTTCGCCTGCCAACACCGATACTGTTTCTACGACCCCGGCTCTGGTTTCTACGCCGACCCTGGCCGTGGTTGGTTCACCTCTGCCGCCCACTTCGACCCCTGGTGCAGGTGCAGCCACCCAGTTAGCTATCTTCCAGGCGACAGTGACGGCCCAGGCTAATGTTACGCCTACACCTGCCCCTACTCCCAATCCAGCGACGATGACAGCCCAGGCTTTGTCTGCCACTACTCCAGCTAGTTCGGATACTCCCAATGCTTCGGTCACGCCTGATACATCGGCCACGCCGTCCGTAAGTGCCAGCGATGCCGAGCAACTTTATCAGACTGGTTCGCAAGCAGTTAAACAGGCTCAATGGCAGGCCGCTATTACTGCTTTTGAGCAGCTTGAAAATTTGCAGCCCAAATATAAGGACACCGAAGCCTTACTGGTGCAGGCTTACACTGAGCAGGGTAAAGCTGGCATCAACGATGCACAAACGGCCCAGGATGTCCAGGCCAACCGTCAGTATTTCGAGAAGGCTTTGGCCCTCAAGCCGAACGATGCAGGTATCAAAAAACTGATCCAGGAGCTAGATTATTATTATAATGGCCGTCTTCAATACGAAGGTAGCCATTGGATACAGGCTATCAACAACCTTTCGGCTCTGTTCAAGCTTGAACCCGCCTACAAAGACGGCGTAAACCTGCTTTACACGGCTTTTCTGAACCAGGGCGATTTGCTGGCCTCGCAAACTCGGCTGGCCGAGGCTCTGGCAAACTACCGCAACGCCGTGTCTTTGCCCGTAAACGATACCTCGCTGGCCCAACAAAAAATAAATCAGATACAGTCGCAGCTTACCCCAACGGCCACCCCAATACCACCCGCTACGGCTACGCCCGTTCGCACACCTACACCCGTGCCTACGCCCACCCGTGTACCCACTCCCACCCCGGCTTTGGTCAACGGTTGCCCGATTGGATTCTTCAATTTTGGCCCGTTCGTCAATAATTCGACCCCGCCCTATAACGGCCCAGATCAGGGTAGATCGTCGGTACGTGGGGTGATACTTAGTACAGGCCACGCCCCCATCATCGGGGCAGTCATCCAGATTGTTAATTCGGGCGGCAATTTTAGCTTTACCGCTACCAGCGATGGCGATGGCAACTATAGTTTTACCCACGAACTAGGACGCGACAACTGGACGGTCAAACTGGTAAGTGCGCCCAACATCTCAATTTGTTTTTCGGCCTCGGCCACCGTTGCTATTAGTGGACAGGACGGAGCGCAAGCCGAAGTTAGTTTCGTCCAGACTAAACCGTAAAGTAAGATACTTGAGAAAATTGGAGAAAACTTGTGAGCGAAGTATATAGCAACGAACCGATGGGAGCAGGGCTGGACACCGCGCCGTTTTTGGTGGACACCGATTGGTTGGCCGCGCACCTGGACGACCCACTCGTGCGAATTGTAGATATGCGGTTCTATTTTGACCGAGACGGGCGCGAGGCGTATCTGGCCGGGCATATTGCAGGGGCGGTGTGGTTGGATTGGACAACCGACTTGAGCGACCCGAATAACCCAGTGCAGTATATGCTTATGCCACCAGATAAATTCGCAGCGGCGATGGGCCGACTTGGAATTGACAATAACACGACGGTGGTAGCTTATGATGACGAAGGCGGTCATTTTGGCTCACGTTTGTGGTGGGTAGCGGGCTATTATGGCTTTGACAAAATCCGTATTTTGCACGGTGGTATCCAGAAGTGGCAGGCGGAAGACCGCCCTTTGACTCAGGTGCTACCTATGGTTGAGCCAAAAACTTTTGTGCCAGGTGCGCCCCGACCCGAATGGTTGCTGACGGCGGACGAAGTAGTGGCCCGCATTGGAACTACCGATACAGTGCTGCTGGATGTGCGTCGTCCGAGCGAATACGAGGGCCGCGAAGTACGAGCGGCACGCGGCGGGCATATTCCGGGCGCAATTAACTTGCTGTGGAAAGATAATCTTACTTCTAACCTGACCTTTAAGGACGCAGAAACTTTGCGCCAGCGTTTCCAGCAGGCCGGAGTGACACCGGACAAAGCCATAGTAACGTATTGCCAGGGCGGGGTGCGGGCCTCCCACGCAATGTTGACACTCAAGATGCTGGGCTACCCTAATGTGGCGGTTTATGATGGCAGTTGGGAACAATGGGGCAACGACCCAGCCTTGCCGATAGAAAATTAGCTTATTTCCACTAATGAAAACGCACAAAACGCGGAGAATGATTAGAAAATGACAGAAAAACCAAACCAGGACGAAAACCAAAAATCTGACCCCATCGCCCAGCCCCTTGCCGAAAATATGGTGGCTGGACTGGATATAGAGGCGTTGAACTCACTAGATTTGAATGCTTTGATGCAGCAACAGGGCATAAAAACGAGTGACATCGAGGCGATGATGCGCCAGATGATGAGCAGTTATCCACAAATGACGAACGGACAGATGGAAGTGTTAGCTGCTGACGATGAAAATGAAGATGAAGAATATTACGACGAAGATGAGGACGAAGACGCAGAAGAAGGAGAAACGCAAGTAGGTGGAAAAACCAGCCAGCAGGATGTCTATCAGTTGGCCGAGTCGCTGTTGTCTTCGCCTCTGATGTCGCAGTTTTCGACCTTGATGGGCGGGCCAAAAATGAATGAAGCCGAACGCCGTTTTAATCAGGGCAAGATGTTGCAGGGCGGGGGGATGCTAGATGAGGCTGCCGAAGCGTACCTGGACGTAATTGACCTTGACCCCGACCATCTAGGGGCGCACGTGGCGATGGGTCAGGTTTTGCTAACGATGGACAAGCCTCTGGACGCGATACCATTTTTGCAGCAAGCTACCGAACTAGACCCGCAAGACCCTGGTGCGCCGCTTTACCTGGGCTACGCTTATTACGGGCTGGAGCAATACGAACAGTGCGTAGCGGCCTTCGAGCAGGCGGTGGTACTTGACCCTTATAACCATTTGTCTTTGAACAATTTGGGTTTTTCCCAATTCTTGACCCGCAGGCTTGCTGCCGCAGAGCAAACCTTTGTGCGGGCTGGAGACCAGGGCAGTGACCGGGCCAATTATAACCTGGGGATGGTGCGGCTGTTGCAGGATAAACCAGACGCGGCCTGGGAAGCCTACGACGAAGCGGCGGAACTCGACCCCAATGGGGCGCAAATCGAAGACCATCTGGCGGATTTACAAAAGGCTTATCAGCAGTATCCTGACCACGCAGTTTTGCTTGACAGGGCGGTAGAAAAGCTACAGGCGCGGCTGGCCGATGAGGACTACGCCGATAATGGGGAGTACGCAGACGATTACGATGATGAGGCCGATGATTAGTTAGCCACTCACGCAAATAAATCTGCTACTGGTATCTTGAAGCCGGGTATAACGTCCTCGCCATCTAACATATCGTTGATACCTGCCACTTTACGCGGTGTTTTTTCACCAGCGTACAAAATTTCGACATTTTGCGCTTTGGGGTTGATACACCAGGTTATTTTTACTCCGCTATCCGGCCAGTAGAGCATCTTTGCACGGGTCGAGTTTAAAACTACGTTGCCATCTACGTCCGAAGGCGACCACACTTCAACCACTAAATCAGGCACAACCTCAAGTGAACCTTTACTTTTAGCAGGTACTCGGCTGGCTACTACATAAAATAAATCTGGTATTCTGCCGTTGCGCTCGTCGGGACGTACTCTAACCGTAGTCTCACGCCACGCTCTACCCAATCTCAAATTTTTATCAAAATTCCTGATAGCAAACATCAAATCATCTGCAATTCTACCGTGTTCATCGCCGGGCATAGGCTTTTTTACTACCCTTCCATCTACAAGTTCGTAGCCACCGCTAAATTCCGGCATACGCTCAAATTCGTCAATAGTTATTAAGCCCTGGTCAGCCATATCAATCGGCCTTGCTTGTGTCACCATCGCCTTGTTTCTCCTGCCCAAGTTTGCCTACTAATAAACCTTTGTACCCCTGTACCTGTGTTTTGAGATAGTAAAGATAATACACATTATAACGCAAATCAATCCCAAACGCTTCGGGGGATGCATAATTATGCAGGGCAGCCAGCCTAACCATTGCCAACGGTTCACCCGTGCCGGGTACAGGTAAGCCGTCGTCTAACCACCCCAAACCTGATAAATCAGGTTGAAAAATCTTCTTTGTAACCCTTTTTAATGGGTTTGGAATCTATTTGCCGATGGTTTCAACCATCGGTGCTGCAATTAGTTAGCTTAGGGCAAATTTGTGGGTACGGGTATATTCAAATCTGGTTGGTTGAAATCGTGATAGATGTATAGGGCTTGATAAAGCAGATGGTTGGGCTGGCTAGGGCCGCTTGTAAGTTGCCACTGGCGTTGGAGTAACAGATTGGTGGCAGGGTCAAGCCATAAGGTCTCCTGAATTTGGACGGCTTTCAAATCGGAGGCAGCAAAACCGTTTAAGATAGTCGCCGCCGATAGCAGCCCTAAAGGTAACGGCCCTATCTCACCCTGCCCGTCCACGAATTGTGCGCCATTTACACTATAACTGTATTTATTCGCCAGCACCGTACCAACTTGTTGCTGCCCTTGTATCGTTACGGTTTTGGCATTAATAGCAGTCTGCAAAATTGATGGTGGTTCGATAGCCGCGAATTTGTAAAGGTGGTTGTCCAGCTTGCGCCAGACCGCCAGATTTGAAAGCTTTTGGTAGCCTTTGTCGCCCTGGACAAAGATTTCGAGAGGTTGACTTGCCCCGCCCGCTTTTAACACCAATGTTTGGGAAAAATTACCCGCCACAAATAACCCGCTGCCCTGGGCCGACAATTCGCTGACGCTTGTGCCCGTTTGCAGCTTCGCGGTCTGGCTTACCTCAAAGCTATAACTTTTGGCCTCATTGAATTTTTGTGCCGCGTCCGCAACCGGGTTTGCCCCAGCTGTTATAGTTGTGGCAACCGTAGTGGTAAGCTCATTTGGGGTAGAGGCAGTAGTTGGCAACGTCGGAAGCGTTAAAATTGCCGTAGGATTGGCAAGGGTGGGCTGGCTGGTAGCGGTGACATTGGAGGCTGCACTCGTCGGAATCAGAGTTGGATTTGCTTGAGTAGGCGTTATAGTAATGGTGGGCGTGGTGCTATCACAGGCGACCAGGATTAGACCTGCCAAAATAAGCCCAGCTAAAGAGCGCAAACCCATTGCTTATCTGCGCCAGCGGGCGGGTGTCACTTGTGGTTGCAGTTGCGGTTGGGGATACCGCCCGCCGCCATCTGTCCACAAGGCCCGAATTGAAGGCAAATTGAGGTAATCCAGGCTCGGCACTACCAAATCCGCCCCGCCCACGCGCCAACGTGGAGTATAGCGGCCCGGCACGCACACCATTTTCATCCCGGCGTTGATAGCGGCCTCGACCCCCAATTGATTGCTGTCCAGAGCCAGACACATCGCCGGGTGGAGAGCCAGAGTTTCGGCACAGGCCAGCAGAATCATCGGGTCGGGTTTGGAAGCATCAATCATATCGGCAGCCACAATCACGTCGAAAGCGTCGTCCACTTCTAGCCGCTCGGTGATGTCATAAACCATCTCTTTGGTAGTCATCACCGTACCAATTGCCATACGTATGCCGTTTTCTCGAAACAGTTGGATCGAATGATATAAGCCTGGCATCGGCTCAAGCGGGCCTTCCAGTAGATTGTTCAAAACGGCTTGTTGTTCTTGATAAATACTGATGGGGCTGGCGGGAATCTCATAGCGGCGATAAAGATATTCGGCGGCATCGGAGGCCCGACGGCCCAGGATATAGCGCAACTCGTATTCGTCCAGTTCCAATTCGTAGCGGTGCAGATACTCATTCCAGGCTTGCACCTGGAGCGGTTCGCTGTCAATCATCAGACCATCTAAATCGAATATGGCGGCTTCAAACATAAAGTTTTTTCATTTCTATGTAGCCTCTCGTACTAGCTATATTTGGTGTGAATAAAGCCCATGCAATCCTGAACATACCTATATCATACCTGACTTAGCCCATCATCGCAATAGTCTAAAGGTTGGGAAATGCTTAGAAGTTAGCAATTTTCAGTCATCAGTTTTCAGTAAGGTCTAAAGTTGTGACGCACCGATGGAGTTATCCCTCGGTGTATTTGACTACTGTTGGTTGCTGGCTGCTGGCTTTTTGTGGTTCGAGACTGCGTTTGGCTCGGAGCAGGGCGTTTGTTACCAGGCTTTGTTGTTTGTTATGAACTTGCGTTTTGATAAAGTTGCTCAACCAGTTGTTGTTACTCAAAAACGGCTTGAAAATTGGCGACTTGCTAGTGTCCAGATCAATATCCACTTGCAGACATAAAAGAGGCAGACCGTTTGCGCCCGGCTGCACTTCCCATATCACCCTGCTTTGAATCTGCTCCTGGGACTGCAAAACCATTACGCTGTCTGGAGTAAAATGTGTTACCAGATAGGGTATCTCGAACTTTACAACAGCCACGCTGCCCCTGGCGTGGTAACAGTGGCCGATTTGGATGGGGCCGCTAAATTTCGGCTCGAAATGCAAAAACTCGTCCAGCAAAAAATTGACGTTCCGATAGTTTGTCACGTACTCGAAGATTTTGGCCTGGTCACAATTGATTTTTATGCCTTTTTTCATATTTTGCTCACTAACTAGAAATATTTAGCATAGCCGAAATAAGCTTTGTATTAACTATTTTAGCAATACTCGCGCCAGTCTGCTGTCCAAAGGACGTAATGATTGGGTGAATTTTGGGGAAACAAAAAGCCATCGCCAACCTAAAAAGGGCAATGGCTTCTCAATATTGACTACACGCCCCGATTATTGACACCATCAGGATTGGTAGGGTTGAGCGCAGGGATGAGTGGGGCAATGCTTCCCGCCGGAAGGCCGTTGCCTGCGGCAGGTGGCAAGAAAGTATCTTCCGACACTGCCCGGTTGTCATGGTCGCCCTGGTCGCGGGTATCTGAGCCAGAAAAGGCATCGCTGCTATCGCCCGAAATCTCATCCGCAATCCGGTTAGTGGCCGGAGAAAGTGGGCTGCGGTTGTCCATATCGCTGTTACTGTCCCCTCTCTCGCCATCTTCGCTACGGGTATTGCCATAGGTTTCGTTGCTGCCCATACTGGTTGGGCGGTTGGTATCTGCACTCATAGTGTTACTCCTTTCATCTGTCATAGAATTGGTTTTAGTAGCCGTCATTGAGCTACTATCGCTAGAGTTACCTGACATCGGGCCGCCAGACGTGTTAGAGTAAGCAGACATCGCAACGGATTGCCCGCTATCCCGGTTGCCAGACGAATAATTCGCTGCCGGAACATCTCGAATTACTACATCCGGAGCTTCATCCTGGCCGCTTGCAGCGTAAGAGGTTTGGGTAGTGTAGTTAGCGGTATTGGTTGAGGTATCGTTTTGGTTTGTTAAAGTATCACCATCAGGTGAAGCAGAGTTGGACGTAGTATCGGCGGTATCGGCAGCGTAGGCGTTCGAGGTCATATCGGCCATTCCGATGTTAGTCTGTCCCAGGTTGTTATCCGCCTGGAGATTGGGGGTATAGCCAGAATTGGCTTGCATCGCCGGAAGTTCCTCTTTGGCATATTTGAGTGTCACCGTGGTATCGTCAATATCTTCTACCCAATCCATCGAAACAACCGTTTCTTTGGTAAACAAAAAACCTGCTTTGACTGTTAAGGCGGTTAGTTGCATTTGGTCGTTGAAAGTCAGCGCGGACACACTGCCGATAGTGTTATCATAACGGTCTGAAACTCGCGCTGCTTCTTTAATCGTTGGCGCATCGTCAGCTATGTTTAGCCCTTCGGGTTGCCGTTCTACCATATCGTTATTCGGCCCACTCATACCTGTTGCTACCGGCTGGATGGCCGATGGTACGCCGCCTGCGCCCCCCGCAATAGTGCCAGAGCCAATAATTCCACCTGCACCAAAAGCAGCAGCAAACGTTGAGCCGAAGCCGATACCATTATCGGCAGTATAACCCCCGCCCCCAGTTACGGGAGCGACCAGATTGCCTACCACATATTCAGGCCGATTGTTTAGCTCGTCTTCGTTAATTTTAAGGTCAATCTGTTGCCCATCTGGGCTGATTTCACCGATGTCGGTGGCTTGTACGGTCATATCATGTGCACCCAAAAAGCCTCGCGCCACAATAATGTCGTCCAAAGTATTGTTGGTGCGGTCTAAAACCACAAAATGGAGCTTCCCGCCCTGCCTACCGTCGCTACAGATTACGTTTGCGCCTAGTTTCAGTTCCATAATTTTGCTCCTTTACCTTTCGTCCTCAAGTTTTCACCTTATCTCTGTTGTACTAAAATAGTGGCACAAAACGGGCCAGCAAATTTTTTTGGCACACTGGGAGACCCTAACAAAGTTCTAATCCAGAAATGTTGCGTCGCAAGGTCAAAAATGCTACACTTCTGATAGCGAGACCGCATCTTGACGGTCAAATTTTCAAAAATAAATCTCAGAAGAAAAGATAGGTTGTGACGCTTGGAACTGGAAGCGCAAAATACAAAAGGACGAGCCGACGAAAAGCTGGTTGCGGTCAATCCTACTGTAACTGTAAATGATAGTCGGGCGGCGGCAAAGGTCAGCGTACACTCTGGGCCGATTAAGGATACGACGGCAGCGCGAGTGGCCCGTTTTGCGGCAGGCTCGGTTTTTGGTCTTGTCTTTTTGGTCGCCTGTTTTGTGATGCTAACCACCGCACTGAAAGGCCCGGATGCCGTGAATATGGACGGCGTGAATTTACCTTCAGGGCTGGTACAGGAGAATAAAAACCCTGGTCACGTCACTACAGGAAAACCCGCCCCCGATTTTGTGTTGAACCAGTTGGGTGGGAATGGACTACAGTTAAGTAAATTACAGGGCAAAACCGTCTTAATAAACTTTTGGGCTTCGTGGTGTCAGCCCTGTATTGACGAAATGCCCGATTTGCAAAAGTTCTATCAGACCCATCGCGGTGACAGTGTTCAAGTTTTAACCGTCAATTACAAAGAACCAGCTTCGGCGGCAAAAGGCTTTTTCAAAGACCACAGCCTGACTATGCCTGTCGCAATGGATACAACAGGCAAAGTCGCGGCTGGGTACGGTATCCAGCAGTTCCCGGAAAGCTATTTTGTGGATAAAAACGGCATCGTGCAAGATTTTAGTTATGGCCCGATGAGCCTGACCGATATGGAAAACAAACTGAACCACGTCTGGCAGGTTTCGGGAAAGTAATCCAACTTATGGTTAATCCAGCCCCACAAGCAAGCTCAAATTTGGCTGCCGCACCAGACCCGGAAGTTGTGGCCCGGCCCCGGCTTGACCCTGTTGCTATCGGTCTGCGCGTTGAGGGTATCGCTCCCTGGCGACAAGAGTTATCCAACCGGGTTGTGAACAGCCTTGTAGGTAGTTTGCGCCTGGTAGCGATACGTTTCTTCTGGCTATTGAACGGGCTGAACGGGGTATTGTTTGGCCTCGCCTTCGCTGCTCCGTTGCTGGCGTGGTTGGGCGCAGGTTGGTTATACCAGCAGGTGTTTCGGGCCTGTCATCTATTATGTGTCCAAGACCACGAGCATTCTTTTACGCTTTTTGGTTATCAAATGCCTTTTTGCGAACGCTGTCTGGCCCTGTACGGCTCAATGTTTGCGGGTGGCATCGCCTACCAAATTGGGCGCACCCAGCCCCAAATATTCAGGCCAAAGTTGCGACGACTGCCGTTTTGGGGGATGTTGGTGGCCTGCTTGCCCATCGCCATAGACGGATTTAGCCAAATGTGGGGCTGGCGGCAAAGCAATTGGGAACTGCGCTTGCTAACCGGAGCAATCTTTGGGAGCGGCGTAGTCTGGTATCTGTACCCCCAAATCGCCGACAAGCTACAAAGCCTCAAGAAGCTGGTTGCCCGTGACAGCTTATAATTTTTTGCACGTGACCCCCCGTTATTACCCGTATATTGGTGGCTCGGAAAACTACATTCAAGAAATCGGCGAACGCTGGCAAGCCCTCGGTTACGCGGTCACGGTTTATACCACCGATGCGTGGGATTTAGAACATTTCTGGCGGTCAAGCCAAAAGCGCATCACGCCAGCCAACGATACCATCAACGGCCTTCCGGTGCGTCGCTTTCCAGTACGGCGGGTGCCACTGCTTTCACCCCTGTATTATCCGGCCATTCGTCGCCTGATAAATATTCTTAGCAACACGCCCCTACCAGATAAGCTGGTGTTACCCATAATGAACCAGTTGGGCCGTACTACCCCTTTTGTACCAGGTCTGACCTGTGCTTTGCACGCTAAACAGACCGCGCCATTCGATCTGGTTCACGTCACCAACATCCCGTTTGATAGCCTGATATACGACGCGGTAAACTACGCCCAAAAACAGCGGGCGGCTCTGGTCATTACGCCCTTTGTCCACCTGGGCGAACCCACCAACCCACTTGTCCGCAAATATTATAGTATGCGTCATCAATTGGCTTTCTTAAATCAAGCTGATATAGTGCTAACGATGACCGCTTTGGAACAAGATTTTTTGATAGCAAAAGGTGTTGCCCCACACAAACTTCGGGTGGTGGGCGTAGGGGTTGAGCCAGACGGTATAACAGGTGGGGACGGGGCGCGGTTTCGTCAGAAGCATAAAATAAATGGCCCACTGGTGCTGTTCCAGGGCGCGGTTGCCTATGATAAGGGCGCGAACCATCTCGTCCAGGCCATGCAAAAACTTTGGCACGACTGCCACAGTGAAACTACTTTGGTGCTGGCCGGGCCGCCTTTAAATCAGTTCGAGCGTTTCTACCAGAGTTTGCCCGCCGCAGACCGCGCTCGTATCCGCTATTTGGGTTTTGTGTCACCCGAAACCAAACGAGATTTATTTGCCGCCGCCGATTTGTTGGTAATGCCTTCACGCACCGATAGCTTTGGCATCGTCTATTTGGAAGCCTGGCTCAACCGGATGCCCGTGATTGGGGCGCGGGCGGGCGGTATCCCGGCAGTTATCGGAGACGACCAGGACGGCTGGCTGGTAAATTTTGGCGATGTGGACGAGTTGGCGGCAAAAATCTATATGCTGTTGCAAGATAAAGCTTTAGCTCAAAAATTTGGCGAAGCTGGTTATCAAAAAGTGTGGCAAAACTACACCTGGGACAAAGTTTTTGCTAAAATCCAATCGGCTTATATCGAAGCGTTAGGTAGCAGATAGTTGTCAGTTGTCAGTTATCAGTTGAAATCCAGAGGCATAGCAAGGGCAGGTTCTTGTAAGACATTGCTCTGTCAATGGATTGTCTTTGTGGGCTATTGGCTATAGCCTACAATAGCCTTTCCAACAACCTTATAATCCTCCTGAATTTCAACTGATAACTGACAACTGACAACTTTAAGGGTTAGCACGTGAGAAGGTTTATCAGGCCGATAATAATTATAATAGCGGTGGTGGCGATTGTCGCTGGAGTCGGTTTATTCTGGCTAAGTAATCAGAGTCAGACCAACGGTAACAACCCACTCTATACCGTCCAGCGCGGCAGCATCAGTTCGGTGGTACGCAGCACTGGCAAAATTGAGGCCAACCGGAGCGTGCGACTTTCTTTCAAATTAAGCGAGACAGTCAGAAAAATTTATGTGCAGCCGGGCGACTTTGTGCCTGCCGGGACGTTGCTGATCGAACTCGACCCTACCAGCTATCAGCACCAGCTTGAGGTAGCAATGGCTCAACGTGACATCGCCCGTTTCCAACTTAGTGCCGCCGGAGAAAAAGCCCAGGCTACCGCCAGCCAGCAACCAACGCCTACCGCCCAGCCAGCCAACGCCGCTACACCCACCCCTGCCCTGCCCGTCGCACCTTCGGAACTGTATGCCGCAGCCAAACAAGCTGATATTGCCGAAGAAGGAGTACGCGACGCACAATTGCGGCTGGATAACACCAAACTTTATGCCGCTTTTGATGGCACGGTTTTGAGCGTGGATACTAATGAAGGCGAAAGTATCGGCCCTGGTCAAAGCGTGCTGACGTTAGCCGATTTGGGCAACCTGCGAGTACGCGCCGACATAGACGAGATTGATATTGCTAACGTGGTGGCGGGCGAAAAAGCTAGTTTTACGCTGGATGCCTTCCCCGGCCAGAGTTTTGATGGGCGCGTGCAAACCATCACCCCCAACGCTGTGCCAAAGCAAGGTAGCACCATCTATCAGGTTTTAATCAGTTTTACGGCCAAACCCAATTTAACCTTGCGCCCTGGAATGTCAGTAAATCTAGCCGTTACCAGCCAATCTAAAGATAACATCATAATCGTACCGAATCGGACTATCGAAAGCATCGGGCCGCGCAAATATGTAAATTTGGTCGGTGCAAATGGCAGCAGTTCCAAAGTCGAAGTCCAGACGGGTATTAGTAACGGCACAATTACCGAGATTCTGAGCGGGCTGGAGTCAGGCCAACAAATTAAGTAAGTGATAAATAAAAACTTCCCTCGACATTGGTGGGGACGCACCCCGGCCATTTCTCCAGCTTTTGCGGTCTTATAAGTGGGTTGAAAGCCTGCTCTAAGCTACAGACTCAAGCACCTTTTGCTTATGGCGTGGGTCTTGCACCCGAAAACACCAGAAACCAAACTCGACAGCCGGGCCAATTGTCAAAGCTACCAAAAGCGTACCTATTCCGAGCGGCCCGCCCAATAAAAACCCCACTATACACACGCAAATCTCAATAACTGTGCGACAAATAGCTACCCGCCAACCAGTGCGGGCTGACAAACCCAACATAAAACCGTCGCGTGGCCCGGCACCCATTCCGGCTTTAATATACAAACCAGAGCCGAGACCAATCGTAAGCACGCCGCCACCAAGCAGTAGCAGGGCAGCCCACCAACCATGTGCGCTTCCATCTGGCAACCAGCCCCATTTTAAAATTTGATCGTCCCAAAAACCTATCATCAACATATTCATCACTGTCCCAACACCCGGTTTAATACCCAAGACCAAACCTAATCCAATGATGACCAGCCCTGTTAGCTGTCCAGCTTGCCCAAAGGTAATAGGCGTATGCAGACTGATACCACGATGAAACACGTCCCATGAAACATAACCTAAACCTGCCTGCACCACCCCAATCGAACCCAAAGCGTACAAAAACAAACCAATATTCAATATCAAAAACCGTCCGCCCCAACTCGCGGCTTTGCTATAGCTTACCGTCTTCAAAACAATAGTCTTTCCTTACTTAATATAAAAATAACAAAGGCAGGTTTTACTTACCTGCCCTTGATTATACCCTATTTTTAATTAGCGGTATGTCTTCCACAATATTTTGCGATTACCAGCTACTGTCGCCGCCGCCACCGCCACCGGAGTCGCCGCCGCCACCGGAGTCAAAGCCGCTTCCGCCGCCACCGCCCCAATCGCCGCCGCTAGAAGTATCGTTGCCACCCCCGCCGAAACCGCTATCACCGCCAGTAGTCCAACCGCCACCACCGGAATTGTCGTTGCCGCCGAAACCAGTATCTCCACCGGAAACCCAACCAGCGTTACCAGCGTTGCCGTAACCACCCTGTTGGCCCGCTTGTCGTTCTCCCGCTTCCTTACCAAGCTCGTAGCCCAAAAAGCCACCACCAGCGGCACCAATCAAGCCGCCGCCAACTGCGCCGATTCCACCACCACCTTGATTATAACCAGGGCCATAACCGCCTTGATTGTAGCCAGGGCCATAACCAGGGCCATTTTGATAAGTCTGGCCCGGATTAAAATTCTGCACTGGTGGCGCAGCGTTATAGCCATTGGTGAAACCGCCACTGCGTCGTCGTCGTCCCATAAAAACGCTGGCAGCTACAATAATAATCAACACAATTACAATTAAAACAATGATGCCGCCAAATCCGCCCGAATCTTTTTGGGCAACGGGTGCAGTAGTGGAACTACCAGAGCCGCTACCACTTCGAATGGAGGAAAACCCGGTAGCTGACTGAATAATTGAGGCTACACCAGCACCCCAATTGCTACTCTTGAAACTACTGCTCCCCGCGCCTTCGATACTCTGGATGTTACCAGAACTGATGCCAGCAGCAGAACCAGCTTGCACACGAGTGGTGCGGAAGTTTGCGTTGTCACTGATTGCTATCAGCAGGGCGCGAGAACTGGTTGGACGTTGGCCCTGTACATAGCTGTCAAAGCTAGACTGGGTAGAAAAGTTCTTAGTAGTCAATACCTGTACGTCAAAAGGCGAGTTGTTAGCCGCTGACTGTATGGCATTCTTGTCACCTGAGCTTAAAAGGCCAGCATCATCCTTATATAGCACGGTTGAAGCAAAAGCTGCGCCTGTTCCCAGCACAAAGACCAGAAGCAGAGCCACCGATAAAGCCGTGAGCCAGCCAAAGCGTTTGGGAGCTAAACGGTTAGACATCATCCATTCTCCTTTCGCCTGTTTCCAGGCGGTTTTCGTTCTTTCCAAAATTAAGCTTTTTCCACAGCCCGGTCAAGCGGCTGCAACAAATTCAAACTGGCTTGCAACTGGCCGCCGGTTGCGTTCATCTGCTGGCGATATTTACCACCATTCAAAATCAGTTGAATTGGAGTGGCTGCCTGCAACTCGCGCAAGCCCGCCTGAGCATTGCTCATATTAGCCGTAGCCTGTCCAAACTGGTCGCGTACCTGATTACGGGTCGCATCCGGCAAATAATCTATCCCATCACTAACCCGTACTACCAAATCGCTAACCTGACCATTCAGGGTTTGCAACTTTTCAAGCTGGTTTTTCCAGTTATTCTTAGTGCTAATCAACAAGAAAGCGATGCCGCCGCCTATCGCCGCAATCACTACCAGGGCAATCACCACCGTAAGTAGGGTGCCACTGGTCTCCGCACTCCCAATTTTCTTTTCTGCGTCCAGAGCTATCTGCCGCATCGCACCAGCGTAATCACCTGTGGTAAAAGTGCTGCGGGCCGCGTCGGTGATAGCCTTCTGCTCGTCCTGGCTCAACTTGTCCGCCGCCAGAGCCACTCCACTTTTACTTGGGTCAATTACCGCCACCACCACAATGTCTGGTTTAGGACTAATATAGCTCCGTAAATATTCAGCGTATGCTTCGGCGGTGGTGTAGCCGGATTTTACCGTGTTGGGGTCAAGCAGAGCCAACACACCAGGATGCTTTTTGTTTTTGAGGTCATTCACAGTGTTTTGCAACGTTGTTTGAGTGGCCGAAGCATTATTGCCTAGTTTGGCTTTAACTGCGTCCGAGATGTACCAGCCTTGTTGTATCAACTTAGATTCGGCTGTTCCCGCGTCATCGGCCCGTGCTACAGAAGTCAGCCAAAGCGGGCTGACTAATCCAACCAGCAACAAAGCCAAAATCAGCCAGTGATTAGAAGCTTTTATACGTTGCCGGGAAGCCTCAACAGAGGAATTTTTTTGGTAAAGCTGCATAAGCCTCTTTTCCTTTTGTTCGCCTTAATAAATCTTTGAATACAATATAGCCGCAGATTGCCCGATCTGTCAATAATCCGCAAAACGGCTACACTCGCTACCCTAAATCTACGTAATCACATTGTCAAAGGTTTCGCTGCTAAGTCTGGCCTACTATTCGGTAAATACGTTATAGGCAAAAATGATACCAGAAAATCCGTTTTAGACTTTTTTAAGAAGATAAGCCCAAAAGTACCTGCTAAGTGTTTGTGTAAGTCTTGTTAAGGTATTATAATGTAGGAAGATATATGCGGTACTTGCTGGTCAGCCCAGGCGTTTAGTCAGCATCCCCCCATAGCTTTCTAAGGCGACTGGAACGTATAAGTTGACTATAATACAATGGGCAAGGTCAAACATGAGGGAAAACAGTTTTATTTTGGTAGTTGACGATAATCCCGATGCGGCTCTACTACTGGCAAGCTTACTAGAGACAGTAGGTTACAATACCAGTATGTCATACGGCGGTCAGGCTACTTTGGATTTGATCCAGCAACGCCAGAATGATAGCGATTTGCCGGAGTTGATTCTGTTAGATTTGATGATGCCAGAAGTGGATGGGCTGGAAGTTATTCGTCGGATCAAAGCCGATCAAACTCTTCCCTTTATTCCTATTATTATCACGACGGCCAGCGTCGAAAGCCAGAACCGGGTTAACGGTTTGCAACTCGGAGCCGACGATTACCTGACTAAACCTGTTCACAAAGCCGAATTGATTGCCCGCGTGCGTTCGTTGCTGCGGCTCAAACATCTCTATGATGACAAAACGCGCTTGTTAAGTGAAGTTCAATCTGCCTATGACCAGCTAAACAGCACCCAGGCCGAGTTGGTGGAGGCTGAAAAGAAAAAAGCCCAGATGGAGGGTATGATTACTACTGCTGCTGCCATCTGTCACGAAATGAGCCAGCCCCTTACCAGTGGCCTGATTACGTTGCAATTCTTGCACCAAACCATGCCCAGCCCTGACCCCGATTTGCAAGCCATCGAACAAAGCCTGCTCCAGGCCCGTTCCATTCTGGATAAACTGCGCGTTCTCACTCGTTATGAAACCAAACCTTATCTCGGTAAAGAACACATTTTGGATATAGAGCTTTCCAGTCTGAATGGTGATGCTAATCCGATGCACCGCTACCACCTGAATGAGGATGAACTTATTGGGTGACAACCGATAGCCCCAATATTTTTAGTGATTGTTCGCTACGCAGCAACCAGCTAATGTCTCCCCTCACAATCCCGGAAGGCGTGATGAAACCTTTCGCGCCGTACTGGATGACAAAGTGAAAGTCCTAAAATTAAAACCCACTCTAGTGACCTTGCGACCAAAGAGTGGGTTTTGCTTTTGTTTTAAGCAAGATGCTCGAAATTGCCTGTTTTTTGCTCATGTCTTAGCTGGAGTAGGAAACCCCCTACTCCATGGTTAATTGGGGTAATGCCCAGCGGCATGGTTATAGTTTTCAGCTGGATAAGCCGCTCCGTCGTCAAAATTGATTTGACGATCAGAGGCTGGCTCAACTAGAAAGCGTTGTAATAGCTGATCAACCGTGCTGATGTCGAACGGCTTGGGTAAAAAAGCCGCCGCTTCCGCCCTCGTTTCGGCCAGGTTTGTAACCGCGCTCATAAGTATTACAATAACGCCACGGGCCATTGGTTCGTGCCGCAGACGAGCGCAAATTTCGCGCCCGGTTATATAGGGCAGCATATTATCAGTAATGACCAATTTGTACTGCCCGGTTCGGGCCAGTTCAAACCCGCGCTTGCCATCGAAAGCCGTTGTCACCTCATAACCATATTCCTCAATAATACTAGCTAAAAGCATGGCAATAGAAGGCTCATCTTCTATAACCAAAACTTTGTCCATCTTTATGTCACCCCACTGTAGCCGTTGGCTTTCGTAGCGATAGGGACTATTGGTATTCGTATGTTGTAGATTACGCCAGTTTTGTTCTTCGTATCCCCAGCCGTTATGCATTGCCTTACCCCCTAGCACTCATTTCTCATAACTTATATCCTGCAAAGTTTGTGTAAATTTATTACAAACTTTGTACTTTGCTTAGAAATAATGCAGGAAGTGTGCCAGGGTTGGGTTTTGGAGATGTTTGAGACCCTATTTGACATTTCAGGGACGCAATGTTATATCTATCTAATAGATTTACGCTTTTAATAAAGACAGGCAGTTCTTGGAAAGGTTTTAGTCTTAATGCAGCGAGAGTATCATCAATGGTACAGCCCAGCCCTTAATCGCGGGATGGAAATGTTGGTTTTTGGTCACGCCGGTGCGCCCGTAATAGTTTTCCCAACTTCAATGGCCCATTTTTACGAGTTCGAGGAACGAGGGATGGTGGAACACCTACGTGACCGCCTGGACAACGGCCATTTGCAACTATATTGTGTGGATGCAGTGGATACCGAAAGCTGGTATAACTGGGGCGCGTCTCCCTGGTGGAAAGGCGAACGCCAGACCCACTATGACCGTTATTTAGCGGACGAGGTTCTGCCCTTTATTCGCTGGAAAAACCAGAATGGCTTTTTGATAACGACGGGCTGTAGCTTCGGGGCGTACCACGCGGTCAACTTTGCCTTTCGCCACCCGGACGCCGTTCGCAAAGTAGTGGCGATGAGTGGCCGCTACAATATGCGCGGTTACGCCGACAATTCTACCGAGTCCAACGTCTATTACAATTCGCCCCTGGACTATATTGGTGGCATCAATTGGGACAATCAGGACTACGCCAACCAGCTACGCCAGCAAGAAATCTTCCTAACTCTCGGCGAATACGATTTAGCGGTTTGCAAAAACGAAACCTATCAGTTAAGTAATTTGCTCAATCTGAAAGGTATCGGCAATCGGGTAGATGTGTGGAACGGGGTTGACCACGATTGGCCGCTTTGGAAGTGGCAAATTACGAATTACCTATAGAAGTAAAAGCTGGAATGGACACACTTATCGAACGTCTAAAAGAATATCACTTTACACATCCATATTACATACCAAAGGTATATGCTACTACAGTGATGGATGCCTGAAAAATGGTATTTACTCGAAAAGTTTTTACCTGTAGCTTATGGTGGCTGTACTATCTATTATCTGCTCGATTGTAATAGCGAGGATGGTCCTGTTTTAGAGTGGAACGCGGCCGGATTAGAGGAACACCCCGGACGTAAAATTGTTGCAGCTTCCCTACGCGAATGGCTAGAACAGTGGTTGGATGATAAAATCCACCAAAGAGAAGTTTATGGAATCTCGCCTGGTATAGTTTTTGACGAAATACCATTTTAGGATGAAGAGTAGGTATGACAGCTTTAATTGAACGCGGTGTCGCAACGCCCACAACCGAAAAAATAACGTTAGCACAATATATGGCTCTGCCTGATAACGGCAAACGCTATGAGTTGCGGAAGGGAGAGCTAGTTGAAATGCCCGGCCCTAGTATTAGTCACGCCCAAATTATCACCAAATTGGCCCGTTACCTGGATGTTTTTGCTGAAACGAATGAATTAGGACAGGTATTTTCGGACGGAGCTTTTGTGTTTGACCCTAAGAACGACCCCAACACAGCGGTGCGACCAGACGTGGCTTTTGTAACCCAAGCTCGCTTTGAGGCAGTAGGTGATTACGACGATGCTTTTCCAGGCATACCAGATTTGGCGGCGGAAGTTGTTTCGCGCACCGATTACCTTTATGGTGTCAGCGATAAAATCGAAGACTATTTGCAGGCAAAAGTACGCATGGTATGGGTGATAAACCCACGACGGCGCGAAATTTTTGTATATGCGTTGGGTAAGCACGCCCGACTGCTTGATGCAAACGACGAACTGGACGGTGGCGAGGTGCTACCCGGTTTTAAGCTCAAGATTAGCGAGATTTTTAAGCAATTGAAACGAGGAAAAAACTTCACCGCTTCTGTCTAACTTGCAATAGATTAATCAAAAAATCTTAATTAGGACACACTAATGACGATGCACCAATATGACGAATGGGAACTTGAAGACATCAAAAATTTGATTGCCCACAGTCGCAATGCTGAAGCTTTACCCAGACTCTATAGATTAGCGGCGGCCTACCCTTACAATCAAGAAATTCAAAGCTTGATTGTAAAGTTGGGTGTAAAAAATTATTCCTGGTCTAAGGCTTTTTATGCTTTTTGGGCAGGCTTCGCTTTTCAGATAATGGCGGTCTTACTTGTGAAGTCCGAAATCGCGCCGATGCTGTGGCTCGGTTTTGCGACAGCTTCGATAGCGTGTTACATAATGGCTTTGTATTTTTGGTTGGGCAATAGATACCGTAGCTGATTAGCGAAAAGATAGGTGATGCACAATATTTGGAAAGGTAAAAAAGTCTGGTTGCGCGGCTTTCGGGCCGAGGACGCTGAGGTTTTGGTGAGTTTGCCCTGGGATACCGAAGCCGATGCGCTGGGCGATATGACCCATTTGCCTACCAATCGAACCCCTGAGCGCGAACGGGAATTTGTCGGCTGGGCGATAGGCTTATCTAATAGCGACGCAAGCGACGATTGTAAACTGGCGGTGATGACAGTAGAGGGCGACCAGTGGGTAGGGTCAGTTGGGCTGCACAACAGCAATCGGCGTATGCGGTGGGCTGAATTGGACGTTTTTATTGCCCCGGCCAGTGCTTACGGCAAGGGCTTTGGCGGCGAGGCGATTTTAATACTGCTCAATTATGCCTTTAACGAACTAGATTACCAGAAAATTGAACTTGGGGTTTATGACCTCAACACGCGGGCGGTAGCTTTGTACCAACGGCTAGGTTTTGTGGAAGAAGGCCGTCTGCGTCGCCGTTTTCTCTACAAAGGCACGTATCATGCGGAGATAAAGATGGGACTGCTCCGCGAAGAATTTTTGGCGCAGCATGATGAGTTTGTGGATTTTCTTTATAGTGAGCATTAAGAGGAGACTTGACTTAAAATGTCAGAACAACAGACAACCGAAAAAAAGACTAAAAGCGGCAGGGCGGTCAAATCGAGCGAGCCATTGAAGGTGGGCTTGCTGGTGGGACGCGAAGGTACTTTCCCTGGTGCGCTAATCCATGAGATTAACGAGCGCAACGCTGGCGTGGTTGCCGAGATGGTGATGCTGGGCGGGACGGCGATGGACGAGCCGAACCCCTACAAAGTAATCATTGACCGCATCAGCCACGAAATCCCCTACTACCGCAGCTACCTCAAGAACGCGATTTTGCAGGGTACAGCAGTTATCAACAATCCGTTCTGGTGGACAGCGGATGACAAGTTTATCGAAAGTACCATCGCCAACCGACTGGGGGTAGCTCACCCTAAAACGCTGGTTTTGCCCAACAAAGCCTATATCGCAGGTGTAGTTAGCGACTCCCTTAGAAACCTGTACGCCCCGCTCAATTGGGACTGGATGCTGGAATATACGGGTTTGCCAGCCTTTCTCAAACCAGCAGTGGGTGGTGGCTGGAAAAATGTCTATAAAGTCCACAGCCGCGACGAGTTAATCCAGGCTTATAACGAGACGGGCGAGCTAACGATGGTGCTTCAAGAAGGCATCGAATTTCAACAGTACGTGCGCTGCTACGTGATTGGTCGCAGCAATGTCTTGGTAATGGCCTGGGAGCCAAGCGAACGTCGCTATATTACCGACCCCAACTATTTAAGTGCCGAGCTACGGGAGCGTATCATCGGTGATTGCCAGAAGCTGTGCGAAACGTTGGGCTACGATATGAACACGGTGGAGTTTGCGGTGCGGGACGGCGTGCCGTATGCGATTGATTTTCTCAACCCCGCCCCCGATTGTGATTATTGGAGTGTGGGCGAAACCTATTTTACCTGGGTGGTCAACGCCGTCGCCGACTTGATGATTGGCTACGCGACGGGCAAAATCAAGACCCCCAAAGTGACCTATCGTTGGGATAGTTTGTTGGCAAGCAAGTAGCGACGGGCGGTCAGCTAGTAGCGGTCAGCTATCAGCCGAAACCAGAGGCTTGTTTGGCTAAAGGCTGATAGCTAATAACCGACCGCTTTTTGGAGAAATTTATGAGTGCGGACACCGAATTGATTACCGAGGCGATTGACTATTATCATTCGCTGCTGGCAAACAGCCAACGTTTATCTTCCGACAGTATTGAAGGCTTGATGCAGGGGATGGAGGCGGGCCAGATATATTTTGCGGGTCGGCAGCTTTGTAATGTTTTGCGCCCGCATTTTTTCACTCGTCAGCAAGCCGATTACGTCAGTGCCGAATGCGCTAAGATTATTTCGGCTATCGGCAAGTTGGGTGCGGTGATGATTGGGCCTGACCGGGCCGAGGCCGAACGCTTAATTGCCGATGTAGGTTTGACCCAGCGCGAACGCGAACTTTTCCAGATTGATAACGGCTATGAAGCTTTAAGCGCACATTCGCGGCTTGACTCGTTTTATAGCCTGGACGGAACGCTGCATTTTGTAGAGTATAACGCCGAGTCTCCAGCGGGCGCATCTTACGAAGATGGTCTCCAGGAAATTTTTATGCAGATGCCCGTGATGCAAGAGTTTACCAAAATGTACAGCGTTTCGATGGTCAAAGTCAAGTCCCGTCTGCTTCAAATGCTGTTGGATAGGTATAATGAATATTGCCAGCACTTTGGTAAGTCCCCACAAACGCCCCATATCGCGATTGTAGATTGGCTGGATGTGGCTACTACGACGGAATTTCAATTGCTCAAAGAATATTTTGAGAGCCAAAATGTGCCAACCATAATTTGTAGTCCGCTTGATTTAACTTTTGAAAACGGCAGGTTGCGCTACGGGGAATTCGAGATTGATTTGCTGTTCAAACGCGCCCTTAGTACCGAGCTAATCGAGCGTGAAGGCGATATTCCGGCAGTATTCCAGGCTTACCAAGCGGGCGCAATTTGTATGGTCAACAATTTTCGCTGTAAGCCCTATCATAAAAAAGCTATCTTTGCGCTACTGACCGATGACGAAAACGCCCGCTATTACAGCCCCGCTGAACGTGACGCGATTGCTGTCCATATTCCCTGGACGCGCAATGTGCAAAGCGGCCACACTACCTATAAAAGCCAGCAAATTAATCTGCACACCTTCGTGACCGAACAGCGCGAACGGCTAGTGATGAAGCCCAACGACGAATATGGTGGCAAAGGCGTGGTCATCGGTTGGGAAAGCAGCCCCGCCGAGTGGGAAACGGCCTATCAAGCGGCTTTGACCGAACCATTCGTGGTGCAGGAAAAAGTGGTAGTGGCTAAAGAGGTTTTCCCCACAATCCAGGGCGGCTACATCAAGTTTGCCGAACGTTCGGTGGACTGCGACCCTTATATTTTCGACGATACTGTACACGGCACGCTCACCCGACTAGCCGCTTCCACTCTGCTCAACGTCACGGCGGGCGGCGGCTCAACCGTCCCTACTTTTATTATCGAGGGCAAAGTCGAAGGCGGCAGACAACGCCCCGTTGATAGCGAAGGGTGTGTTTAATGAAAGGAATTGAGTCTGCAACACTAAATTATTTTGATACCTTTATTGAGGTGGCAGATGATTGTCCAGCCCTGGCTGCTTCGATTCCTGAGCCAAGAGGCGAGAAGAAAACTATGCCCCTGCTACAATATCAAATGATTGGCAACCACCCCTATAAGTACACGCAAGAAGACGTTTTGTTTGAAACGTATGCAGACCATAAGGAAATTCCAGCGGTAGATAGGCCAGTCGAACGCCAAAAATTCTTCTCCAAAGGGCAGGCGTGTTTGCGGGCTTCGTCACTTGGTAAACGTTACGGCTGGGGCGTTCATTGCAATGCAGATGGCAAGGTTGCGCTTTATGCCATTGAATCTGAGGAGTACAAACGTCTGGCAAACGACAGCAACCTGAAACATACCAAAGCTATGCGTTCAAAACGAGCTTGAGTCAATATTTTATAAAGAGCTAAAATTTGTTATCGGCGACTACGGCGGTGATTATGACTGTTACTACGGCTGTAGCTCTCGTTATAGTGGCGGGGGCCATCCTGGTCGTGGTGGGCGAAGAAGCCGTGCTGGGGGTGATGGTGGTGGCCGCCGCTCATTACCCGATGCAAACCGTGTTTGAAGTCGGTGCTAACCACGTCCAAAATCGCGTGAATGGTGTCGCTGATAATCATACCGAGTATCCATAACAACACAAATGAGCCGATGATGGGCCAAGCGTTAAACAAGTCGGTACGCACTCTGTCCTGCACCGTTCCTCCCAGTATCAGCAATATCAATATCGGTACCCACATCAGATAAATAATTCGGCAGACCGTACCCACTACAGGAAAATGCGATAGAAAGCAGCGATGTGCCAGGGCTTTTTGGTACGGCCACCAAATAAAACGTAAAACTCCCCAACTTTGATAGCCCAGCGAGTCGAGGTCTAAGTCCGGGTTCATCAAGAAGGTGGCGAAGGTATAGCCGCCCAAAAAGACGATAGCCTGGAGCGGATGCCAATGTGCTTGCACTAGCAAAGCCCCGGCAATTGGAAACGATACCATCGTATTGATAGTGCGATGTGTGACACCCATACACATAGAACGAGATACCTCCTGTAGCAAGCCTGAAAATAGTGTGAAGCAAGATAAAAACATTATATCATCTGTTCTAGTATTTTGCCATTTTTATTGATTGGGCGGGTGTAGTTCATATTTTTGTACGGTTAGGCAGTACCGCCGGATTCAAATAGGGGTTCCGCAAACAACTGAACCAATTTCGGGCGGTAGGCTAGAAATGACTTCCAAACTTGTTATCAGCAGTTGTTTTACCACTGAGTGGGTTTGGGCGGGGATAATCGCTGGTTTCAACCATCCATGCTGGTTAGCGGCGGGCCGAAGAAAAGAGACCGATCAAGAGCGAGATGCAGATAGCGGCGATAATAAGCCAGATTACCACGTTGATGACAATGATGGCTAGGGTAAGCGAAAACAGCAAGATGTTGAGGCCACCGAGCAGCGTTTGGCCGTAGATAGCGAAGTGAAGGGAAGGTCTGCCGTGCCGGAAGTTGTGGGTGGCAAACATAATAGCAAAGCTGAGAAATAGATAAAGGATATTCGCGCCGACGAGCCACAAAAGATTAGTTTGCACCGCGTCGAGACCGCTTTGCAGCCAGGAGCCGCCAAGCAGAAAGAAGCCCCCTGATGCCACCGAAAATTTGGAACTGGCTACTCCCAAATAGGCAAAAATAGCGAGGAGGCAAACCAGCAAACTGATGCGGGTGGTGAGTACCAGACGGCGGTCAAAAGCAATGGGAGTGGCTTCGTGGGGTTTGGCAATATGGGCCAGGTCTGCTAGGCTGTACCAGGGCCACGCCTGGGGTTGAGATGCTGCCGCTACTGGCTGGGGGGCAGCGAGACGACGGGTAAAGGTCTGACTATAGGCGTTGGAGTCCTGGTAGTAAGTTTGGGGTGCGTCCAACCGAGGGCGGGTATCGTACTGGTCATAGGAGTAATTTGGCTGGTTTTTGGGCGCAATAAATGGCTGGCTATTATCTCCATACTGCTCATATTCGTCGTAGTAAAGCTCATTTGACATACATCAATTTTTCAAGCTTGCCAACGCAAAAGCTCAAACCACATTCCCATTTCCCCTGCGTGCGGCAGACGTTGCGGGTGGACAACTACACCAAATAAGATAGGGTCGAGAATGATAGGGTTGGCGATAATGGTTTGGGCAGCTTTGATACCAAGACCGCCTACAATACCAGCCATTGCTGCAGGGGCAGCGGCGGCTTGCAGGGTAATCGCCCCGGCCAGACCTAACCTGCGAGCCATCGCTAATGCCTGGGGTGGGGCTTTGGGTCGAATCATATCGGCTGTGACCTGGCTGGGGTGGTTGACACTGCCGAAGGGTAGTTCGTGGGCGATGTAGAGTCGGTCAGGAGTCACGCCGCCTTTGTGCAGACGTTTGATAACTTTTAGCTGATACTTGGGTATGCGAAATTCCTCACCCTCGGCCATCAAGGGGTCGTTTTCGAGTGGCATAATCAACCACAAGCTATTTGGGCCGTGATACAGACGGCGTTCCTCAAAAAGCGGGGCGTGACCGATGCTTTCGAGCGGGTGCTTGAGGTAGGCGGCAGGCTCAACGATTTGAGTATAGGCGTGTTGTTCCAGGGCAGCGTAGAAATTGGCGCGGGCCTGGGCGCGGTTGGGTTGAGGACGCGGGCGTGGTTGTTGATAGGCTTCGGGTGGGTAGTAATCCACCGCAATAGGCGACGTAGGCTGGACGGGCCGCGTTAGCTGTTGCGGCTGAACAGGTTCATAAGTGACCGTAGCTGGTTGCGACTGGTAGTAGGGTACGATTTCCAGGTTAGCCGGACGTTGGGGTGTGGGTATTTCGGTGATGCCATAAAAAAGCTCGGCCAGTTTGTGATTAATCAGGTTTTGCACCTGGTCGCGTTCGCGGGTTTTGGTGTCCATTTCTTGCTCCTAAAGCTACTTTTAACACAATTTTGGATATGCCAATTGTAGCACAAATGTACAGCTTTCACAAGAGCCAATTCGCGTGGTTTTTGTAATTATACACTATCCATCTGTTATTTCCAAAATATTGTAACTATTCAGCTAGGAAGAAAAGTAAGGGGAAAAGAGATTTTCAGGGACACCCCTGTACCCCGCATGGGGAGACCCCCGTGATACCCTGCATAGTTACACAATATCAAAAATTAGAAGGACACGCGGGACAACCGTTGGCGCAGAAAATGGTCGGCCAGCACCAGGGCCAGCATCGCTTCGGCGACGGGTATCAAGCGCACGATAATAGTTGGGTCGTGGCGGCCCCGTACCTCAATTTTCGCCTCCGCCCCGGCAGTGTTGACCGTCTGCTGTTCCCGACTGATAGATGAGGTGGGTTTGACCGCCAACCGTACCAAAATATCTTCGCCCGTGCTGATGCCACCCAAAATACCGCCCGCTTTGTTTTCAATCGTGCCGATTTTGCCGTCCTTGTTCACAAACGGGTCGTTGGACTGGCTGCCGCGCATTTTGGCAAAGTCGAAACCCGCCCCAAACTCGATGCCTTTGGTCGCGCCAATCGAAAGCAAACCTTTGGCAATGTCCGCATCTAGCTTGTCAAAGACTGGCTCACCCAGGCCCGGTGGTACGCCCATCGCTAAAATCTCGGCAATTCCGCCCAACGAATCGTTATCGGCTTTGGCTTGCAAGACCGCTTCCACCATTTTGGGGGCAATATTTGGGTCGGGACAGCGCACAATATTACGGTCAATTTCGTCAAAGTCTAGCTGTTCGGCCACCAGCGTGCCTAGTTCTTTGGTGTAGCCCACAATTCTAACGCCTTCGCGGGCCAAAAGTTTGCGGGCAATCGCTCCTGCCGCCACCCGGCCCACCGTTTCGCGTGCGCTGCTGCGGCCACCGCCTCGATAGTCGCGCACTCCATATTTCACAAAATAGCTGTAGTCGGCGTGGCCGGGCCGAAACAAGTCCTTGATGTCTTCATATTTGCTGCTGTCCGCGTCTTCGTTCCAAACCAATAGCGAAATCGGCGTACCCATCGTCAACCCGTTGAACACCCCCGACAGGATTTTTACCTGGTCTTTTTCGTCACGGGGCGATGTAACTTGGCTCTGCCCGACCCGTCTGCGGTTGAGGTCGCTCTGGATGTCGGCCTCGCTCAACTCCAAACCAGCCGGGCAACCGTCCACTACCACGCCCACGCCTGGCCCGTGCGACTCCCCCCAGCTGGTCATCGAAAAAACTTTGCCAAAACTACTGCCCGTTGCCATCTTAAAATTTCTCCCTCATCAAACCCGAATGGTGCATGGTAATCACCGTGATGCCGTTTTGGTTGCTACCTGTTCCCTCAAATTCTACCACCGTCCCACGCAGTTTGGGTACATATTTCCGGTTCAAGGCCCGCCATCTGACTGTCAAAGTATCGCCCGCCCGCAGCGCGTTATGAATACGGTAGTCGCCGTCCAAACCAACGGCCTTGCCTTGAAAAAAAGTCGCCATTGGCCCGAACATCAAACCCAAAACCAACGAAGCACTGGCGATACGCCCCTTGAAAACACTGGCGCGAGCAAATTCTTCGTCCAGGTGAAAAGGGTTATTATCTCCGGTCAGCGTGGCGACGAGGGCGATTTCCGCATCGGTGACGGTACGGCCCAGTCCCCACTCGAAGCCCGCTTGCATTTCGGGAAACATCGCGGCCAGAGCTGGTGGCTCAATCTCTGTATCTTTGTTTTCGTCGTTAGCTATAGCCACTAATCTTTTTCCACTCCATCCCAATCAACAGTCTGGCTCTCGTCTATAACGCGCTGGTAAGTGGCTATAGTCTGGTCGGCGATGCCTTGCCAATTATAGACGGCCTTGACCATTTTGTAGGCGTTGGCGACGCGGGCCGCCGACCAATCCGCGTTGTTGAGCGTATGCAGAATGCCCCAAGCCAGCGCGTCAGGATTGCTCGGCTGTACCACGATACCCGTTTCGTGGTTCGTCACGACCTCGCTCAACCCGCCCGTGTCCGCCACCACGACGGGGACTTTGGCCGCCATCGCCTCCAATGCCACGATGCCAAAGGGTTCGTAGAGGCTCGGAAACACCGCCACATCCGCCACTTTATACAACTTATCACGGTCTTCATCGCTAATAAAGCCTGTAAAATAGAAATGGCTGCCCTGACCCAACCCATTGGCAAAATTACGGAACTCTTGCAATTGATGACCCGTTCCGGCAATCACAAATTTTACCTTGCCGTAACCTGCCCGCACTTTGTCCGCGCTTTCAATCAGCACCCGTAGTCCTTTTTCTTCGACTACGCGGCCCACATAAAAGATGATTTTCTGGTCAGGGGCGGCGTAGTTGCTACGAAACGCGCTCAAATCCTGCTTTTCCAGAGCATCAAATTTGGCTGGATTAACTCCATTGGCGATAATGTCTATTTTGTCAAGGGGCGTGTTAAAATAATCACGTACTTCTTCGGTCATATATTTGCTGCAACAGATGATGCGCCACGCCTCGAAGGTCAGCAGCCACTCGACGTTGTTGATGGCACGCGGCAACTCGCCCGGTAGCTGCCCACGCCCGCGTCCGCGTTCCGTCGCGTGGATGGTAGCCAACAGGGGCGTGTGAAAACGGTGCTTGAGGTATTCACCCGCCGCCGCCACTAGCCAGTCGTGGGCATGGATAAGGTCGAAATGGCCGAATTTGGCAAAAAGCAGTTCGGCGGCTTCCTGCAACCTCAAGTTGGTTTGCCAGGCCGTCGTAAAAAAGTCGGTGGGGTCAATCAGGGGCGGCTCGATGCGGTAACAGTAAATATTTGCCCCTTCCCGCGCGAAAGGTTCGCCGTCCTTGAGCCGGGGGGTGAGCAGGTGGACTTCGATGCCTTCTGCGTCCAAAGCCGGAACTAAATCGGTGACGTGTTTGCCCAAACCGCCCACGTTATGAGGCGGGTACTCCCAGCTTAACATCAATATCCGCATCTTCTTGCCAGACTCCTCACGCATTATTTCCCAACTGCTGACGGGGCTTCAACCATTTTCCCACAATACTATATT
This sequence comes from Chloroflexia bacterium, assembly GCA_038207455.1. Classification (GTDB taxonomy): domain Bacteria; phylum Chloroflexota; class Chloroflexia; order Chloroheliales; family Chloroheliaceae; genus JBBQZT01. The sequence continues at coordinate 159,574 of JBBQZT010000004.1, forward strand.
CCAGGCTACGCACGCGCCGAAAGCCAAAGCCTTCGTAGAGGCGTTGCGAACGAAAGTTGTTCCCCTGGGTGCTAAGGGTACACCGCCGCGCTCCCCGTTTTCGCATCAAGTCGAAGGCGTAGGCCAACTGATATGCGCCCGCCCCCCGGCTTTGTAAATCCGATACGACAGCCAACCTGTCCAGGTGCGACCAGCGTTCAAACAAGGTAAAACCGAAATAACCGATGGGGCGGCGCAAACTTTGGGTGTAGGCCAGATAAAGCGTCACCTCCGGTTGGGACACATAATATTCAAACTCCGGCTGGCTGTTCCACCATAACCAGGGAAAGGAAGCGTGGTCAACTTGAAGCAGATCGGGCATCAGGGCGGGCGTAAATTGTACCATATTCAAGGTCTCGCCCTGGTAACTAAAATCAGTACGCATATCTAGCTTTTCGTAGTAGATGATGCGCTCAATTTCCTCAAAGCCTTGCTGGGTATAAAAGCCAGTTTTGTCGTTCTGCTCATCGGTGCTAACTACCACGGCCCCACAGTTCAACCCCTCGAATTGCTGCACCAGTCGTGCCACCAGTTCCGGGCGATAGCGGCGGGCCTGGGTTTCCAAAATATGACCTATATCGTCGCGCCGTCGCCACCAATCCCCAATCACAAACTCGTGTTGATCTTTGGTATAAAACGAGATGTCTGGAAACTCGCTTAGGTGGTGGCGCAGGGTGGCGGAATTGAAATGGCTATCCCAACTCAAACTTAACCGACTGACATCGGGTGGGGTCAGGCTGGATATTTCCAACGGTTGATTACGGGGCTGGCGGTTGTCGCTGCTCCATCTTTGGCGCAATTGTTCAAACATTTTTACAACTTATATTTCATTTCTGAATATATACATCCTTGAGGCTGATGATGCCTTCGCCCGTGACTACCAGATTCTTGACATAGGGCTTGACCAGCAAATAGCTGACGTTGTGATATATCGGCAAGATCGGCACGTCCGTCAGAGCTACCTGTTCAGCCTGCCCGTATAGTTGCAAACGGGTTTGAGGGTCGCTTTGCTGGTCGCCCTGTTTCATCAAGTCGTCGAACTGCGGATTACTATAGTTGCTATTGTTGAAGGGGCTGCCCGTGCCCAGCAGCGAACGCAGGAAGTTTTCGGGGTCGGGGTAATCGGCTGTCCAGCCAAACACAAACATCTGGAACTGGCTCTGGTTCAAACCGGCCTGGAAATCCTTGTATTCGTACTGGCGCACTTCTACATCAATGTTCAACGCCTCTTTGTAAATGGCTTGCAATGTGCCGCTCAAACCGTCGCCCGTAGAATACAGTACGATTTTAGGCAGGTTACTCGCACTTTTGTAACTGCTTTGGGCTATCAAGTCGCGGGCGCGGCTGACATCGTAGCCCAGCGCGGCCCCGTTGCCAGTATAGCCGGGCATACCGGGTGGCAGGATAGTTTTGGCCTCCACTACCTTGTCCTCAAACACCGCACGCGCGATTTTGGCCCGGTCAACCACCAGGCTAAAGGCTTGTCGGATTTTGGGGTCATCGAACGGTTTAGCTTTAGTATTAAAAGCTAGATAAGTCAGTTCCAATTCAGGCTTGACCACCAGTTGTTTGTTGAGGACGCTATTTTTGTCCAACGCCCGCTCTGTGTCGGCACCAGCCCCGATGTCCAGCAAATCAATCTTGTTGTCAGTTTGTTCATACAAATTTAGGGCATTGGAAGCGGCGGCCCCCAGCAAAATATCTACTTCCTTTAAGGTTGGCGCACCGTTGGCGTAAGCACTATTGGGCGCGAGTTTGATTAGCTGCTGTTTGTTCCATTGAGCCAGCTTGAACGGCCCGCTTACGTCCGGCTGCTCGAACCAGTTGCCGCCTTTTTCAACATTATCTTTGTTAACTACAAAATAGCAGTTAAAAGTCATTTTGTCCAGAAAATAGGGTTTGGAGCCATCAAGCTGAAACTGGATGGTATATTTATCTTTGACCACGATGCCTGCGATGGTGGTAGCTTTGCCCGCCAACTTGTCCTTTACACCCACGATGTCGCTCATATAATTGGCGGCGGGCAGGCTTTCGGGTGGGTCGGGCGCGGCCAGAGTGGGGTCGGCGGCTCGTTCCAGCGAATATTTTACATCGTCGGCGGTGATTTCTTTGCCATCGCCAAAATGCAGGTTACGTTTTAAGGTGAAGGTATAAATTTTGCCGTTATCACTTACAATCGGCATGGCGGCAGCCAAATCCGGCACAACCTTTAAGTCATTATCTAGGGTAACGAGGCCGCTAAAAAGCTGGCGTATCACAAAGCTGCTATTGACTTCGCTTGCCAACGCTGGGTCAAGCGTAGTAGGGTCTCCTCCGACGAGGCGCAGCACCTGGTCAGCAAGGTTCAAGTTGGCGGGTGGTTTGGTGGTGGTAGGTGGCGCGGGCGTAGCAGCACTGGCCGAGGTAGCCACTGCGGTTGCGGGCGGCTGGGTGCTAACACTTTTAGTGGTGGCGTTCGCCGCCGTATCGGTGGTGGCGTTATTGGATGGGCCGGACGAAATATTTGGGGTAGCGGCATCGGCAGTTGCTCCGGCGGGCGAGGCACTGCTGGTAGTAACCGCCGCCGTTGTGGTATTATTAGCTACCGTCGTAGCAGTGCCAGCGTCGCACGCTCCCAAAAGCAAGGCCAACAGCAACATCATAACTGGCAAGGTGCTGCTGATACGAAAGGCGATATATTTGCAAGCTGGCCTGACTCGCGGCCCGATTTTATTTATCAAAGTAACTCCCGCTGATGATGGTCTGGTTTAACCAAGTCTCTAACCGCTAAAAAATTGACAGCTATGGGGCAATTTTAACAGGAAAGCCCAAGCGTGGCAAACGTGTCCATTGGCGTAACTGTTCAGAGTTGGGGTAAACGAGTTTAAATGTAGGCGGTGCGTCCCCGCGCCCGCACGGTACGTAAATTAGCCAGCATAGCGGGCGCGGGGACGCGCACTCTACAAATTAAGGGTAAATCTGAACAGTTACCCATTGGCAAAGCAATGTCCCACAAGAGCAAAGGTGCAAAAGGTAGGTGACAGGCAATGAGTGAGCAAAACAACCAAAAAGATGAGCACGAGCAAGCCGGGCGTAGCCAGGATAACACGCCCCAACCGAGCGACGAAATTTTGGAACGCACTGCCGGGGTGCGCCAGGGAGACCCCAATGATGCCCGCTATTACGGTTCGCAGGGTTTGCCGGATAGCGGTTTTGGCACAGGCCAGACGGATTACGGCGGCAGTCAGCACAGCGTCGGTTCACCCGTCCAGAATTATCAGCCGGGCTACGGTATGGTTCCAGGTTATGGGGCGATGGGGACGCAGGGAACGCAAGGGGTCAGCGACGAACAACAGCCGCACGTAAGCCGGGACGAACATATCCGGCGCGACGTGTTGCAACGGCTGGCCTCTCAGCCCAAACTGACTGGGTGTATCTTTGAAATCGAGGTGGTCAACTCCATCGTAACGGTGCGGGGTCAGGTTACTAACACCGAGCTAAAACATCTGGCCTACGACACCATCGAAGCGATGCGCGAGGTGCGGGATGTTACCAACCAGCTAACCGTCGGCTGACGATTACATACAGTATGAAGAATAATAAGCCAAATAACATTCAATTAAGCTGTAGTATTGCCATACTTGTGGTTCTTAGTTTTTTAGTGTTTGGATTGTGGTTTTTATTTGTACAATTTAATGTTGAAATACCAGAACCTTTTCCACCCTACCCTAAAAGCACAACGTTTGTTACTAATCCGCTATCTAACACTATCTTTACTTCTCAAGGCTGCGACAGTGCTTTTACTGCTCAAAAACAAGAAACCCTTTTTACTAAGGATGATGTTGAACGCTTGTATAAGTTCTATCAAAACGCTGCTGCTAAAAACGGCTTGGACGAGATACAGACAGACTCAGGCGATATTACACACCAAAATATAAAGTGTTTTGAGAATTACAAAGGCCAACGACAAGTACCAACGACCAAAGTGGTAATATTAGAACAGATTAAAGATCGGTACGCTATAAGTCAAAATTTCCCCGATGTGCCGTCAGATGTAAACGTTGTGGTTATTTTGCGCGGCTTTTACAATTGGGATTAGTTTTGGATTTAAAAAACTAGAAGTAACTGTTCATTCCTGTTTGATTTTTGTAGGACGCGCAGCGGCTCTGTCAGCCGATACTTTTCGGGTTTGCAACCACAGCGAAATCGGCTGACGGAGCCGCCTCCCACAGTCTGAATAGCTACCTACTTACTACCGTACCTGGCTCACTGCTCGAAGCTCGTTGCTCAATTGATGGATAACCTGACCCAACGCGCTTTCGGCACTTTCCAATAGTAGTTCGCCCAGGCCAGGGTGAGGGTGCAAAATCTCCGCCAGGTCGGTCAGGGTCGCGCCCATTTCGATAGCCAGGGTCGCTTCGCCAATCAAATCCCCAGCGCGTGGCCCCACGATAGTCACACCCAAAATCGCATCATTTGAAGCATCGGCCACTATCAAAGCCGTCCCTGCGTCCGCGCTCAAAGTCAAGGCCCGCCCGTTCGCGGCCAGAGCAAAGCGGCCCGTTTTTACCCGATAGCCCGCCGCCTGCGCCCGTTCTGCCGCCAAACCTACCGCCGCAATTTCGGGAGCGGTATGAATAACTTGGGGCAACGCCTGGGGTGAATAGGCCACTTTGCGCCCCGCCAACGCTTCGGCAGCAACTTTAGCCTGTTTGATAGCCGTCGTTGCCAGAGCCGGACGATGTTGGGTACAATCTCCAGCCGCCAGCACATAATCGGTTTTGGTACGCTGGTCAGGGCCAACCCACAGTGCGCCGTTCTCACCCAACACCAAACCAACTTCGTGCAAATTCAAGTCGTGGGTACGCGCTTGCACTTCGCCGCAAACCACCAGTGGCGTAGTTGGAGGCAGCGTGATTGTCCCGGCTTTTCCGCCTTGATAAGTGATACCGTCTGGCCCAGCCATCGGCAGACCCACTTCATTCACCACCTCCACGCCCAATTTACGCAGCCCGGCCATCGCCAGCCGCACCGCCACCGCCTCTACATCCGGCAGTGGTCGCTCCCCTGGTACAAGCAAAGTTACTTTTGTACCTAGCCGGGCCAGCGTAGTGGCTAGTTCGAGCGCGATATAGTCCTCACCCCAAATCGCCAACGCGGGCGGCAGTTCGGTTAGAGCCAGGGCTTGTGATGTTGTCAAAATAGTTTTGCCATCGAAAGGTAAATCCGGCAAAGCCACCGGGTTAGCCCCTACCGCCAACACGCAATGTTCAAAGCTAAAGCGATGCGAACCGTACTCACCTTCGACGCGCATCTCGTGGTCGCTCATAAAATAGCCCAGACCGTGTATCTGTTCGACATGATTGCCCTTGAGCAAACGGTTTACGCCATCGGTTAGACGATTGACGATGCCTTGCTTCCAGTCCTGCATCTGGACGAAATTTAGCTGGCCCGCTTCTACGGCAATCCCCATTGTCGCCAACGTCGCCGCGTCAGTCACCTGGGCATAACGTTCGCTGGCCGAAACCAACGCTTTGAGCGGGATACAGCCGCTATTCAAACACGTACCGCCGGGTGTACCGTCGCGGTCAACAATAACTACGCTTTTACCCAATTGAGCCGCCCGAATCGCCGCCACGTAACCACCCGGCCCCGCTCCCAGCACCACTACGTCCACCGCCGTCGTTAAATCACCCGCTACCATAAAGCTCCTTAGTTTTCAGTCATCAGTCGTCAGTTTTCAGTTAAAACCAACAGATTTAATAATGATTGTAAAAGGCGCGTCAGTTTTTTGCGTCGAGTTGCCCAATAATTGCCAACGGTTACACCCGTGCCGGGTGCAGGCAACCGTCGTCTGTTCAAACCAAACCTGATAAATCAGGTTGTCGAGCAGTTCGGTAACACGTTCGGGTACCCCCTGGGTGGTGTTTGGAGTGGCTAGACGATGGTTTACCTGTACCCGGCACGGGTGAACCATTGGCTGCTTACCCAGCTACACATACCTCGGCGGCTAACTGAAAACTGCCGACTGAAAACCGACTGCTATTAAACATTCCCCTGGCCCTTCAAAGGCTTGTCACGCGGCGGCAAGTGACGAGCAAACAAAATCGAAAGGTCTAGCAAGCTGGCCTTTAATTCCTGGTCTAAAGACCCGGCCTTGTACCGCCAGGCCCAGTTGTGTTCCGTGGTGCCGGGAAAATTCATACGGGCCTCGTTGCCCAAACCTAACAAATCTTGCAATGGCACAATGGCCGTTGTTGCCACCGATGCCCAGGCCAATCGCACCAGCTTCCAGGCCAGTTGCGGCGGTGTCAGGTTTGCATTGTCCAAATCCAGATAGTGGCGGGCGTTGACCCGCTCTTGTTCCGACGCGCTGGTGTACCAACCCACCGTCGTATCGTTGTCGTGAGTGCCAGTATAAACTACGGTGTTCGCATCGAAATTGTGGGGCAAGTAGGGGTCGGTGGCATCGGTCTCGAATGCACCAAAGGCAAATTGCAAGACGCGCATCCCCGGAAAACCCATCGTCTCCCGGATAGCTGTAACGTCGGACGTAATCACGCCCAAATCTTCGGCAATAATCGGCTGGTCTCCAAGTTGGGCCTTGATTGCCTGGAAAAAAGCTACACCCGGCCCCGTCACCCACCTGCCGTTAGCCGCCGTTAGTTCAGCGTTGACTGGCACTTCCCAAAAGGCCGCAAAGCCCCGAAAATGGTCAAGGCGTAGCAAATCGGTCAACCGGAAGGCGTTGCGGAAGCGTTCGACCCACCAGCCATAACCCGTCGCGGCCAGCACGTCCCAACGATAAAGCGGGTTGCCCCAATATTGGCCCGTGACACTGAAATAGTCCGGTGGCACTCCGGCTACTACCGTCGAATGGCCTTTTTCGTCCAGGTAGAAAAGTTCGGGGTGCGCCCATACGTCGGCACTATCGTAGGCCACAAAAATCGGAATATCGCCCACGATTTTCACGCCCTGCCCATTGGCGTATTCTTTGAGGGTCAACCACTGGCGATAAAAAAGAAACTGGATATATTTTTGGAACGTAATCTCGCGCTCTAATTTGGTGCGCCACTCGGCGACGGCGGCGGATTTGTGTAAAGCCAGGTCAGGCTCCCACTCGTTCCAGACGATGCCTCCGTGTGCGCTTTTGGCCGCCATAAAGAGGGCATAATCTTCCAGCCAGGCGGTATTTTCTTGCTCAAACTTGGTCAGGTCAACCTGCGTTTGAGGGTTAGGACTGTTGCTAAACAGTTCAAAAGAGCGGGCCAACAAAGCCATTTTCCATTCAATCACCGGGCCATACTTAACTTGTTCAACCTCAAAATCGGGGATGTTTTGTAAGTCGGCTGGCTCCAGCAACTCCTGTTCTAACAAAATATCGGGGCTAACCAGTAGCGAATTACCAGCAAACGCCGAGAAAGCCGCGTAGGGTGAGTCGGCATAGCCCGTCGGCGCAAGTGGTAGCACCTGCCACAACTTCTGGCCGCTCTGTTTGAGGAAATCTACGAAACGGTAGGCTTCCTGGCCCAAATCGCCAATACCATAGGGGCCAGGAAAACTGGTGGGGTGGAGTAAAATGCCACTGGCACGTTCAAACTTCAAAGTATAAACCTCCTCGTCTAAAACTTCACATTTAATTGGCTGCACCATCAAGTTGCTCGCTAATTATAACACTAAGCGGGAGCAGGGAGCTACGAGCAACGGGCTACGAGCAGGGGGCAAGCAGCCAGAAGGCTCTAAGCTCGTAGCTGGATGTGGTGCATAATTTGCATTGCTAACGGTTCGGCTGTGATTTGGCAGCACCGATGGTTTCAACCATCGGTGCGTCATACAGATTTTAATAGTTAATCTTCATAAACTATCGTCTTACGAGCGGCGAGCTTCGGCTTCGGGCTAAGAACCTCCCGGCCCGCTGCTCGTGGCTCGTAGCCTGGATGGGCGTGCTATAATATAATTTCAAAAATTAAGAGTAGGTTGAGGAGTGCAAAGGTTTGACTATAGATGCTCTGGCTTTGGCCGCTATCCGGTGCGAGGCCGAAGATTTGATACAGGGCGGGCGCATCCAGAAAATTATTCCGGTTGGCCCGTTGACATTGGCCCTGGAAGTTTATAACAGCGAACGTCATCGGCGTGTCCAATTTGTGTTATCGGCAGACGCGCAAAACGCCCGCTTTCACTTGCTGACCAATAAAGTGTCGCAAGCTCCGGGTGAACCAGACCAGTTTTTGCTGCTGCTGAAAAAATATCTGCGTTTCGGTATCATCACGGCAGTCGAGCAAGCTCCGTTTGAGCGGGTGATTAGCCTGACTATCGCTAAAAAGTTCCCTATCGAAAAGCAGCCCCATGTAATGCCAGTCGCGTCGGTAGTACGCGAGATGCGCGAAGAAGGCACTGACCTTTTCGAGACCGAGGCGGACGAACGAGACGAAGACGAAGACGAAACGGCGGACGAAAATGCGGTGATTTACGAAAGTAAGCTGGTTTGCGAGATAATGGGCCGCCATAGCAACATTATGTTGTTGAGCCAGGAAGGGGTCATTATTGAGGTGGTCAAGCGGGTTGCTCCTAGCAAAAACCGTTACCGCATGATTTTGCCGCGCCAGCTTTATGTCGCTCCGCCGCCCCAGGACAAACGCATTTTTCATTTGCTAGACCAGGCCGAGTTCGCCCTTTTGCTGGACGGTCTGCGCGGGGTCAGCCCCCAGGCCCAACTCTGGCAAACCCTGGTGGCAAATTTTGCTGGAGTCAGCCCTCAACTGGCCCGCGAGATTGCCTACCGTCTGGCCGAAAAAAAGGGACAAGGTTCGGACGATATTACGCTAGGTAGCTTCCAGCGTTGGGAAACTTTGTATAGCGAAATGGAGACGCTATTACAACCACTTGACCCCAAAGGCGATGGCGGGGCGATTTTTCAAGCCTCAGTGGTGCGCGAACCGGACGGTAACATCGTGGCTTTTGCGCCTTACGAACTGCGCCAGTTCAAGCCCAAAGAATTAGAGCCGGAGCGGGTTGATAGTGTCAGCCACGCCGCCGAAGAATTTTATGCTCAGGTAGAAGATTTGGGGGGACAGGCCCAACGCAAACAGCAAATCGCTTTGTATTTGGCCGAACACCAGGAAAAGTTGCGGCGGCGGCTGGCGGCGATGGAAAGTTCGCTCAAAAAAGCCGAGAGTGCCGACGAGTTACGCAGGAAAGGCGAGGCTATTTACGCCCACTTACACGAGCTTGAGCCGGGTGTGACGGAGTTACAGGCCGACGGTTTGAAAATCAAGCTTGACCCTGACCGTTCGGGCAGCGAAAACGCCCAATATTATTTTCGGGAATACGGCAAGTCGCGGCAGGCATTAGAAGGGGTGCCGGAGTTGGTGCAGGAAACGCGCTACGAACTGGAATACCTGGACGAGATGTTGACGCAACTGGATTTGGCCGAAACCTACGAAGAAGTGATAAATATTAAGGCGGAATTACTTGAAAACGGCTACGGCCCGACTACGACGGCTAAAGAGCGGGAGAAGGCGGCGGCTAAAACCAACAAAAAACCGTCGCGGGCCAAACGGCGCAAACTGCCCCAAACGCCAACTTTCGTATCGCCGGACGGCTTGACGATTTTCGTGGGCAAAAGCGCACAGCACAACGAATATGTGACCTTCGACCTGGGCGATAGAAACGATGTGTGGCTGCACGCACGCGGGATGCCCGGTTCGCACGTGATTATCAAGACGACGGGCCAGGAATTGCCGGACGCGACTTTACAGATGGCGGCGGAATTGGCGGCTTTTTATTCCAAAGGGCAGCAATCTACCAAAGTAGAGGTGACGTACACGCCTCAAAGATATGTGCGGAAAATCAAGGGGCAGCACCCTGGTCTAGTCACCTATAGCAATGACAAAAGTGTGGCGGTCAAACCGCGCCGCCCCAAAAAGGTTTGAGCCAGCTACAGCAATCAGATGTCAGTCGTCAGTCAGAACCTTTTTTACTTAACTATGCAGGCTGTTTGTAGGAGGCTGCTCCGTCAGCCGATATAATCTAGCCTTTCAAGACCAAAACCATCGGCTGACGGAGCAGCCTCCTACAAAAAACAGGACGGTTGAATAGTTACTTTCTGCGTAACTACTTAGCCAATCGCGTTGTCATTCTGAACGGAGGCTCTGCGTAGTGAGGAATCTGTTGCTAAGATTTAGCTTTTTGCTGGTTACATTGCTGGTTTTGAGTGGGGTTTGCCAGCTTTTCCCGCCCATTCAAGCTCAGGCTGTAGATAAAAACCACTCAAATTTGGCTTTCCCAACCGCCACCAGTTCTAACTCTACCGCCCAAACCGCTACCCTGATGGCGGCCCCCACTGCGATAGATTTGAGTGCGGCGCGGCGCGTTCTGACCCTGCCCGATGGTATTGTCAAAGTGAATATTGCGGGTGGGGCTACCCTGGCTTTGGCCCGCGTCCAGCCCGATAACCAACTGCGCTTGTTTACCAGTGGCGACGGTGGTACAAGCTGGAATTATGCAGCGCGACGGACTGCCAGCGCGATTTTGACCGCTGGCTTGGGCAAAGGCGTGTTCGGTCTGGAAGGTGCGCCCACCAATAACCAACTGGCCTGGGTGGGCAGCGATGAGGCTTTGATTGGCTACACCAATAACAACGGCCAAAGCTGGCAAAGCCTCAGCGACAGCTTGCCCGGTGGAGCGGGAGTTAGTCATTTTATGGTAGCGGCCCAAACCGCCGCTCTCAAATTGTGGGTCACGGGCGGCAACGAGCTTTGGGCCTTCACCGTATCGGCCAGCGACGGTCAGCTTTTACAAACCGCTAAATTTAACCTGCCTGGCAATATCCCCGCCCCGGTTTCGGCCATCGCCATCAACCAAAGTAGCCCCGGTCAGCTTTACGTGGCGGCGGGTCAGGATTTGCTTAGTTTTGATAGTGACAGCCAAAAGTGGCAAAACCTGTATCATCTGCCCGCCGATGGGCGCATAGACACGGTAGCTTCCGCCACCCCGACGATATGGGTAGGCTATAATAGTGGCAACGTAGGCCACGTGGTAGCATATGCCTGGCCCGGTCACGATAATACCTGGGCCGAAATCACCAACTCACTGGACTTTGATTTTGCTTCCGGTAACTCCCTGGCCCCCGTGCGCCAGATTGCCCTTTTGCCCAAATCCAACCTGCGCCTTTTGCTCACTAGCCCCAATGATACCGCCGCGACTGTGATTTATTATTCGCAAGATGGCAACCACTTCCACGCCCTGACAGGCTACAACGCTAAAAACCCGACGAATATAGCGGTACGACCCGACGGTAGCTTGTTGCTCGGAACGAACAATACAGGCTTGTTTAGTACCGACCCGGCGGTAGCAGCCCTGCCCGGTGTGACCGCCGCTCCGCCGAACCCGCTTTTCCCTCAGAATAACAAGCCTGATGCCGATTATTATTCTCAAACCGGCCACTACATAGCTGGGCCGTTCCGCTCCTACTGGCAAAAATACGGTGGTCTGGCCCAGTTTGGGTATCCCCTGACCGAAGCTTTTGACGAAATTAGCAGCGAAGACGGTCAAGTTTATCAGACCCAATATTTTGAGCGGGCGCGTTTTGAGGCTCACCCCGAAAATCTCGACCATAACTATCAGGTGCTGCTAGGTTTATTGGGCAAAATTATTGTGCCAGATACGACGGCCCGCGCCGCTATCACCAGCAAGCAAGCTCCGGCTGGCAGCCAGTTTTTTAGCAACACTGGTCATAGCCTGGGCGGAGCGTTTCTGAACTACTGGCAAAGCAAAGGTGGTCTGGCTCTTTTTGGTTATCCCATCACCGAACCGTATCAGGAAGTCAACCCGGACGATGGCAAAACCTACACCGTCCAGTATTTCGAGCGCAACCGCTTTGAATACCACCCCGAAAACGCCGATGCTAATTATCAGGTTTTGTTAGGCTTGTTGGGTAAAACTATCGCCAATCAGCGTCAGATTGTGCCGCCAAACGTGGGTCTGGTGGCGGTAAGCGGCCCGACTATTATACCCTGGGGCGAAAAGGGCAAGGTCTTTGACCAAATTTTCCATAGCCCTATCCTCAACCGCGATGAGCCTTATCGGATTTATCTGCCGCCCGGTTACGATACCGACACGGGCCGCCGCTATCCAGTGCTGTATATGTTGCACGGCTACAGCGGCAATCGCGTCGAGTGGTTTAATGCTGGCTTGTTCAACCAGGCCGACCAATTGATTAACCAGAATGTGATTGCGCCAATGATTATTGTTTTGCCGACAGGCGACCAGGATTATTGGGTTGACCACGCTAATGGCGGTTTACAATGGGGCAAATATGTGGCGCAGGATGTGACTGGGTTTATTGACCAAAACTTCCGCACCAAAGCTGACCGCCAGGACAGAGCTATCGGTGGGCTTTCGATGGGCGGACACGGCGGGTTGCAAATCGGTATGAACTATAATCAGGTTTTTGGCATCATTAGCGGGACGAGTTCGACTATCAGGGAAAAAGCCACTGTTCCCGATTTCTTTGGTGACGATACCTGGTTTGCCGCCCACGACCCGATTTCGCTGGCCCAAACAATGGACGCAAATGTACTTAAAGGGCTTAAAATCTGGATTGATATTGGCGCGGACGACAAAGAGTGGGTGGCCCGCGTCCAGTTGTTAAACGATATTCTCAATAATCGCGGCATCCCGCACGAGTTTCACTTGCAACCAGGCGGCCACACCTACGATTATTGGGTAGCTGATGGGCCTGTTTTGCTCAAGTGGTACGCCAGCGTCTTTCCACATTAAACGCGCAGTCAAATAGTTATTTCACATAACTTGTTAGCCATTCAGGTTGGTTGCAGCTTTTGGGTTCGCCGATGGTTTCAACCAGCGGACACCCGTAAAAGCTTAACAGTTTGCTTGGCGATTAAGCAACATAGACGAATTATGAAAGGCTCTCATATAGAAGGCAACGGCTCAATAATGGGGCAAATCTCGTTCATCTTTAAGAATAACTCCACTGACTTTCCTGCGATGGGCTTCGTGCATCAAGTGTAATAAAACTGAGACCGCCGCCTCGTATTGCAAACCTTCGTGACGGATATTTGAGATGCAATTTCTATCCGATTCTAGTTTGCCGGGGCGCGGGGCATAAGTAAAGTAAATACCCAGGCTATCGGGAGAGCTTAAACCAGGGCGTTCTCCAATTAGAATGGCTACTTGTTCAGCCTTCAAGATAGCCCCAATCTCGTCACCAAGTGCTACTCGCGACTGGTTAGCTACCACAATCGGGCCAATTCTCCAGCTTGCGCTATCTGGGTGCAAATGTATCGCCCCAATAGCCAACTCCAACACAGCGACGGCGTGATTATGAATCGCCTCGGCTGCCAGACCCTCTCCTAGCACAAAAACTATATCGTAGTCATAGTCGGAAGTCGTAACCATTGTCGGTAGAAGTTTAGCAGCAGCGAAGTTTTCCAGCTTTTGTTTTGATTGAGTCGAAAGTTTGCGTCCCAAATCAGGTCGGTGTAAAAAAGTGTCGCGGTCAGGCGCAGCACTATCTAGCTCGACTACCTCTAAACCCAACGCTTGCAATTGTCTAGTCACCCCCGCCGCATCGAAAGGCTGATAAACGGCATCACGAGCCTGGGCATGAGCCAGTTGGAATTCCAGGTGGGCAGCAGTGGGTAGGCTCTTTCCGGTGCGACCTAATCCAATCCGAGCCGGAGTAAGCTTGCGAAGTACCGACCAGGGATTCTCTACTACGAAAGGAGCATTGCTGCTTGCACTCGGCATTAATTCTTGAACAGAAGCATTGCTATCCTGATTTTCTTCAGCCTGTTGAGACATACCCGCTCCTTTTGTATCTGATTTGATTAAACAGGTCTGGAAAAAGAAGGTTGAGGAAGTTGACGCAGCAGTTGCTCTTGAAAATCAATCTGGTTAAGCAATTGACCCCCGGAGTCAGTAATCCCCATTTTTATCAGCCACTCCTCAAACTCAGGGGCTGGACGCAAACCAAGTACGTTACGTACATAAAGAATATCGTGGAACGAGGTACTCTGGTAACTGAGCATAATATCGTCAGCACCAGGCACACCCATAAAAAAGTTACAACCAGCTACGCCTAACAGGGTTAAAAGTGTATCCATATCGTCCTGGTCGGCTTCGGTATGGTTGGTATAGCACACATCGCAGCCCATCGGCAACCCTAATAATTTACCGCAAAAATGGTCTTCCAAGCCTGCTCTTTGGATCTGTTTGCCGTTAAAAAGATACTCTGGCCCAATGAACCCGACTACACTATTTACCAATAAAGGTTTGAAGTGACGCGCCACCGCATAAGCCCGCGCTTCACAAGTTTGCTGGTCAAGCCCATGATTGGCGTTGGCCGAGAGTGCGCTACCCTGCCCCGTTTCAAAATACATCACGTTTTCGCCAAGAGTCCCGCGCTTTAAGGATAAAGCCGCTTGGTGGGCCTCTTCTAAAAGCGCAAGGTTTATTCCGAAATTCTGGTTGGTCGCTTCTGTGCCAGCGATAGACTGAAACATCAAATCGAGCGGTGCGCCCTTCTCAACCGCCTTTAGCTGAGTAGTGACGTGTGCCAGGACACAGGATTGGGTTGGGATAGCATAAAGTAGCCTCAAATCGTCCATCATATTTAGCAATCGAATGACCGTTTGAGGGTTGTCAGTCACCGGGTTGATACCGATTACCGCGTCGCCACAACCATATAGCAGCCCGTCAATAATTGAGGCAACGATACCAATCGGGTCGTCTGTAGGGTGGTTGGGCTGTAAACGAGCCGAAAGTCGCCCCGGCAATCCCAATGTATTGCGAAATTGGGTGACAACCCGACACTTACGCGCGACTGTAATCAGGTCGGCATTACGCATTATTTTAGAAACAGCCGCTACCATTTCCGGGGTAAGTCCGTTCGCCACATTCGCTAGTTCGATGCCAGTAGTCTCATCGGAGAGCAGCCAGTTACGGAAATCACCTACAGTTAGTGAGCTAACCACTGCGAAAGCCTGACTATCGTGGGTATCACAAATCAAGCGGGTTACTTCATCCGTCTCGTAGGGAATAAGCATCTCTTCCAAAAAGGTCTTTAGTGGTACGTCTGCCAGCGCAAATTGAGCAGCAACCCGCTCAACTGCATTTTCCGCCGTCACTCCGGCCAATTGATCGCCCGAACGTAACGGAGAGGCTTTACCCAGCAAAGTAACCAGGTTCTCGAACTGAAAAGTTTTGCGACCCACGCTTACCTTATACATCAGTTTATCCTGACCGCTATTGGGCGTACTTCTTGACATTCGCTGCTGTCTATTTTATGACAATATATAGCTGACTGCCTGCACAAGCGACATTTGCCTTCCAGCGTTAAAAACCTCTTCAAATTCACTATTGCCAAGCCTTCTGCGACCTTCTGTAATAATTTCATCAAATATTGTTTGCTCATAACGTTTCAATGGCTGGACAGATACAACAATGGAAGCCGCGACAAAACCAGCTAAAGTGACTGCCTGCTTTAGCTGATTTGCTTGCCAGGCTAACTTACTAAGACCGCTAAACACCTTAGTATATGCGCTACGGTTATTTAATTCGCCTCGCAACTGTAGGGCTTCTAAAAAAGCAGTTTGTGCTTTATAATTGTCTTCCTCCTCAAGGCTTATCCAGCCCAGTAACGCAAGGCTACTGGCGATTGAGTCTTCCTGACCCAGTTGCCGGGCTAATGTAATACTTTCCTCGGCATTTTCACGCGCAACAATTAAATCTTTTTGTGAAAGGCTCATTTCCGTACTATTTATCAAACCGTAAAGCTCGCCTTGTTTGTCTCCTAGCTCCTGTGCTAAAGTTACACATTCGTTGAAATATTTAGGTGCAACCTCGTATTCTCCTAGCAGAGCAGCAATAATCCCTAGATTATTAAGAGTATAGGCCATCAGGCGTTTTTGTCCAGCCTCTCGAAGCGTCTCCAGGCTTTTAAGATAGTAGGAGCGGGCCGTAATATAATTACCTTTGGCATACGCCAGATTGCCTAGAATAATATATACCTGCCCAAGCCCTTCCATATCCTCCAAATCCAGATATATACTAAAGAAGGACAGAAAGTGAGTATTTATGGTAAAATCAATCGCGAAAAATGGCTCTCAAAAGTTAGGAGAAATATTTAGGTTGCGAATGACTTTTACCGAAAGTGAGGTCAAAGAATTACATTACCAACGTTTTCA
>JBBQZT010000005.1:0-154811 GCA_038207455.1 Chloroflexia bacterium
AATCGCGCCGAGCAGCGGCCACATTCTCAACCTTACCTAAACCACTTAAACTTAACACTATATTGTTGAGTACGGCATTGGCCTGCGGTGCGTTTCCACGTCGTAACTGGCTGGCATCTTCTCCTAATGTTACATCTCGCCTATAATGTAAACTGTTCTCGATACCCCATTCGGCCCGCGCGATTGCTAACAGCCGCTTGGCACTGGCTAGCTCTTTTAGTAAGCTGGTCAATCCATACCACACTTCCCGTCTGGTCACGCCCCGCACCGTCGTCCACCGTTCTAGCTTAAAGACCTGCTTTAGATGCGGCCAGGGTAAATAACCTTCCATTTCGCTACTAACAGTAATCAAGCGTTCCTCAAGCCGTCCGTGACTTTTCGCGACGGTGCTGGTGGTCACGAAGTCGTTGGGGGAAGGGCTGTGGTCCGCCGCCAACGGTTCTTTGGCTTCAAATAAATCTCGCACTTCCGCCCAGGCTCCCGGTTGGTTCTCCTTCAAAAACGATAAGAAATCACCCTTTTTGGACACCACCTTAACACTCAATTCGCGTTGGCACTGCATCGCGTCTCCCACCACCACCAGACCCGTTAGGTCTAAGTGTGCCAGCAGTTTGGGGGCGGCCACAATCTCATTTTCTTTGCACCCTACCTCAACTTGAGCCAACACTACCCCGTAGCCCACCAAGTAAGCCGCCATCAAATACCGCCCTCGCGTCTCTCCGCCGGGAATAGTCCCGCGTAGAGCTTTGCCATCTATTGCTAACACCAGGCTGCCTCTGGCTGGGATTTGGGAGCTTAACTGTTTAGCAAAAAAAGTTAGCTATTACGGCCTCAAATTGGTTGATGTCCATCGTCTCACCCAGAATGCGACTCCAGGTAGTGTGATGCGGCATGGTCAAATGCGGCAAGTCAAACAAGTTGGTTAAGTTTCGCGCCTGTAGTTTAGCCCAATGTGCGACAGCCCTCATCTGATTATGACCCGCCAATTTTGCTAAAACGGCGATAGTCAGGAGTGGAGCCAGGGCATAAATACGACCTTCGCAACCGCGTTTGTCCAGGAGTTTTTCCAGACACACCCGCAGCGCGTGAACATCAAAAGTAAAGTCGGATTGGTCAGGCAGTTTGACCTCAAAGGGAATGATGCTATATTGCATACGAACCCTTCTAACTAATTTTGTTTGATTAGGCCCAAACATTTTAGCTAAGAAAGGTTTTTTCATCAAACTTTATAGCCGAGCTTTCTTGCAATGGCCCTGGTCGCAGTAAAATCAGGTTGAAATTGTAGGGCTGGCGTGGTATAATTCCCAGGTTCGATTAAAAAGCCCGCCCGCTTCTGGTTTTTTTGAGTGTCATTAGCGTCGTGTGCCTTGATTGAACAGTGATTACGTGATGGCCCAGACCAACCCAGCTTTTTGATTGGAAAGGAGTACGGCAACTCGATGCCTAAAGTTAAGACCCATAAAGGCGCGGCCAAACGCTTTAAGTTGAGCGGTACTGGTAAGGTGATGCGGAGCAAGAACTCGCGCTATCACTTCCGTATCCGTAAGTCGGCCCGCGTTAAGAACATGATTGATAAATCAATCGTGATGAGTGAAGCTCTCGCTCCGCACGTGCGGGCAGCCCTACCCTACGGCTTGCCTGACTAAGCAGGAACGAGACCAGCCCCTACCGGCTGCGCCCGTGCCGGAGATTTTATCCATGGGATAAAAGAGTGGGGCTGCTTATTTGCCTGGCAAAATAGTATAATCATAAGGAGTTTTAAGATGCCACGAGCAACAAACGGCGCAGCGACCCAACGTCGTCATAAGAAGATTCTGAAAGACGCAAGAGGATTTCGCGGCGCACGTCACAAACTTTACCGGATAGCCAAACAAATCCGGATGAAAGCCCTATGGTACGCCTACCGCGATAGGCGCACTCGCAAACGCGATATGCGGGCCTTGTGGATTCAACGTATCAACGCCGCCAGCCGTGCCGTCGGTCTGCCCTACAATCGCTTGATTGAGGGTTTGACCAAAGCCGGGGTTGAAGTTGACCGCAAGATATTGGCCGAACTCGCTGTTCACGACGTAGCCGCCTTTAATCAGTTGGTGGAAGTGGCCCGCGCCCACGCCGTCATTCCAGTCGCCAAAGCCAGCTAAAAGAGAGTAATTAATCCAATTTGAAATGAGGCCGGATTGCACCGGCCCTTTCTGTTTTCAGAGATATAAAAAAGATGCCCGAAAGAACCAATCGTCCGCCCCAGGGAGGACACAGACCCGATAAATTTGGCGGACGCGGTCCGGGCCAGCACGGAGGCAGCTCGGATTTCTCGCGCCCGAAAACCGCTCCCGCCCGACCCAAAACTCCGCCCCCCGAACCCCAAATCGGCTTGATAACCAGCCCCGAAAACGATAAAGTAAAATTTATCAGGCTTTTGACCAATCGCCGTGACCGCTATGCCTCCAAAATGTTTATGACTGAAGGCGTGCGATTAGTGACTGAGGCTTTGCAATCGGCCAATCCGCCCACTTTTACCCTTTACGACCCCGAAGCCTTGCAGAAAACCGAGAGTGGGCATCGTTTGCTGCTACGCCTCAAAGAAATGTTGGACGAAAAAGGCCCGGTCTATCCCACCAGCCCGCGTTTGATTGAGTCGGTCTCGGATACGATTACGCCGCAAGGTGTAGTAGCCGCCGTGCCGTTTTTGAACTGGAGCAACGAGCAACTAGCCGCCTCCCAACTACATCTGATTTTGGACAACCTGCAAGACCCTGGTAATCTAGGCACTATTCTGCGTTCGGCCAGCGCGACGGGCGATACCAGCGTCTGGCTGACCGAAAACAGCGTGGATATTTATGCTCCGAAAGTAGTGCGAGCGGGGATGGGAGCGCATTTCAGAGTGCCAGCCGTCAATAACCTGGATTGGCCGAGCTTGTTGGCCCGCCTTGAAGCGATGGGGGTCAAGCAAATTTTGTTGGCCGAAGGCGAAGACGAAGAAAGCAATGTTAAATCGCGCCACACTCCAGACCTGGCCGCTATCAGCTATTTGCAAACCGATTGGACGCAACCTACCGCTCTGATAATTGGCAACGAAGCTCACGGGCCGAGTTTGGAAGCACGCCGGGCCGCCACCCACACAATATTTATCCCGATGCCAGGTGGGGCAGAGTCGCTCAACGCCGCCACTGCCGCCAGCGTCATGATGTTTGAAGCGATGCGCCAAAAGTCAAGCCTATGAGAAATTTTTTCAAGCGACCGCTGGATAAAGCTTCTTCCAACCAGCAATTTGATTTGTTGGTGGACGAAGTGCAGGCTACCTGCGAACGCTTGCTTGAACCGGAAGACAGCAGCGCACCCGATGCGGCGGTAGCAGAGCTTAAAGGGTTGCTCAAAAAAGTGCGGGCCACAGCGGGCCTGGACAAAACCGAACGCACCACCACGGAAGCTCTAGTCAACGATACCGCCGGGGTGGTGCTGATGCAGGCCGAACGCTGGCCGCAAGCCCTGACCTATTTTGAACGCGCCCGTCCCCTCTACGAAAGCCTGCCCGACCAGGAGCCGCTAGTGGAAAATCTGGCAAATATGGGCCGGGTGTGTTTTTTGCAGGGCGAAACCAAACGCGCCCTCGCTTTGTTTGAAAAAGCCCTGGCGGTAACAAAATCGGCAGGTCTGACTAATTCCCGCAGCGACATCGTGTTCCAACTTGGGTTGCTGTACCGCTTGAACGACCAAACTGCCCAGGCGATGGAGCAGTTTCAGCAGGGCTTGTTGCTGGCCGGAGCAGACGACCCTGGCATGACGGCGGATTTGCTGGCGCAGGTAGGCTTGATTTACGCTGAACAAGGCGAATGGGAACGCAGCCGTGACACGATGGAACGCGCTCTGGCGATGGTAGAAGAGACAGGCGACAAAGCCAAATTGATGGGGCTGCTGGGCGAGTTTAACCAGGCTTATCGCAAAAATGGCGACCAGGACACCGCTTTGAAGTTGGGCTTGCGCGGCCTGGAACTGGCAAAGCAGATTGATAATACCCACGAGGTTACAATTTTTCTACACGATGTCGCCAGGATTTATTTTGAGAAAAAGGACTGGCAAGCAACCGAGGCTTACGCCCTCCAGGAGCTTGAAGCCAGCCGCCAAAATGACGACGTAGTAAACCAGTTACACGCCCTAAATTTGCTTTGTCAGAGTGCGCTGGAGGCCAAAGACCTTGAGGCGGCGCAACAGTGGGCCGAGCAGGGTTCGCAACTGGCTCTGGCTGCCAAAGACCGACGCGAACAGGCGGCTTTTATGAGCAGACTGGCGGATGTGCAGGTGGCCGCCCAGCAGCCCCAGGCCGCGATACAAACGCTGGAAAAGTTGGGTGGGCTGCTCAAAGAACGCCGCGACCAGCGTGGGCTGACCTCCTTGTACCTGCAAATGGGCGAACTGGCTATTAACGATTTGCAAGACGCGGCCCTGTCCGAAAAAATCGCCTTTCAAACCTACGAGTTGGCTCACACCCCCGACAACGACGAGGCGATGCACGCTTTTGTATCAACGGTGAAATTAGTCCAGGCAATGATTGACAAAAACTTTGTGGAACAGGCTTTGCGGGTGTTGCAGGTGGACGTAAAGGCGGCGTTGCGCGACTATAATATGTATGGTAAAAACAGCCGCACTCCCAAGCAACGCGACACCCGCCTGGTGTTTTTCCAAATTTTCACCATTATGGGGATGACCGTCCAGGATTTGTACGAAAACAAACGCCAGTATCAGGAAAAGGTTCAGGAACAGGTCAAAAGCGTGACCGAATATTTTGGGGATGGTTTTATGATGGACACCTGGACAGCCAGCATTTACGCACGCATCACTGATTGATGCTAGAGAGAATTCGCACTTTGGTTAAGATTAGCCAGAATCGAATAAGGCTGGCACTGCTAACGATTGGAATGGTAATTACCAGTTTGCTGTTGAGCGGCTGTGCGCTAGACAAAAACGCTCAGGATACGCGCTGGCTGGTGGTGGCGACAAGTCAGGACATCGCTGATAGCGGTTTGCCCACCGCCGTTACACCCGCTTTTGAGGCCGCCCAACACGTGCGCGTCAAATGGCTGACGGTTAGCTCTTGCCAGGCTCTCAACTACATCAGCCGTGACAGCCGCATAGACGTGTTGTTGGTGAGCGGGGGCGACCAGTTGGACAAAGCGGTTGGGCCGGATTACGATTTTTGCAAACCAACCCTGGCTCAAACCCCCAACCCTAAAAGTGGCAGCGTAGCCGGGCCAGCCCCAACCTTGCCGCCTTTCGACTCGCCCCCCCTTACCCCTACCCCCGTCCCAACTATGGTTGCGGGCGCACCGCCGCTACCAACCTCCACCGCCTTAGATGTAAAATACCTGCTGGCCGAACGCCACACCGTTTTTTGGAGTCCGCTCGTGCTGGTAGGGCCAGCTGCTGACCCATTACATCTGGCGGGCGCAGCCAACATCGCCAAAGCTTTGAGGTCTTTAGCCAGCCAAAACGGAGCGTTGCTGGTGGCGGGCCAGGAGCCGGGCCTGGTTGATTTGGCAGAAGCCTGGTGGAAACAGGAGGGTCTGAGTGAAGCCGCTTTGCGGGGCAACAATTACAAAGTGTTGGACAGCGATGCACACGCTACTTTGACCGCCGCCGAGAATAGCCAGAGCTATACAATCGTGCCACTCAGTGTCTTTTTAACTTTTCACCAACCAGATAAATCTAAGCTCATATTTGATAAGGATATTAGTATGTACTTACCTTACGAAGCCTTAATACACAATTCTACTCGCTGTAATAGCTGTGATTTACAATTGGCTCGTCAGTTTATTAACTATTTAGACGGGCCCCAGACCCAGAGTCTTGTTTTAAGCCTGGGTCAAAGTAAGTTTAAGACCGCTTTTTTCTTGCCGCCTTACTTTCGAGTCTATCGGCCTCGTTAGCTTCCTTTCCCCACATTACGCCTTTGCTAATTAGCCTGAAACTAATCTTGCTTTTCAATGCCTTGTAAGAAGTTAAAACTACCTTTGATTAGCGAGACTTTTTTGCTGGTGGTACGTTGTATGCTATAGAAAACGTAACAGACGGGCAAATTATAATTTTGGTGTTTTGTGACCTATATCATATTAAACGGCACTTCTATAGGTTAAACTAGATATAGCTTACAAAAGCCCGGCCCAATACTCAAGTCACTTTCGCAGCTATTCGGGGACGACATTTCAGACATACAAAGCAAGGTTGCAGTCGGCACTCACTCGACTTTAAGCAGGTGAGAATGGGGGGTTGAAAACAGTTATGATTGCACATACTACCCGTACCCGAAGCTCTTCGAGTCTGTTTTTATTTCTTTTGCTTGGTCTATCACTTCTCACCATTGCGGTGATTTGGGCTAGATTAGTCAGCCTTAACTCTAACAGCAGCACTAAACCGGATTTTCAGACTTACAGCAATTCCAAATATCATTTCGCGGTCAGCTACCCCCAAAACTGGCAGTTGCAGACCGCTTCCGACGAAGCCAACATCGTGACGTTAAGCTCTTTCGCAATGCAAAGCGCAGCCGACGGCGGAAGTTTACACCACGCCAGGTTGCCGCTTAATATGAGCAAAATTGATATTCTGGCTTACGAGGTGGAAGCTGGAACTACCGCCCCAAACCTGCTGGAGATGCAGACGGGCGCGGTGGCAGCTATGCAAGCCAGCACCAGCAGCTTTCAGTTAGACGGACAGACCGCGCTTAAAGTGGCTGTGCCAACCGCGCCCAACTTGTTGGACGGCAACGAAAGCAACCTAACCTACACCAGTATCTACGTAACCAACGGCACGCACGGCTTTATCATCGCTGGTTACGCCGCGCCCGCTTTGTTCGACCAAATTATCAATAGTTTCCACGTGAATTAAGCAAAGGTAGCGGCGGACATAGACGCTTCCCACAAAAAATTCTGGTGGGAGGTGGCTGCGTCCGCCGCTTTTTGTATTTTAAGTATCTTTAGAAGGTTTGCGCGTACTGGCCTGGCGCAGAATTTCGGCTTTGAGGACGTTCTTAAAGCGCACGTCCGGGTTGGCCTGGGGTTGCACTTCGTAAGTGTGGTTTAATTGTCCCGCCAGCATCAGCAACGTACTCAATTCTTTCATCACAAAAGCCTCGTGCGCCGAGCGTTCTTCCGGGGACAAATGGGTGAGCGGCGGTAGTTCGTCGGCTTTTTCAGGGTTGCTAGCCGGGTTTGCCACCACTGTAGGCTGATAAGGCCGGGCCGTTTGCAGCCTATCCAAAGCGCGGGCCAACCGCCGCGTCACTTCCGGGTCAAGCTCGGTCAGCCGATATAGCTGGCTCATCTGTTCGTCGGAAAGAGTTGCCCCCGCGTTCGGAGGCGGCGGAATGGCATCTATTTTAGCGTGATCTTCTAGCATCTTCTCTACATATTCCTCCGTACTTAGCCAATGTTAGAGCAAAACAGTTAGCAATCCAAACCGCTTTTTCCCGCGCGTGGCAGATTGGCTAACTACTACTTTATATAATGCCAAAGCTTTTCGCAAGTTACGGAGGTGTTATCAGTGATAGGTAACTCGATAAATTGCTCCAGCCACGTCATCGCTGACATACATCGCACCATCTGAGCCGAAAATTACGTCCACGGGTCTGCCCCACGCCAATTGACCAGGGCTGGTATTGCTTGTCCACCCGCGCATAAAGTCGTGTGGCCCGCGTTGCAAACGGCCCGGCTTCATAGAGACAAACTGCACATCATAACCGAGTACGGGCTGGTTGCCGCGCTCCGCTGGGTACGAGCCGTGATAAGCCAGAAACAAGCCGTTTTCGAAAACAGCGGGCAAGCCGCTACCGCCTTCATAGAAACGGATATCGAGTGGGGCGACGTGGGCGGGCAGAGCCAACAACGGTGTATCGGCCCGTTTGCAATAGTTGGGGTCGGCAGGTGGAAAGCTGGTATCGGTTTGGAGTGGCACGCCCAGGCAGTACGGCCAGCCATAATTGCCGCCGTCCCGAATCGCGGTCAGCAAGTCGCCAGGAAAGTCCGCCCCCAACGAGTTGCGCGAATTGACACTGGCCCACAACAAATTCGTTTTGGGGTCAAAGCCCAGACCCACCGCGTTCCGCAAACCTGCCGCGTAAATACGCCCGCCCGAACCGTCGGGATTGAACTGCATAATGGTGGCGCGACGGGGGTCTTCGCTGTTGTCGCACACATCACAATTTGAGCCAATCGAAACGTACAGCTTGTTGTCCGGGCCAAAAACGATAGTGCGAGTAAAATGGCCGACTGTCGTGTGAAACTGTCCAACCAAACCACCGGGCAGACCGTTGACGATGGTTTGGGCTGGGCTGCTGGCCTTCAGGTCGCCGTTGCTGTAAGGGTAACGCACAATCGAGGTTTCGTTAGCCACGTACAAATAGCCAGCGTGAAAAGTCAGACCGTGCGGTTTGCTCAAGCCATCGGCGTAGGTTTGCAAGCTATCGGCCACGCCGCTATGTGTGCGGTCAGGCAAAACGTACACGCGGCCATCGGTGGTATCCGAAACAAACAAGTCTCCGTTCGGGCTGACCGCCATAAACCTGGCTCCGCCCACATCGGCGGCAAAAACGCTAACCGCAAAACCGACGGGTAAATTCAAGGTGCGGGTCGGCTTGAAATTAACCGAGTTTTTGTATTTATCTGGCACGACGACGGTTTTGGCAACCGAGGCTACAGGCGCGTCCGGGTCGGAAGGTTTACCCACAATCTCGTCGCCCAACAAGCCAAGCTCAACCAAATATTGGGGGTTAGTAACCGCAAATTCGGGGTGGTATTCAAATCGCGCCCGCTCGAAATATTGGGTGATATAAGTTTTGCCGTCGGCGGAATTTAGTTCGTTAAATTCTTCGCTGATAGGGTAGCCATAAATCGCCAGACCGCCGTTAGCATTCCAATAATCTTTGAACGAATTACGCAAGTTATGGTGGGTTTGGGGGAAATACGTGCCGCCTGCGTAATTTTGGTTATCGAACGGCTTGAACGCCCCTTCCCCTTCGCGCCCGATAGTTTGCTGTTTGCCCAAAAGCCCCAACTCCACGATGTACTGCGGGTTAGTAACCGCAAATTCGGGGTGGTACTCGAAACGGTTGCGCTCGAACCACTGCACGATATAAGTTTTCTGGTCTGCCGGATTTTCTTCCAAAATTTCGGGTGTAAGCGGATAACCAAACTGGGCTAAACCGCCGTGCTGTTGCCAAAAACTCAAAAAATGATGGTCGTCCCCCAACGTGTAGCCAGTTTGGGGAAAAGTAATGCTGTCGGCGGCACGGGCTGAGGTGGGTGTAAACGGCCCGCTCACACTCAACACCCCCGATAGAGCCAGGACGGTTAAGGCCAGCCAGGTAAACCGCTTGTTTTTGGTCAACATTGGTAAAACCTCTCTTTTTCATAACTATTCAGCCCAGGGTGGTCTTTTGTAGGAGGCTGCTCTGTCAGCCGATAGTTTCCAGGGGTTGAAACGCCAGCAAAATCGGCTGACAGAGCAGCCTCCTACAAGCGGCCTGAACACTTACTCTTTTTCAAATTAAAATCAAAAAACCCATAGCTATAACATTATATCAACGAGCGAAAGGGCAGGCGGTTATGATTCTAGTTGGAAGCTTGCTAAAATTTGGGTGATAATTGCGTCTGCCAAACGAAGAACCAAATGAGCGCAGTAATTAAAGGATAAGTATGAACCTACCGACTACACCCGCCGATTTTGAATTAGTCAGCCAGGCCCAAAACGGAGACCGGGAGGCTTTTGGGCTGCTCTACACTCGCCACAAAGATTGGGTCTATGGCTACGCACTCCAAAGGGTGGGTGAGCCGGAGATAGCTACCGATTTGGTACAGGATATTTTTATCAAGGCTTTCCAGGCGTTGCCGCGTTTCGAGCCAGAGCGTAACTTTGGGGCGTGGCTAAACGGCATTACTCAGCATACCGTCATTGATTACCTGCGCCGTCATTATCAACATAAGGAGAAATTTCCTATGCTGGTCGAAATATTTGGTGAAGCTGACGGTTATCAGGCTCAAGAAGAAATTATTTATACCCGTGAGGCAGTGGAGCAAATTCTGGCCGCACTGAGCCAGGATTACCGGGCCGTTATCACCTTACGTTTGCTTGAGGGGCGTTCCACGAGCGAAACTGCCGTGTGCCTGTATGGTAAGGATAACCAGGATACGCGCCGCCGTGTAACCGTGAGTTTGTATAAGGCGATGCAAGCGGCCAGACAAATTGCCGCCCTCAAAAATACCCCCGCCAGTCAAGGAGAAATTTAGATGAGCGACGAATTAGAATTGGCCGAACAGTTAGAGATATTTGTGGATAACCTCAACCAGAGCGAACCAGCAAATGTGCAAAAAATACGAGCCGACAGTCAAGCCGAGCTGGACAGTTTGTTTGAAATGGCGATGGGTTTCAAAGCCGCTACTAGCCAAATGCCTACTGTATTAAGCGAACGGGCCAGCAGCGCGATTTTTGAAAAGATGCAGGTCAGCCACTCTAAGCCTAAACCAGTAGGGGCTACAATTCCGAGCCATAGCAACGCCCTAATCGCGGGCGCACCCAAAGTACGTTTGCTTTCACCACCAAGAAACTGGCGCAAAACTACCCTGGTCGGGCTAGGGCTGGTGGCGATGCTGGCAATTGCTTTTGTGGCTATTTCGGTCTTGACTATCTCAACTAACCTTGACAAGCCAACGCAAACTCCAACTTTGATAGCGGCAGCCAGTACCACCCAGGCGGTGACGGTCAATTCTGGCCCGACCCAGGCAAATTTTTTAGCCCGCTGGGGCGATAACAGCACTGGAGACGGTCAGCTTATTTCGGGACAGGGTTTGGCAACAGACACGCAGGGCAACGTTTATGTAGGCGATAGAGGCGGGCCACGCTTCATGATACACAAGTTCGACAATAACGGCCATTTTATCAGCCGATGGGAAAGTCAGGTCGCCCCGATTGTGTTGCATCGAGGTTTGGGCGGGGTGGCGGTGGACGCGCAAAACAATGTCTGGATGGCCGACGCAAATAGTTATACTATCCAAAAATTCGATAGCAACGGCAAATTGTTGGCCCAATGGGATTGGGATACTGGTATCCACCGCGATACCTCAAATTTCGGTGGCCCTGAAGCTATAGCGGTGGATGCCCAAAATAACGTGTATCTTAGCTTTGCTTCTAACATCAAAAAATTCGATAGCAACGGCAAACTGCTGGCAGATTGGGACGGCAAAGGTAGTGATGGCAGCAGCTTTAACAGTATTGAGGGTCTCGCGGTGGACGGGCAAGGCAACCTTTACGCGGGCGATTGGGGTGCGCCTTACGTTCACAAGCTTGACAAAAATGGACAGGTGCTGGCTAGATGGAAAGGGGAAAATAGCGGGCAGGCCGCGTTCCATTCGGCGGTTGGCGTGGCGACGGATAAACAAAATAACGTTTATATAGCGGATATGGGCAATAGTTACGTTTTGAAGTTTGATAGCAACGGCAAACTGCTGTTCAAGTGGGGCAGCTTCGGTAAGAACAACGCTGAATTTGATAGGCCAAATGCAATAGCCATAGACAGCCAGAATAACGTTTTTGTGTTGGACGTGAACCGGGTGCAGAAATTCCAGCTTAACAATGCTAGTGTGCAGACCCAAACTATCGCCTCGCAACACATCACTGGCACCCTTATGACTGTTTTGCAGGGTCACACGGGTGATGTACGTAGCGTGGCGTGGTCGCCCGATGGCAAGCTACTGGCTTCCAGTTCGGACGACAAAACCGCAAAATTGTGGATTGCGGACGGCAGACTTATTACCACTATTCCGATATCCACGACAGGCAGTGTGCAGTGGTCTCCTGACGGTAAAAGCTTGCTTACATCTGATGGCAAATTATGGGATACACAGGGCATTCCTAAACCTGCTCCGCCATCGCATTTTTATGGCTGGTCGCCCGATGGCAAAATTCTGACTTTTGTTAATTTTGACCAAAGCTCCATAAACCTGCAAACACCAGACGGTAAGCCCATCGCGGAATTTCCCAATCAAATGAATCTTATCCAAAATGTCGGTTGGTCGCCGGATAGCAAGAGTTTAGCAGTGAGCGGTTTTGAAGGCACGGGCAAACCTTTCGGCGCAAACGATGTGCGTGTGTGGATTTGGGGGGTTGATGGCAAAATTATCGGAAAAATTACAGATTATGATCGGCCTATTATGGCGATGGCCTGGTCGCTGGACGGCAAGATGCTGGCGGTTAGTTCCAAAGGCGTTTCCAAAGATAGTATTAACGGCGATAGACCTATCAAGTTGTGGAGTCCAGATGGCAAACAGTTGGCGGCACTCGAAGGGGATTACGGTGCAATTACCGGGCTGGCTTGGTCGCCAGATAGCAAATTTGTGGCAGGTTCTGCCGACAGCAACACAATCTTGATTTGGAACGCCGAAGGCAAATTAGTAGCCACCCTGTTGGGCAAGCCAGGGCCATTTATTGCCAGTGGCAATTATTATCAATCTTCATTTGATTGTATCGGGTGGTCGTCCGACGGTAAAACCCTGGCGGCGGGTTCATTGGACGGCACTATCCAGTTGTTCAAAATGAGGTAAGATATTGCTCCGCCGATGGATTGTTCCCGCACATCTATGGATACAACCACGTCATACAAAGTTCACCTCTACAAATATAGGCACTACCTGTTCGCGTTGGCTATTGACATCATTTGCTGGCGGCTTTATAATAATCCAGCAATCAATCTGTATCTCCTCAAAGCGGGAGGAGATGGCAACTACCTATTGCTTCGTTTCTCGATAGTTTTATCTTTTAACTGGGGTGAATCAGGTCGGCCTGCATTTTGCAGAGCAGGGTAAGCTTTGAGTTAGCAGGAAGTGGTGCTTATGGTAACTTCAAAAAACCGGAAAGAGCAACTGCCGATTAAATATTCTGCCCTGATGTTGACGCGAACGACAGCGCGTCACACTGTAGTTGAGAGTGAAATCAGCCAAAAGGATGACACGGGAAAGCTAAGGCTACCTGTGTCAATTTGTTTTATACCGCGGGGTCAGCTATTTTTGTAAAATGAGGTTAGCTGGCAGGTTCTACGGCGGCGTAGAGCTTGTCTGGACGCAACCGCGAGTTTTAGTAGCGGTTGATAGTCGAAGGAGGCCAACTATGAATAGTAGCTTAATTGGGAAAATTGAGAAGGCGCGTCGCTATGAGCATGAGCTTGACCGCATCCATTTCCATAAAGCCGAGATCGAGTTCAGGGGCGAACACGATAGCTATACTATCCTTCTGGACGGACCGGACTGGAGTTGCACCTGCCACACCTTTGCTACTGGTTTTGATACGTGCAGTCATATTATGGTCTTGCAGCGCATTCTACACGACATGGTGGAGGAAGAGGCTCGCTACCAACACGAACAGCCGATGCCTGTGGGAGCGAGCGCGACCCAGGACTGAGACCCCTAAATGCTTAGGTGCTTGAAAAGCTGTCGAATAAACCTCGACGGCTTTTTGATTCCCCTGAATTAGAGTCATACGAATTAAGTTTGTTTGCGTTTTGGGCGGCCAAAGACTATAATAGCGGTCTAATCGAAAGCGAATCTGGCACGCCGTAGCTATGCCAGGCAATATTTTGTAAAGAACTTTGAAGGGAGTTGATAACTTAAATGGGCGCATTACCCAAGCAGAAACGTTCACATAGTAAGCAAGGCCGTAAACGCGCACACCACTTTTTGCCCGCGTTGCAGCTGACTACTTGCTCGAACTGCGGCCAGAAACGTCTGCCCCACACCGTCTGTGGCAACTGTGGTTTCTACAAAGATGAGCAGGTTGTGCAGGTACGGCAGAAAAAAACCGCCAACCAGTAATTTGAATACGGCAGTTCGGTAAATCCGATTTGGAATAAAGCCGGAGAATTAAGCAAGAAGGCAGCGTTTGGGCTGCTTTTCTTGTGTTACAGTACAGGAGCAGAAATTTGTCTCAACTATCCCAAGAAGCTGGAAATTTTGAAAAACTCGGCACGGCCTGGGTTTTTCCTGGGCAGGGTTCCCAGGTGGTGGGTATGGGCAAGGTGTTGGCAGACCGCTACCCTGAAATTGCCGCGCTTTACCAGCAAGCCGACGATATTTTGGGCTATAAGCTATCCGAACTTTGCTTTGAAGGGCCACCCGAACTGCTGACCCGCACCGACCACGCGCAACCCGCCCTACTGACCACCAGTCTGGCTCACCTCAAGGTTTTGCAGAGTTACCAACCGGACACGTTGGCAACCGAGACGCTTTTGTTTACGGCAGGGCATAGCCTGGGCGAGTTTTCGGCTCTAGTGGCAGCTGGTGCGCTCGAATTTGACGACGCATTGCGGCTGGTAAGCGAACGGGGGCGGCTGATGGACGCAGCTGGCAAGGGTGAGGATGCGGCGGATGAAGGAAGCGGCATGGTGGCGGTGATTGGCGGAGACGACGCACTACTAGAGGAATTGGCCCGCGATACTGGCACGGAAATCGCCAATTATAATTCGCCCGGTCAGACCGCTATCAGTGGCACGCGCCCAGCTTTAGCCCGTTTTAGCCAGGAAGCTACCAAGCGTGGAGTCAAGCGCATCATTCCACTACCAGTTAGTGCGGCTTTCCATAGTAGCTTGATGCGGGCGATGGCGGCGCAATTGGGGCGGGTGGTGGCTGTAACCAGTTTCAAAAAGGCGAGTGTACCTGTAATTAGTAACGTAACGGCTCAACCTCTGCCTCTCGATGATATTGCGGCCTACAAAGAAGAGTTGACCCTGCAAACTTATAACCCGGTACGCTGGGTGGACTCGGTGCGGACAATGCACCGGGGCGGGGTGCGCCGCTTTGTAGAAATTGGGCCGGGCAAAGTATTGGGTGGCCTGGTCAAGCGGATTGAGCGCGACGTGGAAGTTTTGAGCAGCGAGGAAATATTAAAATGAGCCTGGAAGCTAAGATTGCGGTGGTCACCGGTGGGTCGCGGGGTATCGGGCGGGCTATTGCGCTCGAACTGGCCCGGCAAGGGGCGCAGGTAGTTATCAATTACAACCAAAATACTGCCGAAGCTGGGGCTGTCGCCGAAGCTATCATTGCAGCAGGTGGTCAGGCTCAAATTATACAGGCGGACGTGGCGGTTACAGCAGAGGCGGCTCGTTTGATAGAGGGCGTAGTCAAGAGCCTGGGCCGGATAGATATTTTGGTCAACAATGCTGGTATCACGCGGGACAAGCTGTTGATGCAGATGAGCGAGGGCGATTGGGATGCCGTGCTGGATACCAACCTCAAAGGGGCGTACAACTGTGCCAAAGCCGTAATGCGCCCGATGCTTAAACAGCGGTCAGGGCGTATTATCAACATCACGTCGGTGTCGGGCTTGTCAGGAAGCGGCGGGCAGTCCAATTATAGTGCGGCCAAAGCTGGTTTGATTGGCTTTACAAAGGCATTGGCCCGCGAAGTAGCCAGTCGCAGTATCACAGTTAACGCGGTTGCACCTGGTTTTATTGAAACCGATATGACCAACGTGCTGACGGCAGACCTCAAGCAAAAGGTGATGAACCAGATTCCACTCGAACGCTTTGGCAAACCGGAAGACATTGCCAAAGCGGTAGCATTCCTGGCAAGCGACGCGGCAGCCTATATCACTGGTCACGTCCTGACGGTTGATGGCGGCCTCACTATGATGTGAAAAAATAGGCAGCTTGAAAAGCGTTTTACTTGATTGGGTTCAGCACAGGTTTGCCGTTATATTGTAGCTGGTGGGCGGTATCGCTGCCCACAAAAAGAGTTTCTAAACGTTGCACGAGCGAAGCTGGCAACTGAGCAAACGGTTTGGACAGCGAGTTTTGCCCATCGTGCAAGGCCCACCACAAGAAATTAGCCAGCCCCTGGGCTTTTTCCAGCGACGCGGCAGGCATATCTTTCAGGTCTTTCCACACTATGATATAGGTGATGCCTACCATCGGATAAGCATTGATACCTTCGGCGTTGATTAAAATAGCCCGAAAATCGTCAGGAATAGCAAAGCCCTGGGCCGCCGCTGTGAGGGTAGCAGGCACGGGCTGGACATAACGCCCGCCCTGGTTGCGGATACTGACGTAGGGCAAGTTTTGGGCATCGGCTTGCTCCTGGTCAAGAAATCCGATCGTACTATCGGTGCTGCTCATGATTTTGGAAACGGTTGCGCCATCCGCCCCTTGCACCTGCCCAAACTCCGGCCAGTTGGGTGCGCTACTCACACCTACTTTGTCTCTGGCTTCGGGGCTAACCGTCGCCAAATAGCGCGAAAAAGTATCGGCGGTGCCGCTACCACTGCTTTTACGGTCTCGAATAGTGACTATAATGGGTTTGTTTGGCAAAGTGGTGAGACCGGGGTTGTCTGCCAGAATTTGCGGATCGTTCCAGGTTTTAATTTTTCCCAAAAAGATATTAGCTATAGTTGACCCGCTCATACGTAATTCGGCCTGGAAGCCATTCAGATGATAAGCCACTACTACCGCGCCCAGCAACATCGGAATATGTACGGGCGGGCTTTTGCCACTATTGCCGATGCCCAAAAGCTCTTGTTCTTTGAAGGCTACGTCCGACCCAGCGAAATCAATTGGTACTATTGGCTTGATACCAGAAGCAGGGGTGGGAACAGGCGTACCCAGCAGCGCAGAGCGGCCATTACCACTATTGGTGGTTTGGAAGTTGACTTTAAGGTTCGGGGCAACCTTTTTGTAAAGTGGTAACCATTGGGCAAAAGCTGGTTCGAGCCGTGTTGAGCCGCCACCAGTCAATTCCGCCGTAACGTTGGTGGCTCCAAACTGACCCGCCGGATAGTTGGGCTGAATTGTGGCTGGGACGGGTGTATAAGTGGGGGACAGGGTAGAAAGGGATGAGGGTGTGATAATATCATTCGATGGACCACTCTCAGCACAAGCTACTAGCACCCACGTCATTAGCAGCAAACAGAGCGCAAGATTAACAAGTTTAGCCCACGTTAAGCCAGAACTTCCGAATTTATACATTTCAATCGCCTTCTTCACAATTTAATAATTGGCTGGCCCGACGACAGCCAGTAACGAAGGCGATTATACCATAAGTATGGGCAACTTGTTAATAAGTTGTTAAGCCTTAACAACTTATTAACAATCTGACATTGTGAAGTGATGATTTCCAGGCCGTCGGACAGCTACTGGTTTTTAAAATGATTTAAGCCAGCTACACAGCTAGCCGTATTGTTGCCTGGGAAACCTGGAGTAATTATACCGGAGTGCTAAATGGGGCAAAGTCCCTAATTTTCGAGATGCTCCTCTGATTCTTTCACAAATTTATGGACGCACCTGGCTCTGCTAGTGGGTGGAATACGATATTTAACTTTTCAAAATATGGGCCGTAAGCTTCGTAGCGTTGCTTCAAGAAGAAAGCTTTGGCGTAGCCGTCGTGAACGGGCAGTACCTGTTGCGGCTTTAGCTTGCTGGCGAAGTCGGCGGCGGCTAGTTCGGTCAGCCAGGGAGCCATCACGGGCAAAATCAGTAGTTCGATGCCTTGAAACTCCTGCAACGCTGCATTGAAAGAGTCGCCTGGGTTCAACACCCGCCCATTGACCAAAAACGCCGTATTATGAGGTAATTCGTTAGCCAGAATTGCGGCGTGCTGGGCTGGAATGGCTTGTAGGGTAAAAGCTCCGAATTGCCCCACACCTGACTCCAACACTGTTACGTCTATTTGTTGTGCTTGCAATTTAGATGCGACCTGACTGTTTGCCACTACCGTTGCATTACTTTGAGTTACGATTTGCTTCAATATCTCAATATCAACGTGGTCAGGATGAGAATGTGTAACCACAATGGTCGAAACATCGCCGAAAATGTCAGGCTTGACCAGTCCTTCCACGAATGAAAATTTTCCAGGATCAAATAGCAGTTTTTCGCCTGCCTCCTCCAGCAACAAACACGAATGGATATATTTTGTGATACGCATAATATTTTCTCCTGTTTTACCTTATTTTTTGTAACTATTCAGCCTGTCATTCCGAATGAAGGCTTTGCGAAGTGAGGAATCTGTTGGTAAAGTTTTGAGACTTGGTTATGATTTTACGAGTTTGTAGCAACAAATTCCGAGCGAGGTACGAGCGAGGAATGACAATACCTGAGTAGTCACTATTTTTTAGCTATTGCAAGTACGGCTTGGGCCAAATCGTGGGCGGCTTGTGGTCGGGCTAAAGTGAGGGCAGAGCGTCCCATTTCGGCAAGCCGGGCAGGGTCTGCCAAAAGGGTGCTAAGTTCACTAAGAAGGCTGGCTCCGTTTAGCTCCTTTTGGCTGATAATAACCGCAGCCCCGGCTTGCTGGCTACGCTGGGCATTTTTGGTTTGCTCGTCGCCCCCAGTTGGTATCAAAGGCACAAACAAGGCTGGTTTGCCCAACGCCGATACTTCGGTGACAGTACCCGCCCCGCTCCGGCTGACAACCAAAGCGGCCAGCGCAAAAATATCGGCAATTTCCGCCCCCACAAAGCGGGTCAGAAAGTAGCGGCGATGCAACGCGGGTGGCAGTTGGGCAGCCTGGCTAGAAAGGCGGTCATAATCTTGTTCGCCATCGGCAGGTTGCTGGCCGCATTGATGCACAATACGACAAATTTGAAGTAAATCAGGCAGAATTTCTTCGATAGCCCGGTTGATGATACGTGCGCCTTGCGCTCCACCCGTCACATAAATGGTTGGCAAAGCGTTAGCGGAGGGGTCGAAACCGCAAAAAGCCAGAGCGCGGTCTGGCTGGCCGCCAAAAATTGCTTCGCGTACTGGATTGCCACTTACAAAAGCTTTTGGGCGCAAACGGGCGGGTAATTCCGCACTAGCTCCTTCAAAACTTAGTGCGATGCGTGTGGCAAAACGAGCAGCGATGCGGTTCGCCAGACCAATCTGCACGGTCTGTTCGTGGGTCACAATTGGCACGCGCAACAGCCAGGCGGCAAGCACGGGTGGCACACAGACGTAACCCCCCGTGCTGAGAACCACGTGTGGCCGGAAACGAATAACTTGTAGTAACGACTGCATAACACCGACTGGTACACGCAGCGCGTCTAAAATATTGGCCCGGCTGAAGTAATCGCGTAGCCTAAAAGCCCGGCGTAGTTTGCCTGTCTCCACACCCACAAAATTAAGGCCAGCTTCCTGAGCCAGCCGCTTTTCGATGCCGTGTTTGCTGCCAATATAACGGAAAAGTGGCTGCCAATCGCTATCAGGGGCTTGAGCCATTTGGGAAAGTTCGCGCACGGTTGCCAGAGCGGGGCTGACGTGGCCGCCAGTTCCCCCACCTGTTACCAAAATTCGCAGTGTTTTTGCCATAAGGCTATTTTGAGCTAACTTGTTCCGGCGTTTTGCCGAATTTACGTAGGCGCGTGCCGTAATCCACCAACGATTGCAAAAATTCGTCTTTGCCAAAATCGGGCCAGTAAAGCGGCGTGAACCAATATTCGCTGTAGGCGGCCTGCCAGATCAAGAAGTTGCTCAAACGCTGCTCACCTGCCGTGCGAATAATCAAATCCGGGTCGGGGGAGTCGGTGACATATAGATAGCGGCTAATCATAGCCTCGTCAATCTTTTCGGGCGCAATTCCTTCGGCTACAATCCGGCGCACTGCATCTACAATTTCCAAACGCCCACCGTAGTTGTAACAGACATTAAGGGTCAGCTTTTCGTTTTTGGCGGTTTTTTCACACGCTCGTTCGATAGCCCGGCGCAAATGTCCGCTCAAGCCGTCCAGACGGCCCAGGTGGTTGATACGTACCCCCTCGGCGTGAAGCTTGGGCGTTTCGCGTTCGATATATTCGCTCAAAATAGTCAGCAGTCCCCTAACCTCATCTTCGGGTCGCCCCCAGTTTTCGGTTGAAAAGGCGTATAAGCTAAGGTGACGCACCCCTAAGCGGCTACAACTTTCCACAATACGCCGGATGTTTTCCGTACCGGCCCGATGTCCAGCAATTCTAGGCAAGCCGCGCTCTTTAGCCCAGCGTCCGTTGCCGTCCATAATAATCGCTACGTGGCGAGGTATACGCTGCGGGTCAAGCAATTCAGCCGGGTTTGCTTGCGACGAAACAGCAGCGCGGGCTAGATCAGTTTTAGTATTGGCTCTTTTGAAGTTAATCATGCTGATTTTTTACACCTCTAAAATTTCTTGCTCTTTGTGTTGACCGATGCCCTCAGCTTCGCGGATATTCTTGTCAGTCAGTTGCTGGATACGCTCATGCGCCCGCTTCTCCTCATCTTCGTTGATAAGCTTTTCCTGCAACAATTCTTTGAGGTTGCCCATATTGTCGCGGCGCACATTACGAATTGCCACTTTAGCGTCTTCAACCTTTGTTTTGACCACTTTCACAAACTCTTTGCGGCGTTGCTCGGTGAGGGGGGCGATGGGGATGCGAATAACTTTGCCGTCGTTGTTAGTAGTCAGGTTGAGGTCGGACTTTTGAATAGCCTTCTCAATCGGCCCCATCGCTGCTTTATCCCAGGGTTGCACCATTAGCAAACGCGCTTCGGGGGCGGATAACGTAGCCAGCTGGTTGAGCGGCGTATTATTCCCGTAATACTCAACCCGGATATGCTCAATCAGGGCAGTCGAAGCCCGGCCCGTGCGTATAGATTGCATTTCGCGTTGCAAAGCTTCCAAAGCCTTTTTCATTTTAGACTCAGCTTCGGCTAAAACATCATCTACCATAGTTTTATAAATCCTTCCCACTTAGAACTTTAGCTTACCAGCGTGCCAATACGCTCTCCCGAAATCGCTCTTTCCAGGTTCCCATCATCCATATTTAGCACTATCAGCTTCATTTTGTTTTCCATACAAAGTGCCAGTGCAGTGCTATCCATCACCCGCAAGCCCAGGTTAATCGCTTCTATATAGGTAAGTTCATCAAAACGGACAGCATTCGGGTTCTTGCGCGGGTCGGAGTCGTAGATACCGTCCACCTGGTTTTTTTCCATCAGAATGACCTCGGCCCCAATTTCCATCGAACGCAGCGCCGCCGTAGTATCGGTGGTGAAGTAGGGCAAACCCGCTCCGCCCGCCATAATCACTATGCGACCTTTTTCCAGGTGACGGATAGCCCGCCGCCGGATGTATGGTTCGGCAATCTGGTGCATCTCGATAGCTGTCATCACCCTGGTCATCACGCCGCAACTTTCGAGCGCGTCTTGCAAAGCCAGGCCGTTCATCACCGTTGCCAACATCCCCATGTAGTCTGCCCCAGCCCGATCCATCCCTTTGGAACTGGCCTGCAAACCCCGCCAGATGTTACCGCCACCCACCACTACTGCCACCTGCACGCCCATCTCGTGGACATTGCGAATTTTAGTAGCTAATGCCTGAGCTACTTTAGGGTCAATCCCGTAAGGCAGATCGCCCATCAAAGCTTCGCCGCTCAATTTCAAAAGGACTCGTTTATAAACCGGCTTCGACATTCACCCTCCGTTATA
The DNA here is from genome assembly GCA_038207455.1 of Chloroflexia bacterium. Lineage (GTDB taxonomy): Bacteria > Chloroflexota > Chloroflexia > Chloroheliales > Chloroheliaceae > JBBQZT01. The sequence goes on from JBBQZT010000005.1 coordinate 21,434, forward strand.
CAGTTTCTGTCTGGTGTCCCAATTTGAGCCGCTTGATACTGATGTTACCAGACTAAATGCTAAAACGCACAGGCTGAACTTTTGTTGCGGACGTAAGTGTAGCGACGGCTAAAATTTCCTTTCAAGCATTATACCCTAAAAAAGCCCTAACACAAAATTGAGTGGCCCTACCCTATGCCAGAACGACACAGTGCAAGCCACTCATCTATTTATGTCTTTAGAATGAGTTAATAATCTACTATTTACCCAATTCGTAGCGGGTAAAGCGGCGCACCAAAATGTTTTCGCCCAATTTAGCTTTAGCCTGCACGATCAGGTCAGAAACTTTTTGTTTAGGGTCGCGGATAAGAGCCTGCTCCATCAAAACGCTCTCCTCGTACCAACGTTTGAGGCCAGCTTCGTCCATTTCTTCCTGCTTCTCGCTCACAACTTCCGACGGTACGTCGCTAATCGTCACATAGGTCGGGCCAACGGCAGCTACCTGTTGAGCGATAGATTTGGCTAAGGTCTGAAAATCCTCGGTGCGAGCCACAAAATCGGTCTCACAACTGATTTCTACTAACGCGCCGATACGATCTTGATGCACATAGCTAACAATCAAACCTTGCTTGGCTTCGCGTCCAGTCACTTTTTCGGCCTTTTTCAGACCACGCTCGTTAAGCCAGCCCATAGCGGCCTTAACATCGCCGTTAGTTTCGCGCAGAGCGTTTTGGCAATCCTTGAAACCTGCGCCGGTCTTTTCGCGGAGGTCTTTCACTGCCTGAGCGGTAACTTCCACTGCTTTTCTCCTTATGTTTTAGTCTATGCACGTAGGAGGCGACTATGCAGACAATAGTTCGGGAACTATCGGCTGGCAAAGCCCCTCCTACTTTTATTATTCTGCGGGAGCGGACTGCGGCTGGGCTGCCGGAGCGTTGCGGTTATCACGACCACCACCGCCGCCGCCACCACGATTGTCACGACCACCACCGCCGCCGCGATTGTCACGACCACCGCCACGATTGTCGCCTCGGTCTCGATCTCCCCGACCTTCGCGGTTCTCTCCACGTGGTTCGCGGCCTTCGGTTTCTTGCTGGCTCATCATCTGTTCGGCCCGCATCGCCTCGCGCTGGTTGACACCCTCGATATAGGCATCGGCCAGCCACGCGCTGACAATCTTAATAGCCCTGATCGCATCATCGTTGCCCGGCACGACATAATCAATCTCATCTGGGTCAGCATTCGTATCGGCAATCGCAATAACCGGGATTTCCAACCGCAAAGCTTCCAGCATAGCGATACGTTCCTTGTGTGGGTCAATCACGAAAACCGCACTGGGAATGTCGTGCATATTCTTGATTCCACCCAACACTTCGGTCAGCTTGAACATCTCATCGGTCAGCTTCTTAACTTCCTTCTTGGGCAGTTGCTCGAACTCGCCCCGCGCTTGCCGCGCTTCCAATTCGCTGAGGTAACGCAGACGCTGGCGAATGGTCACAAAGTTGGTCAAAAGACCACCAGGCCAACGTTTGTTGACATAAAACTGACCACAACGAGCCGATTCCTCAGCGATCACGTCCTGGGCCTGTTTCTTCGTACCCACCATCATCAATCGCCCGCCCTGGGTAGCCAGTTCGGTGACAAAAGCGGCGGCATCGTGTAAACCGGTCACGGTTTGAGCCAGGTCTATGATATGGACACCGTTGCGCTCGGTAAAGATATAAGGGCGCATTTTAGGATTCCAGCGTTTGGTTTGATGTCCAAAGTGTACACCTGCTTCCAACAAGGAGCGCATCAGTTGAGGCGCGGGCAGGCTGCGGTCAAGGGTCATCAAAGGACGGGAAACTGGAGTCGGGTTAGCGTCGGCCAGGGCAGATTGAACCTCTGCCGGAGCTTGAGCAATCGTAGTTGCCATTGAATTTCAAAATTCCTTTCTGAACTTCGTTAATCTTCCGCTTCCGTCATTCCACACGATAATTTCCCATTAACAAAACAGGAAACACGAATCGTTTGGTCAAGAAGCGTGCTATTAGTGTTTGTGAAATAGCTTCCGCGCACAATATTGGCAGGAAAGCCATCGGTTATTATAGCACAGCCCCTCTTTCAGGGCAACCAGGGTTGCTACTGACTAAAATTTTCTATATTGCAAAACGGGTGGGATTGGAGTAGAATCAAGCAAGCACAGGCTCAAAACCCGCTATAACACTCTGGCTTTGGCTGCGTTATATAAACAAAGACACCAAGCATCTTCTGTTGCCAAAAATCTAGGGGAAGCCGAAAGCAAGCGAGGGGCTGCAAGAAGTGAGCAGCCAGAATGGACAAACCAATGTTTGGTTCCAGGCAGAAAAGGGGCAATGATTTGAAGCCGGAAAATTCTGGTGAGGCTGCCGATAGTAGCGGTTATGGTTTGCAAAAAGCAAGGCTTGCCGACGAGCTACCGCCCGCGCCTCAAACTGTCGCGCCGATTGGCCCTGGCAAAAATAGCGGTAACAAGCGCAAACCACCCAAACGCCGTCTGAACCTGGCGGCCCTGACGAGGCTCGATTGGTCGCGTTGGCGGCGTTATGTAGTGGTGACGGCGTTCGCCTTTATTTGTCTGGCGGCTATCAGCTTCTTGCTCACCTGGCAAAGCGGTAACGCCAGCATCTATAAGCAGAAAGCGGGCGAAGTAGCCGCCGAGTCGCTGGTTGCACCCAAAGATTTAAGCTATACCAGCCCCCTCTTGACCAAAAAGGCCCAGGACGAAGCCGCCAGCAGCCCCGTCAATAATGTCTATCAGCACGACCAACAATTAGTTACTACCAACCGCGAACGTCTGAACCAGTTGCTAAATACTCTGAACACGGCCCGTTTGCAACCCGATGTTTTTGGAGTGTCCAGCTATAACCTTAGTAGCAACGAAGATGTGCAATTGGCTCACCTGACTATTGAGCAAATCCACACCATTCTAAGCCTCAACAATACCGAGTGGAGCGACGTAAACCAACAATCTATTGAGACCTATGGTCTGGTGATGGCGCGGGATATTCACCCAGGTCAGTTGAGCAACGAAACCAAGCGGTTCAACGAGGCCATCACCAATCCCTGGAATTTCAGCCTGCCCTTTGCCCGCCTCAGCGCAACCCAACGCAAAATTGTAGTGAGCCTGGTTACGCCATATCTGGCCGAAAACAGCCCGCTCGACCTGGTTGCTACCCAACAACGCCAGTCAGATGCCCGCCAGCAAGTTGCACCTGTCCAGCAAACCCTCAAGAAAAGCCAGGACATTGTGCGGCAGGGCGAGGTGATTACACCATTACAAGCCGAAGAAGTGGCCCAATTCAGTTCCCAGGCGGGCGTGTTTAGTTGGCAAAGCACCATCGGCACGGTGGGCGTGGTGGCGACGCTGCTGGTTTTGTTGCTCAGTTATTTTTCGCTGCTGTTTAATCAAGTGTGGGGACACCCGCGTATTTTGACCTTTCTGGGCTTGCTGCTGGTAATTTCGGCGGCGGCTATTCGGATTGCGGTTAGCGACCCAGCTGACCACACTTTGCGCCCCTTTTTGGTGCCACTTGCCACTATTTCGTTGCTGCTGACCGCCCTTTTCGATATTAATCTCGCCGTGTTTATGACTATGCTACTGGCTTTGCTGGCTGGATACGTGGGCCAATCTTCGGAATTGACAGCAGTGGTGTTCGCGGGTGGCACTGCCGGTGCGCTGATTGTCTGGAAAGCCGAACGTACTGTTATTTTTGCCTATGCGGGCGCGGCCATTGCCGCAGCGCAGTTTGTGGTAGCTTTGTGCTTCACCTTAGTCAATCACACCCTGGATTTGCTGACCTTCGGTTTGCTATTGGGTGCGTGTGCGGCTAACGCTTTGATTTCGACCAGTCTGGCTTTCTTTTCGTTTAGTGTGTTGGGCAAATTCTTCGGCGTAACAACCGTTTTAAGTCTGCTGGAACTGGCTCACCCCAACCAGCCCCTGCTGCGTCGTTTGATGCGCGAAGCTCCCGGCACCTATCATCATAGCGTGATGGTTAGCAATCTGGCCGAGCAAGCCGCCGAACAAATCGCGGGTGAGGCTTTGCTGGCCCGTGTGGGTGCATACTACCACGACATTGGCAAGCTGGCCCGTCCCGGCTTCTTTATTGACAACCAGGGTAGCGGCCCCAATATCCACGATACGCTAGACCCGCGCGAAAGTGCCAAAATTATTCGGGCGCACGTGGAGGACGGAGTGGAACTGGCCCGCAAAAACAAGTTGCCACGCCGTGTGATTGATATTATCCACCAACATCACGGCACTTGTATGGTTTCTTTCTTTTATAACAAAGCTGTCGGGATGGGGTTGGACGTAAACGAGCTAGATTTCCGCTATCCCGGCCCCAAACCTCAAACCAAAATCGCCGCCATTGTGATGCTGGCCGATGGCTGCGAGGCGGCGGTGCGGGCCAACGTCCAGGCTGGCCGCATCCAGACGGGGGCTAGTTCGCCCGTTCCCGGTTCGCCCAACCCCGATCCTAATCTTAAAAAAACCAGCATCGCCGCCGTCGTAAACAAGATTGTTGATGACCGCCTCAACGACCACCAGTTGGACGAATGTAATTTGACTTTGCGTGACATTGAGGAGATTCGGCTAATCTACATTAAGGTACTGAACGATATGTACCACCCGCGCGTCAACTATCCAGACTCCAATCGCCCTACCAATGCGAACATACCTGGCGAAAGTATTGTAGTTACGCCAGTCACACCCGAAATTGCCGCCCTACCTGAGCCATCAATTAGCAGTCGGCAGTCGGCAATAGGCAGCCGTCAGCCGGACAGCCAACCAGCAGATATTAGGACAGCAGATAGCAATCAGTTAGACAGCCGACAGCCAACAGCCGACAGCCAGGTGTTAGAAGCAGTCGGTCCACAAGGGGATAGCCAGCAACCGGAAGGCGGAAAATCCTCTGATAAAAAATTAAAGCGTAGTAGCGGCGGTATTGGTGGGGCAGGACGCTCGATCAAGTAGCCAGCAACAGTTAGTTTTCAGTATTACCCACGCTTTGAAAATATTCAACCAAAACCTGACTGGATAATTCTATATGTTCGCGCATAATCTGGGCAGCTGCTTCCGCTTTTCCCGCCTCGATAGCGACCAGTAGCTTTTCGTGTTCGATTTGGGCCTGCTCCGCCCGCCCTGGTACAAGCCACAAACTGTTGTAGGGATAGCCATATTTCCACAAATCCAAAATCATCTGCCGCAAAAGCGGCGAACGAGCTTCGTCATACAAACGTAGATGCAAAGCGGCATTGTGCTGTACCGCTTCGTCTTTGCGTCCGGCCTCAATAGCCACAATCAATGCTTGCTGATACTGGCGTAGTTCAGCCATCACCTGGAGGCGACGGGTTGGTTCGGCTGATAAATTGTTGACCGCTTCCTGGGCGGCATAAGCCTCCAGCAAAGCCCGCAACCGATAACGTTCCTGGATTTCCTCCGACGAAGGCCGGGATACATAAACTCCTTGATGCGCGACAGACGTGACCAACCCCTCCGCCTCCAACTTGCGTAAAGCCTCGCGCACGGGCGTACTACTAATCTCAAAACGGGCCGCAAGTTCTTCCTGGCGTAACTTCTGGCCTGGTTTTAGTTCACCACTGGCAATTGCGTTCCGCAGCCGTTCCACGATGTATTCGCGTTTGAGTTGAAATCTTACAGGTTCATTCATTATTAAGCCTTCGACCCTTCGGTAGTTGGGGCGGTCAGTTCAACCGGAGTGGCCTGACTCTGCTGACCAGCCACTCGTTTGGACGGCAACCACAAGCTTAGAAGCACGATGGGAATGGGTAGCAAAACCAAAATTAGCATCGCCTGGGAAAGCCCAAAGCTGTCGGCGTATTTACCCAAAGCTGATGTGCCGAGACCACCCGCCCCGAAACCGAGACCGAGGGTTAAGCCCGTCGCCAGACCGATGCTGTTGGGCAAAGTATCCTGGGCCATTACGACAGTCAATGACGAAGCTGCTGTCAAGGTAGTGCCAGCTAGACCGAGCGAAATCATCTGAATTGCGCCCTGCGTGTTGAGGAAAACCAACAGCAAAGGCAACACCAACGCTAGTGAGCCGACCATCACATTTTTTTGCCCAAACCTGTCAGCCAGTGGCCCGCCGGATAGTGTCCCGACTGCACCGGCCAGCACAAAAACCGACAACAGCGTAGCCACGTAGCCTTTATTGTAGTCTGGCAGGGTGGCGAAGTAAAGCGGGATAAAAGTAAGCAGCCCGGTTTGAATCATCGCCCGCAAGCTGATAATCGAAAGAAGCATAGCTAACAAACCCAAAAGAGTACGCCGATGACCCGGTGCAGGATTGGTTTTAATAACCGGACGTGCGCGGCGGGCTTGTGCCAGCCCTCTATAGAGCGGCAGCAAAAGCCACAACAGTCCGAACCCGACCAGACCCGGCAGCAACATCCCCAGGCTACCGTTTGTACCTGCCAATCCTAGCAGTATTGTCAAGGTAATCGGCCCCAAAGCCTGACCTAGATTGCCACTAAAGAAAAAAAGCGACATGGCAGTAGCCTTGTTCGCCCCGCTCACATAGTTGGCATTGCGCGAACCTTCGGGGTGATAAATCGCCGCACCCATCCCGCTAACTATTACCGCCAGCAACACCAGGGGATAGCTTGGCATAAATAAGACCGAAACCATCCCGCCCGCCGCTAATAGACACCCTAATGGGAGCAACCAGGGCAACGGTTTACGGTCACTCAGCAGGCCAAAAAACGGTTGCAAAGCGTAAGAAGTGATGCTGTTGACAGTAATAATTAGAGCCGCCGCCGCATAATCGAGCTTGAAATGAAGTAGCAACAACGGTATCATAATCGCCAACGAACTGGTTTGCATATCAATCGCCAAGTGTCCAAAGGCCAGAGCCGCCAGGCCAGGTTTGTTGATTTTAGCAGGCATTACATCTTCCTTTTCAGATTTTTATTGTCTTTTTAGATATTAAATATAATATCTAAAAAATCTGAGCCTGTCAAACCGTGAAAACAAAAGGGGTGTGCATCAGTTTTTTGCATTGCAGCACCGATGGTTTCAACCATCGGCTAGATGATTCCAAACTTGATTTATCAGGTTATTAAAACCCACTAAAGTGGGTTTAGAGTCTACTTGCCGATGGTTTCAACCATCGGTGCTGCGTGGGCCTGCAAAATTATGCACCGCACCCACCTAAAAGGTGGACGATGCGAGGTGAGGTAATGACGGCATTGTTCCGTCAATAGATATAGAGTCATACTTCATACTTTGAAAGGTTTCGGGATTATAATCACACGGGGGATTTTTGTAGTCGGTGCGTAGATGCACCGACTACAATTTAAGTTAAAAGTTTTGGAGGTAGAATTATGCCTTGATGGTGGGCATCACAAACAAACGGGCGATGCGGGCGACGTTGTTAATCTTAACCGCCGCTCGTTGTAGCCGCGCCCTGGGGCCAGTTTTGCCTTTGAGGGCGTTTAGCTTGCGGTTGTTGGCGGCCATCATATCTAGCTGGCGCACAAAAGTGGGGTGTTCCACCTGGAACTTAAAGCCCCAAACCGTGCTGGCCTCATCGTCGCACATCTTGATTACGTCCAAATCGTATTGACGCGGGTCAAGCCCCATCTTGCGGTAAAGCGCGGCCGAAGCGGGCTGGGCATCACGCAGAAACATAGTCATATAAACCGAGAGGGTGAAAAACCTAATCAGAGCGTGGTTGAGACGGCCTTTGAGCACCTGTTTGGATTGCGACTTCATCAGAGTGGCAAAGAAATGGCCGTGCCGATGTTCGTCCTCGCACCAACGTCCAAACCACTTAAAAATCGGGTGGAAGCGGTATTCGGGGTGCGCCTCAAGCTGGTTGTAGATGGTAATGTACCGCCAATAACCAATAATTTCGGATAGATACACCGTGTAAAACATAATCTTGGGTGGGATTGAGGTACGCTTCTTGGACTTTGCCAAAAAGCCCAGGTCAAATTCGATGCCCAAATCTTTCATAGTGTGGGTCAAGAAGCTGGCGTGGCGGCCTTCGTCGCGGGTAATGTAGTGAAAAGTGTTTTTCAAGATAGGGTTGGTAGAGTTGTCCGAAATCTCCCGATAGAGCAGACAGCCGCTAAACTCGCCCAAACAACTGCGCCGCAAAAACTCCTCAAACTCCTCACGAGGCAAATCCGGGAAATCTAGCTTGAATTCCGATGTGGGAACAAAGTGGCCCTTGTTCTTATCTTCTCGAAACTCGCCCAACATTTGCTCAAACTCAGCTTTGTGGCTATCCAAAATCAACTTATTAAGCTTTGCAAAGTTAGTAGTGTAAAAACGTGGAGCTAGAATATCTTCTTCCAAAGCCTTAGCGGTGGCCTGATTAGGAATTTTGGTAGCTCTGTTCGCAGTAGGGTTGCTACCACTATCAGCCGCTCCCAATGTGGTTGGGCTGCCAACCTTCCTAACAACTTTGTCGCGGGCGCGAGTATATTCTTGCTCTACTTGTTCATTCTGAATAACCGAACTCATAACCGCTCCTTTTGCCACCTTCAAAAGCAGACTCACGCCTGCAATCGTAGAATTTCCAGGTCTTAGCCGCGCTAACTTCTAACTTTTTGTAACAACAGAAAAACCCACAAAATGTTTGTCATGTGCATGGTAACAGGGACAGGGTTGGGGGTCTGTAGTTAATACTACCGCACCTGGCTTTAACCCGCGAAAAGTGCTAAAATCAATACCGTTCAAATAAACTGTAGGCGGCGCGTCACCGTGATGCTGCCAACGTACAAACCGTACAAACCGTGCGGACGCGGGGACGCGCCCCTACTAATTAGGGACAACACCTAAATTATGTAGATGCGGTTTATAAATCTAGGACTTTCGCTTATCACCCTGAACGCAGTGAAGGGTCTGTTTGGAAAACCGGCTTAAAGAACAGATTCTTCGCTCCGCTCAGAATGACAAGCTGTGCTATAAGCGAAAGTCCTAAAATCAAAAGTAGAGGGAAATTTTTAGTTGGTCTTAAAATTGCTGGCTGGAGCGGGACTGGCGATACCGAGCGGTCTTAATGCTTTCTTGCCGCTTTTGCTGATGGGCGTGTTGGCGAAGGGTAACAAATTGACCCTCTACAGTCCTTTCGATTTTCTGGCAAGCTGGCCCGCTATCATAGTGCTGGCTCTGCTGGTAGGCATCGAAGTTTTGCTAAATAAATTGCCCCAACTGGAACGTCTGGATAACGCCCTCAACCTAATCTTGCAGCCGTTGGCTGGGGGTCTGGCTTTCGCGGCGGTTGTGCCACCCACCGACTTACCGCAAGGGGTTAGCTTTTTGGTTGGAGTGGCGTTAGCCGAAGCCATGCACCTGGTCAGGCAAGACCTACAACCAGCCTTGCTTGCGTCAGAAATGGCGACGCTCTTAAAGCCAGTCATAAGTCTGTTCCAGGATGGTCTCGCTTTCCTGCTGGCACTTTTGGCGGTGTTTGTGCCAATAGTTGCCGGGCCAATAGCAATACTGCTGCTGGTTCTAGGTTATTTTTCGTCGCGCCGCTTCAAAAGAGCCGTGACCCGCGAACCCTAATTATTTCAAATTGCCTTTGAGCAGTTCGCGGGCAATCACGATGCGCTGAATTTCGCTCGTGCCTTCGTAAATCCGCATCACCCGCACGTCTCGATAAAACCGCTCGACTGGCAATTCTCGCATATAGCCCATTCCACCGTGAATTTGTACGGCCCGGTCTGCCACGCGGCCAACCATTTCCGTGGCGTAAAGTTTGGTCATCGCACATTGTTTGCTAACCTTGTCGCCCCGGTCATACCGCCAGCAAGCGTTATAAAGCATTTGTTGGGCGGCGTATAGCTCGGTGGCACTGTCGGCCAGCATCCACTGAATACCCTGGTTGGCGGAAATCGGCTGACCAAAAGCCATCCGGTTCTTGCTCCACTCGATACTCATTTCCAACAAGCGTTGTGCCACCCCACAAGCCGAAGTAGCTACGTGCAATCGGCCCGCGTCCAGCGTCTCCATCGCAATTTTGAAGCCCCGGCCCACTTCGCCTAGCACCATTTCGTCCGGCACAAAACAATCGGTAAAGACTAGTTCGCCGTGATTATAAGGTTTGCTACCCATCGTCTCCAAAATTTGGGCCACCGCAAAACCAGGCGTATTGCGCTCCACCAGGAAAGCCGTAATACCGCCGTGCGCTTTTTTCTCGCGGTCACTGCTGGCAATTACAGTGAAAAGGTCGGCGGTAGCTGCGTTAGTTATGTAAAGCTTATTACCGTTGAGTTTCCAACCACCCGGCACTTTAGTGGCTGTCGTCTGGATATTGGCCGCGTCGCTGCCTGCTTGGGGTTCGGAGAGAGCGAAGGCCGTAATTATTTCGCCCGCCGCAATGCGGGGCAGATAACGGTCTTTCTGAGCCGCGTTCCCATTTTGCAAAAGACCAGATGAACCAAGCCCATTGGCAATTACCAATTCGTGAGTAAAGGCATCGTGGGCCTGAGATAATTCTTCCAAAATGGTGCAATAAGCTACTTGACCTAATCCCATTCCGCCATATTCGGTTGGGACAGTGATACCATAATAACCCAAATCTTTTAGCTGCTTGAGAGCCGCTTCCGGCACCACTCCGCTTTTATCCAAACCTGGCTCAAGCGGTATCAAGCTGGTGTGAACGAAATCGTGGGTGGCTTCCTTCATATCCACTATTTCGCTGGGCAAATCGTAATCCATATAAAATTTCTCCCTCTACTTCGAGTTTTAATTCAATTCTGTCCAAATAAGAATGTGTATTGTAGGCGGCGCGTTCTCGCGCCCGCACCGTCTGTGCGCCTGAGATGATAGAGGGCGCGAGGACGCGCCGCCTACCGCTTATTTGACGATATTATTATTTCTAAGAGACGAGGCTGGCCCAATAAGCCGCTAAATACTCTTTCTGACGCATTTCGCTACGGTCACGTTCAAGCAAACGGGCTGGTGAGATAGCATTTAAGGCGCAGGCGTGGCCCACCAAATAAACCACCTGAGCCAGCGTGGATACGGTCAAAGCAACCAGGCCAACCCTATCTTTTTCTATCTGCGAAATCAAAAAAGTAAAGTGGGGTAACAACTCAGGGCGGCTCAATGCTTCGGCCTCGAAACCAGCCTGAAGTTGACGAACCGGGTCAAGTTCGGCGTAAGTAATATTTTGGGCCAGCGCGGTCAGAAAAGCCCAATACAAAACCTCGTAGCCTTCCAGCACCAAATCCTGGGCAAAACCTTCGTGGAAATGTGTCCCTTCCACCACGCCCCGCAATTCGTGCAATTCTTCGGTCAAGCGCAAACGCAAAGAAGCGGTATCTCCCTTCCGCAAACGCTTGGAAGTACCGCTTTGAGCAGTCAGGTCATGGTCGCGTAGATATTGGTACGCGCCCCACACTTCCCGGCACAATTTGTCTAATTCATCCATAAACCCTATTTTACCGCAGCAAGCAGTTGACGACACAGAGGAAATCAAAGTGTAAGTACAATCCATCTTTTGAGATTTTCTCTGCGTCCTCCGCGTTGAGATATTATTTCACCGGGCCGGATTTAGCAACCGCAGGCGAGACGTACTGCTCATATTGCTGAAAATTGTCCTTGAACAAATTCGCCAGCTTGAGGGCTTGTGCATCGTAGGCCGCTCCATCTTGCCAGGTGTTACGCGGTTGCAAAACCTCGTCAGGCACATCGGGGACACTCGCGGGCAGAGCCAGACCGAACACCGGGTCGGGTGCAAAAGTTACCCCGTTGAGCGAACCGTTCAGGGCCGCCCGCACCATCGCCCGTGTATATTTAATGCTCATACGGCTACCCACCCCGTAAGGTCCACCGCTCCAGCCAGTGTTGACTAGCCAGCAAGTGACTTCGTGGCGAGCGATTTTCTCCGTCAAAAGTTTAGCATAAACTGACGGGTGATGCACCATAAAGGGCGCACCAAAACAGGTGCTAAAGGTGGCTTGCGGTTCGGTCACGCCTTTTTCCGTCCCAGCCACCTTCGCGGTGTAGCCCGACAGAAAATGGTAGGCGGCTTGTTCGGGCGTAAGCTTCGAGATAGGCGGCAAAACCCCGAAAGCGTCTGCCGTCAGCATAATGATGGTTTTCGGGTGAGTGCCTTTGCCCGACGGCACGACGTTGGGGATAAAGTCGAGCGGATAGGCAGCCCGCGTGTTTTCGGTTTTGCTGTCGCTATCCAGATTGAGGGCGCGGGTGGTAGGGTCAAACACTACGTTTTCCAGCACCGTCCCGAACATTTGAGTAGTAGCGTAAATCTCCGGCTCGGCAGCGGCGGACAACTTGATAACTTTAGCGTAGCAGCCACCTTCAAAATTGAACACGCCATCGTCTCCCCAGCCCGTTTCGTCGTCACCAATCAAACCGCGTTCGGGGTCGGCGGAAAGGGTAGTTTTACCCGTGCCACTCAAACCAAAAAACAAAGCTACATCATCGTGCTGGCCCACGTTGCAGCTACAGTGCATCGAAAGGACGTTTTGGAGCGGTAATAAATAATTCAGCAGGGTAAAGACGCTCTTTTTGATTTCCCCTGCGTACCAGGTGCCACCAATCAACACCAGCTTTTTGGCGAAATTGACCAGGATAAAGGTGCTGCTGCGCGTCCCGTCGCGTTCGGGGTCAGCATCAAAACGGGCCGCATCTAAAACCGTGAATTGGGGTTGAAAATCCTCACGTTCGGCGGCGGACGGCCTGATAAAAAGGTTGTTGGCAAACAGGGCTTGCCAGGCATACTCGCTAACGATACGGACTGGCAAGCGGTATTTCGGGTCGGCCACCACGTACATATCTTGCACAAATACGTCGCGTTCTTCCATATAATTCAAAACCCGTTCGTACAGTGCATCGAACTTAGCCGGGTCGAAGGGGCGGTTGGTGGTGCCCCAATTAATATGTTCCTGGCTGCTCGGCTCTTTGACAAAAAACTTATCGTTGGGCGAACGCCCCGTATGTTTGCCTGTGTCCACCACCAGCGGCCCAGCCGGAGCTAAAACGCCCTCGCCGCGCCGGATAGCTTCTTCGTACAGGGCTGGTACGGACAGATTGCGCCGCACCGAAACTGCCCGCAAGCTACCACTAATCCCTAATTCGATTGTCTCCAATTGTCCCAAAGTCGTTTTAACATCAGCCCTTGCGTCCAAAGTTTGCATTTTTTATGTAACCTCCTTGTTACCGGGTGTGTCTATCCTTTTTTCAAGTTTTATCATCAGCACCCAACATTTATTTTAGCTAAATTTTTTTGATGAAGCTGAATTTCATTATAAAAACTTTCCACGAAAAAAACAACCCTCAAAGGCGAAGGTTGTGTGGATTTATTGTTAGTTTTTTAACAATGACTCATAGATAAAGTTTATGAATGGGTTATTAGCTGTTTGCGGTCAAAACGGAAATAGGCGGGCAAGGGGCCACCAAGCAGAGGGCGGGCGTAATCCAGAAACGCCTGGGTCACAAAGTTACCTTCCTGATTAATATAGTTGGCAGGCATCTTGCGTTCCGAATTGGCAATATTCAGCAAAGGAGTTGTACCTGTCACACAACTATATTCGCCGTTCGGCCCGTTTTGGCGCACCAGGGTGATCATTTTGTCGGTCTGGCCCGCCAAAGCCAGTCGCGCCGCTGCCTGACCAACCATAAAAGCTTCCTGCAAGTCGGTTTCGCTCACGCAAGTCATTGACATCCGTTGTAGCGTACCGGGTTTGTCGTAACGAGAGGTCAGACCAAGTTCGCGCATCACTAAATTCGATAAAAAGTTGGCTGGGCCTGGGTAATATTTATGCCCAAACGCATCCACAAAAAACGGTTCGCCGTGCGCCCCCATCGGTTTGCCCGCCCGGTCTTTGACGTTTTCCCCGATAACTGCCACACAATGACCGTACAGAGCATAAATGTGGCGTACATCGCGCAAAAACTGTTGCGGGTCAAGGGCGCGTTCGGGCGTGTATATCAAATGGGGGGCTTGTTCAGGGCTGGTTTTGCCCAACGCCGCCGCCGCCGCCACCCAGCCCGCGTTTCGACCCATCACTTCGATAATTTTGACCGGGTGTACCAAAGCCGCCGCTTCGGTATCAATCCCGCTATCCTGGGTAGCGATTGCCAGATAGCGGGCGATGCTGCCGTAGCCGGGGCAATGATCCATATCCGGTAAATCGTTATCAATCGTTTTCGGCACCCCAACCGCATAAAGTTCGTAGCCACTTTCACGGGCCATTTGCGCCATCCGATGGCAGGTGTCCGCGCTATCGTTGCCGCCGATATAGCAAAAATACCGAATATTATGTTTCTGGAACGTTTTGAGCAGGCGTTCGCGTTCGGCCTCGTTTAGCTTATACCGGCACATTCCCAGGGCGGCAGCCGGAGTGCGTTTGAGCATTTCGAGAGCCGCAGGGTTACTCAACTGGCGGCGCAAATCTATCATATTTTCGCCCAGCAAGCCCTGCACTCCGTCCAGCATCCCGTAAATCTCGCCCACCTCGCTGTTAGCCATCGCCTCGCTCACAATACCCGCCAGACTACTATTGATAACCGCCGTCGCCCCGCCCGACTGTCCTACGATTAAGTTGCCCTTCACAAAGTTGCTCCTATCCAGAATATTTTTTGTTACTATACACTTTTTGAAAAGTAAGGGGTTGTCCTTTAGGCTAAACTTTGATTTTTAGCCGACCAAAGCTGGAAATCAAGCAGGTTTAAAAATGGGGGACAACCTTAGACGCTATCGTGCCATAAATGACAAACTGATGCAACTCTTTCCTAACGCAGCAGCCCGCCAAAAATAGTATCTTTTGGTGCTGGCGGTTCTAATAATTTGCCTCAGTCGCTTTTACTCTTGTTTTAATACCAGCAAGGTAATGTCGTCATAGACTTGCTGCGTCCCGATAAAATCACGTAAATCAGTAATGATGGCCTGTTCGATTTCGGTAGCCGTGCAGCCCCGGTAAGTCTGGACTGCTATACTAAGACGAGCCAGCCCGTATTGCTCACCCGACACATTTTCGGCCTCGGTGATGCCATCGGTATATAGCACAATCAAATCGCCCTGGGCCAGGTTCACTTCTTTTTCGCCTACAAACGCGCTAATATCTTCTTCCAGGCCAATTGGGAAGCCCAGGTTGATGGTGTCAATCAGTTCCAGGTCGCCATTACTTCGTACCACAATCGTTTCTTCGTGCTGCCCGCTCAAAAGTACCTTGCCTTTGTGGTAGTCCAATAAGGCCAACGACAAATTCTTGTCACTATGCATCCGTTGCACATTATCGTAAATAGCGTGGTTCAAAATACTCAAGAAACGAGTCGGATTGGTTTCGTTGCTGGCAAGCAGCGTGCGTACCGCCGTTTGCACCATCAACATCAACACCCCGCTTTCCAGGCCGTGTCCGGTCACGTCACCAATCCCGATTTTCACCCGGCCCTCTTCCTGCAACACATCATAATAATCACCGCCCACTTCGTCGGCTGGTTGCATATAACCCGCGATGTCCAGACCCTGCACCAGCCGCAACTCTTGCTCGCGGGGCAAAATCATTTCCTGGAGCTTGCGTGTTACTTCCACCTCGGCTTTAAGACGGGTATTTTCGGATTTGAGCAGTTCGTTAAGCTCCAGCACCTGATGGTTGGCATCACGCAATTGCAAAGTACGTTTCTCCACCTCGGCTTCCAGATGATGAGTATAGTGGCTGATTGCCAGAGCCATCTCATTGAAAGCCAGCCCCACTTCGCCAAACTCGTCTTTTGTTGTTACCCTGACCTGCACATCGTAGTCTTTCTGGCGCATTTTGCCTACTGCCACTGCCAGAGCATGGAGCGAGATAGTCATACGTTGCGACAATAAATAGACCATCACCACTACCAATAGCAGGGCCACAAATGTTGCAGCCAGCTGGAACTGAAAGATACCCCGCGCGTTGTCGTCAATTGCGTGTTGGGTTTTGTCCAAAGCAGCCAGCAGTTCTTGCTTCGGCACTACAAACCCCAACGTCCACGAACTTTGTTGAATATTACTGCCGTCAGCACTCAAAAAATTGAGCGGAGCTAACCGTTGCAAAACCAACTGATAAGGCTGACCATTTATTTGCACCTCGCTAAAAGTGGTATTATCGTCCCCAGGCATCCGCAAATTAGTCAAAGCGGGTACATTACTCTGGCTTAAATTGCGCTCCACAACATTCAGCCCGGTACTGGTGACATGAGTTTGGGAGTGTAGTCCTAGCAACCCTTCGTTTTCGGAATTGATAGCCAGGACGTTGCCATCGGCCTGGGTCAAAAAAGCAAAACCGCTATTGGCAATGTGCAAGCCGCGTACCAAATCCGTCACCTGGCTGACTGTCCAATCGAAAACTACCTCGCCTCGGACGTGGGTGCGATTAGGGTCCCAAACCGGACTAGAAAAAAGCACAATCGGTTGTTGAATAAAAGCATCAACAAAGGGCTGGGTCAGGGTTACTTCGGTGGCAAGTTTGGCTTTGGCTACAGGGTCACTACCCCAACTTTCCCAATTGCGACGCAGGCTGGCACGTGGTTCGTAATCTAGCAAACTTTGAGTACGATAACTTTGAGGGAAAGCCTGAGCAAACGAGGTCGCATAATCCGTCCAGGGAACAGCCCGCCGATAGACCTCATCAGGTGGCCCAATGTAAGCAATACGGTTTTTTTGAGGATTATATTTTTTGATAAGCGGGAACAGTAAATCTAGCAAAGCAGTCTGCCTAATGGTATTTTCTAATTTGGCTGTAAGCTGACCGCCATCTGCACCTATTTGCGATGGCATGACTGTCACTACCGAGGAGTCGCTGACTTCTGTCTGATATGTACCAGTTTTAGGGTCAAATTTCAGGGTATCACGCAGCAGAGTCGGTAGCTGATTTGAATTGAGCAAGGGGCCAAAACTATCTTTATTATCTTCCAGCATTTGGGCATAAGCGGTCAACATTTGGCTATCGCTAATCTCTTTAGCCAACAATAAATTTGTGCGGTTGACGTTGGCCCGAATATAATTTTGCAAATACTCGCGGTTGGCTGTCGTCAGACCGCTTTCTACCTGGGTAGTGGCAGAATGACTAAGATTATTGATGCCTACCAGGGCGATAATTGTGGTCAGGCTCATACCTACCAACACACTAATACAACATAAAGCCAGCAATTTATGTCTGAAACTCAATTTCTTCTAAGCCCCTTTGCTCTAAAATTTCTTACCAACCTGTGATATAAAAAAGATGTAACGGCGTGAAGGAGCAGAACTTTGCCCCATGATTGTTGATAATGCTATAATGTCACTAAAAGCCGAAATTATCAAGTTTTTTCGTTTATTTCGTAATTTTCTAACCAACCTACCGTAGGAGGTAGTCACAGTGGCAAGCAACAACCCGTCCCGACCCGAAAATGCTGATCCGCCCCCCTCTGACTTTGACCACGAGGCAGATGAAGTTAGTCTGCAAGATTTGGGGATTTTTGATGAGCCGCCGCCCATCGGCTATCATTCTCCAGCCAGCCCTGCTCAACCTGTTCAGTCCGCCGCACTTGTCACCAACCCTACCACCAGTTCCCAAAGTGTAGCCTTACGCCCCGCCCCGGATTTGAGCAGTTATAATGATGAGCCAACTTACATCGAAATTGAAACCCTGCCAGATGACGACCTGACTGGCAAACTGGCCTGTGCCATCTGTTACCAGCCCTACTACCCAGAGCAGTTCACGGTGGTGAGCAAGGAGCGGCTAAATTTTGAAGCGGCGGTAGTAGTTTGCCCCGAATGTCTGGCCGAAATGCAAAACGAGGTACAGCGTCGGACTGCCGGAGCAGACCTGGTACTGGGAGCGATTTGGGGTGCGGTAGCTACCCTAATTATTACCGTTTTGTTGGGCTGGTTGATTTGGGCGCAGCGTGACTCAATCAATCGGGTCTGGTGGAACTGGCTGCAAGCTTTCCTGGCAGTGTTACCCGGCTGGTTTATTGCCAAAGCGATTTTTATCGGAGTGGGGCGCAAATCTAGCATCTGGCAACAATTTATGGGGGTGGCCTTTACCTTGCTCAGTATGCTGCTCCAATACTTTATAGTCCAGGTAGCCTATGCCAACTTCCTGCTCGAAATTACCCAACCCGACGGCCACCCTTTTGTTGGCTTGAATATTTTGGACGCGCTGAAACGTTTGATGCCCAGTCTTTTCCAGTCCGGTATTCCCATTGTCCTGGCGATTTGGGTTACGACTTTCTTGGGTATCGCTACTGCCTGGTTCGTCAGTGCCGGGCCGCGCCTCTATACTCGGCCTTTCGTGCAACCTGCCAAAGTCAAGAAGTCGCGGCTGGCCCAGTTTCGCCAGTTTATCAATATTTAGGCGTTGTCATTCTGAACGGAGGCCCTGGCGAAGCGCGGAGTGAAGCATCTGTTATTTGGCTGTACACTCACCGACAGACCCTTCCTTCGTCAGGGTGACGACCTTAACTAACACAATTCCCTGGTTACAGAAAGTATTTTTGATTTGAAAAGTTTTGTACGCAAATTTAGTTTTAAGCGATTAACGTTTTTGCTACTGACGATGGGAATATTGGCGGGGTGCGGTTCATTGGAAGGCTCGGCTCTGACCAATCCCCAGGAAAAACCCGCAGTCCAGGCAGCCTTCAAAGCTGAACCAGATATTGCGATTGGCAATGCAGCTAAAGGTGGCTCAATTTTTGCTCAACAAAACTGTCTGAATTGTCACTCGTTGCGAGGTACGGGTGGCGTAGCTGGGCCAACTCTGGATAACGTGGGCAACCTGGCAGCTACGCGCGAAAACGGTGTAACAGCGGCTCAATATCTACGTCACGTCTTGCTACACCCTGGCGATTTGCACTTACCAGAATATCGTCCAATTATGCCGGGGGTAGCCAACAGCTTGAATGAACAGCAAGTCAACGACCTGGTTAGCTATTTATTAACCCTTAAAACCAATGCTTGATAAAATAAAATGTCAGAAGCAAAATTAGATGCGAAAGACCGGGCTATCCTGGAGTCTTTACAAAAAAATGGGCGGGCTACCTATGCCGAACTCGCCGAGGGAGTACAGTTGACGGTCAGTTCAGCGCGGGAGCGAGTTTTGAAGTTGGAGCGCGAAGGCTTGATTCGTGGCTATACCGCCGAACTGGATGCCGAAAAGTTAGGGATGCCCGTGACCGCTTTCGTTAGTGTTCACACCAACAACAACGACTCAAAGTTGAGCCTGGAGCGGTTTCCCGAAGTCGTAGATTGCTACAGCATTGCTGGGGACGACAACCTTTTGTTAAAGGTGCGGGCCGCCAGCCCCCGCGTCCTTAACCGTTTTCTGGAAAGCTTACAAGAGGTTGAGGGGGTTTTAGGCACACGCAGCACCATCGTCCTGGAAACTCGTTTTGAAGGCCGACCCTTGCCTTTGCCAGAAGTACATCCAGAGTAATTTTTCAATACAGTATAAATTGTAGGCGGCGCGTCCCCGCGCCCCCTCTGCTGCTAGTATAAGAAAGTCAAATATGAGTAAGGAAAAGCGCAAGAAAAACTTGACCCTGGCGGCGGCTGGGATGGGATTGGCGGGGGTAGGTATATATGGTTATATGCGTAATCTGGCGATTAAGCTGGTGACGAACCCACCACAGGCTACCAGCAACGGGACCCCCGCCGATTACAATCTGCCTTTTGAAGAAACCTGGTTCGATAGCCGCGACGGAATCCGCTTGCACGGTTGGTTTGTGCCAGCCCTTAATTCAAAAGCTACCATTATCTTAGGTCATGGTCACGTCAGCAGCAAAGAGCCATCGCTGTCCATTGCCGCTTTTTTATGGCAGGCAGGTTACTCGATTTTTATGTTTGATTTCCGGGGTCACGGGCGCAACCAGCGCGGTGGAGTTTCCATTGGCTATCAAGAGCGGATGGACGTTCACGGCGCGGTGGATTATTTGGTGGGGCGGGGCGAAAACCGCCTGGGTTATATGGGTTTTTCGATGGGCGCGGCCATTGGTATCATCGCAGCAGCCGAAAACCCCCTTGTCCAAACCGTGATTGCCGATAGTGCCTTTGCCCGGCTCAATAGCTCAGTCACAGCCTATATTCGGCTAAAGCAAAAGTGGGTGCCAGTTTGGTTATCCCGTTGGCTGGCCCGTTTCACCATCTGGACGGTGGCCGGGCATTTCGGCTATCACCATCGGCTGGCCGACCCGGTTAATTTCGTGGCTCACATCGCGCCGCGTCCTCTATTTATTATACACGGCGAACTTGACCGTCTGACCCCGCTTGAAAACGCCCAGGAATTATATCAAGCGGCCCGCGAACCAAAAGAGTTGTGGGTGCAGACTGGTTTGCCGCATTGCTGTGGTTTTGAGCAGCTAGGCCAGGTCTATGAACAACGCATTTTGGATTTTCTGGCCCGTGTCGAATGGTCCGCTCCTGCCTTTACTGCCGAAAATTTCCAGCCCGTTTATTTATAACGCAAAATTCACCAGAATTTTCCCAAAAATCGTTGACATAGCAACTAATTTATGATACCATCAAGGAGCATAGAAAACATAGCGCAATCCGATGGATTGCTGCGTTTATATTAAAGCTTAAACCGTTATTTATAAGAACAGCGCGGTTCACGACCCAGCAGTTTGTTTTTTACAAAAAGGATTTAATTCAAAATGAAGATTCAGTACAAGTATGCCGTGGCTTTGACTTCGGCTCTCGGCTTGTTTATGGCCGTGTTGGACAACACTATCGTCAACGTGGCTTTGACCCCGATGGCGAACGCTTTTCATACCGATTTGAACTCGGTGCAGTGGGTGATCACCGCCTACTTCCTGGCCCAGGCTGCCGTGATACCCGCAGCGGGCTATCTAGCGAACCGCGTCGGTATCAAAAAGATTTTTATGTTCTGTCTGGCTCTATTCACCCTTGGCTCCTTGTTGTGCGGTCTGAGCGATTTGATAAAAGATGGCAACGGCAACCCGCAAATCGGTTTGCTAATTTTCTTTCGGGTAGTGCAAGGCATCGGCGGCGGCGCATTGTTCCCCTTAGCGACTGCGATTGCTTTTGGAGCTTTCCCACCCAACGAACGGGCTGCCAGTTCCGCTATCATCGGTATTCCAGTGCTGCTGGCTCCGGCTTTTGGCCCGACTATAGGTGGTTTGATTGTGGATAGTGCTGGCTGGAACTGGATTTTTTATGTCAACGTGCCAGTTGGCTTCGTTACCCTGTTCCTGGTCTGGCGCGTGTTGAAGCCGGATGTGCAGGAAGTGCGTGACCCTGCCGAGCGGCGGGCTGGTTTTGACATAGTAGGTTTGTTGCTTTCGATGGTGGGTGTGATTGCGATTGTATATGCTTTCACGATTGTTAGTCAAACCAATCCTGATACAATCAATCCTTTGACCGGGCGCGGCGACATTTATGGTTGGGGTTACAGCCTGGTTTGGTTTTTGATGGGTATTGGGGTAGCTTTGCTGGTGGCCTTTGGCTTCTACGAGTTGCGCGTAGCTAAAGACCCGGTGATGGATTTGCGCCTGTTCAAGACTTACAATTTCACGATGGCAAGTATCGTGACCTGGTTGGTTCGGGCCGTAATCTTTGGTAGCTTCTTCCTATTACCAGTCTTCTTTGAGAACATCCGCTATCCCCACCTTTCGGCGGTCAATACTGGACTGGCTTTGATGCCACAAGGGTTGGCGGCAGGTGTGGCAATTGCCATAGGTGGCAGACTCTACAATGTGATTGGCCCACGCTGGCTGGTTTTTATGGGTATGATCGCCCTGACTATCAGCAGCTTTATGTTGACCCAATTAGATAATAGTAGCGATGGCTGGTCATTAGTCCCGATTTTGGCAATTCGGGGTATCGGTTTTGGTTGGGGTGCCTTCCCAGTACAAACGCTGGCTCTTTCAGCAGTGACAGGTCGGGCCTTGCCCAAAGCCAGTTCACTGTACAACGTGACCGCCCAAATTTTTAGCTCGATTGGAATCGCGGTTTTGACTACGGTTTTTGTATCGCAAACGGTATTAAGTGCTCCTACAGCGGCCCAAACCCAACCAATCCTGGTGAATGCGGCTCTAAGACAGCCTGCTGGTCAAGCTTTCCAGCAGCAATATCTAAGCAGCCATCAAGGTATTACGGTGGAGCAGGCCAAAACTGCCCCGGATTTCCAGGGTGGGATTGTACAGGCGGTTTTGGATAAGAATAAAGCGGCGGCTTACACTCAACAATATGTTAGCCAGCACCCTGGCGCGAACCCGGCGCAGTTGCAAGGGCCAAACGCTCCGACAGACTATCAGGCTGGTTTGTTGAAGGCGGCTGCCCCCGACGTGGCGACAGAACTGGGCGGACAGGCGGCGGCGGCGGCGGGAGTACCTGCCCTCAGAGACGTTTTCACGATTGTCACCTGGAGTACCGGCATCTTGATATTTGTAGCCTTGCTACTGCCTGGCCCACCCAAAAAGGATACCGTGACCGTGACCGAAGGCGCACCAGCCGAGGAACGTCACGCGATGGTGATGGAAGGTTAAGCAGGCTAAGTTTTAATAGCTGTCAGCCGACAGTAATCAGCAGTCAGCCCCAAAGCTGGCTGCTTTTTTTGCACCAATAATTTCTTCGTTTGCGGCAAATAAAAAGCTGGCTGTAATAAATGGGGTGGGGCGGTGTAATAAGAACAAATAGAAATCGGAAATAGTCACAAAAAGGAGCGACAAAAACGGCAAGAAGGAGATTTTAATGGGAAAACCTAAATTCTGGATACGTGAGCGTCAGATTGCGCTTTTGGCAGTGACGCTGATAGCTTTGGTGGGGATGTTGACGGCGTGCGGAGAGAGTTCAGTCACATCTGCCCCGATTACCACGTCGGCAGCTACCACTGCCTCTGCTTTGTCAACTACCAGCGCGGCTACCACTAATGCGTCCACCTCAGCAGCAGCAACAACGAGCAACCCTACCTCAGCAGCCACGACCACCGCTTTGGCAACGACAAGTAGTTCCACCACTACAGGGGCAACCACAACTGCGGCAGTTACGCCCGCGCTTGGGACGGGGGGAGTGGCGGGGCATCTGCCGAGCGGCCCGATTAAGCACATCGTCTTTTTTGTCAAGGAAAATCGCACCTTCGACAACTATTTCGGCACGTATCCAGGCGCAAACGGGGCAACCACTGCTACCGATTCGACGGGCAAGGTTGTGCCACTGCAGCACGAGACAGACCAGGTTCCTGACATCAGCCACTCGTCCGAAAGTGCGATTATGGCCTATGATAACGGCAAGATGGATAAGTTTAACCTCATATCGAGTCAGAAAGACAACAAGCCTAAAGATACCTATGGCAACAACAGTCTGACCCAGTTCCAGCAGGCGGACATTCCCAACTACTGGAAGTACGCCCAAAACTTTGTTTTGGGTGACAATATGTTTTCGTCTTTGATGGGGCCGAGCTTCCCGAACCACCTTTACACCGTGGCCGGGCAATCGGGCGGTGCGGTAAACAATCCTAAAACCGATAAAAATGTGGGTACGTTGGGCAACGCTACTAAAGGTTGGGGTTGCGACATTGCCAACCAGCAAGTCCAGGTCAAAGATAGCAAGGGACAGGAGAATTTACAGGAAGCTTGTTTCGATTTCGAGACGCTGGCCGATGAACTGGACAAGGCAAATTATGGCTGGCGTTATTATGCGCCGCCGTCCGGTGCAAGCGGCTATATCTGGTCGGCTTTTGATGCTATCAAACATATCCGGTTTGGGCCTGATTGGAAGTTTGTGGTGCCAACGGAGCAGTTTATGACCGATGCCGCCGCCGGAACTCTGCCTGCCGTTTCCTGGATTGTGACACCAGGTAAGGTAAGCGAACACGCCCCGGCCAGCGTTTGTGTGGGCGAAGATTGGACAGTGCAGATGCTTAATTCGCTGATGCAAGGGCCGGATTGGGCTTCCACGGCGGTTTTCCTGACTTGGGATGATTTCGGCGGTTTTTATGACCACGTCGCCCCCCAACAGGTAGATGGCTACGGTTTGGGCTTCCGAGTGCCACTATTGGTAATTTCGCCTTTCGCCAAAAAAGGTTACATTGACCATACCCAATACGAGTATTCTTCAATGTTGCGCTTTGCCGAAGACGAACTAGGCTTGCCAACTATGACTAATCGGGACAAAGCCGCCAACAATATGATGGGTGCTTTCGATTTTAGCCAGGCCGCCCGCCCGCCTGTGGTTTTGCAGCAACGCAGCTGTAACGTCAAGCTCAATTACGATAATCCAAACTACGACGACTGATTTTTAATAGCTGTCAACCAGCAGCCATCAGCAGTCAGCCCCTATGCTGGCTGCTTTTTTATTGTGGGTGGTGCATATTTCTGCGCTGATATTACTGCAATAATCGCCAACAGTTAAAACCGTTGGCGGTCAAACGTAAAATCTGTCGCGCACCCCAAAGAGCTTTCTGTATGACACCTGGTTACAATTTGGTATAATTAAGCGGGCGACCTGGAGGTATCATAAAGCAAAGCTGATAAGGCGGAGGAAACAATGACGATAGAAATATATGCGCCGGAAATTATAGACGAGGAGCTAGAGGAAGACGACGATATGCCTACCTTTGAACATGGAATAATCGAGACCAATATCAGTGCAGAGTTGTATTCTTTCCTCAAAGGCAAAAATCTAGGCCGGGCCACCGCTAGTAGTGCGGAGTATCGCTTTAGGAACAAGACTAAAAATAACAAGAAATTGGGTCGGCAACCCGACATTGCCTTTGTGAGACAAGAACACCTTCCCATCCGCTTCCGAAGCTATCCTGACCTTGCGCCTGATTTGGCTATTGAAATCGTTTCGCCCAACGACAAACCTTATGAAACCGAGGCCCGCATCCAAGATTATCAGCAAGCTGGCGTGCGTTTAGTCTGGATTGTAAACCCTTTTAGCCGCACTGTAGATGTTTATCGGCACAAAGAGGGAGTCAAGCTACAAAGGTTTGTAGAAGGCGAAGAGTTGGACGGTGAGGCGATACTACCGGGTTTTAAGTTGCTGGTAAATACTATTTTCGATTACCCGGCAGACGCTGACCCTACCCCCGACCCCAAAGCCGAAATGGAGTAATTTATTAGGAGCAATCAAAGTGCCAATTTACGAGTATCGTTGTAATAAATGTGGTCGAAAAACCAACCAGTTTTTTCGGAGTATCGCGGCAGCCGAGCAGAAGACCGGGTTAGCGGTGCAATGTGCGCGTTGTGGTAGCCCGGATACGCGCCGTTTGTTCTCGCGCTTTGCAGTGGCGAAAGCAGCCCCCACCGAAGGCGAGGAATTATATGACTTCGACAAGATGATGTCGGGTTTGGACGAAGATGATCCTAAGAGTATGGCGCGGTGGGCGCGGAAGATGGGCCGCGAAATGGGCGAAGATTTGGGGCCGGAGTTCGACGAAGCGATGGGCCGCATCGAAGCAGGTGACGACCCGGACGCGGTGATGAACGAACTGGACAACACACCCGCCAACAGTAGCGACATTGGCGATGATATGTAATTCTTTTGAGGAAACAACCAATGAGTGAAGAAAAGCAACTTACTCCTGACGACCGCCGCCAGGGGATTGATTTGTTCAATTTGGTTTGGACATTTCTGGATAAGCCAGACCGCACCATCGCCGAAAACGACACCATGTTACACGCTGCCCACGCTTCCCGCTATCATTGGGGCGAGGTCGGAACTCAGGTTCATCTGGCGCGGGGTGAGTGGCAGATAGCGCGGGTTTATGCCGTGTTGGAGCGTTCTGAACCAGCCCTTTATCACGCCGGACGGTGTCTGACAATTTGTCAGGAAAATAATATTGGGGACTGGGATTTAGCTTTTGCCTATGAAGCGATGGCCCGTGCCTGGGCTGTTGCCGGGAATACCAACAAGTATGAACATTATGTCAAGTTGTCACGTGAAGCAGCGGAACAAATCGTCGAGGCTGAAGATAAGGAAATGGTTTTGAATGACCTTGCCACGATTAGGGTCAAATAAGGTCAGCTAAAGAAAGGGAACTCCAAATGCCTATTTCTGGCGAGAGTTACAAGCAAATTGGCAGAGCGGCAGCCGGAAGCGTTTCGGTTATCGCTGCCTACGAACGGGCCAGCCAAAAAATAGTCGGTCTGACTGCCAGTTCGTTCGTAACTTTATCTTTTAATCCGCCGCTGGTAATGTTTGCCATCCAGCAAAACGCCGATAGCTATGCAGCGATGGTATCCAGCCAGGCTTTTGGGGTCAGTCTTTTGAGTGACCAGCAAGCGGCAGTAGCCGATTTATTTGCTCGCAAAGGCCCGGATAAAAGCGAAAATACCGCCTTTGAAGATGGTCACACCCTACACGTCCCCCTGATACCTGGAGCATTAGTACATATCGAATGTCTGACCAGCCAGATATTTTTGAGCGGAGACCACGCCATAATAATTGGGCTGGTAGAAGACACCCAAAGCTTTGAGGGCAAACCCCTACTTTATTTTGCCCGACAGTACGGTACTTTTGCGCCGCTTGCGGAATAAATTTCAGGTTTAATATTGGGATTACACAAATCTCGTAACAAATTCAGTGGCAGAGCTTATTTATGGTTAACGCTAGTATGTTAGAAATGGATAAAATATTTTCGGCTCTGTCAGACCCTACCCGCCGGACTATTTTAGACCAGCTTCGCAAAGGGCAGGCTTCAATAACGCAAATCGCCGAGCCTTTCGATATGTCACTTCCGGCTATCTCAAAACATCTTAAAGTTCTTCAAAAGGCTGGTTTGATTACCAATATCAAAGAAGGGCGCACTCACTATTTACACCTCAACCCTCAACCCTTAAAAGCGGCTCTTGAATGGCTGGAATTTTACCAGCACTTGTGGGAGAGCCAGTTAGATTCACTGGCAGCTTTCTTAGAAGACCCTGATCAAACCGGAAAGGATTTGAATGTGTGAATCAAAATTACAAATCAGCCCAGGTGTAATGGTCAAACGGACTTTCCCGATCTCGCGGCTGAAGGTTTTTAGAGCCTGGACTAGCCCACAAGCGTTGGAAGCATGGTTCAAACCTTTTGGTATTGAGATAACTGTGGGCTATTTCGATTTGAGAGTGGGCGGTTCTTTCCGGTTCGATTTTCAACAACTGAGCCACCACACTTCGTCTATTACTGGAACTTACCTGGAGATTGTAGAACCACAAAAGCTTGCCTTTACCTGGTCTTCTCCAATGACTGGAGATAAAGACACATTGGTTACAGTTCAATTTGAGGAAAGGGACGGTGGCACTGAAGTCATACTGACTCACAGCCGCTTTCTGCTGGATAAAATGATCGAGAAGCACATTCAGGGTTGGCAAACAGCAATCGAAGAATTAGGCCGAGTGATAATCTTTTATTGAACGTTCTCGCAAATAAGTAATCTGCTGGCTTGTTTGAGAAATTAGCCAAAAAACCGGGAGAAACTACCCCTCCCGGTTTATAACTCTCTAATCAGGATTGGGAGATCCTTTTCCGGTTTCGAGGTAACCCTTCAGACTGGTAATATACACAGCCCAGTTGTAACTGGCACTGGCGAAGGAACCCTGGGTGGAAGTGTAATCGCGGTGGCCGAATAAAACTTTTGTACCCTGCTCCACCGGGATCAAATCCCACGTAACGTGTGTACCTTCCCAATCGGGTGCGCCCTGCTTGACGTTCCAAGAAACCTTCTTCCCCGCTTCTAACTCAGCCACCGCCATTTTTATGACAAACTGGCCGCCTCTGAACCTAAACTCGTCCACCGCGCCTACTTTTGGTTCGGCTTTAGTATTAGTAGTCCACCAGCCAGCCAACCCGTCTTGTTCGGTCAGAGCCTTATAGACTTTAACCGGCCCAACTTCGATAATCACCTCGTGCAAAATATCCAGCATCACGAACTCCTTTCCATTTGTCTGTTTCAAACAAAATCGAAACACACTTAACTACTTAGTTAAGTATATCGGAGAATTCGTTTGTTGTCAAGACCCAACTAAGTAAGTAGATGACAGACTTACAACGCGGCGGGCGCGGGGACGCGCCGCCTACAGCTTACTTGAGCGGAATAGCTTTTAGGTTTCCAGGGGCAAATGGGCGGTTAGACCCCAATGCAGACAGCTTAGTTGGGTCTCGTTTACCTCAACAATAGTAGTGGCGGTGTTCCGCATACCGACGCGATAGGTTTCCTGAGTCAGAGCCGGGCAAAGGGCGGGTAAGCCAAAAGTAATCAAGCCGCCGTGCGCCACGATTGCTACTCCCTGCTCGGTGGTGAGCGTAGGGCTTGCTGCCAGGATTTGCTCAACCGCCCGCCGCAGCCGCGCTTGTAACTGCAACAGGTTTTCGCCACCCTCAAAACTCAACTCCGCATCGCCTTCAAACCAACGATGCACGATGTCGTCGTGGATTTCCCAACTGCGGAGGTCGCTGTGACCATCCAACGCCCCTACATTCAATTCCCGCAATTCTTCCAAAAGCGTTACGTCGGCCAAATCCAAACGGTCTGACACGATTTGAGCGGTTTGGGCGGCTCGTTTTAGTGGACTGGCATAGACGCGGACGATTTGGTGGTCGGCCAACCATTCGGCCAGGTACTGCGCTTGCTCTACGCCTGTGTGGGTCAGAGCGTAATCCACGACTTTGTAGGATAAAATATGCTCCAGGTTAGCTTTGTTTTCGCCGTGCCGGATAAGATATAGCTTCATCAAATCTCCGCGTCTTTATAATCAAAAGATAAAAAGTTTTTGCTTTCTATATTTTATCATAATTGAAAAAAATCTTGACAAACCAAAGATAGGTGTATATACTCTCATTTATGGAAAACGAAATGCCCCTGAGTAATAAGGAAACACCAGAACACGCTTGGTTGGAACGGGTTGCCAAAGGCGCACAAGTTTGTGCTTGTGGAAATGTACGTCGGGCTTCGCGTGTCTTAACTCAATTTTATGACGAAGCGTTACGCGAGAGTAACTTACGTATTAGCCAGTTTCATTTGTTGGCAAGGCTAACTATTCACGAACCGATTACAATTAGCCAGTTGGCCGAAAAACTGGTGATGGATCGCACGACCTTGACCCGCGATTTAAAAGTGTTGCAAGAAAAAGGCTGGGCCAAAAGCGTTGCTGGAGTTGACCAGCGCACCCGATTACTAACCATCACCCCACAAGGCTACGCTAAATTCAAAGAGGCCGTGCCTTTGTGGGAAAAAGCCCAGGCGCAAGTGACCAATGGGCTAGGGTCAGAGCGTTTTCAAAGTCTTTTGGTGCATCTAAAGGAGGTTGTGGCAGCCACAACTTGATTTTTTAAGGCGAAGCGTGTACCTACACCTAAAAAGTGAGGAGTTAAGAAGTGAAAAAAACTTCGAGTATTGTAATTGCCCTAACCGCCGCATTTGGTTTGTTCATGTCAGTGCTGGACACGACCATTATCAACGTAGCTCTGGTGCCGATGTCAAACTCGCTTCAAGCCAGCCTTAGTTCGGTGCAATGGGTTATAACGGGCTACTTTCTGGCGCAAGCTGCGGTTATCCCGGTGGCGGGCTATTTGAGCTTGCGTTTTGGAGTCAAACGTTTGTTTCTGGCCTCACTGATTTTCTTCACGCTCGGTTCGCTTTTGTGTGGTTTGAGCGGAAGTTTGGGTTTGCTGATAGCGTTTCGGGTGTTGCAGGGTTTGGGCGGTGGTGCTCTTTTCCCGATTGCCCAAACCATTTCTAATGCAGCTTTCCCACCCGAAAAACGGGCCGTGGCTACCAGCATTGTAGCTATTCCAGTGTTGTTCGCTCCCGCGATTGGCCCAACGCTGGGCGGTATTTTGACCGATGCTTTTGGTTGGCAATCTATCTTTTTTGTCAACGTACCTATCGGTATCCTGGCCGTATTTCTGGGATTACGAAATGTGCCAGAAGACAATCTAACTCAAAACGCGGCCCGACGGGGCTTCGATTTCCTGGGTTTGTTTCTGTGTATCTCAGGGGTGTTAGCCATCACGTATGCTTTCGCCCTTGTTAGTGAAACCCAACCCGGAACTGAAAGCAAAGCTAAACCGCGTGGCGACATCTACGGTTGGGGTTACTGGCCGGTGTGGGTTTTACTGACTATAGGCATCGTGTTGGTGATAGCTTTTGGGGTTTATGCCTTGCGATTTAGCCGCGACCCGGTGCTAGATTTGCGTTTGTTCAAAGCACGCGACTTTGCAATGGGCAACATGATTGTTTATCTATTTTCGCTTTTGTTCTTTGGCAGCGTAATTGCCATTCCTGTTTTTTGGCAGCAGATCCACCTGCCTCATTTTTCGGCCACAGAAGCTGGTTTGGTTATGATGCCACAAGGTCTGGCTTCGGTAGCAGGCGTAGCCATCAGTGGCCGCCTCTACAATCGGATTGGGCCACGTGGGTTGATAGCCGCCGCCAGCTTTTTGTTGATTATCGGCACGTGGAGATGGACTACGCTTACTAACGATATGGGTTGGGTAGATTTGTTGCCCTGGCTGCTTGTACGTGGTTTGGGTTTCGGGGGTCTGTTCGTTCCGGCTCAAACGCTGGCTTTGCGGGTTATTCCAGTAGCAGCTTTGGCAAAAGCCACCTCACTGTTGAGCGTAGTCAGGCAGTTATTTAGCTCGATTGGTGTAGCAATAGTCACTTCGATTTTAGTGCAGCAGACCGCTTCGCACGCGGCTACTTTGCAACAAACTTCCCACGACCCTGTTCAGCTAATTTCCCAGGCTGGTACAGCCGCTACAAACGACGTATTTACCTTTGTTACACTCGGCTTCGTGATATTGTTGTTACTTGCGCTGGTCTTGCCAGGTCGTCCTAAACAGCCAAAAGTCGAGCAAGGGGCAGCCCGGGAAGCGAAGCTGACCGAAGCTGCTTTGGTGGCAGAGTAAAATGTGACACTAATTATTACCGCCTTTCTGGTTTAGCAACATTTGGGCGATTTCTACTTTGAGGCGGTTCTGGTCTGCGCGTGCCTGGAGATAGCGGGCTTCGCGTTCACGCCGCTCTTTTCGCAAAAAGGCGGGTATGAATATTACAAATAAAATCAAGCTAAACAAATAAAAGAAAGTGACCCAGGCGTAGTCCGGCCCTCCAATTACGCCCACCCCGAAAGCGATAACTGTAATCAAACCACCAAGCGGAGCGGCAAAACCTCCCACCCAATCTATGCCCCGCCAGAAAGCGTTGTTGGGCTGAGGATGACGATAGACTTGAGACTCCTGTTCGTGCGGCCTAATATCAGTGGCAGAGGCGATTAGTTGAGCGATAGCCGGGTCTAAGGGCGCATTTTCAGGCTGTTCAGGATTGTTTGCCGTCATCGTTTGCCCCTTTGTCTTTCGCTTGTAGTCGTTCCACCCGGTCTGGCTGCCCCGTTTTGGCGGCGATGCGGGCGCGTTCGCGGGCCATCATCGCTGTGTAACCCGTCGTATCTTTTTCATCTGGTGGCAAACCGCGTTCCTGCCGAGCCTCGTTGAAAACCGCCCGCAACTGCTCGTCCTGCATCACGTCCAGGTGCGCCAAAATTTCGTCGCGCCGTTCACGGTTACGTTTGTAACGCTGATAGCTAATCCAACACAAACCAAGCAGACCGAGGGTCGCCAGCCCTAACATCAGCTGGGCCAGCAGAAATTGCTGGGCAAAATAAAGACCAATGGCGATAGCTGAAACTAACCATGTCAGGTACATAAAGCGCATCTGCCAGCTTCGCAGCCGCAAAAATTCACGCCGCGCCCCCTCGTTGGTATCCGGTTCGGTTTGAGGACGTAGTGGTGGGTTATTGGAGTCAATGCGACTGGTAGTGCGTCGCTGGATTGGTTTGTTGCTCATAAATATCGCTTTCTAAGGACAGAACCTGCTTCTACAAAAGACGACACAGGGTTGAATAGTTACCAATATTGTTACGTGTCTCAATTGTAGCAACATACGCCACTATTGGCAATCACTAATACTACCAATTGGCTATCTTCCCCCATTTGTTATAATATATTGGGGTAGAAACTACAAAGTTGCAAGGAGAGCTAAATGAAAATCTTGGAATTAGAAATCGAAGGCTTCCGTTCTCTTAAAAAAGTTGTTTGGAGACCGGGCGATCTAAACGTAATAATTGGCCGAAACGGTAGCGGTAAATCTAGTTTATTACGTGCTTTAGAGCTAATTTCCACCTCTGCTCAGGGCAAACTGGCAGAGTATATTAGTGCGGCTGGCGGAATGAAGGCTTTAGTTTGGGACGGCGAAGCTGAAAAAATCTGTTTTAAGCTTACCACTTCCGCCGGATTTTCAAGCGAAGAAGCAGCTACCGATAGAAGCAGCTTTGTCTATGCTTTTGTTTTAGTCAGAACTGAAAACAAAGATGATTATCGTATTGAAAATGAAATATTGCAGCATTTTATAAGTAATGATGTAGCAGTCGAATCGCCAACTTTACTTAAAACAGAAGAAAATTATGCAGCGGTTTTCAATCAAAACCAGGAGCCTTTACAGCTTAATAAACAGCTATCTAACCGCAAGGAAACGCTACTTTTTTCCGTTGCGAGTTTTCTCGACGATGAGCATTACTCATCGCTCCTTGCTTTTGCCGACGAACTTAAAAAATGGCGCGTTTATTCCAGTCTGAAAACAACCTGTCCTATATTTGACCAAATTTCTTTGAACCGCCTTTATATGATGTATGAAGCTTTTGATGATTTCAAAGCACAAATTGATTCAGCTATGCGGGCAGCTTTCGGAAATGACTTCGATAGCTTAGAGTTTTTGTTGGACGAATACTCCCACATCTATAATTGGGGTATTTGTTGGAAAACCTCTCGCCACTTAAACGACGTTGCATCTTTATCTGAGGGTGCTTTACGTTATTTGTTCCTTTTAATGCTGTTTCTAAAGCCGGAATCACCCCATCTAGCGCAGAAATTCCCCTCATTAACAGCTGTTGACGAACCCGAAACAGGTCTGCACCCTTATACAGCGAGCATCGTGGCTGAATTCGCTAGTGATGCTGCCCGGCATAGGCAGATATTTTTTACTACTAATTCGCGCGAATTTTTGAGTGCTTTTGACAGAGATAGCAGCCCTACAGTTACGGTAAGCAGATGGGTTAAAGGCAAAACAAAACTTCAAGTTTTAGAGCCAGCACGACTACACTATTGGTTAAAAGAATATACGCTTGGCGAATTATATAGCTCTGGTGAGCTTACAAATATGGCCCTTGATGAAGAGGAGAACGTTGAATGAGGTTTGTCCTTCTCGTTGAAGGTGACACCGAAGATGAGACTTTAAAAGGTTTTTTCGGACGCTGGTTTGACAAAAAAGTACAACAGGGATTGCTTAAACAAAACCCTGGCATCCGTATCGTAAATCTAAAAAACGGCCCAGCAGTTATAAGAGACACTCCGGGTAAAGTCAATTTTTACTTAAACGGGCCAGATAAAGATAAGATTATAGCGGTGATTGCCTTGCTCGACCTGTATGGCATACCGCCAAATTTTTATTCATCCCAACCCGAAGTGGCGAACGCGGCTGCTCAACAACGCTATAGCTGGGCCAAAAACTACATCGAAAGTAACGTTAAGGCCCAATCTCCAAATCTGTATGCAAAGTTTCGACAATTTTTTGCAGTGCATGAAGTCGAAGCCTGGTTACTAAGTGACCCAGCTAATCCTAAATTTCCAAATGAAGTTAAAAAAATTCTCAAAGCTCGTAGAGGAATAGCTCAACCAGAAACTGTCAATTTTAACCACCACCCGGCGGTAGTGCTAAATGAAGCATATTTGAGGGCCACAAGACGTAGATATAACAAACTGGTAAATGGTAAAGAGCTATTTGAGGCACTTGACCCTGACATTGCCTACAATAAGTGTCCTCACCTCAAGGAAATGTTGGACGAAATGTTGAAATTGGCGAAAGCAGCAGGATTAGGCTGAAAGAACTGGTTTACATTTATGACTCACCACTGAGTGACGCGGCTTCAGCCACTAAAGACCCCATGACACCTTCGGCATCGCCAGCACCTGCCAATCCGGTAAGCAGCGTGGGAGTGATGGTATTGTGAAAATTAAGCTCGTTGTTGGCGGTGAGGTGCATATACACCCGGATATAGTTGTCGGTCAGGCCGCTCCAAATTTTGCCATCAGGTGTAATTTCGGGGTGTTCCCACAAGACCGGGCGCACCTTCCCTACGAACTGGCTGCGCCACTGCCGATTTAGCTCATCAGACAGCTGCCGCAAGCGTTCACTGCGTGCTTTTTTGACCGTCTCGGCTATCTGGTCAGGCATGGTAGCGGCCAGCGTACCTTGCCGTATCGAAAATGGGAAGACATGAATTTTGGCAAAATCCATGCGGGCAGCAAAGTCCAGAGTAGCTTCAAACTCGGCTTCGGTCTCGCCTGGAAAGCCCACGATAATATCGGTAGTAATCGAAGCATCGGGCAGTTCGCGCCGGATTTGCTCTACGATACGCGCGAATTTCTCGGTGTTGTAGCCGCGCCGCATCCGAGCCAGCGTCGCATCACAACCTGCTTGTAAAGCTAGATGAAATTGTCGGTTCAGACGGGGGTGCTGCTGCCATAATTCCAAAAGCGTCGGGTCATAGTCCTGCGGCTCAAGCGAAGTTATTCGCAAACGTGGCAATTGAGCGGGAGGTATCTCGCTTAAAATCCGCTCCAGCAAAGCCCGCAAACGTAAAGGTCGCATTTCGCTGTCAGATGGGTGCGGCACACGATATTTGCCCAAATGCACGCCTGTCAGTACCACTTCCTGATAGCCCGCCACCGCCTTCGCCCGCACGCCAGCTACTACCTCATCAATCCCGATACTGCGCGGCCCGCCTCGCGCTGTTGGTACGATACAAAAAGCGCATCCGGCGTTGCAACCGTCTTGAATTTTAACCATCGCCCGTGTACGATAATGCTCGTGGGCGGTAGGTGGCGAAGAATTGACCGGGGTAGGTTGAACATCCCCAGCGAAAAGCCAGGCCGATGGTTCGGGTCGGTAGCTCAATTCGTAGTTCAGACGTTGCGAAACTAGCCCCACTAGTTGCTCTTCCTGGCTTTTGCCAACTACCAAATCCACTTCACCCATCGCTTCAACTTCAGCCCGGCTGGTATAAACGTGGCAGCCCGTCGCCACTACTAATGCCTGGGGATTCTGGCGTTTGGCCCGACGCAACATCTGGCGCGACTTTTTGCCCGCCACGTGCGTCACAGTACAGGTATTGACCACAAATACGTCCAGCTTGTCGTTGCCTTCCGGGTCAACCAGAGCGTAGCCAGCCTGTTGGAAATGCTCGGCCAACGCCTCGGTCTCGCTATAGTTGACCTTGCAACCCAACGTCAGGATTGCCACGCGCGGACGCAAATCGTTGGGCGGCAGGTTATATTCCAGCCGGGCTACCAATCCTTCCGGCAAGGTCGGTGAGGGATTGGTGCTAACTTCTAAATTCACTTTGTTTAGTAGTTCGATACTTCGCATTATTTTAGAATTAGATAAATTTAAGTCTTCTAAGCGTTATAACCATCACGCTGGCTATGATTGCTAGAGCCACGATACAGGCCCAAAAAAACCAGCCAGGGTCGTTTTCTACTTGGGGCGAATGTCCAAAATTCATCCCGAAAACACCCGTGACAAAGGTGATAGGCATAAAAATCGTGGTGATAACGGTCAGGCGTTTCATCACCATATTCATATTGTTGTTGACTACCGATAAATACAAATCGGTGGCATTGCCTACCTGGTCGCGCAAACTATCCAAACTATCATACACCCGCACCATGTGGTCGTAAATGTCCCGAAAATAAGGCCGGGCGTGTGCGTCGAAATAATCATCACTGCGGTCTAACAATGTCCGAAAAACATCGCGCTGTGGCGAAAGAAAACGGCGCATTTGTACCAGATTGCGTTTGAGCTTGAACATCCGGTCTAGCAGCGCGTGGTCGGGTTTATCTACCACCAGGTCTTCCACTTCGTCCATCTGGTCGCCATAATCATCCATAATCGGGAAATACGCATCCACAATCCCATCGCACAAATGATAAACCAGCGAACCCAAGCCGCGCTCGAAAAGCCTGTCCGAAGTAGCTATTTTCTTAATGGCTTGTTCCAGACGCGGGGAATTTTTGTCCAGAGCCGTCACCACCCAATGCTTACTGATGATAATATGCAGTTCTTCCCATTCCAAATCTGCGCTCTGTGGCTCTACCGCCGGGCTATGCAGCACCAAAAACATATAATCCTGGTATTCTTCCAGTTTAGAACGCTGGTCACGCTGCACGATGTCTTCCAGCACCAGCGGGTGCAACTTGAAATTTTGTTGCAGCCAATCTAATTCGTCTTGGGTGGGCTTCTGTACGTTCACCCATAGCACGCAATGGCCCGGTTTGCCATCTTCGGTTTTTTGCTGGAGGGCCTCCTGATGAGCGGCCTGGATAGCCTCTACATCGTTCAAAACTTCTACACCGAAATCTCGCGCCCCCCGATAATAGCCTTCAATCATTTTGTCTTGCCCCGCCGCACCATTAAAATCCGCCCTGCTTTACTCAAGTCCACTTATCTTTTGAGCTTCTCAATCTTACCACTTTGCCAAAACAACGGCAATAGGCTACTATATGGGCTACGAGCAAAGGGCCGCGAACTACGAGCTAAACCTGAGCAAGGAACAACGGGCTGAAATTAACAGCCGTATCGAAAGTAAGAGTTTTTTCCCAACATGAATTTGCCCGTAGCTTGTAGCCCTTTGCAATTATAAGGAGAAATGGTGATGCAATATCGGCCTCTGGTTTGGGGCAATAATGGAATGGCGGCTACCGGCCACCCGGCGGCAAGCGTAGCGGCCCTACAAATTTTGATGGCTGGTGGCAACGCTATTGATGCCACGATTGCGGCGGCGGGCGTACTGGCTGTGGTCAAACCAGCGATGTGCGGGTTAGGTGGCGATTGTTTTGCTCTGGTCTATCCGGCTCAAACCCGGCGCGTGGAAGCTCTGAATAGCAGTGGGGCTGCACCCCAAAAGGTGTCCGCCGAATTTTTAGAGGCGCAGGGCGGCTTACCTACTTATGGCCCGTTGGCAATGGCTGTGCCGGGTGCGGTGCGCGGTTGGGCGACGCTATTAGAAAAATATGGCAGCGGCAAGTTTGAATTTGGCCGCTTGCTCCAACCGGCGATTGAACTGGCAAAAGAAGGTTTCCCGGTTAGCCAGGTGTTGGAAGACTTTATCCAGGGAGCGGTGGGACGGCTGCAAAAAGAACAAGTCTGGCTAGACATCTTTGCGCCGGGCGGGACACCCCTGCGCGAAGGCCAAAAGTTGCGCCAACCTGCCCTGGCCCGCACCCTGCAAATGCTGGCTACGGGTGGCCCGGAGGCACTTTATACGGGCGAGATTGCCACGCTGCTGGTCCAGGACATAAGGGCTGCCGGGGGCGTGTTAGACGAAGCAGACCTGGCCGCGTTTGAGCCGCACTGGATACCACCCCTCAGTGTGAATTATCACGGCTATCAGGTCTATGCCCAACCACCTGTTTCGCAGGGCCATATTTTGTTGCAAGAACTCTTGATGCTGGCGGACGATGACCTGACCGCGCTCGGCCATAACTCCGCCGATACGATCCACTTAATGGTTGAAGCCAAAAAATTAGGTTTCGCAGACCGCGCTCGCTATACTGGCGACCCTAAACATATCAACGTGCCGCTCGAACGTTTGCTTTCGCCTCAGTATGCGCGGCAGCGACGCGCCGAAATTGATATGCAGCACGCCCACCCCGAACCCCTGCACGGCAACTGGCCCGGTGAGACTGACACCACTTATTTTGCTATCACAGACCGCGAAGGCAACGGGGTGAGCTTTATCCAAAGCCTTTTCCACGATTGGGGGAGCGGTTTTGTCTCGCCCCAAACTGGCATTATTATGAACAACCGCCTGTCCGGGTTTTCGCTTGACCGAACCAGTCCCAACTTTTTGCTGCCAGGCAAACGCACCGTGCATACCCTTACCGCCTGTCTGCTTACCCGCGACAACGGACTGGCTTATATCGTGGGAACGCCCGGAGCCGATGCCCAGGTACAAACCAATGTGCAAAACATCGTGAATATGCTGCAATTTGGCTTTAACCCGCAATCTGCCATCGAAGCCCCGCGTTTCCGTAGTTTGCCCGCCAACGTCTTAGCCGTCGAGACGCGCATTCCGGTTGCGGTACGTCAAGAGTTAGCCCGACGCGGCCATATTATCCAGGAAGTGGGTGATTGGTGGCCTGAAACAGGCGGGGCGCAAATTATCAGAGTGGACAATCAAAACGGTGCGTTCGCAGGGGCTGCCGACCCGCGCCGCGAAGGATATGCTATCGGCTATTAGCTATCGGCTAGATAAGCGTTAATTTTTGCCCTGATGTTACTTCAATAGTCGCCAACGGTTAAAACCATCGTCTAAACATCCCAAACACGTTGAAACGTGTTACCGCACGCTCCCTCAACCTACTTTAGTAGGTTTGGGTTGAATAGACGATGGTTTCAACCATTGGCGGTTATACTGATGGCTGATGGCTGACAACTGCTAACTAGAAAGGAGTTTTTATGAGTAACGCTAATTTGAGTCGTCAGATTGACGATTATATCCAAGATTTATTTGCGGGCCGCAACGGTGAAGATGATGCGCTGGTGGCTGCTTTGGACAATATGCGGCGTAACGGTTTGCCCCCTATCAACGTTTCGGCCAATGAAGGCAGATTGTTATACATTCTTACCAAGATGTGCGGTGCCAAAAAGGTTTTGGAAATCGGTACGTTGGGTGGCTACAGCACCATCTGGCTGGCGCGGGCTATACCTGATGATGGGCAGGTAATAACTTTGGAATATGAACCAAAACACGCCGAAGTCGCCCGTGCCAATCTAATCCGGGCCGGATTGAGCGATAAAGTGATTATGCGGATTGGAGCAGCCGCCGAAACCTTGCCTCATATAGCTGCCAATGGTGAAGGGCCGTTTGATGTGTTCTTTATTGATGCCGACAAAGAAAATTACCCGCTATATTTGGAATGGGCTATTAAATTAGCGCATCCTGGCAGCGTGATTTTGAGTGACAACCTGATACGCAACGGCGCAGTGATGCACCCTGATCCAAACAATGGAGTTCAGACGGCGGTTGCCAAATACAACCAGGAATTGGCAACTAACCCACGCCTGGAATCTATCATTTTGCCCATCACCCGCGATAGTATTGACGGCCTGGGTATTACGCTAGTAAAGTAGGGTATCAAGTATGTTAGAGTGGAAAAGCAGAATCTATAAAGTTGGCTGGCTGGCGGCGTTGCTAGAAGCGTGTAGCGATAATACCAATGCGCCTGCGCCACCTGCCACTATGACGGCGACCACTAGGGCGGCCTTGCCAAATACTACCAGCCCTACTAGCGGTACAACAAGCCTGGCCGCCACTTCAACCCAAATAGCCACTACCACCACGACAGTTAATACCGCTAGGGTAGCTTTAAGCAGCACCAATGCCTCTCCACCTACGACTGTCGCGCCTTCTAATACTCCTACCCCTACGACAACCTCTACTAAACCGCCCACCCAATCCCCGGTAGTTGAGACTAGAGGTGGCCCAGCGGTGACTCTTACGGTGGCTGCCCCTGTTCAGCCTTCGCAACGACAGCTTTTGGCGGCGGGACAGGGCCGCGCTTTTGGTTTCGCCCAGGATGGGCGACTTTACTTTTACACCAAAATTAGCGGACGCGACGGAACTTATACCCTTAACGTAGCCGATAATGCGGCCCAATTACAATTCTTGAGTGGACGGTTGGGACTGTTCGTACCAGACTTGAGCCTGGTTTCGGTTTCTGACCGGGCCAACAATGTCACCACCCTCGAAGAAGTGGCAAACGGGGCGAAGCGGGCGACCTTGCAAAACCGGGCCAGCCCTACTTTAATTTCGCCCGACAAGACGCGGCTGGCTTACCTGTTGCGTGGGCTTAACCAGGACGGGCCAGAAGCACCCCAATCTTTTGAGCTTTGGGTTGGCAATATTGATGGTACAGGTCTGAAAAAAATCTGGAATTTGCGCGAAGGTGCGAACCTGTCCTGGTTTCCCAACAGCCATAGTTTGCTACTGACCGCCCGCGATGCGGTCAATCAACGCTTTGGTCTATGGAAGGTGGATGTTGATGCGCCCCTTGACCAGAACGCCAAGCTAGTGGTGGAAAGCAAAGGTTTGATCCAGGCCCGCCCTTGTAGCGATGGCAGCCGCGTGGGTTACGTTATCGCTTTGCAGAGTGCGACCAGTAGCGGGGTGTGGGCTGCTAATATTGATGGTAGCCAGCAGCGCAAATTCGACTGGACGGGCGGCTGGAGATGGTCTCCTAACAACCCGAACGAATTGCTATATATTTCGGTGCGGGCCAGCAACGAAACGTCAAACGCACTATGGAGCTACGATTTTGAAAACGGGCAGGCCCAACGTCTGACCAATCCGGCCACTACCTCCTTGTCTGTTATTAGTGACGAGTGGCAGCTTGCCCCTGATGGCAAAAGTCTGGCTTATCGCAACGCCAAAGACAATGGCTTATGGTTTTTGCGTTTTCGCTGATGTCGCGTAAAGAATCAACCCGTTTAATTACTCAATTTCTGAGCAGTCGCACACTATCGCCCACCCGCAGCTGCCCGATTTGTTGAGGTGTGCCGAAGATGCCCAGGCAAAGTTCGCGGGTCTGGACGATCTCACGTAAAATGGCTGGATTTTGTTTGCCCGTGTCCGGGTCAAGGTTGACCATCATACAGCGTTTGATGCGTTTGTTGGCACGTATCCGTACAGCGTCTTCTCCTTCGCCAAAAACTAGCGCACCACCTAACCAGCTTTCCTCGGCGAACGGCTCACCGTCCAAATTTTCTATAACGATATTCTGGCGGAATTGTCGGCCCTCGAACTGGCTATCCAGATGTTGACCCAACGTCTGCAAAGTGGCAGTGGTAATAATTGAAACGGTCAGGCTATCGAAGTTGCCGCGATTGCTTTGCACCAGATGCGCCGCTTTGCCGTATAAAGCCTGTACCTCGGTTAGCAATGCTTCAGCTTCAACCTCAATTTCGTGGCCGTCGGGAGTTTGCACCATAATTGCTGACATAGTGGGGTCAGTGGGGTCGGCAAAGTTCGGCACGTAGCGGATAAGGGTAGGAATTTCGCGGGCCGTCAGCCAGGGAAAGCGCGACTTATTGCCCGTCTTGACAAAGGCATAGCGACGGTCTCCCAAAAAGCCGTGCCAGCCCACCTCTACCGTTTCTAAACTCTGGCCGCGCATAGATTTGACTGGATAGCGGTACAACGCCGCCACCTTGCCAATTTGGGTAATCTCTTTTTCTTTTTTCATACACCTGCAATTATCTAGTTTTGATGGCTAATGCCAATTTGAGTTAATGCCCAAAATAGTATCGTAAAGGTTCATCGTATCGTTTGCCAGGCGTTGAATGCTAAACTCTTGTTGCACTCGTGCAAGGGCAGCCTGACCCATTTTGTGGGCGAAAGTTGGGTTACGTAGCAATTTCAAGATGCCCTCTGCCATCGCCTCTCCATCTCGCATCGCTACCACTACCCCGCTTTCCCCGTCTGTCACTGCTTCCAAGAAGCTAGGGTAATCCGTCACTACCGTAGGCTTGCCCATCGCCATAAATTCTAGCATAGACAGTGAAAAACCTTCAAATACGGAAGACATCACCGTAACGTCCATTGCTTCCACATAGGGAATATGTTTGGACTGGAAGCCCATAAAATGGAAATATTGAGCGATATTTAGCTCGGCGACCTGGGCCTTCAGTTGTTCCTCCAAAAGTCCATCTCCGACCAACACGAAATTAACTGGCCCGAACTCTTTAATAACACGCGCTGCGGCACTGACTAAATAAGTGTGGCCTTTTTGTTCCACCAACCGCCCCACCGCCCCCACCACTGGCAATGCCGGGTCAAAACCTAAACGAAGCTTGGCTGCGCTGGTATCGTGTACCGAATCGAAACGCTCTAACTCAATTCCACAATGGTAACAGATTACCTTACGCGGAGCGCGGTTTAGCAGCTTAATTTGTTCAGTGCGATTTGAGTTAGAGTCGGTAACAATATAGTTGGTCAACCAATCAAAAGGTTTGGTAGTATATTTGGAGTAAAAAGTCATATTAACAGATGGTGCGATATGCTCTGTGCGAATTACGGCTGGAACGCCTGCTAACCGGGCCGCTAAGATAGCCCGCCGCCCACCATCGAAACGGGAGGTTTGAATATGTACCACCTGGGTTTCGGTTTGCCTGAAAAGCTGGCACATATTGATAACGTCTTTGACAAAACTTATATTGCGGGACTTGCCAGGGTGGGGCGGGGTTAAAAGGGGAACGCCCAAAGCTTGCACCTGCTCCTGGAAGCCTTTGGGTCTGAAAGGGTAATTATAGCCCGGAATAACCACAGCTGGATTGTAACGAGAATAATCAAGATGGCGCAGCAGGGCTAAAAGGTAAACTTCCACCCCGCCATAAACTGTCCCATCATACACAAATGCCACTCGTTTTGAGCCACTCGTTTTATCGAAAGTTTTAATACAGTCCCTTTTCAATAGTTTGAAAAATCTTACTTTTCTGCCAACGCCTCGGCTCCCCATTTTTCTGCAATCAGTCGTCGTCGTTCTTCCGATTCTGCGTCCATAGCTTTCATTTTTTCCTCGAACAAGCGGGCTTTTTCCAATTCGCTATCTATAATGCGTTCAAGCTCATCAAGTTGTTCACAATAGATTTTGGAGGCGGCTGTTAGTCGCTCGATTTCAGCAGGGTCTTTTTCAGTCTTCAACCTGTCCTTAATGACTTGGGCCTGGGCAATTATCTCCTTGTCGCGGCTCATCAAATCTAGCTGCGCCGGTGTATATTCATCAAACTGCTTCACCTGTTCGCTCATTCTCTTGCCTTATCATCTGCACTAAATTTAGGAGGTTTTGCGTGTACTCTTCACTTTTGCTATTTCTTCCACTGTATTATACCATTGCAGCTTAAATTGCTCGGTGATTTGATCTATCTCTTTGATGTCTTCGCTGAATTTGGCCGCTTCTCTCGGATCAGATGCAAGCAAAAGACGGCGTTCTAGTTCAGAGCGCAAATCAAATGCGTTGCCAATATTTGCTTCAATCTGTTTTTTCCTTGGCACAATTGCTTTAGCACTACCATCTCCAAATATTGGAACGCATTTAGTGGTGGTGAGGTTGCAGACGTAAGCAGGATTAGCCTTGTTCGGTGGGCAGCCCTGCGTACTCCCATTCGGCAGTCCCGCCCATCACGTTATAAACTTTAGCTTTGTCGTAGCCAGCACCCAACAGTATATCGCAAGCATACGCGCTGCGGCCTCCGCTATGGCAAATCACTAGCACGGTTTTGTCCTGCGGTATCTCGCTCAAATTGTCCGGCACTGTCGCCAGTGGAATAAGTTTTACCCCCTTCGCGTGGACTTGCTGGTACTCGTGTGGTTCGCGCACATCAATCATCACCGCGTCCGAGCTTTCTAACATCGCCTGGGCCTCTTTAGGGCTGATTTGCTGGTAGGCGGGCTGTTGACCGTAAAATCCTCTATTCATTATTTATTTTGCTCCTTGTTCCAATACTTCGATGTCATTAAATGGCACGCTGACCCGGTGACCGTTGACTTCTACCTGAGCGGTGCGGTCTAGCTGTCCAATTGCGCCGCCACCCCGTCCGCGACTGCTGACCAAACCCACTACCCGCGCCGTCACCCCCACAAAGCTAGGGTTGAGCAGACGTACAATCGAGCCGACGTGCGGTATCTGGTCAGTCGGATTGAGGCTGGTTGAAGGTAACGTATCGTTGGGCTGGATGGGTACGATTATTTCGGGACGTTTGGGGTCACGCCGCAGACGGGTCGCTCCACTAAGCGAGATTTCCTGCCCGTTGTGGGTTGCCAGCATATCGAAAACACGAGTTGCCATCGGGCGCGACCCAAAACCTTCCGTCACTACCAGAGTCAAGGGTGTGTCGCCCGCCGTCACATCGGCAGGGAAACGCCAGACGTTTTGGCCCACCCGGTACAGCGAACTGCGCTGGCGGTAGCCCAAAAACTTTGACAATTCTTCTTCCCGGATACTGCCCACAATTACGCCTCGCACCTTGACCGCGACGGCCCGTTCTAAAGTTTCAGCCAACACGGTGGAGCCGCCCAAAATAATAAAATTGGTGGAACGTTGGTCAACCAACTCCGGTTCAAGCGATTGGTTAGCCTCACTCACCAATACTCGCAAAACGCCGTGCCGTTCGCCGCCCAACCCAAACACACCCCGCGCATAATCGGCCCGCACATCAATCGTTACGCCCATCCCCGCTATAGTTTCAGTTACCTGCCCGCGCACAAAGGCATCGAGGGTGAACGGTCTTGGCACGGGGGTCAGGCTTATATAACCAGTTTCTTCGTCGAAGGCCGAAAAGATACATTCAAAAGGAGCGCGAAAAGCTCGTCTGCTCACACCCCGTCTTTGGGCCAACACTTCGCCATCTGCCAGGCGGTCATTGACTGATTTGACCAACAGTCGGGCCACCTCTTTGGGTTTTATTTCGTAAAATTCGCTCAAATTGAACAAACGCGGCTGGCCCGGCACCAGGGTACGACCAATCTGGGTGTCCGCGTCCACCCGCATCCCAGGCGTTGCCATAATATCGCCGCGCACGGGCAAAAGCCGCTCTACTTGCAAAGTAATATTGTGGGCCAGGGCCGGATAATGTTGGGGCGCAGACTGGTTTTGCTGGTAGCCAGCCGACTTCGGACTGCCCAAAACTCCGGTAGTGCCAGTACGGGCCAGGGTCGGTGGTGGGGTGTATTGACTTAAACTCATTTAGCTTACGCTTTCGTTACAAAGTTTTAAGAAGCCATTTGATAGATTAAAGGCTTATATTTTGCTTCGGGAATGGCTTTGCCTTTAGCCTGGGCCGTATCTAGCCAAAGTTGTTTAGCAATTTGCACTTCCCGAAAAGCTTCCTCGGCGGTTTCACCAAAAGCAGAGCAAAATTCTAAATCTGGTATATCGGCAATATAGCCTTCG
Organism: Chloroflexia bacterium; assembly: GCA_038207455.1. Lineage (GTDB taxonomy): Bacteria > Chloroflexota > Chloroflexia > Chloroheliales > Chloroheliaceae > JBBQZT01. The sequence continues at coordinate 66,397 of JBBQZT010000005.1, forward strand.
TCTTCAACACTGTAAAATACCACAATCGTATAATCCCTAGCCTTCATTTTTTGCTTCTTCCTCCTCTACTTTCTCCTGCTCTTGCTCTAATTGCAAATTGTATCGTTCTACCAATTGCAAAAACTGGCGTATCTGATATGCTTTGGCCTTACCTTTAGCTTCTTGAATATTAACTATTGGCCCTACGTCAGCCCGTTCATAAATTTGGTGGCTACCGCTAATTCGGTCTTTGCGAAAACCAAAAGCTTCTATTAAGGCTACAAATTCATTAAAATGCAAATTACTTGGGCTTGTGGTTGCCTTTTGCAACAATTTTTTCTTATTCACACTATTGTCTTTTGTCTGTTGACCAATCTTGGGCAAGCATAGTATAGGCCACCAAATCAACGTAGTGGTCATAAAGCCATTCGGACTGCCGCGCAATACCTTCCTGCACAAAGCCCAGCCGTTCGGGGATGGCCCGGCTTTTGGTGTTGCCCGTTGCAGCGTGGATACTAACCCGGTTCAGACCCAGTTCACCAAAAGCATAGTCGCACATCGCTCGACACGAGCGGGTCATAATGCCCTTGCCCTCAAACCCCGCCGCTAACCAGTAGCCGATGGCAGTTTGGCGGGCTGTCCAGTCGAAAGAATGAAAATCAACTGACCCCACCAGCTTGCCTTTGTACCAGATGCCCGCTGCGAAGCCGTTGTTGTAGGCAAAACGCTGGAGCGAACCCCGCACAAAGGCTTTGGTGTCCTCGACGGCGGTAGTGCCGTCCAGCCAACCCAACCACTGCCGCAACTGCGCCCGGTTATGGGTGATTAAGGTAAAAAGCTGTTCGGCGTGGCGTTCCTCCAACAGCCCTAATTCGATTTCGTGGTCAACTTTTAACCCAAACATACGCTACACCAACACAGGAATTTTACCGCTACTTGTCACTATTTCCAACACGTGATTTATTAAAGCGGCTTCTTCGCCTACCGGAGCAACATAACCGATTGCGTCGGCTACCGCTTGTGGCCCAGCCTGTTGCAAAATCGCCCAGGCCGCCAGATATTGCGCCGCCAGACAACCCCCGGCGGTAGCAATATGGCCGTTAGCCAGGAAGGGTTTTTCTAACACCTCTACGCCCATTTCTTCCAGCCAGGGCCGTGTCGTACCATCAGTACATACGGGCATATTTTCAACCAGACCCAGCCGTTTTAATACTAACGCCCCAGAGCATTGCGACCCGATTAGCTGGCGGTTTGGGTCAAGCCGAAAAGCTGACATTATGGCCTCGTCCTGCACCATCTGTCTGGTTAGCCGCCCACTCCCGAACAACACCACGTCGGCTTCGTTGGCAAAAGCGAGCGGTTTTTGAGCCTGAATAGTTACCCCGTTCAGGGAGGTGACGGTGGGAGCAGGCGCAACAATATAAGCTTTCCAACCATCGCGTTTAACCCTGTTCAAAATATTCAGGGCCACGAACGAGTCAATCTCGTTGAAGCCCTCAAAGGTAACAATAGCTATTTTCATCTGTCAAACCTGCAACTAATTGATAGGGTGTTGTGCTAGATGTTACCCTGACGAAGGAAGGGTATATTCAAAAGCGTTAAGACCTAACAGACCCTTCACTCCGCAGCAACCAGTTGACGCTTCCGTTCAGGGTGACAAACCTAACTAGCACAATCCCCTAATAGTGTGACACAAAAATTTGCACCCCGCACAGATGGTTAATGAAACCTAGCAATTAAATTCGTAAATGGGAAGCCAATGGTTGAAACCATCGTCTAACCACCCCAAACACGTTAAAACGTGTTACAGAACCTATCGAACCGTTTGGCAACCTGATTTATCAGGTTTGGGTTGCATAGACGATGGTTTCAACCATTGGCGACTCTTACCTCTTTTTGGCCGCTTTATCCTTGCTTTTCCCCTTGCCCTTAATTTTAGTCTGTTTGAAGGCTTGACGCAAATCGTCTCCGTCCAATTCGGGGTCTTCACTTTCGCCAGAGGTGGGGGCGGGAAATGCCACCGGAGCAGGTGTGGGCGTGGCGTTTTTGAGGCGGGCCGCGAGTGTTCTGGCTGGTTGGGCGGCTTTAACAACTTGCGGCTGGGCGGTGACAACTTCGGCAGGTGCAGGTGCGGGCAAAGTTTTGGTTTTAGCGCGAGAGGGGGGCGGTGGGTCTGGCTCGGTTTCGGTTTCGGCCCGTTTTAACATCTCGGTCATCGCTTGCTGCCATTTCAAAATATCCTGGATGCGGGTGGCTGGATTGCTGTTGAGCTTGATTGGTCTGCCGCGTGCGTCAATAATCAAGCCGATACTGCCGCCCGACACTTCCTGGCCCGGCTCGGTACGCACCGTCACCCCCCGCGCCGCCTGCCCGATACGGAAATTGCGGCCCGGCACGATTTCCAACGAAGCCTGTTCGTCGGCCCGCAGCGGCAAAATAGCAATCGAGCCAAAAGCTACCTCTGTTTTGCGTTTGCGCCCGTCGCTTGCCACCAGCGTAACCGTAACGGCATTGCTACCAATGGCGGCTTCACCCAACGGCACAATACATGGGCCAAGTCGGTGCAGACAGTCATAGCGGAAAACATAAGTGGCGACGTTGGCGTTAAAACTGGCTAAAGCCCCGGCAGCCGCCATCAACATAGTCGAGTCCAGTTCCAGGTCAAACAGGCCCGTCATCTGGCTGCCGCGTGGCTCAATTCCGTCCAACAGGGTCAGGGCTGCGTGCCAGGGGTTGATGTTGACTAGCGGCCTGCCTACGCCCACGATACGGTTGAAGTCGAGCGGTTGGGAGCTTTCGGTGCTAAGTTCATGATACATCCGGCGCAAAGCCTCGCGCACAAAAGCCCCCTCCAGCATCAGTTCGCGTTCGTCGGCGGGCAAAATCTGTGGTCGCATAGTTTTGTTGAGGGCGTAGTGGATAATCTCGTCCAGCGTGGCCTCAAAAGGCAGCCAACGTTGCACCGCCGCCGCTTCGACTTCGGCCAGAACATTGCTGAGACCAAAGCTAAGGCCAAAGTTGCCCCGCACTAATGAAATAAAATCCTGGCTATCTGCGTAAAACAGAGCCGAATTTGCTCCGCCGATGTCCGCCGTCAGCACCCGATTGTCAGCTACGTCTCGCGCCAGAAATTGGGTCATCAAGCCGACAGCGTTACAGGTGGTATTGATAGGTGTACTGCAAAGATTACTCAAACGGGTAAAACCGGGCAAGGTCGGCAGCAAACGCTCCTGATACAGCGCGGACAACTGGCGTTGCAAAGGATACAGATTTTCAAACACGCCACCGGGCCGGATATTATCAATCCCGTAAAATTCCACCTGCCCGGCCACCCGGCTGATGACGGCTTCCTGGGCCTCGGCGTTTCCGGCAAAAAGCAGAGTGGGCGGCTGATGGGTTTCGCCCGTCGCACTCGCCAAAACCATTTCTTGGCGGTTGGACTCTAAAACCACATCCACCAGGCGTAACAAAGGTTGGACTACCTTTCCATCGCCGCCGCTCAACACCACGATATTAGGGTCGAGGCGACGCAGCCGGGCAATCTGACGTTCGCGCCAGAAGCCCTTTTTGCGCTCCCCAAAAAGCTTGAGACCCCGGCGTTTAGGGTTGCGCTGCTGCTCGTCCCGCTCCAACGTGGCCTGGGCCGAACCGAAAGCGAACGGTGAAAACTCCGCCTGGGGGTCTTGGGGGTCGTAAAGGGTGTAATCATCGTCAGTCTCGTCGCCATAGTCGTCCAGACTAAGGGTGTCCAGCACCATTGTGTAAGTGCCGTGCGAGGCGCGGGCGCAGGTTTTGGCCGAAAGGTCGCGCACCAGGCCAACCGCCACCACCCGCAGAGCTTCGGCGGCACTGCTACTGGCAACCAACGCATCTACCCCACTCCCATCTTCCTGTTGCGGCGTGATTAGCTGCCCCCCGATGAGCAGATGACGGCCCGTATTGGCTTCGATGCTGGCGATGGCGTTCAAGACCCCAATCGTCACGTCGGCATAGGGGGCTTCGAGAGTGCTGGGAGCTTCGCCGCGTGCGATAAAACGGTAGGCGTTATCTACCACGTCTATCAAAACCACGTGGGTAGTGTTGCTGCCGCAGTCCGCCACCAGCACCGACTCCAACGGTTTGTTGGAAGCCAGGGAAAACGGAGCAGATTGGGAATTCTGGTTAAAATCAGTAAAATTCGGAAAGTCCATTTTTCACCTAAGTAATCAGTTAGCAGTTAGCAGTTAGCAGTTAGCAGTCAAGTAATGCTTGAAGCCAACGGTTGAAACCGTCGTCTATTCACCTCAAACCTGATAAATCAGGTTAAAATACCCCTCTACACGGTAGGCATTGGAGGTAATTCATAACCCACTTTAGTGGGTTTGGGCTGCCTAGACGACGGTTTTAACCGTTGGCGGTTTCAAATTCTGCAAAATATTGTGTCACACCCAAATTCATACAATGGTGCGTCGAAATCCATTGGCCGAGCAATGTCATACAAGGCTATTGCTTCGTCAGTAGATGTTCTCGGCTTTGGTTTTAACTGCTAACTGACCACTGCTAACTTCCTAATTTGAGAAAGAAAGACAGGCGGTCAATCAGAGCGGCCAGATAGGTCAGGAAGACCGAGGCGAAGACCGCGCCCAAAGCCGTCATTAGCGTCCAGCGACCCAACAAGCGCACGGTTTGGGGAACGGAATTGCCCACGCTCGTTTCGCTACGGTTTTTGCGTAAGGTAAACTGGAAATACCACAGAGTTAGCACGGCACAAAGCACCAACACTACATTGCCAATAATCCCTATCACATCGGCATTGTCGCCGTTGCTGTTATGGGTCAGAGGCAGCATCGTCGCGCCGACCTGGGGTATTAGTGTTCCGGCCAACGTCCCGGCCAGTGATAGAGCCGCCACAGTCCCGATGACAAAGGCTACCACAATGTTGGTAAGCGGACGGGCAGCCCGTAGCGGCCTCAACAGCAAGACTAATCCGGCCAGCACGGGTATCAAGTATAAAACGGCGGCAGAAGTGTTCCCCGCGTTTAGCTCATCACGTACATTCCGCACGGCAGGTACAAAGACGCTAAAAGTAATCGTGACCGCCGCGAAGCCGACGCTCACACCCACCAAAATATGTTCGGCCAGCTTAAAGAGGACGTTATCGCCCAGCAAATAGGAATAGACCATCAGGGTCAAGATTACGGCCACCACCGTCCCGGCAATCGTCCAGTCCATTATTTAGTCACGCTTTCTCAAAAAATAGACGATATTCGCCACCACGATAATCACCACTAATAGCAACGCCCCCAACGATTGCGCCGTCAAACGTTGGTTGAGATTGAGCTTGCTATCGGTAGGCAGCTTTTTGTTTTCCTCCAGCAGCTGCTGATATTGGGTCGCCCCGTTCAGGCCCACCACCAGACCCTGAGCGCGTACCAACTGACCTTGCAAATTGGCATCGGCAGAAGGCGGCGCGAAAGCATAGGGTTGGGCTATCGGCCCGACTGAATTTGGCACACCCAGCAACAACTTTGAGCCGGGCGTGATGCCAAACTGCTCAATCCAGGTTCGCACACTCGTTTCGTCTCCCGCCAGCACAACTATCATATTAAATTTTGCCAGCGAGTCCAAACCGTTCATCAAAGGGTATTCGGAGGCGGGCCGACCCTGCCGATAATCCGAAAGCGTGTTCAGACGGCTGAAAAGGCTGCGTACTCCCGCTTCGTTGCCCGGCACAAAACCTAAATTCAAGTAGCCCTGACCGTAATCGTACAAGCCGTTCTGGTTGTTGCCGTAAAGCGGATTGGCGATAAGTTCGTTGGTGACTTCCTCGGCCAGTGCCGGGCCTTGCGGGTTCAGGCTCAAAGTCACCAGTTGGGCGCGTTTGTTGAGCAGGTGTGCGGTTACGGCCTGGGCCATCGGGCGCATCTCACCGCTTTTGTCCGCCTCCCAATCATAAACCAGCAAAACCTTCTGGCCCGCGCTCAGGCTTTCCACATTATTGTAAAAGCTTTGCACCAGAGGGGTAATGTTCAGGCGGGCGGTGCTGACCGGAGAAAGCAAGCCCAACAATATAGCTGCCAACAATGCCAGACAGGTTAGATAACGTACTAGCAGCGCGGGGTTCAACCTGGACTGGCGGGTAGTCTGGGCCGGAATTTCAACGGGCGCGGGTGTATTACGCAATAAACTGGTCAAGACCGCTGCCCCGGCTAAGGTTGGCGGCACGATTACGCGGGGCAGACCCACCTCCAAAGACCCGTTTTGGCCCACTTCTTCGGCTTCTTCGGGGGCGGTCTGGGTACTAATTGCCCGTAGCCAGGCTGGTAATGCACCAGGGGTGGTATTTTCGACTGATGGTGTGGTCGGTTGGGTGGCGGCGGGCGCAGGGGTAGCGGTAGCAGTCCGTAGCCAGTTGGGAACATCACTATCATTCAAAAAATCGGGTGCGTTCAAACCACCAAAAGTGGCGGTCTCGTTTTGAACCGCGTCGGTATGGATTTGCGGGTCGGACGCGGCGATAGGCCCATCGTTTTCCGGGCCGCGCAACCATTCGGGTAAATCCGGTGGCACTTCTAAGATTGGCGCAGTCGGGCGTGGCTGTTCCTGCAACCACTCTGGTAACTGGCGTGGGGCGGTCTGGCTGGAGGCGGTCTCGGCTACCTCGCCACCAAACAAATTGTCCAACAAAGCCGCGTCGGTAGCCCCAGTTGTTTTAGGTTTATCTAGCAGTTCGGCAGCGTCGGCCACCAGCCCGTTGGTTGCAACCCGGCTACCCGTGCTACCCAAATTATCAGTAGAGGCGGGTTGGGCCGGGTCGCGCAGCCATTCGGGTAAATTGTCCGTCGCGCCTTCCCTACCTGTACCCATAGGCGTATAAGTGGAAAATTCCTTGCGGCCCGTCGAACCATAAGTATTGACGGGCTGGACTGGTTTGCCCGCCATCATATCCTGCAACCAGTCAGGGGCAGATTCGGCCTCGTCTTGCATTTCCTCTGGCACGTTTGGTGGTGCGTCAGGCTGGGAGGTGTCAAAGGTTGGCGTGGCTGCTTCGACAGGCGGTGAGCTATAGGCTGCTTCCAGTTCAAACGGCACCAAATCTGCATCAGTTTCCGCCGCTGAATGGGCAGCCAGGTTGAGGTAGGCAGGCGGTTGGGGTGGGTTTTGCAACCAATCCGGCAACTCCACTTCCAGTTGTTCGGGGAGAGGTTGGGGTGGGTTTTGCAACCAATCTGGTAGTTCGGCCTCTGAAGCCTCGTTTTGTTGGGCGGCTAAAGTTTCAACTTCGGCTGGCGCAAGGGTAGCTGCCTCTGATTGGGCTGTCAAAGTTTGGGTTTCGCCTGGCTCTGGTACAGCCGCCTCTTGAGCGGCCACCAAATCTTCGGTCTGGTGCAGCATTTCCCGCAGTGAGAAACTACGAGTCTCGGTATGCTCGGCTATTGCGCCAATAGCGGGGTTTTCTTCATTTTGGGACAGTTTTGCCATCTCCGCCAGCCAGTCCGGTTGGGTTTCTTCTGGTTCTGGTACGAAGAGCAAATTGGGGTCTGGCATTGGTGCAAGCCTGGCCGCCGTCGAATTGTCCGCCTCGTCTTCAAATTCTAAAGCGGGCGGGCGCAACCCGACCAGCCACGGGGCCAGACCGTCGCCCCAGGGTGGCAGTTTGGCGACAGTAGCAGCGGCGGCCTGGTCGGGGGTGTCTTCGCTGGGCAAACTAAACGGCTCTAAATCGCTCAAATCAGCGGCTTCCATCAATGGAGCGGCCTCATCTTGAGCAGCATATTCGGCATAGTTTTGGTTGGACGGAGTAATCCAGGCCGAATTATAAGTTGTAGCTGGCTCCAGGTGGGCCTGGTTTTCGGCCAGTTCGGGCAGGGCAGCCAGTTCTCCGGTAAAGCCAGTATGAGTATTTTTGGGCGTGGCAGAGCTTTCTTCAACAGCCTCTAGTTCTGATTCTAAGGTAGGTAAATCAAACTCCGGTTCGGTAGGGGGCAAGTCAGGTGCGAAGCTGGTTTCTTCTTCAAAGGCAAAATTCAAGGTGCGCTCAATTTCCTCATCCCCCCAGGTAGTGCCATCGGTATCCGACCCGCTTTTGGCAACTTCACGCAACCAATTGGGGATACTTTCGTCCGTTTTGAGGTCGCTTGTAGTCAGGGGTTTACCCCGGCCTTCCAACGCGCCCGTCGGGTGGGGTTTAGTTTGGTCAGCCCCGGTATTTTTGGTGGTTAAATCGCGCAACCAGTCGGGGATACCATAGCCCAATTCCTCGGTGCTAACCATTTTCGGGCTGGTGGGGGCGTTCTTCATCTCCTGGGCTGGTCTAATGGTTAGGGGTGGTGAAGCGGTCAAAGTATCGGGGTCGAAAACTTCCAGGTCAGGGTCGTCGGTTAGAGAATTGGCTGGGGCAGTAGTTACAGGCGTGGCGGGTCTTAACTCCACCAACCAATCGGGTAACTCACTGGTCGTAATAGGGCGGGGTGCTGGGGTCGGTTGGTCAGGGTTAGGAGTGGCGGGCGCAATCGGTACGTAATTATTTTCTAACTCTAATTCTGAATTCAACGCTGGTAATGCGGCCTGGGGCTGTTCTAATTCCGAAGGTTGCTCCAGGGTTGGCAATACAATCTCCTCGGTTCGGGTCGCAACTGGCGCAGGGGCAGGGCTGGTCGGGGGAGTGGGGGTATCAGCAAATGGGGCGGGTGGGGACGGGGGGTTGCCATCACGTAGAGCCGCCAGCCAGTCGGGAGTGGCTTCCTCGCCCGTCCCCGCCCGGTCACGTTTGGCTGCCGCTTGTGCCAGCCGCGACGGTGCTTTACCAGCCGCCGGTTTGGCTGCTAGAGGCGGCGGCGAGGTGGTTTCTTCGCCAAACATTGTCGGTTCGAGTCTAATTCGTCCGCCCACGCGCCCGCCGCTTTCCTGGCTGCCAATCAACCCGCTTTGCGGCAGCAGTGCATTGCCGCATCGGGCGCAAACCATAGCTCCGGCTGGGTTTAAGCTTTTGCAGCGAGGGCATATTAGAGGCTTTTCTTCGTCCGCCCCCTCCACAAAAGCCGCCTGGTTCGCCAAAATCTCGCCACAATTACTACACACGTAGCTACCAGCAATATTCGCCTGTCCGCATTTCGCACAACGTTCCAATTCAAGCCTCGCAAAAATTAGCGCAGATATTCGTTATCCACACCCAAAAGGTAGCGCAGACTGGTAGCAATTGCACCCAACGCCGCCCCAATCAACACCCCACGTATGGCACCCAACACCGGGTAGTCTTGAAACCACTGACTAATAGCGGCCAGATTATTGAACGGAGAAATTTGCACCTGCCCCAGCAAAATAATCAATGCCCCGACCAGCAGTAGGGTAGATTCGACGGTTTTGATACGTAAAGTCCGCACCGCTGCCCCAATCAGCAAAAAGGCCAGCAGCGAGAAAATTGTGATGGATAGCGGCTGATAGACATAACGAAAAATCCAGTCGGTGACATTCTGGCCGCTTCCGCCCGCGTTGGTTAGCTGCCCATAGACCCCGGCGGCAATCACCCCTACCGCACTCAGCAGCAGCACCAGACTATAGATAGCCTGTGGCCCACCGCCGCTAATTCGGCTTAGATGCACCCGCAGCACGTTGAGCAGACCCAACACTAGCGCAAAGCCGACAATGACCGAGACCCACAAGCTCAACAGCTCGACAGCGTTATTTAACACGCCGTGACTAAAAAAACCAATCAGCACGACTGCCGCGCTCAAATAAATTATTATCAGACCGATGTAAACGCCGACACGTCTCAATTTGTTATCCTTCTGAAATGTTTTGCTCTGCGTCCCCTAGCGGAACAATGCCCCACAAGGGCTGCTTTGTAGGACGCGCAGCGGCTCCGTCAGCCGCCGAACTGTCCATTGGCGGAGCAATGTCCCACAGGAAATAAAAATTAGTGCAACAAATAATTGCCAATCGGGAAGCCCACCGTCGCCAAAATTGTCCCTATAATAATTGCCAGGATGACCGCCAGCCGTAACCAATCCTGCACCTGCAAGCTGGCAAGATAAGCTGGTTTGCGGTCAAGATAAGCCGGAGTCGCGTAGATTTCCTCACCCAGCAGCGTATTTTCTAGCCCCGCTGTCGTCAGCAGCAACGGCATCGCCTCTATCTGACTACTACCCGTGACCTGGGGCAAATCCCGTCGCACGCCCCGATCCGCCGCCAGCAGCACTTCGTCGCCAAAATGACCGATCATCACGGTGGCGGAAATATTGGGCTGGCTGTTGAGAGCGGTCACGCCCGCAATATAAGCGGTGCGGTCTTGGGCGGCTACAAAACGGGTATCTGTCGGTTGATAATCTTCGGGACGACCCGCCTCTCGATACTCGTTACGCTTCAGGTCGTCTGCTATTACATAAGTCAAAGCGTCATTGGTGCTAACTATGGTCTGGCCGTTGGTGCGGGCCGTCACCCGGTTCACGCTGGTAAGCGCAGTCAAAGCGTTGAGGGTTTCGGATGTCCCCGCCTGTCCGGTGAGGCCACCGTTGCCAGGCGAAAAATGTACAGCAGTGCCAGTTTCGGCAGATTGTTCAATCATCCTCCGCAACTTAGCTAAGGGCGATAACAAGCGCAGATGGGGCCGTCTGCCCCGCTCGATTTGCGCCCAGGCTACGAAAAATAGCAGCAAAAAGACCAGGCCCACAATTATCATAAAAACCGTACTGGTACCAAAAGCCAGACTCATGGTCTAGTCTCCTTGCTTTGCTTATTGTGGGCCTGATTTTCCAGTTTTCGACTATCCAACTCGTCTAACCTCTGCATCAATTCGTCCAAATTGGAGCGGTTTTCCAGCAAGCGGCTATAACTTCCCAACTTTTCGGCTGGTTTAGCTCCCAAGCCTAGATTCGCCAGGGGCTGCAACGTTAGCAAAAATTGGCTGCTTACAAAGCTGACTGGTCTGCCCCCTGCCAACAACACCCGCGCCGGAACGTTTAAGCCCGCCTCGTCTATCCGTTGCGCCAGCCCTGCCAGTTCGTTATTGTGGGGCGGACCTGCTTTGGCGGCCATTGTTTGAGCTTGAAATTCGGCTACTGCTTGCGCCGAAACCGTCACCAGCAAACCGCCCGCCGCCCGGCCTCGGTCAGCCTGAGCCGGGGTAATTGCACCGAGCCGGGCCAGTTCTTCGACTTGGGTCAGGTCTGCCCGAATCGTCACCTGCGCTTTGTCCGCGTCTTTAGCTGGTTTGGGTCTTTTCTTTTTGAATATGAACATATTTGCTGCCAAAATTTTGAGTTATGTTAATCCAATTGATTTTATCATATCATACTTTGTTTTTTTGTAAATGGTTTGGGGGAATTTATCGCCCAAATATCCTATTTTTTGAGCAGATTTTAGAGGAACAAACCAAAATTGGCTGGCAATTTTGTTTGTCCATTAGGCTACATTTTACGTATATAATTTTGTATGATTATCATGTGGGACAGGTGTATAGCTTTTTGCTGAGTTCGGTTGAGCCAGGGGTAGGTGCAAGGTCACAATCCATTGTCGGAGCAATGTCCCACAAAAACCCAGCCAGATTAAAAATTATAAACGTGGCCCAGATATTGCTACTGTATATTTAGGTAAAAGTTAGACAAAACCTGCACAAGTATTTTTATTGTAGGCAGGGTGTCCTGTGTTCGCATAATTCGTGCGTCTGGCATAATAACGGGCGCAAGGATTGCTGCCTACAGCTTATCTGAAAAGCTAGAATGGGAAGGAACGAGAATTGAAGATTGTAACCAAGAGGGCTGCGGCCCTGTCTATGCTGCTGACCTTAGCAGTCATCGCGGCGTTCGCCTGGAGTACGCTCGGCGCAAGCGCGGCTGGAAGTTCTGTCACGATTAACCTCAAGTCAGTCACTGGCTCGAAGGTGGTGGGGACGGGCGTGATTACCGACAATGGCGATGGTACTATTAAAGTGGTGATGACTATGCAGGGTCTCGAACCCGGCGACCACATTAACCACATTCACGTCGGCAGTTGTGCCGCACAAGGGGCAGTTGTATATCCTTTGACTAACCTGACAGCGGATGCCAGCGGCAACACCCAGCCCACTTCTACTACCGTTAAGGTTGCTTTCGCCGATGTGACCAAAGGCAATAATTACCTGAACGTCCATGATTTGGCGAAGGCCGGAACTTCCTGCGGCGATATTACCGCTCCGGTTGCCAATGCTCCAGCTGCCCCGGCTACGGCAGCAGCGACTAACCCTGGCAATGCTCCGTCGGCTGCTCCGGCTACCGGACTGGGCGGCGCGACCAATAGCAACAGCGACTTCCCTCTTGGTCTGGGCTTAATTGCGGCTTTATCGTTAGTAGTAGTTGGTAGTGGTGCAGCTTTGGTACGTGGGCGCAAGTCCCGCTAGTCCGACTGCTCTATATCAAATCTTTCCCAAGCTTACCTTTATTTGGCTAAGTTTGGGATGACAAAAGAACCTCTGACAACTAAAATAGGTTGTCAGAGGTTTTTTGTTGCGCTTACACCATTGAGACACTGGAAACATGGAGAATTATTTACAATGAAAGTCGTGATAGTAGGGGCGGGATTGGCAGGTTTGGCCTGTGCCACCGAATTGGCGGAAGCAGGTTTCGCCGTCGAAATATTGGAGAAGCGCGAAGTTTGGGGCGGTAAAGTCTCAAGTTGGCAAGACCAGGACGGCGATTCTATCGAAAGCGGCGTGCATATCTTTTTCCGCACCTACAAACAGCTGTTGCCTTTTTTGAAACGAGTTGGTGTTTACGACAATATCAAGTGGAAAGAACATTCGATTTTGTTGGCCCAACCGGGCGGTCACACCACACGCCTGCACTTCCCGAACCTACCCGCCCCCTTCAACGGTATGATTGCCTTTACCAACACTAGCCTTTTTAGCTGGCGCGAGAAGCTGACCAATATCAAGGGTTTGTTTGGGCTTTATATCCACAATCTGGACTATATCAAAAAGCTGGATAAATATAGCTACGCCGACTGGCATCGCCAACAGGGGATGCAACAAGGGGTGCTGGATAAACTTTGGAATGTGATTGCGCTTTCGCTTGGTTTCATCGGGGCAGAAGACGTATCAGCCCGGCCAATGGCTACGGTCTTTCACTACTTTGCCCGCGATGGCAAGGCTTCGCGTTTGGGCTTTCTGGATACCACGCCCGCCGCTGGTATTTTCGATCCAATCCGGCATTACCTGGAAGCTAAAGGGGTAAAGGTGCGAAACGGGGCCAAAGTCCAAGAGTTGTTATTAAATGCAGATGAAACGGTGGCTGGCTTGAAAATGGCAAATGGGGAAGTTGTGACCGCCGATGTCTATGTTTTGGCCGCACCATTACACAGCACGCGCCAGATGTTACCCGATAGTCTGCGCCACCATGCTTTTTTTGACAATCTGTGGAAGCTTAAAAGCGTGCCGGTGATGAACGTCCAGCTTTGGTATGACCGCGAGGTAAGCTCCACCGACAATCTATTTTTCACGGCTCACGCCGCCTTCTCGGTTTTTGCCGACCTGCATATCGTCAGCCCCAAAGCTTACGGCCAGCACGTGGGTTCGGTGATGGGTCTGGTGATTGCGCCCGCCGCCCCGCTCTGGCAACTAAGCGACGCGCAAATCATCGAACGCTGCCATCAGGATTTGATAGGCTTGTGGCCCACCGCAGCCCCGGCCAAAGTGCTAAAAGGGACAGTGGTACGTATTCCGAACTCGATCTACCGCGAAACGCCCGGATCAGACGCATACCGCCCCACCCAAAAAACGCCCATCGCCAACTTGTTTCTGGCCGGAGATTACACACAGCAGGATTATATGGCGAGTATGGAAGGGGCGGTACGGAGCGGTCTAGCGGCAGCACGCGAAATTTTAGAGGCTAATTACTAACTGTTCAGGCGTGTATTGTCTTTTGTAAGAGGCTGCTCTGTCAGCCGATGGTTTTAAGAAGTTCCAGCAATATCAGCTGACGGAGCAGCCTCTTACAAGTGGACTGAATAATTACGCTAGTTCTCCAGCTTTAACAAACTCCGCACCCACCACAATTCGGGGTAAAGCTGCTCGTAACTCATAGTCTGGCGCAGGTAGCTTACGCCGCTAGATGCGCCCGTGCCGGGCTGCGTGCCTATCATTTGGGCAACCATCCCGACGTGAGCATCGCGCCACAAACGTAGGTTGCGCTCAAACTGGATCATCTCCTCGGCCAACGCGATGATGTCCAGGTGCGGATTGAATTGGGCCGAAGTGGTTTGATACCACTCCCTCAAGTCCTCGGCAATCTGCTGGGGTTCGGCACTGGCTGTCAAGCCACGTTGCATCAGATATTTGCGCCAGCTTTGGGTCAGAGAGAGGCCGCTTTCGGTGTCCAAAATCTGGTTAAAGCGTTCGACCAGCAGCTTGACCTTGCCGCCCATCACTTTAATTCGGTGTAGGTGTACTTCGTCGCGCAACCCACTGACAAACTCCAGCACCCGAAATTGATACGACTCCAGCCCACTTGAAGTACCGAGCTTGCCCCTGAATTGCAAAAAGTCGCTGGGAAACATAGTAAGCGGAAGCTGGATTTGTTGGGCCAGGAAACCTTCCAGCAAGGCGGCCCGCCGTACCATTTCTACAGCTGTCCAGGCACGGGCCGGGAACTGCATCAGATGGCGGGCCGCTTCTTGCATCAAGCCGATAATCACGTAAAACCAGACCTCGGTAGCTTGATGCACCACGATAAACATTGTTTCGTCGTGCCAATCTGAAACCAGAGTGTGATCCGATAGAGCCAGCAACGGTGCTTGTTCGCTAAAATCGGCGTAGGTCTGGTCGGGTGACAAAATAGTTTGGGCAATCAAAACCTGCTCCACGCGGGTCAGCAACAGCCGCCATTCACGCAGCCCGCTTTCCAACCGTTCGGTCATGGCCTCATATTCAAGTCCGTCCTGGGCCACCGTTCCCCCGGCGCGATGATTGCGGGCTGCCAGAATTGTATCCAGGGTATATTCTATCTGAGCCAGTTGCTTGGACGGGTTGGAGGTGACGGTTTCGCCCTGTAGTTTGCCGTTCAGTTCGCTTTCGACCAGGAAGAATTGCTGGACTAATAATCGCCCTAATGCTACACCCCGTCGGGCCAGCTTCAAGCTTTCCCAAAGCGGGCCGAGGTCAGCCGCACTACCATCGTCAATCGCGCCGATATTGGTCAGGAGCTTTTGCGCGTCGAGCCGCATGACCTTGAACCACAGTTCTGCGTCCATCAAGGCGGCTTTCAACATCAGACGGGATAGGTCGGTCTCCTGGCTCAACAAATTCTCCAGGTCTGGCACTTTGATATAGCTACAATAATGCACGCCCTCGCCTTCAAAGTGGTGGGGACAATCGTATGCGCTGTTCATAAAGCCTCCTTTCAATTATAGGACTTGCGCGTGAGAAAAGTGTCACGGCCCGCAGGGTTGTGAATGGAGGCTCTGGCGAAGCGCGGAGTGAAGAATCTGTTGTTAAAAGCCTGTTGGTATTGCAAACCAGTATCTTAGCAGCAGACCCTTCGCTCCGCGCTTCGCCAGAGCCTCCACTCAGGGTGACAAAGCGCAAGTCCTAAACTGATTAAAACGGAATTGACCAGCCCGGCACCGGGGGTACAAATTCGTTAGCCACGCAATCCATATAGATTTCATCGTACCGTTGGCCGTTAAGTAATATTGCAGACCGCCTACGCCCTATCTCCTTAAACCCGGCCTTCAGATAAGCACCTTGTCCGCGTTTGTTAAAGCCTGCTGTTCTAAGCTTAATATTGTTGAGATTTAAGAAGCGGAAACCGTAATCTATCACCAATTTGGTCGCCTCTGTTCCATAACCCTTGCCCCAAAATTCCTTGCGTCCGATGCTAATGCCAAAGGTAGCCGTACCATTCCGATGGTCAATACCACGCAAGCTACCTTGCCCAATCATACTGAGGTTTTCAAGTTCAAAAATAGTAAACAAGGCCGCATCTTTTACATTCTTCTTGAATTCTTCTGCGTCCGACGTGGGGCTACGAACATCAAAAGTATTGCTACCATAGATAGAAACTTCCGGGTCTTGAATAAAAGTCAAAAAAGCCTCGTGGTGTTCAAACAGGTAGGGGCCAAGAGCTACCCATGAGCCACGCACGCTTATTATAGGTTGTTTTATCTCCGTCATGTCTAATTCTTATTCTTCCTAGCCTCATCTGACAACTATAAACGCTGTTAAAATTATACCCAAGCTTGTAGATGGTTGGCGATTTAGGGTCGGTGTAAAGGCAGGTGAATACCTGCACCCCTGGGACATGATTGTGCAAGAAGCGAGTCGGCTCAAAAATACTTCTTGAGGAGCAAGCCCATCTTTTGGACTGTTTGGGGGGGAATAAGTTGGCGGTCAGTGACGATGGCGTTTTGCAAAGCATTAACACAACCACATCGCCACTCGAAATTCTTAGCAACCAGGCTTTCGCGTTCTAATGCGGCGATTCGTTGCACCACGTTGGCGATGATTTGTTTGGCCCGCGCTGCGTTTTTGTTTAGGTTGTCAATCACCATTTCGACGGTAACGCTGTCGTGGCCCGCGTACCAACAGTCGTAATCGGTAGCAGCGGCCAGCGTGACGTAGTGCATTTCGGCTTCGCGGGCAAGTTTGGCTTCGGGAATAGCCGTCATCCCGATTATATCTACTCCCCAGCTGCGGTAAATCTGGCTTTCGGCCAGCGTGCTGAATTGTGGGCCTTCGATACAAATGTAAGTGCCACCGTTATGCACCTGTCGCACTCCACTTTGGCTGGCTGCTTCAAAAACCAATGGGCGCAAGGTTTCACAAAAGGGTTGGGCAAAAGCGGTATGTACCACGATGCTTTCGCTATCGCCAAAAAAGCTGTTTGGGCGACCCAGGGTGCGGTCAAAAATCTGGTCTGGCACCACCAGGTCTAGGGGGACAATTTCTTCCTTCATCGAACCCACCGCACTGACCGCCAAAACCCAGGCCACGCCCAACATTTTAAGTGCGTAAATATTGGCCCGTACTGGCAAATCCGTTGGGCTGATGCGATGGCCGCGCCCGTGCCGTGGCAGAAAAGCGAGACGTTCCCCGTTCAACGTGCCGACAATCAGCGCATCGCTCGGTTTGCCCCAGGGGGTATCCGGGTAAAATTCCTGTACATCGGTCAGGCCATCAATCT
Source organism: Chloroflexia bacterium (assembly GCA_038207455.1). Classification (GTDB taxonomy): domain Bacteria; phylum Chloroflexota; class Chloroflexia; order Chloroheliales; family Chloroheliaceae; genus JBBQZT01. The sequence continues at coordinate 83,505 of JBBQZT010000005.1, forward strand.
GGTAAAGGCCACTCCCACCGATGATGCCGATGCGGGCCGAAGGTTGAGTTTCGGACATTATTTTTGCTCTCCTAATTTGTAATTATTCACCGCAGAAACCAGTTGACGGCACAGAGAACGCGGAGAAATTAAAAAAGATGTGTTGTCGTGCTTACTTATCGCCTGCTTATTTCTGCCTTATATTGCTTCATTTTCCGTTTTCGATGTAGTCGTTTCGGTTAGATTTGAAACTGGCTCGGCAGGACTTTCGGCTTGGCGGGCCTTGTCTTCCTGTTCAAGCTCCAACAATAAACGTTGGATTTTCTCGCCGTGTTCGATAGCCTCGTCAAACTCAAAAGAAAGGAGGGGCGTATAACGCAAAGTCAGCTGGTGAGACAATTCATGGCGCAAAAAGCCACTGGCGTGTTTCAAAACCAGCGACGAGGCTTTGCGGGTTTCGGCATCGCCCAGCACACTGAAAAAGACTTTGGCATTTTTCAAATCTGGGCTAATCTCCACCCGCGTCACAGTCACAAAACCCAGGCGCGGGTCTTTCAACTCGCGTTGGATCAAAATACTCACGTTTTCTTTGATGGCCTCGGCCACCTGTTCGGTTCGTCTGCTCATATCTTCTTTTCTTGTCTAATTTTTCGTAACTAGGGGCTGGTGCTAGTTAATGATTGTCACCCTGACGAAGGAAGGGTTTGTTCAAAATTCCGCGGGCAAAACAGATGCGTACCTCCGCCGAGCCTTCGTTCAGCATGACAGGTGAATAGCCTCCAATAATATAGCATATTCGGCGGTATTATTGACCGGAAACCGTTGCCAATCGCTCCCAATCCGCAAATCGGCGAATAAACCTGCCGGGTCTTCGTGAAAATGCAGCCAGGCCATAGTTTGGCGATAAAATACTCCACGTTTTTTCTCTCTAAGACCCAACTGTTGGCGTATTTGTACCAGCAAATCTTCCAAACTGTCCAGGGTCGGGTCGGCTGCGTGTTTCAAAAGTTGCTCCTATTTCTGCTCCAGCACCAATTGTACACCAATTTCAAAATTCGTTAAAAATCGTCCCCAACTTAATGTTGTTCGTAATGTTAAAGTGTAATAATAGCACCATAAAGCAAAACGTTAGTCAGTGGTAGTCAAGAAAGTGAATTTGCCGACACCTTGAAGTCTGAATGCAAACCTTTGTCGTCAACATTATAACAAAAATGGTCAGGTTTGCCGATACCGTCTGGATATGCTCGCCGGTGTCCGGTTCTATGGAATATTATCAGCTACACGAGTTAAATCTCCTTTCGTTGTTCGTTTCGCAACAACACCGGGTCGTTTCCCCTGGTGTTGTTTTATTTTATACTTATTCAAAAAAATGAAAAAAAACGAGGCGATGTATATTGGGACTTGCAAGATTACCATCGAAATCCCCGAAGCAAGTTCGATCAAAGACAAACGAAACGTGTTGCGCTCTATCCTGGCCCGTTTGCGGCGCGAATTTAGGATTTCTGCTGCCGAGGTAGGTTTGCTGGACGAGATGGATATAGGCGAAATCGGTCTTGCCTGTGTCAGCAACAGCGTGGCCCACGCCGACGAAGTGATTGCCAAAGCCGTCAACTTTGTGGAGCGCAATTTGGGCGATGGTATTATGGGCGACTATCAGACCGAGGTTATCCGAGCGTTCTAAGAATCAATAAATGGTCGTTTGAGTTACGAAAAGAATCTATTTGTTCCCACATTTGTAATCTTGCCTTAATACAATTGTCGCTCTAGTAGTGTATAATTAGTATCGGCAACTACCCTGCGCTACAGTATTGGTTGGTATTGGTCGCAAGTCTAGCTGGAAACACATAACAAAACTACATACTTATATAGCTATGTTGGTTTGCCACCTGCTCAAGGCAAATCATTATTAAAGCTAAGTGACCCACTTCTGGCAACTCCGCTTTGCCAAAAGTGGAGCGGTGTTAGTTCAAAGTAACCGGCTCAATGGAGATGCTGGTAAGAGTATTACCGCTGAAAGGAGAATTTATGTCTCACTCACCATATAAGCTCGCCCCGGGTGAACAACAATGTCCAATTTGTAATATCCTGATGGGTTCTAAGCGTTTGGCAAAGCAAACCGATGGTGGCTACTGTACCTTTTGCGAAGCCGACCTCAAGAAACGCCAACAACGCCTGTTCCGCGAAGGCCACCTCAGCCTGTTTGATACGCCTAAAGAAATTTTACTGCCCGTTAGTACACCCCAAAATGGTACCTGCGCCCGCCCCGATTGTGGGCAACTCCTGAACCACGCTCAACTGGTTAAAGGAAACAAATTTTGTTCGCGCCGCTGTGCCGCTCTCGCCCGTAATAATCAACCCAATACCAAAACCTCCTGGATTGAAAAGAAGGCCAGCTAAAACATCCACCGTGACCAAAGCTGGCTTTTTTGTATATAATCTTCCGCACAGGTCTGGCTGGCTAATAATTTAGCAGGCCGGGCCTGTCTTCATTTGGGCAACTTTTCCAGCCAGCGACGGGTTTGACGGGGTGAATGAAAGTGTAAAATAGTGAGATGGGCATAGGCAGGGCTGGCGAGCATTTTGAGATAATCACTCCGTCTCCGCTTATAAGTAGTCAAAGCCCACCAGATAATCGAATCACGGCTCAAGAAAGCCTGCCTTAAACCCTCACGGTTCCCGCCCCACAATTTTTCTCGTGTGAGTGTACGTTTCAATGTGCGCCTGACCACCCGTCCCATTATCATCGCTAAACTATAATCCAGCCAGATTAAGGTGTCGGCCCGACTCAGCACCAAATCACGCACCTTGCTATAATTCCCGTCTATCGTCCAGCTACCACTTGCCACCGCCCCCTGCACACGACTACGAAGTAACTCCAAAGGGGCTTCTTGCCAGCCAGGTAGCCAGTGCAAAGCATCTAATTCAATATGCGTGAGAGCCAGCCGTTGGTATAATTGCCGGGCCAGCGTCGTTTTACCCGAACCACTCGTACCAACCACGGTTATCCGACAGTTACGGCCCACAATAAATTCGCCATTGCTCAAATCAACATGATTAGGTTTGCCCATAAAAATCACCAAAGATTCAGGAAATATTGCGAAACAAAGACAGGGAGAGCGGCTCCGTTAGGCCACTCTCCCTATCATAAACAGTATTCTATTATTTGTCCCGAAGCAAGGCGAAATCGGCAATCTGGCGCAAGTTACGGGTAGGTTCGTTGTCTGGCAAGTCATCCAAGATAGCTTTAGCACGGGTAATATAATCACGGGCCTCGCTAAAAGCTTGCTCAAACGCGCCACTATTGCGAATAAGTTCAACAGCGTGCAGCACATCCGCATCGCTGTTATGTTCAGCCGTGATTACCTCTTTGACGAAGGTCACTTCTTCACGTTGACCGCTCTCAAAGAAGTACATCGTGGGCAAAGTAACAATGCCCTCACGTAAATCTCCGCCGGTAGCCTTGCCAGTGACTTCACTCGACTTGAAATCTATAATATCGTCAATTATTTGGAAGCCGATACCAAGCAACCGTCCGTACTCGCGTAGCTGGTGGGCCGTCGCGTCGTCTGCCCCACCCATAATCGCGCCCAATTCGCAAGCAGTCGCAAAGAGTACGGCAGTTTTGGCGTAAATACGATGAAAATAGTCCTCGCGGCTAGAGTTTGGTTGACGGGAACTGAACATTTGGGTGAGCTCGCCATCACAAATTGTTGCCAGACATTCAGCGAAAATTTGCACCACATGGGGATTGCCAGGTCGTGTAATCAAAATTGCAGACTGGGCAAAAAGGTAGTCCCCCACCAAAATAACCGTGTTTTCGCTCAAGGCCGAATTCAGGGTGGGATTACCGCGTCGCAAAATAGCCTCGTCCAAAGTATCGTCGTGAACCAGGGTCGCCGTATGCAACATTTCAATAGCGGCGGCTACTTGAATCAGTTTTTGATGCTCAATCTCATCTTCACGTCCCGTGACCCGTGCCGATAGCATTGCCAGTTGGGGACGCAACCGTTTGCCACCAGCTTTGATGATGGTTTTTAGCAAGCTGTTGAGCATCGGAAAATTTAGAGAAGCTGACGCAAGTAGTTGTTCGCTAACTTCCTGGACTTCGTGTTCAATGGTTTGAGTGAGCGGCAACCGCTCCAGTTCAATGGTCATTTTCCTTCTCTTTCCTTCCTACGTACCTGTGTACTCTTTTAGTACCTAATCTGATAAATATTGTCCAGCCAGCTTCCAGCACCCGCCGACAATTCCTACTATGTATCTAATTAGCTCACAAAAATCAGTTCAAAATATCGTCTGGGCTGCTGTCTACATCCAAATCCACCAACCGACTGGCCGTGCCAAAGTCTATTTCGCCACCCTGCACCATCGAGTCGAGCAGTTGGTCGCCGAATTGGAACAAACGACGCAAAGTTTCCATACGTTGCAAATAGAAATCGGCCATCTGCGCCTGGTCGCCTTCGGTTTGTTGGCTAAACTTCTCTAACATACTGACGCTTTGGTTGAGCGATTCAATCATTTGCTGCGATTCTTTACGTTCGCGCTCCTGCAAAATCCGACCAATCGCTTTCCAAATATCGGTTTCAGCTTCATAATAATCACGACGGTCTTTGCCCCATTTATAGACCTGCCGCACCAGCCCCCATCGTTCCAGATTGCGGATGTTGATAGATACATTACCTTTGCTGCTATCCAGCTTTTCGACCATTTCTTCGAGGCTCAACGGTTTGGGGCTGAGAAACAACACACCATAGAGCCTGCCCATCAACGCATTAAAACCAAAAAAATCTGCCACGCGCCCTAAATTATTGATAAAGCGTTGCGTCACTTCCTCTAGCTGGCGTTCGGGAGTTTGTTCTGCGGGCGGATTGCGCCACTCGCGATAAACTTTACTATCCACCATACCACCTACCTGTTTCCCTTCGACTACCTGGGTATCCTGTCTTCCAGATTTGACAACTAGCCTTATACCTAGTTCGGAACGTTTAGAAATTTCTAAACGATACTAATAAGATTGTAGCACTTTGTGATTTTTTTGTCAATGCCTGTTTTTGTGGGGCAGGGCTGATACGCTATTGTCACCCTGGGCGGAGGCTCTGCTTCTGCGAAGGTTCTGTTACGTATGGATTTTCAGCCACAGATGTTTCACTACGCCCTTCGCCAGAGCCTCATTCACAACCCGGCGGGCCGTGACAGTCCTCAAACGTAGCGTGTAAGCTCTACTCTGCTGGTGTGCAGGCAGACGATTTGGTTGCCTTCTGCTATACTTGTCTAAAGTAGGCAATTGATACCGAAGCATTACCAAATTGCAGTTTCATCGGAAGGGTAAATGAGTTTAGAGGTACAAAACGGAACGGCCAGCCCGCTACAAAACCAAAAAGCGCGACCAGGACCAAAACTTTTGACGCGCTTGCGAAACGGGCCAGCTTTGGTAGCCGCGCACCCCAGCTGGTTTAGCTTGCTGGCGTTTATTTTGGCGACTATAGCGTTTACCTGGCCTTTGGCGGCGAATTTGGGCGGTGCGCTTTTTGATTTGGGCGACCCTGCCGACTCGTCCTGGCGACTCGGCTCGATGGCCTACCAACTCCTCCACGACCCTTTACAGCTTTATCAGTCCCCTACGCTTTATCCCGTACCCAACGTTCTGACGCTGGACGAACTCCTGACTGGCAACGCTTTGTTGACGGCACCCCTCATCTGGCTAACCAATAATCCGGTGCTGGCCTTTAATCTGTTGGTGTTTGCCTCGTATGCCTTGAGTGGTTGGGCCACTTATTTGCTCACCCGCCATCTGAGCAATAGCGTGGGGGCGGGCCTGGTGGCTGGAACGATTTTCACTTTTTCGCCCTGGCACTACGCCCAACACGGCCATTTGGGTATCGGCGCAACCGAATGGATGATTTTCGCGCTTTACTTTTTGCTGCTTTTCCTGGAAAGCCACACCCCGCGCCGCTTTGTTTATCTGGCTTTGTTTAGCTTGTTTTTGGCATTACAGGCGTTGGTGGCTGGTTATCTGGCTTATTTTGCCGCTATTATCGTTACACTATATCTGCTGTATTATTTTTTGGTTGAAGGTGGGTTATTAGCCCGCTTGCTTTGGTATGCCAACTTCAAAATGATACAACCGGGGCTGGCTCGTTTGGGCAAAAAAACCTTGCCAGTTGCCTCTAAACCGCGCTGGCCTGACCTCAAAACATTGGGTTGGCAAGCGGTTTGGCTGGTAGGAGCGGGCGCGATAGCTTTGCTCTTGATTTTGCCTTTTACCCTGCCTTTTATTCAAACCCAGCAGGATTACGCTTTTAGTCGCACTCTGGACGAAGTAGGCCGTTTTAGTGCGTCACCTAACGGATTGCGACTGGCAACAGACGAGAATTGGTTGGTTAAACTGCATCTTTTGAACAAACAGGCAGGGGAACGGGCCTTGTGGCCGGGTTTGATAGCGACTTTGCTGGCTGGTTTTGGCCTCGTTTGGGGCGGACGGGTGCGGCTGAATTCTCGACGGTGGCTTTTTGGCTTGATGGCGGTTTTCGGGCTGATTTTGTGTTTCGGGCCGTATCTGAATATGGACGAAATCGGCAGTAAGCCCACCAACATCGCCTTGCCCTATCTGTGGTTTTATCAGCACGTACCCGGTTTCGATGCCCTGCGCGTGCCATACCGTTTCGGAGCGATTTTTATGCTGGGGTTGGCGGTATGCGCGGGTTACGGGGTAGCAACGTTACAACGGCTAAACTGGACACGGTTTTTGCGCCTTAAACTTAACTGGAGCGCGGCGGTAGCCACATTGGTTTTGATTTTGGCGGGCGCAGAGTTTTACGCGCCAGGTCTGACCACCCAGCCCGTCGGTATGAACCAGGACACGCCTCCGCTTTATCAATGGCTTGGCAGCCCCGAAAGCCAGCAAATTGTGCCAGCTTCAGCCTTGATGCTGGAATTACCCCTAAACGTCGCCAGTCCGGTCAATAGTTATCCGCTCTACGCGCTTTACAATCTACTATATCGGCGACCTTTGCTGGATGGTAGTGCCAATATTGTACCGAATAGCTACAGGCGGCTTTTCAACGAAGTTCGTGACTTTCCTGACCCGCGCAGCCTGGACGTAATCGAGGGTCTAAAAGTACAGTTTGTGATTGTCCACCCTGGTTTGCTGTCCGCCTCCCAACGCAAAACTTTGGATGATGTACTTAAAGCCGGAGAACGCTTTGATACAGTCAAAAATTACCCTGATGCCCTCTTGCTCAAGGTCAAAACCAGCCAACGTTTCGCCAAATTGCTGGCAGCGATGCCGTCTGGTTCGCAAGTTTATCTGGCGGACGAGGGCAAACCCACTACTGCCGGGCTTTATACCAATGCCTTGATAGGTACTTTGGGAGACAAATATCAATATTTTGGCGATTACCAGACCCCATATAACCCCGCTCCACACACCGCCCAACCGCATAAAGTTTACGATTTTGCCATTTTATATAAGGGGACGGATAGTATCAGGCTTGGGTATAGTGCGGCGGATATGATTTTTTCCAATGAAACTGTAGCAGTTTATGCACGGGCTAATCCGGCCTTAATCAAGTCTGCTAATTAAACCGTTTTGTTACGTTATAACTATCGCTTTGCGCTATAATGGGTCATAATAACCGAAAGAAAGAAATACTCAGGCTGCCAGTGGTTATATCCGTGCCGGGTACAGGCAACCGTCGTCTAGCCACCCAAACCTGATAAATCAGGTTAGTAAAAACACTTCACCTAGCAAGCATAAGGTAATTGCGAACCCACTTTAGTGGGTTCGGGGTGTATAGACGATGGTTGCCTGTACCCGGCACGGGTGAACCATCGGAGGTCTGTAAGCATACAAAATTATGCACCGCGCCAACCTTACAGGCAGTCATAATAATTATATGAATAATTACAAAAGATTATTGAAGAAATTGGAAAGGATTACAGATAACTTGGAATATCGGAAACTTGGACGGGCCGGGGTGCGAGTCAGCACCATTAGCCTGGGTAGCTGGCTAACTTATGGCGGGAGCGTGGGCAAGGACAGCGCGAAAGCGTGTATCGAGCGGGCTTACGATTTGGGTATCAATTTATTCGACACTTCGGACGCTTATTACCGGGGTGGGGCGGAAACGGTATTGGGCGAGGTTTTGCAAAATTATACCCGCAGTTCTTACGTGTTGGCGACCAAAGTTTTCTTCCCGACAGGCGACGGGCCAAACGACAAAGGCTTATCCCGCAAACACATCTTCGAGTCGTGCCACGCCAGCCTCAAACGTCTGCAAACCGATTATATTGACCTTTATCAGTGCCACCGTTATGACCCCGAAACGCCGTTGGACGAAACTTTGGTGGCGTTGGACGATTTGGTGCGTCAGGGCAAAGTGTTATATGTGGGCGTGAGCGAGTGGACAGCCCAACAAATTGAGGACGCAGCACTGATGGCGCAGGAGTTGGGCCTCAGCCAAATTGTGTCCAACCAGCCCCAATATAGTATGCTGCAACGTCGCATCGAAGCCGAAGTTTTGCCCACCAGCGAACAATATGGTATTGGTCAAATCGTCTTTTCTCCACTAGGGCAAGGGGTGCTGACTGGAAAATATCACGCTGGTCAGCCTTTGCCAGAAGGCAGCCGCGCTACCGACCCCAAATCTAACCAGTTTATAACCCAGCTTTTGCAGGACAACCTTTTGCAAGCGGTGGAGAAGTTGCACCCCATCGCCGAGAGTCAAGGTATGAGTCTGGCGCAACTGGCCCTGGCCTGGATTTTACGCCAACCAGGAGTGAGCAGTGCCATTGTGGGCGCAACGCGGCCCGACCAACTTGAAGATAACGTCAAAGCCAGTGGCCGCAATTTGGACGCGGGAACACAGGCTGCCATTGACGAGGTGCTGGACGGCATCTCCCAATTTGAGTAAAGAACAACTAGAAAGACATTTATAAATGGAAACTCTGGAACGGGTTGATAATAACACGGCAACGGATAATAGCGCGGTTGACAAGCGGCCCAGTGTAATCGTGGTGGGGGGCGGTCTGGCCGGATTGACTGCCGCCAAATATTTGGTAGATGGGGGCTATAAGGTCACGTTGCTGGAAAAACGGTCTATTTTAGGCGGTAAAGTCTCGGCCTGGAAAGATACCGATGGCGATTGGGTGGAAAGCGGTCTGCACGTCTTTTTTGGAGCTTACGAAGAAATTTATCGGCTTATGCAGGAGCTTGGCATCTACCAAAATATTCTGTGGAAAAAGCACGAACTGATGTACACCCTTAAAGATGGGGAACGGTTTTCCTTTGCGACGGTCAACCTGCCTAGCCCGCTCCACTTAATGCCCGCCGCCTTCAAAAACCGCTTCTTTACTTTGCGGGAACGACTTACCCTGGTCAAAGCGTTGGGGCCGATGTTGTTTGGTACGCCCAAATATTACGCCAGCCAGGACAAATATAGCTACGAGGAATGGCATACCCGGTGGGGCATCAGCCCGCGAATGTTGAGGAAGATGTTTTTGCCGATGGCTCTGGCTCTGAAATTTTTGCCGCCGTCCGAACTTTCGGCCAAAATCGTGCTGGACGTGATTGGTATATTTTTGAGAAAAAATAGTGCCAGCAAAATGGGTTTTCTCAACGGTTCGCCCGATGAGAAGTTGACTACGCCGCTTGCCAATTATATCCGCAACAAAGGCGGCACGATTAACACCCAGGCTAAAGTTGCGGGACTGGAACTGGCCGCCAACGACCCCCAGCAAATCGAGGCGGTGGTGTTGGAAAACGGCGAACGCCTGACTGCCGACTACTTCCTGACTGCGTTGCCTATCCACAACCTCAAAAAGGTATTGCCCGAACCGCTTTTCGAGCAGGAATTTTTCGCCAACCTGCGCCAGATTAAGGGCGTGCCTGTTATTTCGGTGCAGCTTTGGATTGACCGCCAGGTGAGCTATATTGACAATGTTTTATTCTCGCCGGACGAGCCGCTTTCGGTCTATGCCGATATGGGTAACACCACGCCCGACTATCAGTGCGAAGGCAAAAGCCGCTTCCATCTTTGCGTTGCGCCCGCCAAAGATTTGATGCCCCTTTCGGACGAAGAAGTGTTAGGGCGGGTATGGGACAGCTTGCGTTCGTGCTTCCCAGAAGGTAGCCGGGATGCCAAAATTATCAAAAGTACGATAGTCCGTATCCCGAACTCAGTTTATTATCCGGGCCGCAACATTGACAAGTTACGCCCTACTCAAAAAACCCCGCTCAAAAACTTGTTCCTGGCAGGTGGCTACACCCAACAGCGTTTCTACGACAGTATGGAGGGAGCGGTAGTGAGCGGTAAGCTGGCAGCCCAGGAATTATTGAAAGTGGGTGTTAGCAAATAAACCGATGGCGATATTTGTGCGGCGGGTGCAAAATCTGGCAGAATACCAGGCTATCCAGGAGGTACAACGGCGTACTTTTGGTTTTGGCCCCCACGATACTGTAATGCACCTGCCCATGATGGTGGCTTTGCAGAAAAACGGCGGCCTGGTGTTGGGGGCGTTTGCTTCCGAACCAGGTAGTGCCGAGGACTTGATAGGCTTTGCTATCGGTTTCGTGGGGCGAAACGAGGCCAGCGACCAGTATTTCCATTATTCGCAAATCGTGGCGGCCCTGACCGAATGGCAAAGCCGGGGCGTGGGTCTGGCTCTAAAAGAGGCCCAACGACGCGAGGCGATGGCGCAAGGTTACAATTTGATACGTTGGAGTTTCGACCCTCTGTTGGCCCGCAATGCCTATTTTAACTTTGCCAAGTTGGGTGGGGTCTGCCACGAATATGTACAGGATATGTATGGGCCAGGACGGGGCGAATATTTTGGCTCCCTCGATACTGACCGCTTGATTATAGATTGGGAATTAACCTCGCCGCGTGTTAGCGAGCGGCTGGCTCAGGCTGCCCACTCCACAAAACCAGCCCAAACCACCGCTCCCTATTTGGAAGCTCCCAACCTGATCATTATCGAATGGCTGGCGGCAAACGTACCCGCTCCAGTCAACCTTGACCTGAACCGAACCGAGCCACGCCTCAAACTAGAAATCCCTCACCAGATCGGTTACGTGCGCCAAAACTACGCCCCTACTGCTGCCCTCTGGCGCACCCAGACCCGCGAACTTTTCAACCACTATTTCGCGGCGGACTACCACATCGCCGACTTCTTTACCACACCCGACGGCGAAAGCACTCGCGCCTTTTACCTGCTAGAAAGTTAGCCTTCCCAAAATAAATTTCAGCAATTTGTGGAGATAAAATCAACTACCCAATCCCAGGCGCGGTCAAATTCCGGGCCGATAGCGGGTTGCACCGTGATTAGCGAATTTGCCAGGGGAAGCAAGGCTAAAGCTATTTCCAGTTTGGTGGCACGCGACCATAAATGCTCTATTACTTGCAAAAGAGCGGGCGCGGCTATACACCGACTGACAAGAGCGCGAAATAACAATTTGTACAAACAAATGCCACGTCCGCCGCCCACCCGAGGCTGGGTGGCATCAATTAGCTGTTCCAAACCACCAATCGCCCGCTCGGTCTCGCCCACGCTCAAAAGCAGAGCCGCGATGTTAGCTTTCAACTCGAAAGCCGCAGTTTCAGTGCTGGTGGAAACCAGCCCATCAGCTTGAACCAGCAGTTCCAAAGCGTGGTCTTTTTGGCCCGCCGCCAGCCACCCTTCGGCCACCCACATCATTGCCTGAGCCTGTTGTATTTCTACAATTGTACCACCATTCCGCACCAGACGATTGTCCTGCGCGTCGGCCACGTCCGTCACCAGTGCTTCGGCTTCAGCTTGCTTTAGTATTTCCAATGCGGGGGCAGTCTGACCAATAGCAGTCAGCTGCAAAGCCACCGCGCTTTTGACTTTGGCCTGCAACCGCTTGTTTTTGATAGTGGGGGCAATGTCGTTTTGGGCGCGTTGCCATTCTCCGGCCTGGGCCAACCCGATGCCAACCAGGGTTAAACTTTTATCCGCGTCAATCACGTCTTTTTCGGCGCGGGCAAATTGATAGGCTTTGCTCAACAATTCTAAAGTCCTGGTTTGGTCGCCCAAAGCCAGCCATTCCCTCGCCGCCAGACACAAATATTCGGCCTTATAGATACGGCTCGTCGAAGGGATAATACTAGCAACGAACTCCGTCAATAGTTGGCGGGCCTCGGCTGGCCTGTGCCCTCGTAGCAAAGCCTGGGTCAAAAACGCCAGTTCTTCATAGTCAACACGGAGGTAAGCTTTTTCCTGCACGCTGGCCTGCCACACTTGGGCCGCCCGTTCACCTTCGCCCCGCAATAGCAAGCCATAGGCTACTTTAGCCAGGGCCGTTGTGCGGATAGGGCGGGGCAGAGCGTTGGCGATTTCCAGGGCGCACTCTGGCTGGCCCACCATAGACCATATTTGGGCCAGTTTTCGTTTAATTTCGCCAAGCTGGTAGGTAGTTTGACCACATATAGCTCTGGCTTGCAAAGCTTCGGCAATTTGGGTGGCCGTGTCGGTTGCGCCCGCCGAAACCATAATCGTCACCAGGTTAGCCCAAATTTCGGCTTTAACTTCGTCGTAAGGCGAAAAATAACGGGCTGTCGCGGCGATGCGGGCGGTTTTTAACAATTGAGTGGCCTGTTCTGACTCCCCCGCCTGAGCCAACACCAGAGCCAGCCTACCGAAAATGGTAGCGCGTTCGTTGTTCGATTTAACTTTATCGGCAATTTTTATTAGGCTTGCCAGCAGCTTGAGAGCCTGGGCGCGGTAGCCAGACGTAACTTTATTTAAAATCTCGGCAGTGCCTATCAAAAATCGGGTATGACTTATATCGCGCCGTCGCACCTGAGCAATAATATCTGCGAAAAGAGCCAGCACCGGGCCACCATCAGCTTCCGGTTGTTGATTGTCGGCCTTTATTAGCACTTCCAAAGTTTGTAAAAGTTTGTTCAGACCCTGTTCCACGTGGTAGCTATCGTCAAAATCTTGAATAATAGTCATGGCCTGGCTTAAATAGTGTAGAGCCGCGCCACGTGCCTGACCTGTTAGCTGTCTGGCAAGCTCTAGCAATATGTCGGCCTGAACTGCTCTTTCGTCATACGCTTGTGTGTTGATTTCTTCTAAAAGACGGGCTAGTTGAACGTCTTCGCCCAAAGCTTGCAGAGCCAGAGCCACCAGGCCCAAACTTTGAATTTTTTGCCTGTTATGATGTTCATCACGAGCTAAGTTAGTGGCTTCGTGCAGCAAATCCAAAGCCTGTATGTGGTTAGCTGGAGGCAGACTACGCGCCACCTGCACCAAAAATTTGGCTTTTTCGCTAACGTTGAGGATCGTCTGCACTCTAAGCATCGCCCTGTCCCACTGCTGCAAAACCAGAGCGGCGACTACAAAATCGTTTGTAACTATGCCTTCTCTGTTCACAATATAGGTAGCCAGTTCTTGGGCTTTTTCGGGTTCGTCTAATTGTGTCCACACCTGCATAATGGCCCGCAAAGCTGCCTCCGCCATTCTAATATGGGGTTCCCGACCCCAGTTGGTTGGGTCAAGTGCAGGTGGGGCTTCGACCTGGGTATTTTGCAGGATTTCAAGAGCGCGGGCCGCTATTGTTTCTAACAAATTTACAGCCTGGTCTCGCGCTTCAGCTGTTATCAATTTGTGGGACATCTCCACCAAATAAGGAGCTTGCGCCTCAGATAGACCCTCTACCAACTCTAAAGCCAGGTCAATCGCCCCAATATCAATCAAAACATCGGTTGTCTGCCACAATTCGAGGCTATTTTGAATGTAGGTTTGCATTATTTCCACCGCCTGAGCCGAAAGTTGGAGAGCCTCATTCTGTATATCAGGGCTGGCTTGTTTGCTCAAGGCCAGGGCGATTTGTAGCAAGGCTTTAACTTTAGCACTTGGGTGTTCCAACAAAGCGGCCAGTTCGAGGGCTTCGGCTTTGCGCCCCAACAGCGTCAACGCCCCAAAAATTTCGGGAGAGTAATAGTCGGCCCGATGTAGCAAGGCACAGCGTAGTAGCACAAACCGCCACAGTTCGGGCAACAACCTGACTTTGTTTTCAAAATCGGTGGCCTCAAAAGCCGCCAGGGGACTAAAATCCGGGGTCTGAATTGGCATTGGTAACACCTTACTACTCAATAGCTATTCACCGCAGAGGACGCAGAGTTCGCGGAGAGTTTAGAAAAGCAACAGATTCCTCACTCCGCAAAGCCGCCGTTCGGAATGACAACACATTCAAGCGAAAGTCCATACAAACTGGCTTTAGACAATGGTTTTAGCTCGTAGCTCATTGCTCACGGCTCGTCGCCATAACAGCTGACCGGGCGGGGCTTGACCATCGAACGCATTACGGCGGCGCGGGCGGGTGGAAAATAGCTGGCAAGCGACAACAAATGTTTTTGACGACTTACCCGCAGAAAGAACCGCAGCGAATTCATACTTTTTTGGATTTCACGGCGGCGACCTTCCAGATAGGGTGCGAACTGAGCGCGATGGTAATCTCGTGTGTGTAGAGCGTGTTCGATAGAAACCGAGGCAAGCCGGGCCGTGCGTAGGGCGAACTCGATGCCCTGCCCCGTCGAAGGGTCAAGATAGCCAGCTGCATCGCCCACCATCAGCAAACCATCGTGGGTAATGGTATGAACGCGATAGCCAATCGGAGCGTAAGCCGCACTATAAGCCAGGGGACGCGCTGCCGCAAAGCGTTCGTACAAGGCGGGGTGATATTGTTGCAACATCGCCAGTACCATTGCGTGGGGCGTTTGCTTGCCAAATTGGGCCGCGAACTCATCCCGAAAAGCCAGGTCGGTCTCTAATGAAAAGCGATACAAACCGTCGCGCATAATCGAACCTTTGAGGACGGTATTATGCGCCTCCAGAAAATGCTGCTCCCACACCCCAGGGATACAATCGGGCATAAATTCGTAAAAACAAACCAGAGCGATGCGTCGGAACTCTGGCTCAGGCTCTTTGAGCTTGAGCCGGGCCAGCAGTGCCGAACGCCGTCCACTGGCATCCACTACGAGAGGCGCACGCCATTCGCCGCCCGCTTCATCGCCCGCCTTCGTGACCACGCCCTGCACCGTGCCATCTTCTGTTCTTACCAGATTGCTGACCCGACTGGCTTCTAGCACCGTCACACCCGCCTCTCGCGCCAGCTTACCCATCGCCCGGTCAAAATAGCCCCGGTCTGTCTGCCAGAACTCTAGCTGGTTCGGCAAATTATCCAAAGTTACCCTGCCATTAGGCCAGCTATGCCGCAACTGGTTAAAAGGCAATAATCGCCAATCCCCTGTGTTGGTGGGCAATCCAAGTCGGGCTAACTCTTGCTGGCTACCAGGCGATAACACCTCGCCGCTCCGCATATCCGCCGCCCGTGCTTTACCAAAGTCGCGCCCTTCCAACAGCAAAACGTCACGTCCACGCTGGGCCAGGTATATTGCCGTTGCCGCTCCCGCCGGGCCGCCCCCCACTACTATTACCTCGGCATCGTAATCTGTTTTCGCCATTCTCAAGTTTTATCTTCACGCTTTGTTATAAGTGCCAAGAAAGCATTGCTTTTTACATCGAGTGTGCTGCCTATTTTTGTAGACCAGGGTTATAGTGGTATAGAAAGTCGCGAACAGGCCCAGAGGCCAACATTTGTAGCTACATTATTGTGGCTTGTGTTATTGTACTGATGGTTTTACAAATTATCAAGAAATGGTCTAATTGGAGGAGGAGACAAAAGGGATAAATGTGCAAAAAAGCAGACATAGGACATTAAAGTATTAATATTGTCTAACTCTGCTCTTTTAGAGCAGCAAAAAATCGTATCATCTCAAAAGGTAGGGGCGAGACTTATCGCGCCCCTACCTTTTGAGATGATACAAAAAGTCATCAGCCAGCAGCAGAATTTATGCTTGATGACTGATGACTGATAGCTTGCAACCTAGCGATGGCTGCGCCCGGTCTGAAACAGATAGGCTTTTTCAAACAAAACCGCCGCTTCTTTATCGCGGTGTAACTGGCTCAAAGTGCGGGCATATTCGAAACAAACCTTGCCTAGAATATCGTAAGCCGCGACAACTTCCAAAGCTTTAACTGCGCGGTCAAAATACTCGGCGGCACGTTCGGCATTGTCGCGGCTAAGTTGAACGTTAGCCAACCTTGCCAGAGCCTGCCCTACGTACAAATCTTCGCCACTATCTTCCGCATAACGCAAACCGTCTTCGGCATAGCGTTGTTCATCGTCCGGTCTGCCCGCTTCACGATAGACTAGCGAGATATTTACCGCCGCCACCGAAGCCGCCACCGGGTCATTTATCTGACGAGATAGGGCTAGAGCTTCGGTCAGGTGGGTTTCCGCCAGCTTGAAGTCACTGCGCTCATTAAGGATTAAACCGTATTTGGCTTTGACACGAGCCGCAATCTTTAGCTCATCCATTTCTTCGTAAAGGGTCAGAGCGCGGCTGGCGAAATGACGGGCCTGGCTCATACTGCCTTCATCATAATAACGTTGGCTGAGGTTCCAAAAGGATTGGGCCAGGCGTTGACGGTCTCCCATTTGTTGGGCCACTTCTACCGCCCGCCGATAATGGATATAAGCTTGCTGCTGGTCGCCGAGGGTATAGAAGTCGTTAGCCAGGTTTTGATAGACCGAAAGCTCAAAGCTAGGGTCGTTGATTTCGCGGCGAGTAATCGCCTCTACCGCCCGCCGATGCGCTTCCAAAGCCTGCACCCCCCGGTTTTGGACGGCATAAACCAAACCCAACTGGTTGCTGCTACGCGCCATCATCTCCGCGTCTCCGGTCTTTTCGGCCAGATCGAAGGTCTTTTCAAAATCGGACTGCGCCCCCCGCCAATCTTGGAGAGCATAACAGCACTCTGCCATCAAGTAGTAATACTGCTTTAGCTGCTCGATGCGAAGCTTGCGTACCCTGGTCTTGCGGATGAGCAGGTTGCGAGCCAGGTCTGGATTGCGCCGGATGGTAACTCTGATCTCAGTCGCCAACATCTCCCAGTCGTTTTCGGCCTCCTCCTCCTCGCTGTCGGTAAGAGGTGTCACTGGCACGGGTTGGCTCTCCCCGCTTTCTTGACCCAGCAGGTAAGCGGTAGAGACGTTCAGCCGTGAAGCAATCAAGTCCAGGGCGCGGGCCGATGGCTGGATACGTCCAGCTTCAACTGAACTGATGTAAGCTTTTGAAAACTCCCCTTCTACCAGGTCTTTCTGCTGCAAGCCTCGTTCAATTCTAAGCTCTTTGATAAGTAAGCCTATTGTCACTGGGGGTTTAATACGCGGCTGGGGTACCGTCCTTTCTGAAGCTACATTATTTGAGAAGCTGCCTTCAGCTTCATTGACTCGACCAGCTACGTTATCATTATCAACCTGTTCGACTGTCGCATTGTAATTATCGTTCATAGTATCCGTTGCCTTTCACCCTTCATTACAAAATTTATCACAAAAATGGACTACGAAGTTGATGCTTACCACATATATTATATTATAGCATAGTTTAATTGTTTGGCAATAGCTTTGGCAGGTATAATCTAATGGATTTTCTAATTTGGTTCGGTTATTTACTTAATCTACATAAGTGATACAAGCAAATTAGTGAGAGACACACCATTATCTGTAACGTTGACTGCATTCTAAAATATGTGTAACTTAAAGCTTATGTTAGCCATTGCAGTTTGGTAGCAAAAAATATTTTCTACACCCGAAGTATTGTATTAAGGGGATATTTTGCTACCATATTTGACTTCAAAGCTAGTTAAAATATTCCTTCCCAAAAAGTAGAGGCGAGATTTATGCACAGCACCCACTTCGTTTGTCGCGCCCATCGGTATAATCCGCACCAATCAAAGCGGGCGCGATAAATCTCACTATACGCCTCGAATTTTGAGATGAGATGTTAAAAGCTGTTCCAAGTTTGTAGTATGTCAATTGTTACGTTTGATAAGCTTCAAGTTTTTTTGACATAAAAACTTTTATATAAAGCGGGTAAGGTGAAAGGTTTGACAGTTTTTATCCAAATAAACATTTTTATTCTTAAAGGGAGCTATGTAGTTAGCTTTTTGACCAGACGCAAACGATGACGAGGATTATATTCTTTATCGCATCTGCCACAGCTGCTACGAATCTGACGGCGCGTTTTAACTTCACGGTGACAAGTAGGACAGGCATAAATATATTTATAAGGGGCGAGGGGCATAGGTAAAGCGTGGATGCGTTCGGGGAGGCCAAGCTCCGTCATTTTTTGGCGAAACAGAGGAGTATGGCCGCTGGATAAACCTTGTTCGTGTAACCAAAGATGCACCATTTCGTGCAAAATGGTGTTAGCCAGTTCTTCTGACCCATAACGTTGGTGGTAAGTCAGCGATAAACGGAGGCGACGCTGTTTGGGCCAAATCTTTCCGGCAGTGCGAGTAAGGCGCGAACTTAATTCAAGGGTGCAAAGGGGCAACTGACCGCCAAAATGTTGCCCGTTTAACTGCTTATACAAACGGTCAGCCAGTTCCAAAGTTATTTGAACCGAAGCAGTTTGATTTGCGTCCAAAACTATTTAGACCTGATGATATGGCTCGGCGGTATAGCGCGGGATATAACCGTGTGCGCCGTTGGGCAAAGCGACTTGATAAAAAAAGCTATCCTGGCTAACCAGACTTACTATGTCGTTGTGCCGTAATTTAGCCACCTGACGGCCCACAATCCCCGGCTTGTCCAGGGCGGCAATTTCACCCGATGTAATAATTAGGCGTGGGCCATTATTATTATTGCCCCGCCGCTGTGCCATATTACTATAGATTGTGGTTGGGGGTTGCGCCTGGTTGTTGCTGTGGTTGGGGGCCGGGCTGCTCCCGTTTTTTAGAGGTGGCTCGACTCCGTTTAACTTGTTACGGACCACCGCGCCATCTATATCAGCCGCCGGAAGCGCACCGTTTGGGCCAGGGCTGGTTTCAACTCTGGGTAAAGGGGTTGGGGGCAAATTGTTGGAAAGTTCCCCTCCGGGCTTATAGACATAACCTTCCAGGCCGTTGTCCAGGTGTACTTTGTAAAAATAGCGGCTCACGTCTTCCAAAATAGTCACTACCGCGCCTCGCTTGAGCGTTCCAAGCGAAGTGGCAGTTAAAGCGGGCGCGGTTTGTAACTCCAGCGTCCGATACGTGATCCTAAATGATGCCGTGCCGAAAGCTGAACCATAAATGTTCTGCTCCACTCTGCATCGCCTCCTCCCAGCGTCTAATCCACACTTATTAAGCTCGTATTAGTCTAAGCAGTTTCACACTCGATAAGATTGTTCTAACTTTGGGTCAATCTAGCTCAACTTTTAATAAACTAGACAAAAGTTAGGCAAGTCAGTTGCACTTTAGTTTGAAGTTTGACAACATTCTAACAGATAATCGCCTTTTCTGCAAAGTTCATTGCACATTTGCCGCTTTTGGGATAAAATCCTGCGATAACCTTTTGACAAGTAACACTCGCAAGTAATAACGATGGGCTAATGATAAAAACTATCGAAAATTTTTACTCAAAAAGCCTGGATAACCGCCGTACTATCCAGGTTTTCTTGCCATCTAGCTACAATTCGGCTGCTAATGCTACGGTACGTTACAAAGTGTTGTATGCTAATGATGGTCAGGATATGACCGACCTGCAATTGAAGCAGACTTTGGAGCAGCTTGACCGCACCAAAAGTATTGCTCCACTAATAGTAGTAGCTGTGTATGCTAACGCAGACCGCACCAAAGAGTATGGCACGGCTGGTCTTCCCAACGCCCAGGGTTTGGGTGCGAAGGCAACGGCCTATACCGATTTTTTGACCCGCGAAGTGATGCCTTATATCAACGCAAACTTCCGTACCCAAAGCGGAGCCGCCAACATCGGCATTATGGGCGCGTCGCTAGGTGGGTTGTCCGCTTTCGATCTGGCCTGGAAACACCCGCATTTATTTGGTAAGGTAGGGGTTTTTTCCGGCTCGTTTTGGTGGCGCACTGACGATACAAATGTCAGTACCAAACAGGCTTCCCGTATTATGCACAAAATTGTACATGACAGCCCCGTGCGTCCTGCTCTCAAAATGTGGTTCGAGGCAGGCACCCTGGACGAAACCAGTGACCGCGATGGCAATGGAGTGATTGACGCTATTCAAGATACGACGGAATTGATGGACGAGCTACGGATTAAAGGCTACCGTGACCATAGCGATATGCTTTATGTCCAGGTGGCGGGTGGCAGACATAATCAAGAGACCTGGGCTACGGTGCTGGCCGACTTTTTATGTTGGGCTTTCCCGCTACAAGCCATGACCAACGAGCTTAAACCATTATAGTGGAAATCTAGTGTCTATGAGGTTTTCGGCCACATTTTACATAGCTTTTGGCTTCTCGCCCTTCACCCATTGACACATTTTGCATCTGCCTTTATAATACATTCAGCTTAGAAAGCACTTTTGAATGAGATTTTTCGTAGAAAGTAAATTCAAATTATGTTGTTCGCAGATTTAGACCTGGCACGACGTTTAGAGAAGAAGGAAATGCAGAGTATCGTTAATATCGCAGCTGGTTTTGCCAAAGTTTATCCTGGTAGTGGGTCTGAATTCAACCTACCAGATGATGTATATGCGATTTTTACCGGACGTAATCAGCCAATTAATCGGGTTTTTAACCTGGGTATGCACGGGCCAATTACAGCAGATATACTCTTGCAAGCCGAAGATTTTTATCATAAGCTGGAGATGCCCACTGAAATTGAAGCCTGTCCTATGGCCGACAGTTCGCTTTTCAAGCTGCTGGCTCAACGCCAATATACTGCCCACCGCTTTATCAACGTCTTTTTTCGCTCTCTGGAAGATTACGAGCCAACCGCCGAAGTGGTTTCAAATATCAAAATAAGACAAGCAACGGCTTCCGAAGACGAGCTTTGGGCCAGGGCGGTAGGCGTTGGTTTCGCGGGGGCAGGTGAAAATTTAACCGATAGCCAGTATGCTTTAATGAAAGCGATTTTTCATCGGCCCGACTCGCTGCTATTTCTGGCCTGGGTCGGTGATGAGATAGCGGGTGGCGGTTTGCTTTCAATAGCAAATGGTGTGGCTGGCCTTTCTACCGCCAGCACTCTGCCCCAATTTCGGGAGTGTGGAGTGCAAACCGCTTTGCTACAGGCGCGTCTAGCCTACGCTGTTCAGGCTGGTTGCGATTTAGCCACAATTCACGCTACGCCTGGCAGCCCGTCACAACGCAACATTCAACGGGCTGGCTTCCAGGTGGCTTATACTAATGTAGAGATGTTACGTGAGACTTCATAACTACTCAGGTGTTGTCAGAACCCGCATGGTTGCGGAACGAGGCACAAGCGAGGAGTCTGTGGCTATGTTTTTTGGCATAATTTAAACGAGGTTTTTAACGATGGACGAATTGGAAACGACTGTAGCACGAATGACAAAGATTGGGTCTTGTTATTCGCCCAGTTTTGCGCCTGATGGTTCGCGGCTGGCTTTTGTGTCGGACATGACAGGCGTGCCGCAAGTCTGGACTGTCGCTACGACTGGAGGTTGGCCCGAACTTATCACCGCTTTTGATGACCAGGTGGGCGAAGTAAAATGGTCGCCTGACGGCGAGTGGTTGGCGGTGCTGGTTGCGCCGGGTGGAGGTATGAATTCGCAGATTTGGCTGGTGCGGCCAGATGGCAGCGAACTACATCGTATTACGGACGGTGGCAAAGAAAACAATCGTTTGGGACGGTGGACGCACGATAGCCAGCGATTAGTAGTAGCCTCGAACCGTCTTAACCCATTTGCAGTGGACGATTTTTTGATTGACATAGCCAGTGGTGAACAAAAGCTGGTAGTCCAAAATGATGGGATTGGCACGCTGGCGGATATTACCCCTGACAACAAACAAGCGGTAGCGCACCGGGTTGCCAGCCGCAGCGACAGCAACCTTTTCCTGGTGAACCTGGAAAGCAGTCACGAATTTCTGCTTACTCCGCACGAAGGCCCAGGTAGTTTTACGGACGCACGTTTTTCGTTGGACGGCTCGGTTATATATTTAACCTCAAACCAGGAACGTGACAATATCGCTTTTGCCCAGGTAAAACTAGCCCGCGACGGGCAGCCAGGGCCAATCGAAGTATTAGCGACGCGGGATGATGCGGAGTTACAGGAATTCGAGTTGAGCCACGATGGTAAAACGGCGGCTTTGATTTGGAACGTGGCGGGCCGCAACGAAATAGTCTTTCTGGATTTGGAAACCTCTGTCCAAACGCCAGGGCCGCCCCTACCGGCTGAAATCGCGGCTGGCCTGACCTTTTCGCACGATGACCGCTATCTGGCAATGACTATCTCTGGCTCAATTTCTCCTAATAACGTCTGGCTATTTGACCGCCCCAGCCAGCAATTTTCCCAGCTAACACACACGCCCCACGCGGGTATCAAATTGGAAACGCTCATCAAGCCAACGTTGGAAAAATTTACGGCCCAAGACGGTTTAGAACTCAGTGGTTGGCTCTATCTACCCAAAGATTATCAGCAGCCAGGGCCAATCGTTTTGACTTTTCACGGTGGCCCCGAAGGGCAGGAACGCCCCGCCTTCAATAGTTTGACGCAGGCTTTGTTGGGACAGGGCATTGCCATCTTTGGCCCAAACGTGCGCGGCTCAAGCGGCTTTGGCAAAAAGTTTGGCAATCTGGACAACGGGGAGTTGCGCTTCAATGGTATCAAGGACATCAAAGCGTGTGCCGAATATGTAATAAAGGCTGGTATCGCCGACCCTAAACGTATCGGAATTATGGGTGGCAGCTATGGCGGCTATATGACGATGGCTGGGTTGACCGAATATCCTGAGTTGTTTGCGGCGGGCGCGAATATGTTTGGCATTGTCAATTTCGAGACCTTTTTTGCTCACACCGAACCCTGGATGGCCGCCATTTCTAAAATCAAGTATGGCGACCCCGTGACACAGACCGAAATGTTACGCCAGCTTTCGCCCATCTACAAAATAGACCGGGTGCGCGGCGCAACTATCGTGCTGCACGGAGCGAACGATACCAATGTACCAGTAATCGAAGCGGAGCAGGTAGTAGCCAGCCTCAAGGAGCGGGGTGTGCCAGTCGAATACGTTTTGTTCCCCGACGAAGGACACGGCTTCCGCAAAACAATCAACCGCATCAGAGCCGCCGTCGCTACCGTGCGCTGGTTCAAGAAATATTTATGATTATTATGGAACGTTATATACGCCAGACAATTTATACCGGAGTAGGCCAGGAAGGGCAGCGTAAATTATTAGCCGCTCGTGTGCTTTTGGTGGGCTGCGGTGCGCTCGGCACGACTATCGCTAACAATTTGGTGCGGACGGGCATCGGGCATTTGACCATCGTTGACCGTGACTTCCTGGAACTGAATAATTTGCAACGTCAGACGCTTTTCGACGAAAACGATCTGCGCCAGAATTTGCCCAAAGCCATCGCTGCCAGCCAAAAGTTGCGCCAGATTAACTCCGAGGTGGAAATTGTGGCGCGGGTCGAAGATTTGGATTACGCCAATGTCCAAGCTTTGGTGCGAACCGCTGATTTGGTAATGGACGGTAGCGATAACTTTGAGACGCGCTATTTGCTCAACGATACGTGTGTCAAATATAACAAACCCTGGATATATAGTGGCGTAATCGGGGCGTATGGCGTAACTAGCACGATTGTGCCGGGGCGTACCCCTTGTTTTCGCTGTCTTTTCCCCGACCAGTCTCCTCCCGGCAGCACGCCCACCTGCGATACTGCGGGTATTCTCAACTCGATTGTCGGCACTATCGGCTCGATTGCATCCGGCGAAGCGGTCAAGCTGCTGGTGGGCCAGGGCAAACTCAACGCGGGCTTGCTTTCGATCGATTTGTGGCAAAACAACTTTGACCGCCTCGCCATCGAAACGCCTCTGCCTGGTTGTCCCACCTGCGACCTGCATCAGTACGAGTTCTTGGATAGCGAGGGAGACCGGGCCAGCCATGCGGCGGTTTTGTGTGGGCGCAACGCGGTACAAATAAGCCTGAGAAACACCTCCCAAATTTCGCTTGAAGATTTAGCCACCCGTTTGCAACAGGCCGGGGCCAAAGATATGCTGCAAAACGAATATTTGCTGCGTTTCCACCTGGACAGCTACGATTTTACCGTCTTCCCTGATGGTCGCGCTATCATCAAGGGAACGGAAGAGGCCGACCTCGCCAAATCGCTTTACGCGCGTTATATCGGCCTTTGATACCAGGTTCGCTTGAGCAATGTTAATCCAAATATAACTACTCACCTGTCACGGCCCGCAGGGTTGCGGAATGGAGGCTCTGCCACCCAGGGGGTAGCCGGAGGAATCTTGCGAAGCAGCTAAAGTTTTTGACACAGGCCGCACCGATTTCTAGCAACAGACTCCTCGTTCCTCCGCGACCCTGCGGGCCGTGACAACCCCTGAGTAGTTACACCCGAATTTGGTATAACTTCTAAAAGTGCCGTTACTTTGGTAGTGGGTACTACACCGAATTACACGTTTAAACCTTAAAATATAATCAAATAATCCTCAAAAGGATATTTTGTTTATTCTTCATGCTAGTGTAAGCTGTTGCCAACCAGCTAGATTTGGGAGTGCTTATTATGGAAGCTTTTGTCGCAATGATGTTGTTCACCCGTAAACCCGCAGGTATGACCTGGATGCTTGTTAAAATGTTACGCCCGCGTTTGCACGCCCGCGAGAATTAGGTTATAGCCTCTCTTGCCAATTGCTGCCTCTTTGAGTGAGGTTGCCATTTTGTGTCTGCCTACTAAAGTGGATTCTCAAAGGGCCAGGAACGCACTGGATTGGTCACTAATGGTAACGAAAAGATGTTGCAGCTTGTGCCAGAGCCGTTACCGCTTCGTATATTTGGCCTTAACAAAGGTCAAATTATTATTGCCGACAATTTTGACGCACCGCTTGATGATTTCAAAGATTTATATCTAGCCAATTATCAGTGTGGACAGCGTTTTCGATGCATACTCCGTAACAAGGCTTTGGTAACAAGCCAACCACAACTTTTCCCTGCAAATTTCCCTTATAATACTGTTCAGTCTGCATTGAATATTTTTAGCAATCGAGCTATGTGTGTTATGAAGAATAAAAAGTCTGACTCCCGCCCCGATTATTTGTTTGAAACAATTGAGCAGCAACATCAAAAGCGGAACCGTTACGAAATTGACCTCGATTTGCTAAAGGTTGGCTACAATCCGCGTGATATTGACGCAACCTGGCAAAAGCTTTTACAGCCAACCAAACCACTAGCATATCTTAAACCCAAAGTTCATATCAAATACGTTGGTGTGGTAGGCTTAATTGTGGCTCACACAATTTTGCTTTATTTTCTTTTTCGTCCCTTTCCGCTCGACTCGTTACCGGATTATCCAGGCGGCACACCGCTAAAATCAGACATCGCTATACCAGAGGGTTTGTTAGAAACAAGTTGGGGCAGTCTTTATGAGGAGACGGCTGGCACTAAAATCACACAATACCGTATTTTTGTTACCAATGACCCTGCACCAGCTATTCGTAGCTTTTATCTCGCGGCGGCACGAACAGCTAAACTGAAAGAGACAACCTTAATCCCCAACAAATTAGTCTGCTTCGTGCAAAGCGAAAATCAGTTTTGGGCAGACCCTCCGATGACAGGTATGCAAGTTTTGGAACAAACTGACCCTAAAGAAGCCGCCTTGATTATGCAGCTAGTGCCACAGGCTACCCCGAACACAAAGCTGATAGTGCTGATGCAGGGTTTTTGGCATCACTATCAACCTGACGGGTTGGATTAGCCACCTTGCAATATTCCAGGCTTGCGTTTACAATCTGACTATAGGGGCAATCTAATGATTGCTTTGACGAACAGATTATAGGCGTAAGGAGATTTTAACAAATGCTACAATTGGAACGAATAGAGAGCCTGGGCGATGGTATGGTGGCCGGGCAGCCCCGCGAATTTGTAAACGAAGCTTTGACCGATTTTTCCAAAGTTGAAAATACCGAAGCGTTTCGGGCGGCTTTGCGGCAGGTAGAGGCCGAGCTTGGCAAGACTTATCCTTTGATTATCGGCGGCGAACGGGTCCAGACTGCTCAAACTTTTAATTCGATTAATCCGGCCAACCCGCAACAGGTAGTAGGAATAGTGGCCGCTGCCAATGTGGAACTGGCGCAACGCGCCGTCGAGCAGGCCAACCAGCGTTTCAAGACCTGGCAATATACCACGGCAGAGGAACGGGCCGGGTATTTGTTCAAAGCGGCGGAACTGATGCGCCAACGCAAACATCTTTTTAGTGCCTGGATGGTTTATGAGGTGGGTAAGAACTGGCCCGAAGCCGACGCAGATACGGCGGAAGCCATAGATTTTATGGAGTTTTACGCGCGTGAGGCGTTGCGATTAGCCGACGAGCAACCTCTGACCCGCCTCCCCACTGAACACAACCAGTTACGCTATATTCCGTTGGGCGTGGGCGCAATTATACCGCCCTGGAACTTCCCCCTGGCGATTATGGTAGGTCTGACCACTTCGGCACTTGTGTCGGGCAACACCGTTATCCTCAAACCAGCCAGCACTTCGCCCATTATTGCCGCCCAATTTGTCAATTTGTTGCTAGAGGCGGGGCTGCCTGCTGACGTGGTAAATTTCTTGCCAGGGCCGGGCGGCGCGATGGGCGATGCGTTGGTACAGCACCCCTTTACCCGTTTTATCTCGTTTACTGGCTCTAAAGAAGTGGGATTGCGTATCAACCAACTGGCAGCCACCCACCAACCAGGCCAGATTTGGGTCAAGCGGGCTGTTTTGGAAATGGGCGGTAAAGATTGTATCGTGGTGGACGAAACGGCGGACACCGAAGCGGCGGCGAACGCAATTGTGGCTTCGGCATTTGGTTTTCAGGGCCAGAAATGTTCGGCGGGCAGTCGTGCTATTTTGGTTGACCAGATTTACGAGGCGGTGTTGAGCAAGGTTGTGGAAAAAACTAAAAAGTTGCAGACTGGCCCAACCTACGAGCAGAACCCTGACCTCGGCCCTGTCGTTGATGAGAAAGCCTTTAAGAAAATCAGCGAGTATATCGAGATTGGCAAGGGTGAGGGCAAACTAGAAACAGGTGGTGTAGGCGAACGACCCAACAATGGTTATTTTATCCAGCCAACCATATTCAGCGGCGTGGATCGGCAAGCCCGTATCGCACAGGAAGAAATCTTTGGCCCGGTGTTGGCTGTAATACGCGCTAAGGATTTTGAAGATGCCCTGGCTGTTGCCAATGGCACGGAATACGGTTTGACTGGCTCACTTTTCACCAGCAGCCGCGAACGGATGGAACACGCTGCCCACGAATTTAACGTTGGCAATTTATATTTCAATCGTAAATGCACGGGCGCGTATGTGGGGGTA
Organism: Chloroflexia bacterium; assembly: GCA_038207455.1. Classification (GTDB taxonomy): domain Bacteria; phylum Chloroflexota; class Chloroflexia; order Chloroheliales; family Chloroheliaceae; genus JBBQZT01. Next base: position 110,853 of record JBBQZT010000005.1, read on the forward strand.
CATCCATTTGGGGGCTTTAATATGAGCGGGACTGACTCTAAGGCGGGTGGTCGAGATTACCTGCTACTGTTCACCCAGGCCAAGCTCATCAGCGAAAAGTTAAGTTAGAAGAATTTTTACTGTTTGGCTGCGCGTCCCGCACTCACAGAGCTTGTACATCTGGCTTTAGCACAAACCTGTACTTAGACGACGGTTTAACTGTACCTGGCACGGGTGAACCGTTGGCTACCTTATACCGGATTATTTTATCAAGCTTTATCATCCATCGAAATAGTCCATTGACGGAGCAATGTCCAACAAGAACCTTTTGGCTTTCCTCTGCGCTCTCCGAGCCGTCAACTGGTTGCTGCGGTGAAGATTCTTTGCTCTTATTTACTAATATCGCGCTGCCGGAAACGCCACACCGCGACAGCGATAAAGGCGGCACTAAGGCCCAACAGCAAAAATTGGGCGTTCCAGTTTAGGCCGTCAAGCAGGGGTCGTCCGTACTGGTGAAAGACCGAAAAGCTGACTATCCAATCCGGGAGTTTAAACAGCGGCGCAAACAAATCCAATAGGTAGCTAACTATCACCAGACCGCCTACTAAGGCCACCGCCAGCCCCGACCTGAAAGCAGCTATCAGGTAGCCCGCGGCTTCCACCACGCTACACAAAATCCACACGCCCACAAATGCCCCAATGCTACGGGCCGGGTCAACCTTGATGTTGGCTAAGATTATTATCAGGGCGTATGCCAGCCCCACCAACCCTACTCCCAAGCCCGTCGTAAGCACTGCGCCCGCAAAACGGCTCAGAAGCAGTTTCCAACGCGGTTGCGGCGCACTTAGAAGTAGTTCCAGCCGCCCCTCGTTTTCGTCGCCCGTCCAGCCCGTGATTTGCTGCACAGCATAAGCGGCAAACACTATTATCAGAAAGATAAATAGCACCGCGCTGATAACGGCCTCGTTACTGGTCAGCGTCGCCCCACCCAGGTTTTTGTAAAGGTCGCTGCTATTTATCACATTGATAAGGTTGTCCCGAATATCATTGAAGACCGACATAATGGTAGCAACATAGGCGGCTATACCCGTACTCCAAAGAAAGGTCAGCAGCAAGCTAGATTTGACCGCGAAGTTAAACGGATTCGCCAACCACCAGGCTTTCGGTTCGGTCACGCTATAGGTGAGGCGGGCCGGAATAGCTTTGGTGCGCCGGAACAGATAAAAGAAATCATTTTGGTCGCGCTTTTGGTATAGCCAGACAGCCAGAGCTATAAGCGGCAACGGAGCGATAGCCAAGACCGTCAACGCGCCCCAATTTGCCCCGATGCTGCGGGCCAGGGGTTTATTGGCACTGAGATAATATAGGGGCGAGAAATAGCGCAGCCAACCCAACGCATTGACCGAGTCGCCCAGGCTGTTGAGCAACCAAGTCAAAGCCAACAAACCGCCTGTCCAGCCCATTGTCGCTTTGCGGCTTTGGAACTGCCCAATTACGAAGGCCACAGTGCCAAAGAAAAGGGCCGCCAATATTATATTTAATACGGTTAAGGCCGCCGCGCCCCCGTCCAGGCTATATTTACTGCCCAGCGAACCCAGCATCAAGCCCGTCCAAATTAGTACACCTATCGCCCCCAAAATCACTACCACCCCGGCCCACTTTTGCAGCAAAATAGAGGCCCGCGAATGCGGCGTGCTTGCCAGCAAATCGAGCAAACCGCGTTCCTCGTCGCCCCGCGAAAGCCCACTCCCAGCAATCAAACCGAAAATCGACAGAATAGCCGCGAAAACCAGCGGGTAGCGGTAGGTCACAAAGCCGCCCAACGTATCCACATCATAAATTTTGCCCAGCAAGAAGGCAAAAGAGTTGGTGAGCTTTTCAAATTCCCGGATTTGAAAGTTACGAGTAGGGCCAACGAAAAGGCCGTCATAGCTAGGCGGAATGGAAGCCATCAAAAGAGCAATGCCGCCACCCCAAATCAGGATAGCCCTTGCGTAGTCGCGCAAAGTTTTCAAAAAGATATTACGCAGCATTATTTTGCCTCCTGGCCCGGTTCGCGGTAGTAGTCCAGGAAAATTTCTTCCAACGACGGTTCGCGGCTGACAAAGTTGACGATAGAGTAACGGGCCGCCGTTTTAACCACCGCATCCAGCGCATCGGCCCGCACCACACAGCGCAACACCTCATGGCCCTCGATGCTGGTTTGCTCTAACTTATCCACACCCGGCAAAGCCGAAAATTCGCTGGCTGGCACACTTCCCAAAAAAGTCAGTTCCAGGTTATGCACACGCAGTCCGGTTAATTCGGCAATGTCGCCAATCCGCACTAACCTTCCATCCCGAATAATCGCCACCCTGTCACAAGTTTTCTCGACCTCGCTCATAATATGCGACGAGAAAAAGACCGTGCGGCCCTCGGCTTGCACTTCGCGTACCATCTTATAAAATTCTTGCTGGTTGAGCGGGTCAAGGCCCGATGTCGGCTCGTCCAGCACCAAAAGGCTGGGTTTGTGCATCAAAGCCTGGATAATGCCCACCTTTTGCTTGTTGCCGCGCGAATACTGCCGGAACTTTTTACGCATATCTAGCTCTAGCCGTTCGGCCAGACTGTTCACGTATTGCCAATCTACCTTACCGCGCAGGTTAGCGAAGTATTCCAGGGTTTGCGCCCCGGTCAGGTTTGGATACAGGGCGAACTCGCCGGGCAGATAACCGATTTGTTTCTTGATGGCTACACTATCGCGCTGGCTATCCAGACCATTGACCAAAGCCCGGCCTCCGGTGGGCGCAATCAGATTGAGCAAAGCCCGGATAGTGGTAGTTTTGCCCGCCCCGTTCGGCCCTAAAAAGCCAAAAACTTCGCCGGGCCGCACCCGCAAATTTACTTCGTTGATACCGCGACTACCGCCATAACTTTTGGACAAATTTTCGATGTAAATGGCGAAATCAGCTGGATTATTACTGGCTACTGGCCCATTAGCTCCGGCTTGAGCAGGGTTTGGTACGAAAGTTTGCATCGGCGTACCTCTTTCTAGTTTTCTAAATTCAGTTCGGCTTTGCGTTTCTGCCACGCTTCGGCGAAGGTCGGCACCCATTCTAAATAACAAGCGTACAAAGCTTCCATCTCACGCAAGCGTTTTTGAGCAACTTTATTATCCGGGTCAACAATTCTTAGCCCGGTCAAAGCCAGGTCGCGGACAACTTTGGCTTCTTGCTCGGCGTGCAGAAAGGCTCTTTCCCAACTACCACCCGAAATCTCATAGTAGTCTCGGCGGTCTCCGGCTTTACGGCGCGGCACAATCCGAATAAGCTGGTAGGTCTGACCCAATTGTAGATTGGTGCTGACCGAACCCCGGCTGACCTGCAAAATAGTGGCAATCTGTTCCTGGTTCAAAGGCTGGGGTACCAAAAGCAACAAACCAATAATGCGCCCGGCTACCCGCGCCACTCCCTGGCGTTCAAACAAGATGCCTATTTCTTCAATAAACTGGAGATTGGCTTCGTCGAAAGCTAAATAACTTTCTTCACTTTCGGTTTTGGTTGCCCGACCCATCGTTGCTCCTTATACGTTATCCCTTTTTGTCAGAGAAATTATAGCACTTTTAGAAGTTTCAGTCAATACTAAAATATCTAATCACCATATAGAAACCAAACCTAAATCTAAGCTATAAATAATAATTAACGTTCTGGCGTATTTATTGTTACAAGCAAGTATTATGGTAATGCTAATATTCTACTTCTAGGAGTAAAGGAGATTTCAGTGCAAAATTCTGATGAAACAAATCTAATCCAGCCGGGACGGAGGGTCTCGCGGCGCACAGCGATAAGCACTTTGGCAGTCGGTGCAGGAGGTCTTTTAGTGGCAAACGGACTACCCACTGCCTCGGTTATGGCCGCACCAACAGTCGCGCCAGGACTAGCTTTGGGCAAAATTGGCTTTCAACTGTCCCACGAACAATTCCCTGCTCCGCAGTTAGCTGATTTAGGAGTACAGGCCGAGGCGGGCGGCTTCGACAACGTTTGGATGAGTGATCACTTCCAGCCCTGGCAGGATAATCAGGGCCACGCCGGATACGCCAGGGTCACACAAGCGGTGATAGGACAACGCACCAAAACGCTGGGAGTCGGGACTTTTGTGACCTGCCCAACCTACCGCTATCGTCCAGCGGAACTGGCCCAGGCTTTCGCCACTCTGTCGCAATTCACCCCAGGGCGCGTGATTATGGGCGTGGGGACAGGTGAGGCTCTAAACGAAACAGCGGCGACGGGTGAATGGGGCAATTATGCCGAACGTGCAGCCCGCCTGATAGAAGCTGTAACCGTGATACGTCAAATGTGGACAGGCCAAACCATCACCTACAAGGGTAAATATTTTCAAGTGCAAAACGCCCGCCTGTATGACCCGCCGGTGTCAAATATTCCAATCTATATCGCGGCTACCGGGCCAAAAAGTATGTATCTAGCCGGGCAGTATGGTGGGCCTGATTACAGACAACATTGATTACTACAAAAAAAACAAAGCTCAATTTGAGGCGGGGGCGCGGGCGGCGGGCAAAGACCCAACTAAAATGCCTGTAATCGTCAGCACAACCGTAGTAGTGGGCAACACTAGCGATGCTTTGCCTGGGGCAGAGTTATGGCGGTTCACTCCTCAAGAGTGGGGCGTGTGGGTCAACAACCCGAACCCGGTCTGGATACGCCAACAGGCCGATGCACTGATTCCTATCCAGGACGTAATCAAAAACTGGACAATCAGCCTTGACCCCAATGACCACGCCAAAGACATCAAAAAGATGTACGATACCGGGGTCACACACGTAGTAGTTGGTTCGCATCAAGCTGACCAGGCCAGCGTGGTAGATTTTTACACCAAGAAGGTTTTGCCACTTTTGAAGTAGCGGTCAGCTGTCAGTAAGCAGTAAACAGTGAACAGTGAACTCTGGAACAAAAAGTTTTCGGTTTTAACTGCTAACTGTTTACTGACGGCTGATTACTTATGGCTCGTTGCTGCATAAAGGCCAGCAGTTCGCCACTGGCTACAAAGTCAGCAAAGGCTTCGATAGTGGTGAAAACACGAGTCGAATAAAATTTGATGACCCAATTGGCCGACATAGGCGAGATGGTGAAAACGAGCGTGCCACGCTTGCTGGCCTCCCAAATCTCGACAGCCGTACCGTTGCTGGCGACAGGCAGATAAGCTACAATTGCATCGGCGGACGCGGCAGTTTCTACCAAATGTTCAAAGGCGCGTTTAGCCGCCTCGTCGGATAGACCCGTGCTGGAGGGGTACATCTCGATAGGGCAAAGCGTGATGTGTTCGGGGTGTGGGAAGCCCGTCCGCAAAATCCCCAAAAGTCTCTCGCGGTACGACTGGTCGGTGATGCCATCGTCCTGCACCGAACCCTGGATTACCCCGGAAAGAAAAAACCGCATAGCTTCTCCTAAGTTAAATTTCCAGACCGTCGCCATCTTTAATCGCCCGGATTGCCAACGGTATTTTGAGCAGCAAATCTCCGGCCAACGTTCCCGCGTCGCCATATTCGCGGCTCAGGAGTTCGCCCGCCAGCGCGTGAAGGTAAACGCCCATACAAGCCGTCTCAAAGCTGTCCGCCGAGTTTTGGCGCGTATTTTGAGTGAGCAGCCCCGCCGTGAGGCCCGCCAGCACATCGCCACTTCCGGCTGTTGCCAGGGCCGGATTGCCCGCCGGATTGAGCCAGGTACGCCCATCGGGAGCGGCAATCACGGTGTAGGCTCCTTTGAGAATAACCACCTGATGGAATTGTTGGGCGGCATCGCGGGCTGCTTTGAGTCGGTCAGCCTCAATTTCCTTGATAGTGGTCTGGCGCAAAGTTGCTAGTTCGCCGGGGTGAGGTGTCAAAATGTTGTCGGCAGGAAGCTTTTGCCACCAATCGGGGATTTTTGCCAGCATATTCAAACCATCAGCATCAATGACCAATTTGGGCCACTGGAAATCAGGCTGTTGGCCCAATTCTAGCAAATGTTTAACCAGTTCCAGCTTTGGCGGCTCGTTGCCCAATCCTGGCCCCAACACCAGCACCTGATATTTGCCTTCGGTCAACTTGTTAGCTATCAAATGCACGGTTTGGAGAGCCGCCCCCTCGTTTTCAATTTCGGGCAGGTTCAAAAAGGTGTTTTCGGCCATTTTTGTAGCCAGAATGTTAATCACACTGCGCGGAGCGGCTAACGTCACCAGTCCTGCCCCGCTCCGCATCCCGCCCGAAGTGGTCAGGAACGGCGCACCCAAATAATCGGCACTGCCCGCCACCACCATCAGCTTACCAAAAGTGCCTTTGTTGGAGTTAAAAGGACGGGCTGGCAGCTTACGCCGCATCCACTCCGCCGATGTAATTTGCAAAGCTTTGCCCGTTTGGGCCTGACCTTCAATCTCTTGCAAAAGTTGGGCAGGCAAACCAATGTCGCCCACTTTGATTTCCCCGGTGTAGGGAATAGCAGCATAGTTATACAAACCGATTTTTGGCAAGCCCAGCGTTACGGTCAAGTCAGCCTCGATAGCCGTGCCGCCCTCGCCTGTTTCGCCTGTATCCGAACTAAGACCGCTCGGCACGTCAATCGCCACCACCACCAGGGGATAAACGTCATATTGGCGGGCAGCACGGGCGGCGTTGACTTTAGCAATAATGGCGGCCAGTTCGCCCGTGACGGGACGGCTCAGACCAGCACCCAATAAGCCATCTACCACTAAATCGGCATATACCAAATCTTCGGTCAGCACGTCCATTGTAGTCGGGTCGCTCAAATCCTGGCCGTCTTGCTGTTCGGCTTCGGTATAAGTTAATTTCGCCGGAAAGTTACCCTTTTCGTCGGGGCGGGGACGTTTATAAAAATAAATGTTGATGTCGGCGATGGGAAAGGTCTGGCGCAACATCAAGGCTGTAAACAGCGCATCGCCGCCATTGTTGCCGCTTCCGGCCAGCACTACGATACTGGCTTCTTCCAAATCGGGCTGACTGCCAGCGGTGGCATCGGTTTGGAAGCGCGGCAAGGCCCGAATAGCCTCGAAAACGCTTGTTCCGGCGTGGCGCATCAAGTCAGGAATATCCACTCCGGCCTCGGCTGCCCGTTGCTCAACTTCTTTCATCTCGGCGGCTGTCACCAGTTTCATTATGGGCCTGTGCCTTTCTGTGCTATCAAATTAATCCGAAATAAAGTATTATCATCTCAAAAATTGGGGGTGTAGGGGCGGGATTTATCGCGTCCACAGGGTTATTACGCCCCAATTAAAACGAGCGCGATAAATCTCGCCTCTACCTTTTGAGATGATACATAAAATACTTATTACGATTATAGCCAATTAGCCAGTATCGTGCCAACCTTTTGCTGATTGTGCTATCATACCAAATTAGTAACTACTCAGCCCCTAGACGGAACTGGTAAATTAAGACTAGGACACTCGAAGAAGAAAATCAACTTAAAGCTGAAAATGCTGTTCTCCGGGCGCAAGTAGCTCAATTAAGCGCACCTCTCCACGAGTTAGAGGCGCGTTTGGCTCAAGATAGCCATAGTTCCTCTAAACCGCCTTCCAGTGATGGTTTGGGGCGTTCACCCAAAACCCCTAATCTGCGTAAAGCTGCGGGTAAAAAATCGGGCCGTCAAAGTGCACATTTAGGCCAAACTTTAAGCCAAACCCCTACCCTTGACCACTTAGTATTACATTCAGCCAGCACCTGCTACCGTTGCCAGATGCCTCTAGCTCCTACCGAGTTCGGCCCGGTGGCTGAACGTCGGCAAGTCTGGCATTTACTCCCTCAAAAACTGGAAGTGACCGAACATTGCAGCCTGGTCACGCCTTGCCCCGCTGGTGGCGAGACTAATCTCGGCTCTTTCCCGCCTGTAGTCACTAGCCCGCTACAATATGGCCCACACTTGCGGGCTATGGCAGTCTATTTAACCAATTACCAGTTGCTGCCTTACGCCCGCACCACCCAAGTGCTAGACCAATGGTTTGGTTGTCACCTATCACAAGGTACGCTTGCTCAATTCTTACAGGAATGTTATGCGCCGCTGGAAACCCCAGAGCAAATCATCAAAACGGCTTTGTGTGAGGTGGCAGTGCTGTATAATGACGAAACTGGGCTGTTTGTGGAAGCGATACGGCGTTGGCTACACACTGCTTGCACCTCAAAACTGACTCACTACGCCTGGCACAACCGACGGGGTAAAGCCGCCACAGACGACATCGCTATTCCCACAGCTTTTAGGACATCAGTGTCCACGATGGCTACCAAAGTTACCCCAAGTACGAGTGTCAACACGCTCTATGCAATGCCCACCATTTACGTGAGTTGACCTTTGTAGCCGAAACTTTGGGTCAAGGGTGGGCTAATGAGATGATTGGGTTACTGTGTGAGCTTAAAGCCGAAGTAGCCCAAGCCCAAGCTGAACACCGCATGGCCTTACCCACCTTCCGACTAGAATATTATGAGCAACGTTACACTCAAGGGTTAGCTAGGGGTTTCGCCGCTAACCCACCACCCCGGCCCAGTGAGGATAAACTGGTAGTTAAGCGGGGTCGCCGCAAACAAACTAAAGCCAAAAATCTACTAGACCGCTTGGAGCGACAACGCCTAGAGGTACTACGCTTTGGCTACAATTTTGCTGTACCCTTTGATAGCAACCAGGCGGAGCGAGATTTACGCGTGATGAAGTTACAACAAAAGATCAGTGGTAGTTTTCGCAGTAGGGAAGGGGCGGACTATTTTTGTCGTATCCGCAGTTACCTTTCGACCATGCGAAAACAAGGCCAACAAGTTTTTAAGGTGCTGGTAGAGACTTTTTTAGGTCAGCCACCTCTACCACAGGTACTGGCCTGAGTAGTTACGATAAAATACAACTAAAGTATGCTTTCGATCTTACTCTGCAAAGATTTCTCGCAAACATAAAGATAGAATTCTCTTCGAGGAATTTCAAACCTACTTGGCCCAAATGCCTCTGCGTGAATTAGAGGGAGTACGACGGGCGGCTTATCTTAATACTATTTCAATTTAAGGTTGGCCCAACTATCTATCCCCGACGGGTTCAAGATGTAGCCAGCTATATTAGGGCGGATTGCCAAAGGCTCTTTGACGAAAGCCAGGGGGATATTTGGTACATCTTGATAAATCTGGTCAAAAATCTGACGGTATAAATTTTGACGAGCTGGGTCAAGCGTGGTTGTGGTTGTAGCAGGTGAGTTGCGGGCCTGCTCAATTAACCTCTCTAAAGAAAGTGGATAGTAGCCGTTAGCACGTTGGGTCTGGTTGAAGATAGCCTGAAGAAATTCATCGGGGTCTCCATTCACGCCCTGCCAGCCGTTCATGAAAAAGGCTATATTGCCATCGTCGCGGTTTTGGTAAAAAGTGGCCCAATCGCTATTTTGGATATGCACCGTCACTCCTACCCGCGCCAAATCTTGTACCACCGCGTCGGCTACCTTTTGGGTATCAGGATAGTAAGGGCGCGGTTCGGGCAGTCGCCACAAATCCACTACCAAACCGCTAGAGTAGCCTGCTTGAGCCAGCAATTGACGAGCCTGAGTTGGATCGTAGGGATAAGCAGACTGCTCGGCTCGATAACCCAATGCAGTAGGCGGCAACAAACCATTGGCGGGGTAGCTTAGACCCATAAAAGCGGGGTTGGTCAGAGCAGTGGTGTTAATAGCATAGGCGAAAGCCCGACGCACACTCGGATTATCAAAGGGTGCTTTGGACTGGTTCATACTCAGAAAAGTGATATTAAGCGGTGGTCTTAATAAAATCTGGTAAGCTGGATCAGTTTGCAAAGTTTGTTCGGGCCGCACTTTATCTGTCGCGCTAAGATGCCCGTCTTTTAGCTCTTTGAGGCCGTCCTGGTTGGCTCTTAAAATCTGCACTACCACCTGGCTCAAATCAGGCAACCGGTTTTCATCTTGCCGCTCTATGATATAGTTCGGGTTCGACTTCAACACTAGCCGTTTGGGTTCGTCCCTAATAATCTGGCTTAATAGATAAGGGCCGCTACCAGTAGCTTGCTGGAATGACCCATTGGTGTCGAAGGCTGACGGCGCGACAATCCCAAATTGAGGCATCGCTAAAACCTGGAAAAAGCTGGCCGAGGGTGTTTTGAGAGTAATTATCAGGTTGATACTATCAAGCACCTGGACTGACACTAGATTACCAGGGAAACCACCCCAAAACTTCCGCCACGTTTCAAACTCGCCTTTATGGTAAATGCTGCCTTCGTTTGACCAGCGGTCAAAGTTGAATTTGACTGCTGCCGCATCTAAAGCCGTGCCATCCGAAAATATGATACCTTTGCGTAGCCGGATACGGTAAGTCAGTCCGTCCGTCGAAGGTTGCACATTCCGCACAAACGATGAATATACCACGCTCATACTGTCGGGCTTATATTCAAACAAGCCTTCGTACAGCTGGCGCGTCACCATCAGCGAGGCGCGGTCTGTCAACTGGGCCGGATCAAAACCGATTTGATTAAAGCCAATAGGTTCTTGAGCCAGGCCAAAAATAAAGGTTTTAGCAGGGTCATAGACACCTGTTGGCGACGGGTGACTCGCGTCAGAACTATTTTGGTTAGAAGCAGGCAAATTATTGGTGGTCGCAGTTTTGGCGGCAGAGGTGGAGATACTATTGGAGGGCGACGCAAGATTACCATTACCGTCACTACAGGCAGTTAGCAGACACAGTAAGCCCATTGCCAAAAGTAATAGCAAGTTTTTTCGTAACTGTTCAGTTCTAGGTTGTCTTTCGTAGGAGGCTGCTCTATCAGCCGATAATTTCCTGGGTTGAAACGCCAATACAATCGGCTGACGGAGCAGCCTCTTACAAGGAGTCTGAATAGCTACGTTTTTTTTCTTAGTTTTTTTTACGTTAGAAATCAACATCATATTGCAGATATTACGAGTGGCGAAAACAAATGAGGTAAAAGAAATGGTAGCGCATACGGGATTCGAACCCGTGGTCTCATCCTTGAGAGGGATGCGTCCTGGGCCGCTAGACGAATGCGCCACAAAAAGCCCGTTACTATTTTCGGAGAGGCCGAACAAAATGGTGCGCAAGAAGAGATTTGAACTCTTACACCCTTACGGATACTACACCCTGAATGTAGCGCGTCTGCCGTTCCGCCACTTGCGCGTTATGTTTATGGGACAGCCATAATGGTGCGGATAGAGAGATTTGAACTCTCACGCCTTGCGGCACAGTCCCCTCAAAACTGCGTGTCTGCCAGTTCCACCATATCCGCTTATTATTGATAGGCTCTTGTTAAAAAACAAGATGGGCGACACTGGTCTCGAACCAGTGACCTCATTCTTATCAGGAATGTGCTCTAACCAACTGAGCTAGTCGCCCTTATATATTTGATTGTTAAACCCTGGTTGGCCCGGACAGCCAATAATGGAGGCGACGAGCGGATTCGAACCGCTGAATAGAGGTTTTGCAGACCTCTGCCTTACCACTTGGCGACGTCGCCGTACCTGCACTCCATCAACCACCCGGTCAAGTATGAATGGCAGGGGCGAGAGGATTCGAACCCCCGACCGGCCGTTTTGGAGACGGCTGCTCTACCAGCTGAGCTACACCCCTAAATATCTATCTAACCCGACCCCACAGTACCAAACGTGGAGTTAATGTACCGACCAGCTTTACTAATGGTGGGCGGTACAAGGTTCGAACTTGTGACCTCAGCGATGTCAACGCTGCGCTCTAACCAACTGAGCTAACCGCCCACTAAACCCTGGTTTTTCGAGCCATACTGCTGGGCTTATGAACCGATACCTGGTTGGGCCAGAAATGGTTGCGGGAGAAGGATTCGAACCTCCGACCTTTGGGTTATGAGCCCAACAAGCTGCCGCTGCTCCATCCCGCGCTATTAAATCGGCACTGACCCGGCTATTCCAGCTATATAGCTGTTAAGATGGCGAGAGTGAGATTTGAACTCACGACCAACGGCTTATGAGTCCGCTGCTCTACCACTGAGCTACCTCGCCCGATTGACTGCTCCCAGCGGTCTGCCAGAACATTTGCTTGCTAAATTCTTACGGCTTTGGGCTGCCACGCTTACCACTTTTCGCTATTGGCTGGGTCACGCCCTCAATCGTGGAGCGAATTATAACAGACGCTTTGGCCCTTGTCAAATTTTTGGCAGCCCCACACAAAGGGCATTTCACCGCCGAGGACGCGGAGGGTGCAGAGTAAGTCCAAAAGGAGATAATCAAAATAACTGCTCAACCAGGCGTAGGCATCATTCCGAATGGAAGCGTCAACTGGTTGCTCCGAAGTAAGGAATCTGTGGCTAAAAACTCACGTAGCTGTCCAAAACTTTAGCCACAGATTTCTCGTTTCTCGGAATGACAAAGGCAAGGGTCTGAATAGTTACTAATCAAAAGGATTATATAGTGGGACAGAATGAAATAAATTTTTTGCAACCTTTATCCCCGCTTTGTCTTCGCCTGTTCCTTACTCTGCGCCCTCTGCGTCGTCAACTGGTTGCGGCGGTGAAAAATCTGTCCTACAACCCATATGTGGATAATATGGGAAGGAAAGTGTATGAAAAGGGGAAAAGTCGTGGATAACATCGTGGATAAACCCCTTTTTTTTTAGAAGTTTCGCCGCTATAATAATTCTACGCCAATAAGAAGCCACGACAGCAGTTCGCCGGGCGACTTTGGGTAAAACAGGATGGGTCAACAACTCTGAGCCTGGAAATAGTAACACAGATATTAGGGGACATTCCTCGGAAACCTTAGTAATCTCTCGTACAAAAAGTCTAAATGGGTAGTGACAGCACGGCCTTTTTAAGGTAAAATCGTGTTGTAGCTTTGTTGTTCTATTATCACTGGCTACGGCTCAGAGGCTTATTTCGCGCCAAAATTTTGAGGTCTAAGCAGGTTAGGTAAAAGATGACACAAGTGGAGCAGCGAAAATCAAATAAATCGAATGATATTTTTGAAGTCGGGCCGACGGATTTAGACGATATATTGACGGAGTTTGTTGAAACAATCCAACCAGGTCAAATGTTGCAACTGGCAAGTGGGGAATGGGCCTATCGTAACGACGAGGAGTACCAGCAGTTTTTTCAGCAGTCGCAACAACTTAAAGCGGTACGGGCAGCCGAGCAAACTCGTTATCGGGAAGAATTGCGTCAGAAGGCATTCGCGCTGGCCCAGGCCGAGGTCGCCAACCGCCAAAAACCTGCCAGCCAATCCAGCCCCAAACCCGTTGGGCATAACGGCACTACCAATGGCAGTACACCCGCCAAAACTGCGGCCGCCACAGCTGGTCGTGCTGGTAACAATGCGGGTAATCGGCAGGCGACGCGCGGCTCTAAAGGGGATTTCGTGGCGGCCAGCGACTATTTTAAGCCAGTGGAGTATCCACCCTTGCCAATAGAAACCATTCCGCCCTCCAAATACGAGCTTATTCAGAATAATATGGAGTTGGAAAACGCTGTAGATTTGCTGATGCGCGAAAAAATTATCTCAGTGGATACCGAAACCAGTGGCTTAGACCCTTTTGACTCTAAACTGTTGTTGATACAAATTGCTACCACAGAAATATGCTACATTATAGATGCCACCAAATTTGAAAGGTTAGGGCCGCTTAAACGTTTACTTGAGTCCGACCACATTTTGAAACTGCTGCAAAACGCCAAGTTCGATTACAAAATGATCAAAGCCAAATTTGGTATCGAGCTTTGCAGTATCTATGACACCTATCTGGCCGAAAAGCTGTTGACGGCGGGAACAGGGTTGGCTTGTCGCCTGGATGAAATTGTGCAGCGGCGTTTGCAGGTGACGATGGATAAAAGCGTGCGGAAATCTTTTATCGGTCAGTCACACGCCAATATGTCGCCGGAACAATTCGAGTACGCCGTTAAAGACGTAATGGTGCTGTTTCCAATTTACAATATCCAACGCAAAAAGCTCAAAGACGAAAAATTGATGGAAACCGCCGACCTGGAATTTCGTTGTGTTATGGCAGTAGGTGATTTGGAGTTGAGCGGCTGTTATCTGGATCAGGATAAATGGCGCGAGATTTTGAAAGATGTGGCTAAGAAACGGGACTTGGTGCGGAGTGAGTTGATGGGGATGCTACCCAACGGCAATGTAAGCCAGCCTTCTTTGTTTGGGGAGACTTACGGCGGGGCTGAGTATGCCATCAATCTAAATAGTGGGCAGCAGATTATGGCCGAATTTAAACAGTTGGGGATTGACCTGGAGGATACCAGTGAGGCCACCCTCTCAAAACATAACCACCCGGTAGTCAAGAAGTTGTTGGAGTATCGCAGCCACGAGAAAACGTTGGGTTCGTTCGGAGAAGGGCTGCTGGCCCAAATTCACAACCACGACAAACGTATCCACCCGGATTTTCAGCAATACGGGGCAGATACCGGACGTTTCTCGTGTTCTAACCCGAATGTGCAGCAAATTCCGGCTTCTTCCGACTTCCGTAGCTGCTTCATTCCTGCACCCGGTTACAAACTTGTCACCAGCGACTACTCGCAAGCCGAGCTTAGGATTTTGGCTCAACTTAGCCAGGACGATGGTTTTGTGACCGCTTTTAACGATGGAATAGATTTGCATATTTTGGCGGCCAGCCAAATGTTCCAGGTGACTAAAGAGGAAGTAACCAAAGCGATGCGTAGTCAGGCCAAAGCTATCAACTTCGGTCTCGCCTACGGGATGGGTTCGCAAGGTCTGGCTCTGCGGATTGATAAAACCGTGGATGAGGCCAGTGCTTTGATTGAGCAGTATTTCAAGGCGTTTAGCGGCGTGCAGAAATGGCTAGAGAAAACCGGACGCGATGCGGTACGCAAAGGCTACGTGGATACCCCGCTAGGTCGCAAACGTTATTTTACTATACCAGACCGTGATGACCCTGAATATCGCCGCAAGGTGAGCCAGATTGACCGCCAGGGCAAGAATGCTCCCATCCAGGGCTGCGTAGTAGGTAGCACTAGGATATTTGAGGAAACGACGGGCTATGTACCAATTGAGACGCTTTGTGGCAGAGCAGTTTCGGTTTGGGACGGTACCCTTTTTTCAAAGGCCACCGTTGTTTATAGTGGCAGCAAGCAACTGGTAAACGTGACGCTTTGGGGAGGGCATTTTATCCAATGCAGCCCTGATCACCGTTTCTTGACACGCGGTACGGCTGGCAAAGACGTTTGGAAAACCCCGGCTCAATTTAAGGAACAAGACCGCATAGTGCTAACCGAAAGTTTGCCGGATTGGGCTAATGAAATTGAGATGCCCCCTCATTCATGTGAAGGCTCGTGGAATGCCAGAAAAGATGCCTCGCTCGACAACATAACTAACCAGGCTGAACTCGGTGAGTGGTTAGGCCGTGTCGCCTCTGATGGTTCGGTAAATGATGGTTGCATAAGGTTATTTATAGCCGAACACGAAGAAGCGATCTTGCCGCAAATGGTAGCTGTAAGTAATCAGTTAGGTTACGCCAGCCATACCCCCATTGTCAGGGAAAGCCGCGCCCAAACGATGCACAAAATAACTGTGTCGTCGCGGGGTTTAGTTCAACAAGTGCGTCAATTAGGTATCAAAGAGCGCATACCAGATTGCGCGTGGCAAGATAGCCAAATGCTTGCTGGTTATTTACGTGGTATGTTTGACGGCGACGGTACTGTTCACCCTGATGGTGCAATGCTAACTTTTGGTAAGGGCAGGAAACATTTGAAGTGGGCGCAAGAAGTGCAAGCAGCCTTGTTGCTCTTCGGTATATCTAGCCGTTTGAATGTCTATGATTACAGAATCAACCTGCGTATTTTTAAGAAGTATATGCCTGTGTTCTGTGAAAAGGTAGGCTTTATGAACCCGTCCAAACAACAAAAAGCCTTGACAATCGTTTCCGAAATCGAGGAAAGTAAGATCTACGGAAAGGCGGCACGGGTAAAATCAGTCGAAGTCACCGATGAATGGATAGATATGTACGATGTGGTTAATAGCGAAACAAGCAAGTTTATGGCTAACGGCATGGTAGTCCATAACTGTAACGCTGATATGACCAAGATGGCTTTGATTTTTTTGCGCGATAAGCTTAGAAGTTATGAAGATGCCCGCGTAGTCAATACCGTTCACGACGAAATCGTTGTAGAGGTCAAAGAAAAATATGCCGAGGCCGTGTGTACCATCGTAGAGCAAGAGATGATACGGGCCGGTAAGGAAGTCCTAAAGGACGTGCCAGTAGTGGTTGACGCAAAAGTTGGCGACTTCTGGAGCCATTAAGCGGCGGTTGCATCAAGCGGCTTAAATGGCATTAACTGCAAGCTAACCTTTCACGTATAGGTTGTTTGCACCACACACTGCCCTCCTCCCGACAAGCTGGGCCAGCCGGGGCGTTACTACGAATCACAAAGTTCGCGGTAACGTCCCTTTATTTTGGCAAGAAACAAGAATGGGGTTATAATCGAGACACCGATGGTTTCAACTATCGGTGCGCCAATACCGACCTATTTTGTTAAGCTTCATCAACCATCGTTGGTTTGCTATTCACAATTATTCAAAACGAACTTGACACATTTGTACCAGTCGATGCAGCCGCTTTTGGTTTTGACTGACAACTGATTACTGGCAACTGAAGGCTAACTACTGGTTGAGGTAAATATTTTGGGGGCTGGTATCCAGAACGAAACCGAACTGAAAAAATATTTGGACGGGTTCGAGAGCCAGCTTGAAAATCTCGCTACTGCCGCCAACGCCGCCAATTATAGCCAGTACGCGGGAAGGGCTACGCTCACTGACAAGACCTGGAAAGCTTACGGCCCTGGCTTGACCGCGCTGGCTGGCCCTGAAAATCAACAACTGATACAGGAATGGCTACCAAAAGTCCAGGACGCGCAGCTAACACGTCGCATGACCATGCTCAACCGGATTTACCTGGAAAGTGCGGTCAGCCAGACCCCCGCCGTAGCGCAACTTCGCAACCATATTAACGCCCAACTGCTGCGGTTTCAGCCCCAGGTGGCGGGCCGCTCCGTCAATCGCAGCCAGGTCAACCAGCTATTACGGGCCAATCCTGATCGTGCCTTCCGCAAGTATGTATTCGAGCAAGTCCTGAAACCTCTGGCCCAACAGTTAGCTCCTCAGGTACAGGAGTTGATGCACCTGCGTAATTCCGAGGCGCGTCACTTGGGATATGCCGACTTCGCTTGCTTGCAACTGGCTTTGGTGGGACTTCAACCTGCTAAACTGCTGGAGATGTTTGACACATTAGAAACTTTTACTGACGCGCCTTACCTAAGTTTTTTGAAAAATGCGTTGGCTAAGAGTGGAATTTCCCAAGCGCAAATCTGGGATTTAAGTTGGTTGGCGGCGCAGGAAAGTTTACTACCCACGACCTTTTTCCCGTCTGACAAGCTGATAGGCGAAGTCAAAAGCTTTCTGGCGGCGTTTGGCCTGGATATTGACACTTTGCCAATCAAACTTGTGACGCAAGACGTGCCGTTTGGTGGCCTTTGTTACACCGTGCGTATTCCAGATGATATTCGCATTTTGGCTAATCCGCACGACGGCTACCCATATTTTCGCACCTTGCTACACGAATTTGGACACGCCTTGCACGCTGCTTTCAATCGTCAGGAATTTTACAGCTTGAAATACGAGCCGGGTCTGTTCAACGAGGCAATGGCTGAAACATTAGCCTATTTTTCTCACTCAACCGCGTGGCTGCATCAACATACCGGGCTTGACCGTGAAAGGATAGCTATATATCAGCAGGGCGGAAAGTTTCGGCGGTTGCTGCGACTGCGAACTTTGATGGCTCAGGCTCGCTTTGAAGTCGAAGCCTGCCAAAACCCATCCCAAGATTTGGAGTTGTTACACGCCCGGCTAGAAAGTCGGTATTTACACGTAGGTCTCAATCTAACGCCACGTTGGGCCGCTTCCAGCTTTCCCACTACCCACCCGGTTTATTGCCAAAATTATATTGTAGCGGAAATGATTGCAGCCCAGACTCACGTGAGCTTATTAGCTCGTTTTGGCGAATTTTGGCAAGCCGCACCAAACCTGCGTCGCCAGGTTTTCCAGTTTTTGGTTGAAACTTATTACGCGCCCGGCGCAAGCCTGGATTGGCAGCTTAAAGTCGAACAGGCAACGGGTCAAACCCTGAACCTTGCTGCTTTGCTTGACCAATTCAAACCTTAATCATTCACCGCGGCAACCACTTGATGGTGTAGAGAACTGTGAAAATCTTTTCGCGACCATTTCAAGCGGTTCCAGTCATCCACAACCCGATTTGTTCGAGAGATTGGCGGGCTGCCTCTGCGCCGACTTCCCCAGTAATACTGCCGCTGTTCATTACGACCAACCTATCCCCCAGGGCCAACGCCTCGTCCAAATCCTCGGTGATTAACAAGATAGCTGTCCCGTTTTGACGTTGCTGCAACATCCGCCCGCGCACATATTCAGTCGCCCCTATATCCAAACCGCGTGTCGGGTTTGCCACAATCAAAAGTTTGGGCTGCGAACCGATTTCCCGTGCCAGCAATAGCTTTTGTAGGTTGCCGCCTGAAAGCAAGCGGGCCGGGGCATTGACGCTGCCCACCCGTACATCATATTGACTGATAGCCTGAGCCAGTTGCTGGCGGGCTACGTTACGCCGCAAAAACGGCCCGTTACGCAAGGCTGGCTGCCAGTAGCTTTTCAGCACAAAGTTTTGCTCCAGGTTCAGACCAGCCGCAGTGCCGGTTTGCAAGCGGTCTTCGGGAACAAAAGCCAGACCCTGGCGGGAAAGCTGGCGCGGCCCATATCGAGTTACAGTTTGCCCATCTAAAAGCACCTGCCCACTTTCGATTCTACGCAACCCCGTCAATGCCTCTGCCAGTTCACGCTGCCCGTTCCCGGCTACACCTACCACCGCCAGGATTTCACCGGGCCACACCTGCAACGAAAGCTTTTGTAGAGCCGCCGCTCCCTGCTCATTTTTCACCGTGATGCCCTGCACATCCAGCAAAACTTTGGTCTCAACTACTGGGTTAGCAAGATGCTCCGGCACAGCTCCGCCCGCCTCGGCGAATTCGATGGGAGTTGGAGGCGCACCTATCATCAGTTGGGCTAGTTGGCGTTTTTCGGCCTCGCCACCCTGAATGGTCAGAGTAGCAATAGTTTTACCACGCCGCAAAATAGTGGTGCGATTGGCAACGGCCTCAATTTCTCCCAACTTATGGCTGATAAATACAATGCCATAATTTTGGGCAGCCAGATTACGCATCACTTCAAAAAGACTGTTGGCTTCCTGGGGTGTCAGATTGGCGGTGGGTTCATCTAGTATCAAAATACGTGCGCCGTAATACAAAACCTTGATGATTTCGACGCGTTGCTGTTCGCCCACTGACAGATTAGAAATTTTAGTGGAGGGTTTGATTGCCAGACCGTAGCGGGCCGACAACTCGGTGAGCTTACGTTCGACTTCGCGCAAGCCTAGTCGGAAACGGGGTTGATGCAGCCCCAACGCCACATTTTCGGTCACGGTCTGGTTCGGCACTAACTTAAAATGCTGCCAGACCATTCCGATGCCAGCGGTGATTGCGTCGGCAGGGTTGCGAAAATTTACTGGCTTACCCCACACGAAGATTTGGCCTTCGTCCGGCTGGTACAATCCGGCCAAAATGCTCATCAAGGTGCTTTTGCCCGCGCCGTTTTCGCCCAAGAGGGCGTGAATTTCGCCAGCCCGCACCTCAAACGAAACTCCGTCATTGGCAATGATGCCCGGAAAACGTTTGGTGATTTTTTCAAGACGCACAGCCAGTTCAGACGAACTGGCCGCAGCTTCGGTCATATTTTTACCTTTTTGTAAGGACTTAGCTGGTGGCCCGTTGCCATAACTAGCTTTTAGGAATGGTACCTTCGATGCCCTGCACAAAGTAATCCATCCCCAAAATATCTTTATCACTGGCAGTTGCGCCCGCCGCAATCTTGATTGCCCCGCTCTGGTCTTTAATTGGCCCCGTATAAACGTTGAGCTCGCCTGAAATTATGGCTTTCTTCTTAGCATCCACTAGCGTTTTAATGTCAGCAGGCACTAAAGCACTAAGCGGAGCGAGGTCAACTACACCTTCTTTGAAGCCACCGAAATACTCGGTAGGTTTCCAGGTTCCGGCCATCGCCGCTTTCACTCGGTCAACGTAGTACAAACCCCAATTCCAGGTCGGCGAAGTCAGATAGGCTTTAGGCGCATAGGTGTCCATCGGCGCGTCGTTGCCAACGGCCAACTTTCCGGCTTTTTCGGCGGTCTGTAAAGCCGCCGGGCTATCTTGATGCTGGAAGATGATGTCTGCCCCCGCGTTGAGCAAGCTTTGAGCGGCAGTGCCTTCGGCAGCCGGGTCGTACCAGCTATTAACCCACACTACCTTGATTTTAATGTTAGGATTGACCGATTGCGCTCCCAACATCACAGCATCCACTCCACCGATTACCTCCGGTATCGGGAAAGGTACGACATAGCCTAGCACGTTGGTCTTGGTCATTTTGCCAGCGATAATCCCGGCCAGATAGCGAGCCTGATATTGACGCACCTGATAAGTTGCCACGTTGGGCGCGGTTTTGTAACCTGTCGCGTGTTCAAAATACACGTTGGGGAACTTCTTGGCGACGTTGATGGTCGGGTCCATATAGCCAAAACTGGTGGTGAAAATCATCTTGTTGCCCTTTTGGGCCAGATCGGTAATCACCTTTTCAGCATCGGCAGGAGTTTCCGGTACGTTCTCAACAACGGTAGTCTCGACATTAGGTATGGTTTTTTCCAGATACTTGCGGCCCTGGTCATGTTCATAAGTCCAGCCGCCATCAGTGACAGGGCCGACATAAACAAAGGCCACCTTAAACTTGTCACCGGAAGCCATTGCCGCCGCGCTGGTAGTGGCTGTCGTGCCAGAAGTGGTAGCAGCACTGGTAGTTGCCGCGCTGCTCTGAGTGGTGGTAGCACTGGTTGTGGCAGGAGTAGCGGTTTCGCCGCAAGCCCCTAACAACAACGAGAGCAGCAGGGCCAGACAACCTAAAAAGCTGAAAGCTGTGCGTTTCATTATAAAAATCTACTCCTCCTTGATTGGGTGGTGTTTGATTCAGCAATTACAGTGGCGAGGTAGCCAAAGTTTTGTAATCAGCTTAACAGCTTTGGTCGCTCCTGGCAAGGGCAGAAGTGATAAAATATATGGGCAGTTTTTGTATAAATTGTCTTTGTTTGGTGATTACTCAGTAAAGGTGATAAGCCCATTGCGGAAAATGTGGATTTTTCATTCCAGCGACGAACTTTATGGCAGCGATAGGGTATTGTTGCAAATCATTCAAGCTCTTGACCCTAACGAATGGGATGTGCGTGTAATTCTGCCCGCCGACCTGCCTTATCAGTCCGGTTTGAGCCAGAAACTGCGCGAGCTACACGTAACTGTCCAGAGCCGCCCTTTAGCCGTATTGCGCCGCCGCTACCAAAACCTATCTGGCTTGCTAAAGCTAATTTGGATGCTGTTACGTTCTGTTCCCGTGCTGACCTGGGAAATGCGCCGTCACCAGCTTGACCTGGTTTACACCAACACTGGCGTGGTTTTGAGCGGAGCAGTAGCCGCTAAATTAGCCCGCATCCGCCATATTTGGGGCTTGAAGGAATATTTGCCACCCGGTCACCTCAAAGTAATCCTGGCTCCTTTGTATTACTTTTTTTCGTGGCGCATTACTGTCACCAGCCAGGCCGTGCGTCGTAATCTCAGCGATATTTACCCAAAGTGCGCTGCCAAAATTAAAATCATTTATAATTCGGTGGATACTGCGCGTTTCAAGCCAGACCTTGCCGCACGTCAGCAGACGCGGGACGAATTAGGTCTGGAGGATGATTTTTTAGTATGTGGTATGGTAGGTCGCGTAACCCAAAGCAAAGGGCCAGAGGTTTTTATCAAAGCTGCTCAAATTTTGAAGCAGAAATTTCCCCAGGCGCGGTTTTTAATCGTCGGTGGCTCCATACCAGGAACAGAAGCTTATCTCGCAGATTTGAAAAAGCTGGTATATGACACAGGCTTGAGCGAAAAGGTACGCTTTATAGACTTTCAAACTGACATTGTACCCGTGTTAAACACCCTCGATGTGATAGTGATGCCGTCGCTGCGGCCCGAAGGTTTTGGCCTGACACTGGTAGAAGCAATGGCGGTGGGTTGCCCGGTGGTAGCTGCTGGTCACGGTGGGCCACTTGAAACCGTTCAGCCAGGTTTAACGGGCCTCTTATACACCCCACCCGAAGATGCCGCTGCACTGGCGGAACGTCTGGCTCAACTCCTGGCCGACCCTGAACTACGTCGGCAAATGGGCGCACACGGACGCGCACACGTGTTAGAGTATTTCAGCCGTGAAATTGAAGCTGCTGCCTATCGTCAGTTGTTTTCAGCGAAATAAAAAACAGGCCGGAATATAAATTCTGACCTGCCCAATTCCCGCTATCCTAAACAGCCTTACAAACCTGCCGTTTTAATAACAGCCACTACGCGACCCTGTATCTTAACACCATCCAGGTCTTCGCTATGGTCGCCTTTGCGCGGCAAGATATGGATAGGACTGAGAGCTTTATTCGCTGGCTGCAACAATATCCGGTCTGAATGGCGGTGGCGGTAGAAACGTTTGAGGGTAACAAAACCTTCGGCTTCATCCGAGTCGGTCAGGCAAGCAATTACGAAGTCCCCATCGTCAGCCCAATCTTGCGCTTGCACAATGATAATGTCACCACTGTCAATTTCGTTATCAATCATAGATTGACCACGCACCCGCAAGGCAAAAGTCTGTCGGTTCACCTTCACATCTTGAGGATTAACCATTACAAAGTCAGCGTCAGCACCATAGCCTGGCTCGTGATAGGCGATAGTCACGTCATACTGACCAGCTGCCACCTCGCCTATAACTGGCAAACGAGTATAGTCAACCGCGTCCCAATCCCAGGGTGCCGGGCCATCACCTGCCACCATTCGGACGCTGGCATTGTGCTGATTGGGCCGCACGTTTTGGCGCGGCGCAGGGACAGTAGCAGCGTAGGTGGCCTGGGCGTGGTAAGCCGGAAGCTTCGAGGCGGGCTGGGGTCGAGCCGCCCGCTTCTCCTGGCCGCCCAATACACGATACTTATTTTTGGATTGCGAGGTTGGTTGGCGTTTGCTAAAAGCAAAACGCTGCTGGCCCGCCGGGTCACGCTGAAAGTCCCAGGTTCCAGGCGCATTATTATCGTTATCGCTATAGCCGTGCATTGGTTTTCTTACCTCTTATATTTTATTGGTTATATTTTGCTCGTCTCTTTCTCTTTACTCTACCCAAATGTTGTAAAGGGAAACAGGATTTCCGCTCAACTATCTACCCAAGCAAAAGCGATGCCACAACGGGTCAAATGTTCTGCCAATTGTTTTAATGACAATTGGTAAACAGCCAGTAAAACGTTTCGTCTGGTTCTGTCCTACCTTAATTGCTCGACATTAGACCAACTCTATTACCTTCCAAATCGGTAAATTGAGCGAAAAAGCCTCCCGTATGCAGCACGGTTTTAGGTATCACCACCGACCCCCCTAACTCCTGAATTTTGGCAAGAGTGACCGCTATATCACCTTCTATGGCCAGATAGACCGTAGTGCCATTGAAACTTGGGCTATAATTCTCGTGATAGACCAGCGCACCGCCTACGCCACTTTCGGCTGGAAAGGTAGCCATCTTGATAGATTCAGCCGCAACACCTACCATATTCAACCCTAGAATAGTATTGTAAAACTCGATAGCTCGTTGAAAATCAGCTGCTGGAATTTCAAACCAACTAATTACTTTTGTCATCGCTTTTCTCCCAACTGAATTAACGAAATAAGTTGGGGGAGGTCTGTTTAATAAGCTAATCAGTTCCACCCTACCCTTTAACTTCCACTTATTTTAGATCGCAACTCTCAAAGCGGTGCGGCTCCCTATAAAAGTATCTAAGCAAAAACGGCATTGCCAAAAGCCAGACAACGCCACAGCCAAACGGTAGCTACGCCTGTAGGCTACCATCTGCTATATCGGTTCAGGGAAGGGTTGAGTTAGTTAGGCCAGAGTACGAATTACACCGACGAGCTTGCCCATTACGCGGGCATTATTCATCGGAGTATAAATCGGTTGCATGGTCTGGTTAGCCGGTTGTAAGCGTACCCGGTTGTTGATCGGTTCGGGATACCATTTTTTAAGGGTAGTCTCACGTTCCGACTCTAGCCACACCGCAACGGTTTCCCCGGTCTCGGCAGTTTCCTGGGCCTTAATCAACACAATGTCGCCATCGTTTATCAAAGCGTCCACCATCGAATAACCGTTGACTTTAAGGGCGAAGACATCGCTGGTGGATTTGCCTTTGAACATCATAGCGGGGAGTTCGACTACATCTTCGGGGGTTACGTCTTTAATTACCGGAATAGGCAAACCGGCAGCAATAGAGCCAAGAAATGGCACGGTCTCGGCGTAACTATGTTTTGGCCGCCCTACCAGTTCGATACCACGCGACTTACCGCCACGCCGAATAACCTGGCCCTTTTCTTCCAACGCCCGCAAATTATAATCTACTACCGAAGTTGAGCTAATTTTTAGCTCGTCCTTGATTTCGCGCACGGTGGGCGGCATAGTATTTTCGTCCAAGAACCGTTCGATAAATTCCAGGATGCGCTGCTGCTTGCTGGAAAGCTCACTCAGTTTGCGGCGGCCTCCAGCCCGACCAGTGCGAGTTTTTACTTCGCCGTTTTCTTCCGAACCATTTTCGACTGCTTTTACCTGATTGCGCGTCTTCGGTTCTACTTTTCGCTCTGAAAGCCTACTCATTGATTTACTCCATCTGTAGTGGCTCCTAAGCCACATTTGCTATACTTACTTCAACCTAAAAAGTTAAACTTAAAGTTTGATTTATAGGCAAAGAGAACATACGATCAGAACAATTATACGGGCGAACGCAAGTTCTGTCAAGGGTTTTTGGGGGCAATTTTGGGCTTTTTTAGAACAAATTTCGGCCAAAACAACACACGTTGTGATATGTGGCTATCTTTTAGCGCAAATCGAAGCCTAGCAGCTCCAAATCTGGATTTCTAATGAGGTGGCCGACTTTCTGGATAAATTTCTGATAATCTGGTGAAGTCTGTAAACTCGCTACAAAGTCATCAATCTTCATATTTCCGGCACGGCTATTTAGCTTGCAACTGATGGCAATTTTGAAAGCTTTGACCGTGACCAGTTCCCATTCTTTGTGCAGCGTTTGCTCGTCCCAAATCCTACGCCAGATTGGGTGACAGCCGGAAACTAGCGAAAGCGTCTGCATCGCAATCCAGCGAGTGCGGTCTTCGTGGGGAAGGGGACAATAAAAGGCACGCCAGGCTTCACGTGCGCCGCGACCCAACGAAGCTACGAAGGGAGTATCACGCGGTTGCAAATTTTCGATCAGGTTACAAAGCTGGCTGTAACTTTTGTAAGGCTCGTCCAGAGCGGTAGGCGAGTGTAGCAGATTGACATAGCGTTTGCGTAGAGGCGGAGGAGTAGTTATGACATCAATGCCAGAACCAACCGTTACCGGAGTTGGCTGGTGTTCCCTGGCAAATTCGGCCCAGTTTTTGGTCTCTTTTGAGGGTAACACTACCAGATTACTTAAATCGCGGTCTGGCCCTTCCAGGTAGAAATTCAAGTCTAAAAACTCAATAATCCGGGATATATCTTCAGAAGTGGGCCGGAAATTATCGTCGCAAGGAGTTACAAAAAGCACATAGTCATTCAGCATACTTTTCCGCCTAAGTTTTTGCTCAAATCAGACTCATAGCCTGACCTTGAAATTACAGCAAATCGAGCAGCTTGGTTAGGACAGATTATAGCACGCGAGTTCAGCAATAAGCAATCAGTTATAGTTACCTTTGGCAAGCCGCCCTTTACCCTTACTTTTGGCAGCTTGCCAAAATGTGCAAACCTAATCTAGCATCTTTTTAACACATAAACTGTGAGCTAAGTCACAAATTCTAACAACTAGACGCTCTTGATAGTGCTTAGGTCAACTTCGGGTAAGGCTTGCCGTAAGGCAGCAGCTACATCTGACTTGATTGAAGGGGCAACTTCCTTGCCAACCCAAAAATCAAGCGTCGCTTTGGTGATGCCAGTAGCGACGCTTTCCAGATGTAGGGCAGGGGCGGGTTTTGAGGCAATTTGAATAGGGCCGAAAGAATGTAAAGTTTCCGTGACCTTTTTGGAAATCTCGCTCAGGTTCTGGCCTTCTTTAAGCGTCAAATAAATGCTGACCAGAGAATACTCCGAGGCAGTGCGGTTGGTAACAATTTCGGTAAAAACGATGCCGTTGGGGATAATTACTTGCAAACCCTCATCAGTAATTAGCTTGGTGGTGCGTATCTCGATAGTTTGGACGCGGCCCTGCATTTCATGTACTTGAATCCGGTCTCCAATCCGAAAAGGTTGCTCCAGTAGCAAAAAAATTCCGGCCACAAAATTCTTTAATACGTCCTGCACCGACAAACTGATTGCCACGCTGATAATACCAAGCAGGGTAATCAGTGAAGACAGCCCGGTACCAGTATAGATGGACAAGACCCATATAATGCAGATTACCAATACAGCCACGTAAGCTAGGTTACTAAGCAGAGTAGCTAGGTTTGGATTGCGGCTGGCACGGCTGGAAACTTTGAAAATCGCGCCCTTAACGAGCCTACCGATTAGCAGCAAGGCCACGACAATAATTATCGCTTCGATGGTTTTGACCAACAAATCTAGCAAGGTCTCCTGGCTTATTTCAAATCTCGCCTGTGTCTGCACCTGGACTAAAATGTTCCACAATTTCACTAAGGGTATTTTTCCTCTCTATAGTTTCTCGATAACTTACGCTTTTAGCATCGAACAGGATTAACCTGACTAACTGCTTATGGCGTGGAGTGAACCGTAGGGTTGGCGCGAGTGGGCGATACATAGTTTGGGTTGGCCTGGATAGTAACTGTCGAACCACTTTTAATCTGAAACTCCTCGGAAACAATATGTCCAGTATCAACACAATCCTTTACCAAATCGCTTCCGGGCGGGCAAGTCAGGTAGTAGGTAAAGTATAAGCGGTAAGTGCCGGAAACGTTCCAACTTTGGCCTGCAAACGGGCGTGTAAGCCGATTGTCAAACACAAAATCCGCAGTGTAAGGTTTGGAAAAGGCCGTTATTTGGAAAATGCGCGGGCCGCTGGGAGCGCAGGGTTTGGCCGGAGCAATATCGAGCCAATTGCTTCCTGCCAGACGTTGGAGGGTGGGCGTGCCACAGGTGCCGGTAAAAAATGAGGTAGCGTTTCCGTTATTAATAACGAAATGGATGGTCTCCTGGGGATTTTCCGGGTAGAACTCGCGTAGGTTGACGATACCGATATTGCCACCTAAATATTTGGCTTGATTGAGCGTAGGTGCGGGCGTAGAATCGGTAATAGCTAGGGCAGTCTTGACGCTATTCCGAACGTCCTCTGGCGATTTATTATCATCGCACGCGCCCAAAATCAGTCCCACCAACAATAGTAAGCAGACACCCGCCACGCGCGGCCAATTCTGTCTGACATCGGTTTTTTTAGACCTTAATGCTATCATATTATGCTTGCTCGATTACAACTTTGGTTTGGTTATAGGTGGCCCGTCTCCAGACGGATAACGAGCCGCCTACAAAAGTGATAAGCTAGGCCGTCAATTCTTTGACCACTTCGTTGATTAAACGCCCTTCGGCTTTGCCTTTAAGCTCTTTTGAAGCCAGCGGCATCACTTTACGAAAATCCTTGCCTTCGCGGGCAATAATCGGCCCAATTGCCGCCACTATTTCTTCTCGGCTCAGTTGTTTGGGTAGATAAACCTGGAAAATCTCTAACTCGGCCTGTTCTTTGGCAACTAAATCGGGTCGGTTGCCTTTCTCGTACTGCTCAATCGAGTCACGGCGTTGTTTGATTTCCTTCTGCACTACGCCAAATAAATCATCTTCAGTAACGGGCTGACCGTGCAGCGGGTTCTTGGAGTCGGTGCGGTCAACTTCGTAACGTTGGATAGCAGCCCGTAGCAAGCGCAACGCATCGGTGCGGGAACGGTCTCCCCCCTTCATACTGACTTTCACATCTTCTATTAGCTGGTCTTTTAGAGCCATTTTCGTTTCCTTTCTCAAATCAATTCAATTTATGGTTCATTATAGCAAATCCTGGCCCATTTCTCAGCAGTACCAAAGTATAGAAAAAACTGTTGAGGTAGTACGGCTGACTTAGGCACGCTCCTTGCTATTATAACAAGCGGTAGGCAAACAATCACAAAGCCTTGAGTCAAAAGTGGCGAGGAACATTCGTCACACAGGAAACATTAGTAATGGCTTTTGAGCCACAAAAGGAGATTATTGAAGATGGCAGACGCTAAAACCCTTCTGCAAAAATACGTAAGTGATATGGTCTCTCTTGAGACCCATATTTATCAGGCCATTGACAAGCAGGCCAAAGAGAACACGGACGACCCGGAAGTGAAGACCAAATTTGAAACTTTTGCCCAAACCATGAAAGCACACATGGACGGTTTGAGCGCACGGTTGCAGGAATTGGGCGGAGCCGCCAATCAGCCCGTGAAACAGGGTGTGGCCGCAGTCGCTGGCGTGGCCGCTGGCTTGATTGACAAGCTGCGTTCGGAGGAAGTATCCAAAAACTTCCGCGATGATATTACTGCTTTGAACTTGAGCTTAGTGTCATACTCGATGTTGCACACCACTGCTCTTTCGCTGGGAGATCGGCAGACTGCAGACTTGGCCGCCCGCTATGCTAAAGAGGACGCGGATTTCATCAGTTATATGCACAAGATGTTGCCCACCGTGGTAGTACGCGAACTCAAGCAGAACCACGACGTAACCCCGGACGAGAGCGTAACCGAGGAAACCAACAAACTGGTCGCCGAGATTTGGAAGTAATTTTTGGTTTTGGGTTATCTGCGGGTACAACTTTTGGGTTGTATCCGCTTTTTATTTTGCCCCAGAAGTAGTTGCAAAGCTAAAAAAAATCTGGTATGATAAACCCACCAACAAAATAAGCCATTGCAATTTAGTTTGTTAGATGCTAACAGTTCAAATCTAACGTATAGTTAGCCTGGGTGGCGGAATGGCAGACGCGGCGGTCTCAAAAACCGTTGGGCTAACACCCGTGTGGGTTCGACTCCCACTCCAGGCACCTCTCAAATTGCAATGACAAGCCGCCCACATAGCTCAGTCGGTAGAGCACATTCTTGGTAAGAATGAGGTCAACAGTTCGATCCTGTTTGTGGGCTTTTTGTTTTTTATAAACCCTTCTCTCAACAATCTGCCTGGCACCCACTAAATACAACTTGACAATATCTGGTTATATGATTATAATACAACCGTCTGAACAATCAGACGATTAAAACATTTAAATAGTTAGCGTTTGGATTCGGAACATGGCCCAGCGTGGCTGCACCACAGAGAAGGATGTGCCGTTGGCTGCAAGCACCCTGGTGAAACGCGCGTGGCTACCACCCGAAAAGCTGGCCCGGTTGACTTCCCGGCGTTTTAGAAGTTGAATGAGAGTTAGCACGCAGCTTTATTAAAAGTTAGTGCCGACTAAAGAAGAGTGGAACCACGTCGCAAACCTGCGCCGTCTCTTCGCTGTATGGCGAGAGACGGTTTTTTATTTTATAGGGGAGGAAATTATGAGTGCCGAAGTAGCATCGAAAAACCCGGTTAAACCGGCCCAATCCAATCTGTCCGAAGAAGAATTAAACCGAATGCGCCACTCCACCGCTCACTTGATGGCGGCGGCAGTGCAAGCTATCTGGCCCGAAGCCCAATTTGGGGTTGGCCCGGCGATCAAGAACGGCTTTTACTATGATCTGGACTTGCCTGTATCCCTCGCGCCCAACGACTTAGCCCGAATTGAACAAAAGATGCGCGAACTAAAAAACAAAAAGTTGCCTTATCAGCGTATTGAAATGCCGATTGATGAAGCGATTGATGAGATGCAAAACCGCCATCAGGATTATAAGGTCGAGTTATTGAATTTGCTCAAGGAAAAAGGCAGCACCGCTGTTGCCAAAGAGACGGGCGACGATGACGCAGTGGGAGCAGACGAAGGAGCAAACCAGGTCTCGTTTTATAAGACGGGCGACTTTGTAGATTTGTGTCGCGGGCCGCACGTACCAGCCTCGAACGATATTGGCGTTTTTAAACTGACCAACATTACAGGGGCGTATTGGCGCGGCAACGAGAAAAACAAACAGCTACAGCGCGTTTATGGTCTGGCTTTCGCCACCAAAGAGGAATTAGACTATTATTTGTGGCAGCAGGAAGAAGCCAAAAAGCGCGACCATCGCAAGCTCGGCCAGGATTTGGATATTTTCACTTTCACGGATGACGTGGGCCAGGGTTTGCCGCTGTGGTTGCCCAATGGGACGGTGGTGCGTGAGGAGTTGGAACGGCTGGCGAAGGAGCAAGAGCGGCAGGAAGGGTATGTGCGTGTGGCTACGCCGCATATTACCAAAGATAAGCTGTATTTCCGTTCCGGCCACCTGCCTTACTACCGAGACGATATGTACGCCCCCATTTTAATCGAGGACGAAGAGTATTTTCTCAAACCAATGAACTGCCCGCATCACCACCAAATTTTTCTAGCGCGACCACGTAGCTACCGGGATTTGCCATTGCGTCTGGCCGAATATGGACAGGTCTATCGCTTTGAGATGTCGGGGGCATTATCGGGTTTGATGCGAACACGGGGCTTTTGCCAGAACGACGCGCATATTTACTGCCGCGAAGACCAGGCCAAAGACGAGTTTTTGAAAGTGATGCGCCTACACGCCCGTTATTATGATATGATGGGCATTACAGATTATTATATGCGCTTTTCCAAGCCGGATTTGTCTAAGCTAGATAAGTATGTCAACGAGCCGGAAAAGTGGCTGGCGGCGATGGACATTATTCAGCAAGCGATGGACGAGTCCGGTCTGCCTTATGTAGCGGTTGAAGGCGAAGCGGCGTTTTATGGCCCGAAAATTGACTTTATGATACGTAGCGTGGTAGGCACGGAATACGCTATTTCGACCAACCAGCTAGATTTTTTGGCAACTGAACGTTTCGGCTTAGTTTATACGGGCGAGGACAACCACGACCATCCGGTTTATGTTATTCACCGTGCGCCGCTTGGTTCGCACGAACGTTTTGTAGCTTTTTTGCTGGAGCATTACGCGGGAGCGTTCCCAACTTGGTTAGCTCCGGTGCAAGCCGTGGTTATTCCGATTGCAGACCGCCACAACGATTACGCGCAAAGTGTGATGCAGCAGTTGTTCAATGCTCCCGTCGTACAGACGGCGGGCGAAGGTATTAGAGTCACACACGACGATAACCGCGAGTCTATGCAAAAGAAGATACGCAACGCCCAACTCCGCAAAGTTCCCTACCAGCTTATCGTGGGTGACAAAGAAGCAGAAAACGGCGAGATTTCGGTTCGTAAACGGGGCGGGGTTGACCTGGGTTCAATGAAGATTGAGGCTTTTATCGAACGTATAAACGGAGAAGTACGTAGCCGCCAGGATGTAAAGTAGTTGACAGTCATCAGTCATCAGTTTTCAGTCATCAGTTTTCAGTGGGTGTGAGACAAAAAATGCAGAGATCGCAGCACCGATGGTTGAAACCATCGGCTATCTAATCTCAAACCCACTAAAGTGGGTTCTAACAACCTGATTTATCAGGTTTGGAATCTATTAGACGATGGTTTCAACCATCGGCACACTCCAAACCCGAAATACATCTTTATTATAAAAGGCTCTCATATTAACTGAAAACTGTTGACTGATGACTTCTTTAGGAGAAATAAAATGGAAATTGGCGAATTAATCGAATTGATTACGGGCATTATGGGGACGACCAAACGCAAAGAGGACGGCAGTTTGGAAATAGACCGCAACAAGCTGGCATTATTAGGGGCGACTTTCGCCGGACAGCAAGTTTTGAGCCGTTGGCAAAGTGGTCGTCAGCGTAAAGCTTTGCTCAAAGCCGAAAAGTTGGGTCTATCCGAAAAGGACTTGGAAAAGTTGCAAAAGAAACGGGGGAACCTGGGTCGCAACGTGACCATTGGGGCGGCGTTGGGCGCGGTGGGCTATCTGTTGGTGATGAAGCCGGAACAACGCACCGAGCTTTTCAAGAATATTGACAACGCTATCAACGAAGCCAGCAGCCTGATAAATGAGATTCAGGGCAAACCTTCAGGCGATAATTTTTCTCAAGGCGAGGCTATTTAAGAGGAAAATTATGCTTCACAGCAGACCTGACAACCTGACCTTGCTGCCTGCCACCCCTGACATGGACACTGATATAGTGCTGCCGCAGATTATCGCGGCGAACGTGACCGAGGAAACCTTCAAGCTGACTAGCCCTGACGGAATGCGGCTCAACGTCTATGGCTGGTCTGGTGAGGCCGCGCCGAACAAAGTGGTGGTGGTGGTTCACGGGATGGGTGGACATAGCGGCTATTATTCGACCTCGCTTGCCCCTTACTTGGTGCCGGGTGGAGTAGTGCTGTACGCGCCGGATTTACGCGGTCACGGTTATAGCGAGGGCAAACGCGGCGACATCAGCACTTTCGATTTTTTTCAGCAAGACGTGGAAACGGTGATGCAGTGGGCGCGGCTGCGTCACCCCGAACTACCTCTATTTTTGTTGGGCGAAAGTATGGGGACAAGTATCGCCATTATTTATGCGGCCACTGCCGATGCTCCAGTGCGCCCCGATGGGCTGGTTCTGGCGGCCTGTGTAATTGCCCCGACGGTCAAACCACGTGCCGACGAAATTGTACGTACTTTGTGGTATGCCAGCCGCAACCGCCAGAAAGTAGCCCTGCCCATCACCGGGCGCGAAGAACAAGGTGTGCGCGATATGGCTTTCGTGCAAGTGCTAAAAAGCGATACCCTGTTCAACCGCCACGTCAGCGTGCGTTTCCTGACCAGTATGACCCGCCACATGAACCGGGCGGCGCGGTTGCCCCAGCAGTTACATTTGCCAGTGCTGCTGCTCCAGGGCGGTCACGATTTTACCATCCGGTTCAGACCTACCCGCAGTTTTTTCAAACGTATCGCGGCGGCGGATAAAGAGATGCACGTTTTCCCCAACGCCTATCACGCCATCCTGAACGACCCAGACTCGCCCCAGGTACGAGCCAAAATTATCGAGTGGCTAAACCGCCAGACCATACATTTTCAAAGCAAATAACTACTCAACCCTAAGTGGGTTTTTGTAAAAGGCTGCTCCGCCAGCCGATTTCACTTTCGTCGCAACCCTGAAAACCATCGGCTGGCGGAGCAGCCTCCTACAGATAGCCTGAATAGTTTCTAAAACTTATTTGCTGGTGCTAAGGACAAAATTTTGAAAAGTGGCATCCTGACCATTGCCGTAGCTTCCAGCTGCGAAGCCGATACCTCCATTGCCCTGCCCCTGGCCTACCTTGATAGGCGTGTCGTTCACCAAAATGGTAACTTCCCCGGCGTGAGCAGTCAGTCCGATTTTATTGGCTGAACCAGCTTTCCAGCTACTGACCGCCGTCCACTCAATCACTGTTTTCCAGCTACCTCCATTGAACTGTTGCACTCCAGTTTTGCCATCACCAGTTACGCTCAAAATATAGTAATCGCTGGCACTGTTTTCCCAAAAAACCAACCCATATACACCACTACCGTCATTAATACCGTTGGCTTGCACCTGGGCCGAGAAGTCGCTGACACTCATAATAGAAGGATAGACTCCCCATACTAGCTGGTTGGCGGGCGGCTTGATTTCGTATAAATTGTGGCCGTAGTTAGCCGCGCCACCCGCAGGTAAACCAGAGTTAGTGTCATTAAAAGTGTCTCTGAAACTGACCGGGCCGATTGGTTGGGGTGACGGAATAGCGGTAGGGGTAGGGCCAGGACGGGCCGTATCTGTCGGGCCAACCGTAGGCTGGTTTGGCTTGGCCGTGAATGGAGTAACCGCAGGGGTAGGATAAAAGCCCCTGATACTCAGAACAGTCGGGGTCAGGCGGGGACTGCTATTGACAGTAGGGGCTGGACCTAAATTATTCTTGGGGCTGACATTACCGGGCTGCACGCTGCCAATGTCCAGACGGCCATAACCATAGTCGTTGTCGGGATTGCTGCCGCCATTTAACTTTTTAGTGTATTCCTTCAGTAGTTCGGCCAGTTGGTCGGCAGTCATACTGGGATTCGCGCTTTTGAGGACGGCGGCAAGACCAGCCGCTTCGGGACAGGCCGCACTCGTCCCATCAAAACTCGCTTCGCCTTCCAACGCATAAGCCGCGCTGGACACGCCCGCTGGAGCCGATATATCCGGCTTTAAGCGGCCATCGGGCAAAGGACCGCGACTACTATAATAAGCGATCACATCTTGGTCGAATTGCACCGCGCCCACTGCCAACGCTCCTTTGCTGTCGGAAGGGCCAGCGATGGACATAGCGGGAACATCGAATTGCACGGGTACATCGTGGGTGAAGATATGCAGCCTGAAAGGTTTGGTGGGTTGAGGCGCACCGGGTTTAAGCCGTACTTTGATGTAATACAGGGTCTTGGGTGGGATTTTCAGTCGCACATACTCAATAGGCGGCTTAGTGCGCTGGTCATTTTGTGAACTAATCAGAGGCGTGCCTTTACTATCTTCTATCACTAAATCCAAATCGTTGGGTTTGACCCCATTGCTGGTACTCCATTGTTCCCAATTCAGAATAACACTGGTGGGAAAAGCCATACTAGAACCAGGATTACCAATTGCCATTTTGGTTACGCCCGGCACAAACTGATGGTAGCCCTGGGCATCGGGGTTAAAAAACCCGGCGTAGTGACTGTCGCCTTCATTACCAGCCGAGAACAGAGGCAAAATACCTTTAGCACGCAAGTCGTCAACTATTTTGTTTTCTGGTAGAGTGCCATCACCAGGAGTGGAGTGACCGCCCATAGACATCGAAATAATCTGGACACCTTGCGACTGCAAGAAACTAAACGCTTCGGTTTCTTCCTCTTCTGAGCCATCCACCGCCACAGGAATCAGAGTTGCATCGGGGGCTAGTGAATGAATAATTTCTAGCACCGCCGTGCCGTGAACCGTTACATCTATTGCGCCGTCGCCGCCGTCTAGTTGGTCCTGGTCACGAATCTGTAAGTTGGCAGGTAGAGTCGTACCCAAAAACTGTTTATAATACTTATAGCCGCCATCTACCACTCCGATTTTCACCCCTTTGCCGGTGAAACCTGCCGCCTGCCATTTATCCACCCCCATAATCTTGACACCCTCGTTTTTGGTCTGAACGGCCAGGGCAGCCAGGGCAGTGGCCGTTTCAGGCAAACCGTGCAAATCGCTTATTTCGCGGATAGTAATGATGTTGATGGCCTTGACACCCTTGAAGTCGGCCACGTTGGTCAAGAAGTTCTGGCGGTTTGGCCCGTTAAGATTGCTCATCAAGGTGGCTTCCGGCACGGCCACCCGCATCTTGGTTTGAGGTATATCAGGATTAGTGCTGGGTTGGGTCATTACCTTCCCTCCCAAACTGACTATCTTATCCTTGACCGGGTTAAAGTCGGAGGCGTTATCAAGCTCAACCTCAAAGGTTATCTCGTCTTTGCTGTTGATCCAGCCTTGCTGTTTAGCGTAATCAAGAGCGGCTTTTTGTTTGTCCTGCTCCGAACCCTGGGCGGTCTGGTATTTGACAAACAGTTCCAGCAAAACCGTGTCAATTTTGGTGGAGTTGTCTGCCGGAGCCTGGGTTGGAGTAGGGCTGGGCGTGGGTGTCTCGTTACAGGCCGCCAACAATAAGCCAGACCCTAGCAAACAAACCACACACCAGCTTTGCCACCCCAACCACTGCACCCGGCGAATACTCCTCAAGCTAAATTTTTTCATCGAGTTAATTTGCTCCCTATAATGTCTTTGTCCTGAAACCCAAACTTACGCCTGGTATAACGCTGCTCCTGCTATTATAATTCCAAATGCCAAAAAAGGAAACAAGCAGAATTAGCAAACATAGCTGCGCAAATATCTGACACGCACCCAACCTAAAAGTACCCGTCTGGTTGATTGACCACTCAGACTAAATTCTATACAATAGGGTTAACTGATGATGTGGGCGAAACACCTGCTTATATTATTATATATCGGACTGGCTTGATTATATACAATATCAATTTCTCTACATTGCTGGCTTACCCTGACTAAAACCGGAGCAAAGCAGTTGAAAAGACGGAGCTAAAAGTGATTTCAAACGAATTAAGACAGAACCTGAAAGACTTGACCGCGCCCGTTGCTTCCAGCGAGCAACGCCGTAAGGTGGCCCTGGCCCGCCGCCTGGGTTTGATTAGAACTCTGACCATTATGTTACTAATTTTGATCTTTTTATCTTTTGTCTCCTCACTAGGGCGGTTTTTGCAGGGTAATACAACTTCCATTGTAATCAATGTAATTGGTCTGGTCATAGGAATAATTTGCTTGTGTTGTTACTTTATAACCAGGCCGGGTGCTACTCTTAATCAGGCCCGTTTAGCTTCTTATCTGCTAACATTTAGTCTGCTAATCGCCATAACGGGTACTCAATTCTTGCCAGATATTGATTTTGCCTTCGAAGCTGCTTTCATCTTGATACCGATATTGGCGGCGATTGTAGGTTTACGTCGCAATGAAACCGTCAGCATTTCTGTTTTAGCCGCTGTCTTACTTACCACTACGGTTATTTTTAGAAAATTGAATGATAATATCTCCGATAACAACTATCTTAGTATAACCATACCAGTTTCCAACTGGTTAGCTATTTATATCGTGGCAGCAGCCGGTATCGTAATTTTCACCCGCCGTATGGACAGAGCTACCGAACTGGCCGAGGAGCAAACCGATAGATTGAGCCGTTTGTTGACCGCCCTCAACGCCACCACCACTTCCGGTTTTTCGCTCAGTCACGAACTATCTGGCGTGACCACCGAGCTTGACATCGCCTCACACCAGCAAGCCACTGGCACGCAGGAGCAGGTAGCTGCTATTACCCAGGTTACAAGTAGCCTGGAAGAACTGAACGAAAGTGCCAACCGTATCGCCCTGAATGCCAAAGCCGTGGTAGAGTCCGCTAACCAGGCCGTCGCCACCGCTACCGAGGTCAAACACGCCAGCCAGCTATCCCAAACTACCGCAGGCAAAGGTTACGAAGCAGTGGAACAGGCCATCAATAGTGTGCAACGGATGCGCGACAACATTGAGCAGATGGCCTCTCGCCTGTTGCGTCTGACCGAACAAACCAATAACGTGGGCAAAATTGTTGACTTGATAAACGGGATTGCCGAGGAAACACACCTGCTGGCCCTTAACGCCTCTATCGAAGCGGCAGGTGGCCTGGATGGTCATGGTCGCAGCGGCGAACGTTTTGGCGTGATTGCCCTTGAAGTCAAAAATCTGGCAGACCGCAGCAAAGACGCGACTAAAGAAATACGCGAAACCATTTCCGAAATGCAAAATGCGGTAGCAGCCGCAGTCCTGACCGCCGAAGAAGGCCGCAAAGAGACTTTCGCCGCTGTAGGTCGTTCCCAACTTTCTGGTGAGGTAATCCAGACCCTGACCGAAGTGATTTCAGACAGCTATCGCCAGGCCGACCAGATTTTGGAGGTGGCCCAGCGCGTCAAAACCCGCTGTGAGGAAATTAGCCTTGCCACCAACCAACAGCGTAGTGCCAATCAGCAAATTCTGGCTACTATGCGCGAAATAGGCCGCATCTCGCAGGAAAACGCCGGATCGGTTTCGCAACTGGCGGGGATGGCCGTGCGTGTCAACAAACAGGTAGAACAGTTAAACACGGTGTTGCAAAAATCCAACCAGTCTATGCAGCTGATTGGCGCGGTCTGACCTTAGCCAGGCCGATGGGCATGGTCAGCGTACCACAAACCAGGGCCAACCAGCTGGCCTGTTCCCACTAGACATTCGCGGTGGCTGGCATAATAGGTTTCTAACTCGTTCAAATCGGCAGGCGTATATTCTGCATCATCTTCCGGCCCGGCCCACCTCTGAAACAAATGGTCGTACAAAATATGTCTTAAAGTTGACTCTTGTAAGTCAAGGGTTAGATGATTGAGATTGTAGATGTCGGTTGCGCCCCCATCGAGAACAGGCGGGAGAATTAGCCCAACGCGCAACCAACTCGCCCCTATCAGCAAATTTATTTTCTCCGGCCCAACCGGAAAGCAAGCCACTCGCACTTCGGCCTGGGTCGGCACCCGTCCCAATTCAGCGTGTAGAGTTGAGGTGTGACGGATAATCTCGTCCATAAAAGTCCCGGCATTGTAGCCAAAAAGCACCTGGCGTTCGCCCGTTGGAGTTAAACTTTCCAACGCTGTTTCCAGCTGGGTTAGCGCGGTGCGAACAGGGGCAGCCTGTGGCGCAAAAGCGTGGTCGCCATAGAGTCGCGCCCGCACCTGCCATTGCTGGTAAAACTCCAGGAAAGGCGAATTGCACAGAAATTGTTGGCTCATAGCGACGCTTTGCTGCAAGTAACGCTCGTTGCGGACGAAATTGGGTGGGTAGAGCGTAGGGGTCAAAATCGTTTCGACACCGTGTGCCAACAAAAGCTCATAGACCCGCACATAGGCCAGGGCGTTGTGATGTACATAAACCGCAAAGTCGCTAATCTGCCGCTTGTCGGCGGGTTGGGCCAGCAGGTAGTGGCGACGCGAACCATCAATCGAAAACATTACAGCTAAATGATGAGTCCGCACCCAGGTCGCTATCTCAGTTTGAGACAAAGCTAACCATTCGTTCAAAGTGGGTATAACAGAAGAATTTGAGAAGGACATCAAACACCTACCTTTATAATGAAAAAGGTATCATCTCAAAAAGTAGGGCCGAGATTTATCTCGCCCGTTGGATTGGTGAGTAGTAACACTTGGGCGGCATAAATCTCGCCCCTACTCCCCGAAATTGTGAGATGATACCAAAAAACTTGGTTTGTATGATTATAACATCCTTTGCTATATAATATTTTTAATTAAGTTATTTTTAACCTAATTGGTCTGATAACAAACCCGATTTTGGGTTGATTTCCTTTTATTTTAACGCTTAATTAACCAAATACGAAAGAATGCCTATTGCTTTTATGTCTTCATACTGATAACATAAATATACAGTAAAACGTGGAATTGTAACCGCTAATTTATGAGGTAACCAGGAGCAGTTGTTATGACTATGATTTCTGCGGCAACCAAAGCTGTACCAAACGTGCCTGGCAAACCTTTAATCGGCTCGTTAGTCCCCTTCTTCTGGAACCGTTTCGGCTTTATGGAACAAATGAGCCGCGATTATGGAGAAATAGCCCGCCTAAAAATTGGCCCGCTATCTTTAGTCTTTATTAATTCAGCCGAGCTTTTTCAAGATTTGATGGTAGAGCGGATGGCTGACTTTGAGAAAGGCGAGATGCAGGCCAGAGCTTTCAGACCCGTGTTGGGCGATGCCTTAAATATCGCTGAAGGTCAGGAGCATCGGCAACGCCGCAAACTGGTGGCTCCGGTTTTTCAACCTCGTCACCTCAGCAGTTATGCCGATACTATTGTAGCTTACACCGATAAAGCTCAAGGCAGATGGTCAAACCACACCACCCTTGAGCTTTTTGAAACCCTGCAAAATCTGGCGTTGGAAATTATGGGCAAGCTACTTTTTGATTATGACTCGTTCGACCAAACTGACCCACTCTGGCAGGCTGTGACCACTGCTACTGGTTATCTGGATTACCAATTTACCCACCTTGTTCCGTTGCCCCTAAGCTGGCCGACCCTCTATAACCGCAAAGTACGCCCGCAATTGGCTTTGTTAAACAGCCGCATTTACAGCCTGATTAAGCAGAGACGGGCTTACCAGGAAGACCACGGCGATTTGCTTTCCAAAATGTTGGAGTGCAAATACGAAGACGGGACGGGTATTGATGACCTGGAGTTACGCAACGATATTATGTTTACTTTGATTGCGGGTTACGATAATACTTCGGCGGCTCTGGCCTGGACATTTTACTTGCTAACTCAAAACCCCGAGGCTTACCACAAGTTGCAACAAGAGGTTGACCAGGTGTTGGGCGAACGGGTGGCTACTTACGCCGACCTCCCGCAGCTAACCTATGCCACTCAGGTGTTCAAGGAAGCTTTGCGGCTTTACCCGGTCAGTTCGCTGATGGCGCGGCTGGCGAAAACCGACACGCAATTAGGGGCTTACCCGATTCGCAAAGGCGAAATGGTGGTGCTTTCACCCTTAGTATTCCATCACCACCCTGACGTTTATGCTCAACCTGAAAGGTTTGAACCGGAACGCTTTTCGCCGGAAAACGAGCGCAAGATACCGCGCTATGCTTATCTGCCCTTTGGTCTAGGGACACGTACCTGCATCGGCAACCACTTTTCGATGATTGAAGGAGTGTTATTAATAGCCACTTTAGCTAAAGCGGTGACACTCGAACTTGTACCTGGACAGCAGATTGTGCCAATACCCAAAGAAGTGTTACGAGCCAAAAATGGTATCCAGGTAAGCGTAAATCGTCGTTAATTTCAAAAAGGGATTAAACTTGAGCAGCACCACCAACGCATTGCTTAATGACTTCGCCACTTTGCTAGAAGCAACTGGCGATTCCTCTATCAACATCGCGGCCTATGATACCGCCTGGGTTGCCCGTGTGTCTGCGGACGGCGACGATGCGGTTTCGGCTTTCCCGCAAGCGTTGACCTGGTTGGAACATCAGCAGCATTCTGATGGGAGTTGGGGCGAGGGCGGTTCGTGCGAACGCATTATCGCAACCCTGGCCGCTTTAATCGCCCTCAAAGAGAAGGGACACCGCGCCAATGATGCCAGCCAGATTGAGCAGGGGCTACGTTTTATCTGGCATAGTATTTTGCATCTACAAAACACAGCCACGCTGCCAGTTGGTTTCGAGCTATTGCTGGGAGCCTTGATAGAAGAGGGTAGGCATTTGGGTCTTAGCTTTCCTAACTGGTTGGCGACCCATTACGAGCCGTACCGCCAGCAAAAGTTAGGTTTGTTGCAACAAGTCCCAACCGCCCAACTGCGTAACACCTCGGCTATTTTTAGCCTGGAATTTATGGGTAGTCAGTTGCTGGCCGCGCCGGAGTCGTTTGTATATAGCCAGGGCAGTGTAGGTTTTTCTCCAGCGGCAACCGCTTCGGTACTACGGTACGTGACCGAGCCTGAAACGCGCCAAAAAATGCTGGGCTATTTGAGCGCGACTTACCAGGCCAGTAGTGTGGGGGGCGGTTGGGGCAACTTTACTCATTTTGACCTTTTTGAAAGCATTTGGGTTTTGTATAATTTGCATCTGTGCGGCCAGCCCCATCATCCCATTCTGCAAGATTTATTTGCCAAACGGCTCAACCATATTGGGCGCGGCTGGACAAAAAGCGGCTTGCCAATGACGGCGGAATTTGTCAGCGATGGCGATATTACTACGCTCGGCTTTAGCGTTCTGGCTAAGTACGATGAGATTTACGACCCGGCAGTGTTGGAAAGTTACTGGCGGGGAACGCATCTGGCAACTTATCGGTTTGAACGCGACCATAGCAATAGTGCCAATATTCACGGTTTAGAGGCGTTTCGTAGCCTGGGAGAGACGGCAAAAGTTTCGCAACTCCTCAGTTTTCTGGATGACACCCGTAACAAAATGCCTTTTTGGATAGACAAATGGCACTCCTCGCCTTATTATGCCACCAGCCACGCCATTATAGCCAGTGCTGAACTCGATGCCAATTATCTGGAGGAAGCGATGGAATGGATTAGATGCACCCAAAACCAAAACGGTAGTTGGGGCAGTGAGCAAGCAACCGCCGAGGAAACTGCGTATGCAATCCAGGCCATCGTGCATTACGCCCAGGCCCGTCACTGGACGGAAAAGTTATGCGGTGCAGCCAAACGCGGTCTGGCATACTTACGCCAGAGCTACCAGCCTTTTATTTTGGACGCGCCCTCCCTTTGGATTTCCAAAAACCGCTACACTCCACGTTTGATTGTCCGTTCGGCCATTTTGTCCGCTTTGATTCTAGGCGAAGAACATGGCTTGTAGCAGCCAGGCCAGGCTAAAAAGATAATAATTGACACTCCTCCCCATCAGGTGTAACATCGCCTTACCGAAGGCAACCAGCAAAGCAAGGGCAAGCATTGAGCCAGACACCACCCACCCCTTTGAGAAATTTGTTGGCTCACTAAAATGTATTTTTTAAGAAATTGAGGGTGCTTTTTGAGGATTGAGTGCTTATGTGGAAACGACACCCTCTAATCCGGTTTGCAATCGCCCTCAGCGTGGCCGCACTATTAGTGACCGCGCTATTTCTGACTGGGCTGTTAGACCCCAACCTTTGGGCCGACGCTCAGGCTAGACCACACCAGCTAACTGGCACGCTCCAAAATCTAAAACCAGCCACGTATGCCAGACCGGGCCGTTTTGAACTGGTCGGGGCGGATTCTAGCTCCCAAAGCTTCGAGATAAACGGCTATATCAGCACTAACGCCCTACACGCGGGCCAGCAGGTAGAAGTCAGTTTTTCACCCAACCTCAAACACGTGTACGCGGTGCAAATCCTGAGTGAAGACGATAACGTATTTGAGCAGGACAGATTTGAGCAGGGCGCACTCTTTCAGCCGTTCCAAACACCGGCGGTGGTAGCTTTACTTTTGGTGTCACTATTGTTACTAGGCGCGGCCTCTTTTGCTTTGCTGGCTCTGACCGACTGGCTTATCAAGCCACGTCAGTTATTGGGCGCGGTTCAGACCAGACTTGAGCAAAGTGAGTTCAACGCTGGACGGGGCATCGTAGTACGTCCGCTCCTGCCCAACCGCAAAAGTCAACGTTTCTGGCTTAACCAACACCATTTTTTGCAAACGGATGGGGCGGAGTTCGTCCAGGTTGCTCACACGCCCTTATTTAATTATGTCAAGCGCGTACAGGTAGTCGCTGCCGCCGAGCTACCTCTTTCACTGCGGAACGTTCAACCAACCAGCCTTCCCACCCAGCCCGCCTTATTGCATTATTTGTCCCGCTGGCAATTCGCCTTTTTCTTGTACGCAGATTTGGCCGGGGCGATTGTTCTTTTTTGCGTGCCATTGATCGTAGTCATCGCAGTTTTGCCAATCTGGTTCGAGCCACCCACCAGCCATTACCGACTTTACGGTATTTTGTTGCCTTCAATCGCAATGTTGGCTCTAATCATGGCGGTATTTCTGATTAAAAACTTTTGGCATAAATGGCGCGATGTGAGGCGGCCCAAAAAGCTGACCGAAGGCCCGGTTTTGAGCAAGTGGCGCGTCAATGGAGTCAGCAACGAAAACCGCCGCCAGATTGTGGTGGCGGACGGTGGGTTGGCTGGTGGCAGCGAGGCGGTACATAAATTCGATATTTCGGCTCAAATTTTTGACGAACTAGCTATCGGCGATGTGGTGAAAATAGAGCATACGCCGCACCTACGCTTTATTCTGCGTCTGGAAATCATCGGCCACCAGGAGTTGATGCTCGGCAACCCGCTTTGATAGGTGCAGCCCTCGGTTCTATTATGCCAGTGGTGGCAAGGCCGCGATAATTGCCTGCGTGTCCAACGAGACCCGTACCACCTGCTCCACCAAACGCACAATCGCGCGGGGTTCGCCCAGCTGGTTGGGGTCGTGACGGAGACCGCTACGGGTGTCGGTGCTGACCCGATACTGGTCAATCACCCAATCCAGAGCCGAACGGTTGCCCAGCTTATAATCAAAAACCTGGGCCGGAATATTTGCCAACGTCAGCCAATCGTTATAGCGCAAGCTGGTTCGGTCTGCCGACAGCCGCATCCCGCGTTCGTCCACCCGCCAATTGAGCGGCATACCAGGCGTTTCGACGCGCTCCAACGGGTAGGGCGCGACTTCGGTATAATCGCGGTGCAAGTGGGCCAGCTTGCCGCCCGCCTCGGCATAGGCCCGGAA
>JBBQZT010000006.1:0-124080 GCA_038207455.1 Chloroflexia bacterium
TAGCGCGGGCGCGGAGACGCGCCGCCTACCGCTTATTTGAATGTTATTGAATTTAAGAGATGAATGATGGCTTTTTGCAAGTGCTATAATTAAGTTGTTGAACCGAACGAACAGCCAGAGTTAGGAGTAGCGTAAATGACCGAAAAAACAGTAGAGAAGACCACACAACAGAATGGGGCGAATAAACCAGCGAATGGTGAAAGCAAACCACAAAATGGAAACGGGTCTGGGCGCAAGAAGAAAGCTGCACCTGTAGTGCCACAACCCGCAGTTCCGGCAATCCCGCGTTATTTAGATATGTCTCTAACTCCCTGGGA
Source organism: Chloroflexia bacterium (assembly GCA_038207455.1). Lineage (GTDB taxonomy): Bacteria > Chloroflexota > Chloroflexia > Chloroheliales > Chloroheliaceae > JBBQZT01. The sequence goes on from JBBQZT010000006.1 coordinate 318, forward strand.
GCGTATTCAGGCCCGGCACGATTCCAAAAAGGCTGAACGTGAAGCACTGCGGGCAAAGATAGGCGACCCGGTAGAATATTTGTCCAAACTTTTGGGCGATATTCCTCGTGAAGTTATGGAAGAAGATCTGGAAACAGATGAAAACGGGTTAATTCGTGTCAAAAAATCAGCCTACCGTATTTGATTTCGCTGATGAAAGCGAAACATTACCATCTAAAATTTTACTAGATGCGTCCATCTTGCTTTATGTAGTAGTTGATGAAACAGACAAGGCTGAAAAGCAAGCTATATTCGACGATGCTAAAAACTTCTTAAAGCGTTTGGAAGTTGCAGCTTCGGCAGACACTTGTAGTCCCTTAGCTCCACTGCACATAGTTACAGAATGCTTCCACTTTATAACACGTAAAGCTATCCGCGCCTATGCTACCGCCAACAAACAATACGTTAATAACAAGCGAGTGACAAGCTGGGAAGTAGTTTATAAGAATGACCCCGAACTTATAGAAAAACTGGATGTGTCTCAAAAGCTTGAGGGTTTTCTAGCTGCTCTGGAAACTCTGGGCGTTGAAATTATCCAACCCGAAGATTTGGCAATTTCTTCTAACACCTCGCTTGAGACTCAAATTATTCGCTATATGCGCGAACTGCATCTACTAGCTGCCGATGCTCACACGCTGGCTATAGCGGACAGGCTAGAGGTTAGAAACGTAGCCTCGCTTGACCAGGACTTCTTGAGAATTACCCAGGCCAGCTTCAACCTCTACACTTCCCCCGCTATTAGCTAAATTTTAATGCCCGCGCGAACCGCTACTAGCATTCGAGTCACTGCCACTGCGTTCTTTCGGCTCAAAAACCTTGTCTTCGCTGGTAGGGTGGACGCGCGTATCTTCTACCCATTCGTTTTTATCTTCCTGAGCCTGTTTGTTGGTAGCTTTATGCTCTGCCGCTTGTTTGGCATAAGTTTCCGGCTTCTTGGTACTACCCGTCGTAATCGTCACGCTTTTGTCCGGGTTGTTGTGACCCTTAGATACATCTTCATCATTAGCATCTTTGTTATGCTGGCCTTGCTTTGCCATCGTGCGCCTCCTCTATTTGATTGGCGGGACTTGAGCCGCCGTTATATAAATCCAAAATTTAGCTCGTCTGCCAAACATAAGGGCAATAAATATGCCAGTGGCGCGACAACGGGTTTTGTGCTATGCTTAGGCGGTCAGGCTAGATTAAACCTAAAGACAAACAGGAAAGGTCTTATAAGAAATTGTCGAACGGTGCAATGTTGGGTGCAATCCGCTACGCCATTATAGATATGGACGGCGTATTTTACCGGGGTAACAATCCGCTACCTGGACTGCGCGAATTTTTTGACTTCCTGGATCAGCAAGCCATTAAATACTTGTTAGTGACAAATAATTCCACTATGTCCAGTGCTGACTATAATATAAAGATGGCAAAGATGGGCGTAACCGTCCCCGCCACACTGATTGTAACCAGTGGTGAAGCGACGGCGCAATGGGTACGCAAAACCGCGCCCGACGGGGCAGGGATTTTCGTGGTAGGTGAGCCGCCCTTGCGTGAAGCGTTGTTGACCACCGATGGCCGTTATTTTTGGGACGACCAAAACCCGCGTTTTGTGGTACAGGGTGCAGATTTTCACCTGGTTTACGAAAGCGTGCGTCGGGCCTGTTTGCTCATTCGTAAGGGGGCGCAGTTTGTTGTCACCAACGCCGACCCGGTTTTCCCATCGGAAGAAGGTTTAATACCAGGTGCTGGCAGTATTGGGGCTTTGTTACGCACGGCTACGGGCCAGGAGCCATTTGTGGTGGGTAAACCCGAACCAACTATGTATAAGATGGCGTTGGAACAGTTGGGTGCAGACCCTACCCAAACGGTTATGATTGGTGATAACCTTGTGACCGATATTGAGGGAGCAAATCGCCTGGGTCTCAAAACCATTTTGACCTTGAGCGGCGTTACCAATCAGCAGGAGGCGGAGAGCAGCCCGATCAAAGCTACGGAGAACTACCAGGGTTTGCCCGAATTGACGGCGGTTTGGCAAAACTGTCTTTAAGCATTGGGTTTAGCTCGTGGCCGATAGCTGTAATAGCAAAGAGGAGAGAACTTTAGATGATTACCGAGTCTAACGGCAGACAAATAATTAGTAGTGAAAATGCGCCCGCCGCATTAGGGCCATACAGTCAGGCTATTCGGGTTGGCAATCTAGTTTTCGCCAGTGGGCAAACTCCGATTGACCCTAAAAGCGGCGATTTAGTCGGTTGGACTATACAGCAACAAGCCCACCAGGTTTTTAGCAACATTAAGGCGGTTTTGGATGGAGCGGGCTTGACCCTGGAAGATGTGGTTAAAACCACCGTTTTTCTGACCCACATGGGCGATTTTGCCGAAATGAACGAAATTTATGCTGAACATTTTGGTAGCAACCGTCCGGCCCGTTCAACTGTGGAGGTCAGCCGCCTACCCAAAGACGCGCTAATCGAAATTGAGTGCATCGCCCTGGCTAAATAAACCATGATGACACAAGAACCAACTGCTACTTTTAACTTCGATTACGAGAACCCCAATATAATAGAAGGACACGGCACGGGCGACCCCTATAGCCACGATTTAGCTGCGACGCGACTGTTGCGAATGCTGGACGCGCTGGCTAGGCTACCCGCAGGTGCAACTGTGATGGAAGTGGGTTGCGGAGCGGGCCGTCAGTCGCGCACGCTCAAAAAATTGCGGCCCGAACTCCAGGTTTTTGGATGCGATTTGAGCCAGGTTGCCATTGCCGAGGCCCGTAAATATAACGATGGGGTCGAATATGAAGTTTCGGACGCGGCCCGCCTGCCCTATCCCGATGCTCAGTTCGACGCGGTGATGCTGTTCGACGTACTGGAACACGTGCCAGATGTGGAAGCCGTAGTGCGCGAAGTGGCCCGTGTTCTCAAGCCGGGCGGTCTTTTTCACGGCTATATTCCCATTGAGGGCCAATCCCACACGGTTTTTGCACGCTTACAAAGTAGCCAAAGTCTGCCCCTGGCTCGTTGGAAACGCGAACAAATCGGGCATATCCAGCAGCTGACGGATACGGGTGTGCTGGAGCTTTTCAGACAATGCGGCCTCAACCCCCAAAGTTACGATTATAGTTTCCATCTGGCCGGGCAACTCCACGATTTAGCCGATTATTGGCGACGTGACCGCCTGGCAAGCACAGACCTGGCTGGTTGGCGCAAGCGGTTGGTGGCACTCACCGCACGGCTGATTTTCTTCCCGCTCTGGCGTATCAGCTACTGGGAAGATAAATGGCGGGGGCATAACAACCACGCCGCCGGATTGCATCTTACGGCTGTTAAATAAAAAGGCAGTGAGCTAAGAGCATCGGGCAAACAGCCAGAAGGTTCTAAGCTGGTTGGCTCTGTATCCATTGACGGAGCAATGTCCCACGAATTTAGATACTTTGAACAGTTCAAAACAATGCAGGTGAAAGAAAAATTGGCCCAGGTAGCCTCGCCCGCGTCTCTTAAAAATACAGAGTCGGGTGCGCCAGCCACACAAGCGAATTATCTGCCAACGCCCCGCGAAATTTTGGCTAGAGTGCGGCGGATCTGCTGGTCGCCATTCGCCGGGCTAGTTTTGCTGCTGGCAGTGTTAGCAATCCTGCTTGGCTACCAATTTGGGCCACCCATCGAAATCAAAATGGGTAGTGGCTACGACGCGCCGTTTCTAAATCTTCAAGAACAGCACGGCTTCGGGGGCGAGGTTCGCACTTCCACTATTAGCAATACGGACATTACCGACGAAACGGCGGCTGGTACAATTAGCCAGACCCTTAGCCCCGATTGGCGGGCCGCCTTGTCCAATCCCTGGCAACCTGCCAACAATCGCACCCACCAAACCCTGCCCGAACCAGTCGCCGTGAACTATCGCTGGGCCTTGCAACGCCCAATTGTATTACTGCCCGGTACAGGCGCGTATCTAGCCAAACTTAGCTTAAAAGTAGCGGGTTCACCGCTTTTCAAAAGCCAGCAGCTCGAAGTCTTGCTCAACGGTCAGCCTTTTGCCGCCTTCGACATCCAGCCCGGTGCGCCCAGCATTAAAACATTTGCCGTCGAAGCCAACAAATTCGGGGGCGGTAGCCTCGCCGTTGAGTTGCGCGTGACCAACCAGGGTGCGCCCAGCCTCGACCTGGAAATCCCCGCCCAGGTTAGCAGTTCCAAATACGGCCAAAATGAAGGCTTTAAGTTTTACGATTTGAAACTAGAGGCAGAGGGGACGGGTTTTACAATTCCGTCTCTGACTACCCTTATCTTTTTGGCTCTGACGGCCCTGTTTGGCTATTTTATTTTAGCTTACCTGGGTTTGAGCCGCGCGTGGACGTTCGGGGTAACGCTGGGCTGCTTAGGGGTAACGGCTGTTTTGCTGGCAACCTACCGTTTGGAACTGACCGGCTTTGCCACTCGCCTGACTTTATTAACTTTTGTCACGGCTTTAGCTTTGCCTCTGCTTGACCTGACCCTGCCCCGTCTGGCGGCGACCTGGAAGCTGGCTTTACCTGCCCGTACCTGGAATATTTTGCTGCTTATTTTTGTTATTGGTTTGCTGTTGCGGGGCGGTGGCGTACTTTATCCTCAAACGGTAGTTGTAGATAGTCCTGCCCATCTATTTGAAATCAACAAAATTCTGCACGGCCAGCTTGTCCAGGAATATTTGAATAAAGATTTGTCGCACGTACCCGGCCAGTGGCAATCGGCTAATCTAATACCCTACTCCACCATTTCCTACTTTTTGCTTGCCCCCTTCGGTATCGCGGGCGACCCGGCTATCGGGGTGAACCTGTTCAACGCGCTGCTGGACGCGCTCCGCATCTTTGTGGTTTTTGGCCTCGCTCTCAAATTGGGGGCTGGGATACGCGCGGCAACTCTGGCGGCGGGTATTTATCTGTTGACTCCAGCCACGTGGCTGCTCAACAGTTGGGGCAACTGGCCCACCACCTTGAGTTTGTGGCTGGCGACGCTTTACCTGTTGCTGCTGCTGGTTTATTATCCCAACTTGCCTAAACGCAAAGTCTGGCTAGGGCTGACCTTCTTGCTAACACTCACTATGCTAAACTACACGGTTACGGCGGTATTTGTGGGATTGTTGCTGCTGTTATGGGCTGGTGGGCTGTTTTTCCAAAAACGAGATGCTTCGGCCCGACGCAACGGCCTTCTGATTGCATTTTCAACCCTGGCAGCGGCAATTTTGGCAATCGCGGTCTATTACTGGCAGTTTGTGGGCGATACTATCAAAACTCTGACAGATTTCAACCAACAATTGGCTGAAGGCAACAGCCTGGGTTTTCCACCGCGCCCCCTGACCTACTACTATGGTATTTACACCAACCATATCTTCAATTTTTATGGCGCAGGTGCGATTTTGACGTTGGCGTTGACGGTTTTTGGCTTTTTGCTATGCGGGCCACGTCTGCTAAAACAGCTACCTGCCACCCGCCCCAACGAACCAGACCTGACCACCCTAAGCAGCTGTCCGAACTTATGGTTTATGGGTAGCTGGTTCGCGGTGTTCGTTTTTTTCGGCTTGGTGGGCTGGAAAATAGATATGGTGGATAAGCAGGTCTGGTTTGTGCTGCCCCTGGCAATTGTGCTGGCAAGCGTGGCTATCGTATGGTGTTGGCAAAAGCTGCACGGCCCGATTCTAAAGTACGCTGGCCGCGCTCTGGTGGTCAGTTGCACGCTCTGGCTTACCTACTCCTCGGTTTCGCTATGGATATACAGGCTGGCCTTCAAGAGACATTAAAGCAGTTATCAGTGGTCAGCCTTCAGTTGTCAATCAAATTCTAGCTCAAGCTCAGTACAAAATTGTAATCCCCTTGTTTGCCAACCGCCACCCCATCTTGCATTTGCAACAACAAAGCCTGGTTAAATATCCGGTCAGTTTGGTTGCGGGCCTCGCCGGGAAAATAAAGCTGGGTCGTCAAGATAGCCTGATTAGGAGCTTGCACCTTGACGTGGATATGACGGGTGCGGCCTGGATAAAGCCCCGGTACGACTGTCTCTAAATAGAAAAGGCCATTTTCGTTGGTGTATTGATGTCCCAGCAGCTTGAAACCCGTATTATCATATTGACCGTTAGTATCGGCTTGCCAGAAGTCGAGCAAGGCATTTTTGATCGGTTGGCAATCCGTCGAAAGCACGTAGCCCGTTACAATCAACTTAGTGCCAGTGATACCTGCTTCGATTAAAGAGGTACGTTGCGGAGAGCTAGGCTTAAAATATGGGCCTTCTTCTATCGCCTGGGTCTGGCTACTTTTGCTGGTACATTGTGGAGTGGCTGGTAGCACTTGCGCCACTGCCGCCGTTACTGCTTTGCTGGTAGTGGCTACCGCATTGGTTTGTGGTGCAGCTGCCGTAGTGGTCGCTGGGCTGGTCTGAATTGTGGTGCTGGCAACAGTTTGAGTCGCGTTGGAAGTTGCGGCACTCGTTACAGTGGTGGCGGTAGTGGGTGCGCTGGTTGGTTGCAAGCCGGACACTGCTGGGCTGGTGGTTTGCTCACCACAAGCAGCCAAAGCCAGAGCGGGTGTTACTATTGCTGCCACCCGAATAAATTTCCGACGAGAGATTCGCACCTTATTTTGCTTTTTCATGGTTTATACTCCTTCTTATATAAATTTGAAATAACTAATCACTTGTCATGGCCCGCAGGCACCCAGGGGGTACCCGGGAACGGAGGCGATGCTGCATGAGGGGTCTATTGCTTTGAACTCAAAACAGTTTCTTCGCTGTAAACTATCGCTCAGGACTGAAAGTAAATTACATTTCCCTGACTATCTACCTGGACGTTAAAGCTTTTCAACCCGGTTGGAGGTGGCCCGTTTAGAACACCTCCTGTTTTTGCATCGAAATTGGCCGAGTGGAGAGCGCAGAACAGAGTTTGGCTACTCGCCTGATAGACAAGGTTGTAAGGGCGATGGGTGCAAATGTTACTAAAGGCTTTGACCGAACTATCCTGCTCGTGTATCACCAATGCAGTTTCATTAGTATCTGGCGTAGTAAAGGTAGCGGCACTATTGGTTAGCAAACTGCTAAAACTTGCAATTTTAGTACCGTTAATAGCCGCAACAGTAGTCGAAACCGCACCACTAGCACTTGCCACCGTGACTGTGCTTGCCAGACTAGAGGAAACAGTGCCAGTCGAAACCGCACCACTACTGCTTGTTATCGTTCCCGTGCCTGCCAGAGCAGCGGAGATTTTATTTTCATTTGCTTTAATAGTAGCAGCATTTTCTTTAACCAGAGCCGCAGTGAGGGCAGCACTACTACCCACTCCGGCTACAATTGTCACGCCAGCCAGTACCAAAAAACGCCTTCGGGCTAAACGGTTTTGTTCCAGATCGTCTTGGGTCAGGGTAGGCGTTTTCTGCGTCTGCTTGACAACAGCCTCTCTAGCCTGAATGCCCTCACGTTGGACGGTAATCATTATGCCAACCAGCTGTGCCAGGATAGTAAAAATCACCAGGGCCATGAGTAAGAATGTAAAGAAGCTTTCGCGGGCGTTCAACACCAAGTAACCTATCGTGTGTACCAACACCAAAATAAATAGGGGGTAGTTGAACCGCTGCACAAATTTCCAACTCTTACCTTTAAGATAACGCATTGACAAATTATTGGAAGTTATCAGCAGCACCAGCATTAACAGGAGAGCCAGTACGCCTACCAGATTGCTCAAAGCATTAAGGTTAAACTCGAACGTATAATTATCGTTCGGAGATTTGGTCAAAAAGTAGGACAAAAGGTTGCCAGAGTTGTACAGAGTAAAACTGACCAGGCCGTGAAGAAGGCCCGTTATACCGCACCATACCCCCGCATCTCGTCTGAAGTTCACATTGACCGGGTTTTTCCGTTTAAGCACCAGGTTTAGCGTCCCAATTGAGAGAGTTACCACCAGTAATATCAGCGACACATAACCTGTTCCCACCGAGAGAATATCATTTAGCTGAGAAGTTGGCTCGTAAAGGTAAGTGGCGAAAAAACCCACTAGGGTAAACCCGAATAGTCCCAGATGGGTTAATATCCGCTTTTGACCGAAATCCGCCAGAAATCCGGGTTTACTTGCGATTGTTTTAGTGTCAGGCATATTCCCTCTTTTTGAATGGTTTAATGTGAATAGCTGTTAGCACCTAAGTAAGTTATGGCTGGGCTTTCGTTCGTGTCTTACTTACTGTTTGATTTTCTTTTATCAGAAGCAAGCTGCGTACTGCCGACCCAAAGAATACAGGTTAGAATTTAGCAACGCTTTGTTTGAGTTCGCTCTGCACTGCCGTACCAGGAAGGCGAGTTGGCCTACCCGGTTCGTAGCTCCGCTCCAGAGTGATTACTGCCAGGCTTATCCAGGCTACCAGACTGAACAAGGCAGCACTCCCTATTAGCAGCAAACCAAGCTGAGGCGACACCGCGTAAATCAAGCTGGTGAAAGCTAAAGACATTACCACGGCACTAATAATCATTCCAACCAGTAACAGCCACATCTTCTTATAAGAGTTCTTATTATTATTCTTCATAATATCTCCCTGTCTTTCTAATGTAAGGTAAATATATCTCGTTTACTATCAGGTCAGCTTTTCTAACTGATACTCTTAGTATATAAGAACAAATTAAGAAAGCGGTGAAGGAAGGATGAGAACCTTCTTAATTATCTTAGCCTTTTAGAGTTGCCAGTTGCCCAAATAAAGGGCGGCCAGGAAGGGTGTAACATCTGTTTCTTTTTTAACGGCAGCTATCACAGCTGGTGCGTCCTGGGGATAACCTAGAAGAATCCCCCCGACGATTTTACCCCTTGAAATTACCAGCTTGCGGTAGCGATGTGCTGCCGCGTCCTTAAACACTATTACCTCGTCTTCGGGTAAAGTCGGCTCAAAATTACCGATGGAAGTCAGTTCTACGCCAACCACTTTTAGCATTGTTACGGGTACGAGTGGCTTATAGATTTCACAGCCACCTACGGCATTTATCGCTGCCGTTTCAGCCTGAGAAACCGCCGTCGCCCACAGACCACTAACCTGACCCTGATGTTCTGCCACATCGCCAGCCGCCAGTATATTTGGCTGACTGGTTCGCATAAAATTATCTACCACGATACCCTGGTTAATTTTAAGCCCTAATTTTCGGGCCAGTTCCACATTTGGTTTGATACCCGCCGCCAGCACCACAATATCACAGGGAATAGAAAAACCACTCTTGAGTTTAAGGCTTTTTACCTGCTTATCCCTGTCACTACCGCCTTCAATCGCTTCGACTTCGCTTTCCAAGAGAACTTCCAGGCCAAGCTGTTCCAGGTAAACCTTTAGAAATTGCCCGCTCTCTTGATCCAGTTGGCGGCGAAGCAACCCTTTTGAACGCTCCAGTATGGTAACTTGTAGGCCAAGCTTGTGTAGGGCATAAGCTGCTTCCAGCCCCAAAAGCCCGCCTCCGGCAATAACCGCCCGTTGACTGTTATGCGCCTGGGCGTAAGCGCGAATTTTCATAGCATCGGCGGCTTCTCGCAATACAAATGAGCCGGGTAAAGCGTGGCCTTCGATAGCCGGGACTGCCCCGCTGCTGCCAGTAGCCAGTATCAAGCGGTCATATTCCAAAACTTCGCCAATTCCGAGCGTAACGGTGCGAGCTTCGGCATCAATCGTTCGGGCTTGCGTGTTGAGCCAGCAGCTAATCCGGCGTTCTTCGTACCAACTTTCGAGCATTAAATATAGCCCCTGCATAGCCGAACGGCCATAAATCAAACGTGTTATTCCCATCCGGTTATAGAGATGATGTTCTTCCCGCCCGACCAAATGAATTTCACAATCAGGATGGTGTCGCCGGATATGGTCAGCGGTGGTTACACCCGCCACCCCGTTCCCAATTATCACGACTTTCTTTACTAGAGGGTCAAAGTTAAACTGATTTGTGTCAGGCACGACAGGCGCAGTGGCTCGTTCTGGTTTTAATGAGATAGTAACCTCGCCTCGGACTCTGGCACAGCAAGCCAGCCGCGTATTGTCGGCCAGCCCCAACCGTGCCAGGGTAGTCTTTTCATCATCGCCCTTTGGCGAAAGCTGCTGCATTCCGGCCACAATTGCAACTGGATCAGCCCCGCACATACCCATCCGGCAACCCGCTTCGATAGGTATATCATTACTTTCGGCAACTTCCAGCAGTGTTGTTTCCAGTTCAGCCGCCACCTGCCGATTTTCCGGCAGAAAACTTATGGCGGGGCTACCCGGCTTGCCAGCCCGGTTGATTAAAGGGAGTGGCTGGCTGCTCCCGACTTTGGGCAGACTCACAAAGTCGGCCTGGGCCAGAAAAAGCTTTTCTTTACGATAAGTCCGTACCACCCAGTAAACGGTAACAATATAAAGTAGAATTCGAGCCGTCCAGAAAAAGTTGTCACCCACCCTGATATGAAAAAGGGTGCCGACAAACCTTGAAAACAAGGGGAAGTTAAACCAGTAATAAATATTCAAGGCTGCCGCCGCGTACAGGGTAGTTATTTTGTGGGAAGTTACCTTAATCAGAGAGTGGAGTAGATAAAATGAACCCAGGCTAACCAGCATATAGAGTAAAAATAGCAGATACATACCGATTACGCCGATGGTGGGAGGGACGGGAACGGTGTAAAAGGCCAGAATCATACCGGGAAAAACTCCGGCGAAAAACTTGCGATAACCGCTATACTGCTGGTTTTTGTCATTCAAGTCTTTCAGGTAGGCCACCGCCGGGTTAAAGTCATAGCAGTTGGTAGTGCAGCCGACACAGGGCTGGCAATGACTGTTAGGCAGGGTGACATAAGGGGTCTGACCGTACAGGCGTTGAACGGGCAGGAGCGGACAAATGCTACTGCACCAGCCGCTTTTGCCTTTGAAAAGTGTTCCCATAATAAAAGCGGCCACAAGCGCACCCAGCACCACCACGCCTAAAGCCCAGCCAGTTTTGTTAAGCAGGATTTTGCGGGAAAGCACCAGTACAATAAACATACCGATACCAATCACATAGGCATATTCTTTAAGCCGGGGTGGTAGCACCAGATTACGGGAAATCCCAAACAAGCGCGGGGTCTGGTTCAAGGCTGCCATCGGACAGATATTGCGCCACAGGCCGGGCGCGGCAAAAAAGACCAGGGGCAGTACCGGGATGAAGATACCCCAGAAAATATTTAGCCCAATATCAGGGCGAATAAAAAGCAGAATTCCGACGCTGATTGCCAATATCACGCTGGTTACCCGCAAGACGTGCCAGAAAGCAATCGGTAATTCCCGGCGCATCTGCATATAGTTAGGGAAGGCGATTGGGGCTGACAACGGTGAAGCCGGGTGATTTACCTCAATAATAACCTGATTTGATATGGATACAGGCACTTGCTGAGTGGTGTTCTCAGGGTCAACTGTATCCAATATTGACGAGCTTGCCATAATACAATTTCTTTCTAGTTTCCTTCACCTGAAACAACACCCCGAAAACTGCCTTTATCTCGCTGGAGATTACCAGTTTTGGCATCGGCTGCTCCTGACACAGCAGGCGGGCCATTACTCGCATCCGGGGTAGCAGTGATACTAGCAGTCGGTGTAGTAGCCGGAGGGGGTTGCGCTGGATTGACCAGGGCCACCGAAGTTGGGAATTGACTCAGGGCCGCCCCGCCCCCCAAAGCAACGCCTATCGCCAGGGCCACTATCCCAACTACCTCTGCCAAACGCTTCCTGCTGAGGTTACTTTTTTTGCCAGTTTTTGAAAAACTGGTAGCCTTCACAGAAGTATCGTGTTCGTTATTAGTCATCTTGTTATCCTTTCAACGAACTTCTTTTAACCGCAATCCGTTTTTAGCTGTTTACAACCACAAATTGCCCCATCATGCCGTTGTCCTCATGCGTCAGGAGATGGCAATGGTACATATATGGAGTATTTGGGTCAGCAAAATCGGTGAAGCGCATAATAATCCGAACAGTCTCACGCGGACGCACCATCACCGTGTCTTTTAGGCCAGCCTCGTTTGCAGCCGGGGCGGTATTATTTCTATCCAAAACCTGAAATTGGATGTCGTGAACGTGGAAGGCGTGAGTATCACCGGAGCGGTTTATGAGGTTCCAAATCTCGATTGCGCCAAGCTTAACCTGCAAAACGTTGGTCATATTCATCATATCGGCCATACTGGTCATCGCCTGATTGTTGATGGTGGGATTTCTATCATTTCCGCCCAATACCATATCTCGCGTTTGGCTTGCCGACCCTGGTTGTAACCGTTCAATCGAATTCAACTGGGTTGGAAGGACTGCCAACTTGGTAGCTACTCCCGTTGAATTGATTGTCAACATTGTGTTAGTCTGAGGGTTGTTGCCGCCCCGCCCACCGCCGTTCCCACCAAAGGTTTGAAGCAGCAGCGGTTGGGAAGCAGTAAGGTCAATAATGATTTCGGCCCGCTCTGCCGGAGCCAGCTGTAAACGGCTCATCGCTACCGGGGCTGGTAAAAGCCCGCCATCGCTGGCTATCTGGTAAAAAGTTTCGTTGTTGGCAAAACCAAAATTGTAAAACCGTTGGCTTGAAGCGTTCAGCAGCCGTAAACGCAGGCGAGATTGCCTTGTAATTAAGGTTGGTGAGATAGTGCCATTGACCAGGGTAACGACTTGACCACCGCCCCCGCCCCCGCGACCACCGCCCCCGCCCCCGCCACCCCCATTGATATTGAATTGTCCGTTTGCTCCAAACGTTTCGTCTTGAAAAATGAGTGGAAGATCATCAACACCATAAGTATGCGGCAAGGTACTTTGAACCGGATTGGTATCGTCAAGAATAAACAGCCCGACCAGACCCATCATAACCTGTCTTTCGGTTTGGCCCATCAAATGCGGGTGATACCAGAGAGTGGTGGCAGGCTGCTGAATAGTGAACTGAGGACTCCAGCTGGCATTGTCGGCAATCATTTGGTGCGGGCCGCCATCCATCGCCGCCGGGACGTGCAGCCCGTGCCAGTGCAGGGTTGTGGCTTCCCCGATGTGATTGGTAACGTTTACCAGTACCTTATCGCTCTGGCTGGCTCTAAGCGTAGGGCCGAGATAATTCCCGTTAATACCCAGGGTCGCGGTGGTCGTGCCTGCCAAAAATTGAGATTGGCCTTTTTGGAGCGTCAGGTTAAACACTTTAGTTCCGTTTTGCACCTGGGGTACAAGCAAGGGCGGAATAATAAGCGTACCAGCCAACCCGCTAGAATTGGCGGTAGCGATAGCTGCCGATGTACCAGGCGCGGTAGTTGGCGGGTTAGCCGTGCTGGAGGGCATCGGCATATCAGTAATTGGTGGCATGGTAGCTGTCGCTGCCGCACTTGTGCCAGTCGTAGCCGCAGCGGAAGGGGTTGCTGTAGTAGCGTTGGTAGCGGTTACTTGCATTGTAGCATCGTTAGTGGAGGCTACTTGAGAACAAGCCTCCAGAACCGAAGCTAAACTTAGGGTCATACCGCCAAGCAAGACACCCCCGGCCATTTTCACAAAACGACGGCGTGCCATTTCTGGCCTGGTTGCCCTGACCAGGCCAGTATCTCCCCCGGCGCATCAGGTTCAAGCCCAATGCTGGTATTAGCGCAATGTTCCTGGCAAGCTCGGAAAACAGGTAAAAAATTTCGCGGCCATATCTTCTTGTAAGAGTTCTTCTTCATAATTCCTATCCTTGCTAATATAAGATAAATACAATTCGTTTTCTCTGATGAGAGATGCCTTACTCCGCACTTCGCCAGAGCCTCCGCTCCTGGGTACCCCCTGGGTGCCTGCGGGCCGTGACAACTGAGTAGTTACAAGTTGAAAGCTCTATCTAGCCACATTATACAGACAGTAGATTGGGCCGAACTGAAAGAAAACTTAGAATTGGCTGAATAATATCGAATTTTTGGCTCTACTGAAAACTGTTGACTGACCACTGACGGCTTCAGAATATGGTAAAATTACGCTATGGCAATTCGGAAAGAAAAACTTGTGCCAGTGGGAGGTCTCGCGCCCGTTGAGCCAGCCCTGCCCAAAAATATAGTCGCAGACGGAAGCCAGGGTTTCACCCGCGCTGACCTTTATCTTTTTTTGTGTGTCTCGATTTGGGGCTTTAATGTGCCACTTATCAAGTTAGTTTTGAACTACCTTGACCCGTTGGCGATTTCAACCCTGCGTTTTGGCATCGCCGGAGTAATCTTCGCCCTGATGACCTGGGCGCGCGAAGGTTCGCTGGGTATCCAATGGCGACACCTGGGTCTGATTATGGCCTGCGCTCTGTCTGGTATCACGCTCAATCAGGTATTCTTTATCTACGCTCTCAAAAATACTACTTCGTCCGAAGTCTCACTGCTTATGACCAGTACGGCCACTTTTGCGGCAATTGTGGCCTGGGTTTTGGGCCAGGAGAAAATCAAGCGCAACTTCTGGTACAGTCTGCCCGTTTCGGTAAGTGGGGTGGCCCTAATCGTCTTAACCGCGTCGGGCGCACGTTTGAGCGGTTCTTGGTTGGGCGACGGATTGGGTTTGTGTACAGCGGCAAGTTGGGCCACCTACACCGTACTATTACGCCCCTTGATGAACCACTATTCGATTACGAAAATCAGTGCCTATGTCAGCCTGATTGGGGTCATCGCGCTTTTGCCGTTCGACTACAACCAGTTCGACGGAGCTAAATTTGCGGCTGTCCCGTCCAACATCTGGCTCATTCTGGTTTTCTGCACGTTGGGTGCGGTAGTTTTTACAAATATTTTGTGGTACACGGGCATCAAGCGGCTCGGCTCGTCGCGCACGGCTTTCTACGGCTACTTCCAGCCCTTCGTGGGCGTGCTGGCCGCCTTTTTGATTTTGCAAGAAAACTTGGTAATCTGGCAGCTTTTGGGCGGTCTTTTGATTATTGCTGGCTTGTTGATTTATCGGCTGCGAAAGTAACGCCAGCCAGTTGACGACGCGGAGTTTATAGAGAGAAATGCTTGTGGTAGAACGTTTGAAACAGACTTTGGATAACCCGGCCCTTTTTAACGCTTTGCAACTGGTGATTGCAGGGCGGCAAAATATTACGCGACGGCTTATTCGAGAAGGCTTGCAGCTAGGAGCGGGTGAACAGCTTTTGGATGTGGGTTGCGGCACGGGCGAATTTGCAAACGTGGCGGTTGGGCCGTATCTTGGCATTGACATCAACCCCAAATATATCGAATACGCCCGTCAAAAATATGGGGGGGGCGCAAACCACTCAGAGCGCGAGTTCAAGGTAGCCGATGTTAGCTCTATCGAGTTTGCCGAGACGGGCCAAAAATACCCCAAAGCTATGTTTATCAACAGTATGCACCATCTGAGCGAAGCCCAAAACCGGGCGGTGCTGGCCGGTATCGCCCGCGTCACCACCCAACGCTTTGTGGTGATAGATATGGATGCCGAGCCAGCCAACCCGGTTAGCAAATTTTTGGCCGAACAAGACCGGGGCGATTTTGTCAGACCTTTGGCCCAACAAATCGAGTTAATCAAGCCTTTCTTCGAGATAGAACACACCCGCACCTATTATTCGGGCCTGACCGCCCAAACCTTGATAGTATGTCGGGCGAGGTAGCTACGAGCAGCGAGCCACGAGCGATGGGACAAAACAGATTTTTACCGCAGCATCCAGTTGACCGCACAGAGTAAAAAGCTTGACATTGTCGTTCGGAATGGAGGCACGAGCGAGGAGCCTGTTGCTGAAAAGCCTGTTAGTACAGAAAACCAAAATCCTACCCACAGACCCTTCACTCCGCAGAGCCTTCATTCAGGGTGACAAAACTTTGAGAGCCGCGATGGTTAATAAGAGTTACTTATACTTATAGATGCAAGTTTTACTGACAACTGTTGACTGACAACTGATGGCTTTTAGGAGAAATATTTGCAGGATTTTGAGACCAAAAGAATTGATTTGAGCATCGTTATCGCCTGTTATAACGAAGAACCCGTGTTGCGTGGCAGCGTGGCCGAACTGCTCGACGTACTGAACATCACCCGTTACCGAGATAGCTACGAGCTAATTTTCGTAGATGATGTGAGCCGCGATACCACTGTCAGCATTATTGAGGAGTTGATGGCTCAAAACCCACACATCAATATGCGTCTGCTTCGTCACAAAAAAAATACCGGGCGGGGGCGCACCGTTACCGATGGTTTGATGGCAGCGCGGGGTAGCATCGCTGGTTTTTTAGATATTGACCTGGAAACACCCGCCCACTACATCCCGGCGGCGGTGCTGGAAATCGAGCGCGGGGCGGACGTGGTGAGTGCTTTACGTGTATATAAATTTATGTGGCGCACTCTGTATCGCCACATCTTGAGCGTCGGCTACCATCGTTTGGAAGCCAGTATGTTGCAAGTACCGCTCAAAGATACCGAAGTCGGCTTCAAATTTTTTAACCGCGAACGGGCTTTGAGCGTGCTGCACGAATGTCAAGACCCTGGCTGGTTTTGGGATACCGAGGTAATGGCCCGCAGCTATTTTTCGGGCTTGCGTATCGTCGAGATGCCCACCCTTTTTATCAAACGCTACGACAAAAAATCTAGCGTGCGGATTTTCCACGACTCGTTCGAATATTTCCTCAAACTGCTAAAATTCCGTCGTGAAGCCTCAAATCTGAGAGAGCATTACCGCGCCCGTGGCTATACCCCTATTCAGCCGGGTCGGGTCGAACGCAAATACAATAAGAAAGAAAATGAAGCCGAATGGGTGGTTGCAGCTGCAAAACCAGAAG
Organism: Chloroflexia bacterium; assembly: GCA_038207455.1. Taxonomy (GTDB): domain Bacteria; phylum Chloroflexota; class Chloroflexia; order Chloroheliales; family Chloroheliaceae; genus JBBQZT01. The sequence continues at coordinate 17,058 of JBBQZT010000006.1, forward strand.
TCGTTAATTGAAGGTTTTATTCAAACAAGGTATATAACTTGGCTAATACATCGTCAACCACTTCATCTGGCAAATGGCAAATAAATTGTGCCTTACGCGCTTGCCAATCGAAGCTTTTAACCTGATCCGACAGAATTACCCCTTTCACTGGAAACTCAGCAGGAATTACTACTTCCCAGCTAGAGCTACAGCCTTTAGAATTACTGGTGATAGGACAGCAAGCTGCCAGACCGAGCCTTTTGTTATATGCTATAGAAGATAAAATAAGAGCAGGCCGTGTTTTTGCCTGCTCATGTCCAATTTGAGGGTCGAAGTTTATCCGAACTACATCACCTTGCGATGGAACATAGCCAGATTTAAGAGGTTCAGTCATAAATAGCTACCAGACCTCCTCTCCTACAACAGACCCAAAATCAACTTCACCGTGAATACCTTCATCGGTCAGACCATCTAGCAACTGCTTCAAGCTATATTTAGGTTTCTTCATCAGCCCAATTACAAGCTTACTATCAACCACATTTATTTCTACCTGAGTTTTTGGTGCGAGAGCCAATTGTTCAGCTAATGTTTTTGGTATTCGTATGCCTAGACTGTCACCCCAATCATCAACTGTCCCAATCATATTTCTCACCCTTCTTTCTATCAAGAGTCAGTTCAGCCTGTATCAAAAGTCTTAGCAACAGATTCCTCACTCCGCGCTTCGCCAGAGCCTTCGTTCGGAATGACAGACTGGATTGGATAGTTACAAAGCTTGTAAAGGTTCAGTGGTGCGAGGCATCGCTTGCTGCCAGCCGCTCAAATCTATTTCCAGACGTATCTCGGTACCAAAGCCAGGGGTAGATTTGAGGGTTAGTCTGCCGCCCACCAGTTGCGCCCGCTCTCGCATCCCTACCAAACCGAGACCGGGTGTTTCGCCCGCGCTCAAAGGATAGCCTGCCGACTCAAAACCGCTACCATCATCGCGCACCCGCACCGTCAGACGCATCCGTTCGCGGCGCAACTCTATCAAGGCGTGTTGGGCGTTGGCGTGCTTGATCACGTTAGTCAAGGCTTCCTGGGCCACCCGATAGCAGACCAGTTCGACTTCGGCAGGCAGACGGGTAGCTTCCAGGCCATCGGTTTCAAAAGTAAGTTCCAACGGCAAACGGCGACGCAATCCGCCCACATACGCTTCCAATGCCGCTACCAAACCGTAATCGTCCAGCAAAGTCGGGCGCAGAGTGCGGGAAAGTTCGCGTACATCTTCCATCGTTTCGGTCACAAGACCGCGCAACTGCTCAATGCCTTTTTGCAAATCTTCCAACGATTTGGTTTTTTCCAAAAGTTTGAGCCGTATCAAAAGGTTGGTCAGAGATTGGGCGGTCTGGTCGTGCAGTTCACGGGCGATGCGTTTGCGTTCGTCTTCCTGCGCTCCAATTACCTGCCCGGATATTTTTTGTAGCTGCAAATTGCGCTGCTCAACCGTATCCAGCATCGTATTGAAAGTAGCGGCCAAATGTTCAATTTGGGGGTCGCTAAAGACGCTTTTACCAGTCCGCGCTTGCCAGTTTCCGGCCCTGACTGCGGCTGCGGTGTGTTGCAACATAGCGAGCGGAGTAAAGGCAGCCCGCAACACAGCGTAATTGACTATCGCACTCAAAGTTACGCCCACAATGGCAAAAAACAAAGCCAGGGTCAAATCAAAACCGTGACCAACTTCGCCACTCGCCACTACCTCGGTCAGCCATGTGCCTACGAATGCCCCAATACCTACGATGACCGAGTTGGCAACCAACACCTTGAGAATAAGGGGCAGGCGCAAAGCCCAGGTCAGGCGTTCAGATAAATCCTTGCCTTTGAATTTGCGGTTATGTAAAGTTGTATCGGCCATTTCAATTCCCGTCTAGGATTCGGCTTCCACCAAAAGATGTTCGCGCTGCTGACGGCGGTGCAGAGCGTATTTGACTACATAGCCATTGTTGGCGGCAATTAGAAAGAAGAAGATAGCCGGAATTTGCAAAAGATGAGTGGCAAATTCCTGATTAAAACTGAGGAAACCCAGGTCTAGTTTGAAATTAAGGCTGTTGGTTACATCAGATACCGAAGTAAGGGCGGCGGCGACCAGGGCCGGGATTGCGTCCGAAGCCCGCTCCCGTTCTAACATATAGATACCGGAATAGACAGTCAGTAAAATCAGCGCACCCACGCCCACAAATACAGAAAGGGTTACAGCCCGGTCTGTGGCGAAGGCCAAAATACTGGTAGCAAAGCATCCAAAGCCACACCAGATAAAGGGCGCGAAATATGGGGCGGTGCGGCGTACCAGCAAACGATAGACGCTGTTTAGCACAATCAAAGTCAGGCCCAGACCCAACAGCAAATCGCGCCATAGCACCCAGCCACTGGTATCGGCTGGTAAGAAAGACAGACCGAACCCGGCAAAAAGGCTGCTGAGGCCGAAAGCCATAAACGCCAACGGCCAGACCCAGGCCCGCCAGCCTGGTTTTAGTTGTTGGGCCGAGGCTGAAGCTGCCGGGACAATGATGAGCAGAGCCAATATCGCACACCCGGCCAGGACAAAACTGCTAATATAACTTATCACTTGTGCGTTCAAAACAACCTCTATCCAATATTCAAAAGACGGCCTTTGGAGCGGATACTCCACTCGTAATTTTCGTAGCTGACATCTTTTGCCAGCCGACCCGGTATGCCTGTCAGACGCAACGGCCCGCTCAAGGTCAAAGCTTCGCGTCGCCCAAGCGAAACCGCGATGCCCAGGCTAAAAGGCATATAAGGCGACGGTCTGTAACCACGTTCCTGGTCATAAAAAAGCTGGCCCAAATAATCGCCCTGTTTTTCGGCGTATTGTCCGGTTTGCGGCACGAACTTACCGTTTCGCACGTCCGGTATAATGGCGTTATCGCCCAGCGCATACACATCGGGGAACTGTTTGGAACGCAGATAACGGTCAACCTCGATCCGCCCGTCCTTACCTGTCTCGAAGCCACTCTCCTTCAAAATGGACGGAGCTTTGATACCGCCCGCCCAACACAACACTGCCCCTTTGAGGACGCGCCCATCTTTCAGGAAAAGCGTGCCTGGTTCGGCGTGGTCAATAAAGGCTTTGGTCAAAACAGTGATGCCTTTGCGGGTAAGCTCGTCGCGCACATACTGGCTGTAGTCGGGGGCAAGTTGAGGCAGAATACGGTCAGCCGCATCCAGCAAAATCACCTTCCATTTGCCTTCGCCTGTCGGGTAGCGTTTGACAATATCGTGGCAGAAATCTACCATCTCCGCCGCCAGTTCCGTACCAGTCAGACCTGCTCCACCAATCACGAAAGTCAGGCGCGGATCGGCTGGTTTGAGGGCGGGCTGGTCGGCGGCGGTGGCCGTTTTAAAAGCTTTGATAACGGCGGCGCGGAAGTTAGTTGCATCTTCAAGGGCTTTCATAGGGAAGGCGTTTTCCTTGAGACCAGGAATATCGCGGTAGGCTGTCTCGCTGCCAAGTGCAATCACCAGTCGGTCATAACCCAATGTCCCCGCCGAAGTTTCGACCTGTTTGGCGGCGGGAACGATTTTCTGCACCGAGGCTTTGACCAGCTTGACCTTGCGATTTTGCAAAAGCTCCCCGAAAGGAACTTGCACGCGGCCTGCCGGAATAGTGTTGGCAGCCACTTCGTGTACTCGTACCTGAATCAGATGGTAATCGCGCTGGTCAACCATTGTAATATCCCATTTGGTGCGCCCACCCGTCAAACTATCCAATTTTTGCGCGGCGGCGAGGCCACCGTAGCCCGCCCCTAATATCAGTAATTTTGGCATTTCATTACCATTCTAGTTGTCTAACCAATTTCCAACCTTATACCAGCCCAAATCATACTTCCTTAATTACGTACTGCGTCTGCGGAACGTTCGCCTAATTGGTTGCGCTTTGATAAATATTTGGTGATAGCTTCCTTTTGGCCTTTATTTTCTGGTTTGCTATGCTATATTATAGCATACATACAAACAAAAAAGTCGAGGCTAAAGATCGTTGTCATAATAGCAGCGTAGCCCTTACTACTGACAAACGCCGCCAAAAATGGTATATTTGTGTAGTACATACTACAATTCGCTAACTTTGTTTTAAGAGAACAAAGATTTTCTAGGACGGGGTAGAGGCTGTGCAAAGCTTTGAATCTGTGGCACATTGCATCAACTGGTTGCCGGCAATGGATTTTTGTGGATAAGGGCTAGGAAAAGGAACAGAACTATGGCAAGTAGTAAATATTACAACCATTATGGCGGCACCGACATTCGCTTGTTGGCCTACGTCAAGAAAAAGACCCGCTATAGCATAGACGAAAGCAAATGTATTGGCTGTACCAACTGTATTGACGTTTGCCCCACGCTACCCAAGTCTATCTTTGAGAGCGATATTATGGCAACCGCCCGCTATCCCGAAGAAGTTTATGTCTATGCCATAGACCAGGATAAATGTACGGGCTGCGGACGCTGCCAGAGTGTTTGCCCAGCGGAAAAAGACACCATTTATCTTAGCCCTATTCGTATCACTCGTGCGCGGGGAGACCGACGCGGTACGACAGAAGATATAATCGGCAATGCTCCGGCGGTGGATATTCCGGGTGCTAAAAATTTGCCGCGTGTGCCTGTGTATTATACGCAACAGTAAGTATGTAGTTGTCAGCAATCAGTCGTCAGTTAAAACCGGAATTTCTTTGTAATCACTCAGACTGTGTCTTGGATGCGATTTACGTATTTGCGATTGATAGCCAACGGTTACACCCGTGCCGGGTGCAGGCAACCGTCGTCTATGCAACCCAAACCCACTAAAGTGGGTTCTAGATTACCTTATACTTACTGAATGAAGTGGTCTTGCTAACCTGATTTATCAGGTTTGGGGTACTTAGACGACGGTTGCCTGCACCCGGCACGGGTGTAACCGTTGGCGGCTGAATAATTATATGTCTTTTGAATATACATACTGAAAACTGACGACTGAAAACTGATTACTTCAGGAGATTTCGATGGGTAACAAATTTGAAGTAGCCGCTGGTGACGAGTTGTGGCTCAAGAAAAACGTCAACTGCCAGTTCAATTGTCCGGTGGACACTAATGTGCCGGAATATATTGATAAAATTAGCCAGGGTAAATACGGCGAAGCTTACGAAATAAACCGCCACTCAAACGTGCTGGTGGGCGTGATGGGCCGCATCTGTACCCACCCATGCGAGGATATTTGTCGGCGGTGCTTGATTGACGAGCCGATTGCTATTCGTGACCTCAAGCGGGTAGCGGCGGACTTTGGATTTGACCAGGCCCGCAAGCTACACAAAACCGCCGGAACGTTGCCTACCAGAATCGCGGTGGTTGGTGGTGGCCCGGCAGGGTTGGTGGCGGCCCGCGATTTGGCAGAGGCGGGACATAGCGTGATGATTTACGAAGCCCTCAAAAAGTTGGGCGGCCAGATGTGGGTCGGTATCCCTGATTACCGGATGCCCCGCGAAGTAACCGACGCGGAAATCGAGGCGAACATACTGGCGTTGGGCGTAGAATACCAATGCAACGTTTACGTTGGTAAAGATGTAATGGTATCCGACTTGCTAGACCAATACGACGCGGTGATACTGGCGGCGGGGACGTATGCCGAAAAACCGCTCACCGACAATAACGCCAAACGCATTGCCAACGACGATTTACCCCAGGTAGTGGGCGGTCTAAAGTTCATGATGGACTACAACGAAGGCCGCGCTCCCAAAGTCGGCAGTCGGGTGGTGGTTTTGGGCGGTGGCTTCACTGCGGTTGACTGCGTGCGTTCGGCGGTGCGTTTGGGTGCGAAGAAAGTCCAGATGGTTTATCGCCGCACGATGGAAGAAATGAGCGCGACCCAGGAAGAAATCAATTTGATGGAGCCGGAAGGCATCGAGATTAAGTTCCTGGCTTCCACCAAAAGCATCGTGACCAACGCAGATGGCAGCTTTAAGGGTATCGAGTTAGTCCGTAGCAAGTTGGGCGACCCAGACAGTAGCGGGCGGCGCAAAGCTCTGGTGGTGGAGGGTTCGGAATACGTAGTAGATTGCGATTTGGTGGTAGTGGCTTTCGGGCAGGACGTAGATGCCAGCTGGTGCAAAGATTTGACCGGGCCTACCCATAATCCGCGCTACCCGGAACTGAAAATGACCAAGTGGGGCGGGCCGGAGCGCGACAAAAAGAACTGGATGACCAACATTCCGGGGTTGTTTATGGCGGGCGATTTTTATAACGGCGCAAGCGACGTGGTTCACGCGATGGGCGAAGGGCATAAGGTAGCCCAATACGTAGATGACTATCTCAAAACCTTGACCGTGCCGCGCCAGAAGCTGGAAGTTATCCCGATCAAGCGGCCCATCTTTGCGACGGGCTACGACGGCGTACATCGCCAGCACATGGATTTGCTGACCGTCCAGCAACGCCGCAAAAACCCGTTTGAGGAAGTGGAGTTGGGCCTGAATCGCGAACAAGGCAAAGTCGAAGCGTCGCGCTGTTTATTGTGCCAGAACAATATAGACATCAGCCCGGATTTGTGTATCTTGTGCGGCTTGTGCGTGGAAGCCTGTCCCTATGACGTACTATATATGATACCCGCCCAGGATTTGGACGGCGAAGAAACAGGGGTAGTTCCCGACCTCAACCGCGACCAGCAAGCCGAGTATAGCGGGATGTTGCTGGACGAGAAACGCTGTATCCGGTGCGGCTTGTGCGTAGATGCTTGTCCAACTGATGCCATCACCTTTATCAAGATTATTGACGCAACCGCCAACTACCTACCGCTCGTCCCGGTCTCTCCGGTCTAATAGGGGCAGATATGTAGGCGGTGCATTTCCTACCAACAAATTTGGTGCTTCCTTTGTCAGTCTAAGCTGGCTTTGGAGGCACTTTTTGTATTATAATGCTGGGGTAACGATTGTAGGTCAGTATGGAGGTCAATAAAAATATGCAGATTACTATGGAAGAAGCCCAAAGCCATTTACCCGACTTGATTGCGGCGGCTGTTAAGGGCGAAGAAGTGTACATAATCAATGGAGAAAAGCAATGGTTTCAGCTAGTGCCTATTGGCGGCGAACAAAAACAGGTCATCGTCCGTCAAATTAAACCAGCCAATGGTATACCTGATAATTCTAAAGGGGAGACTTTGGCGGGCGAGGATTTCGACCAGATAAAAGCGGAACAACCGACAAAGCCAAAACAGCGTGTGCTTGATGACCTTAAAGGTCAAATTATAATAGCGGACGATTTTGACGAGCCGCTTGAAGATTTCAAAGATTATATGTAATGGCTAGTTATCTTTTAGATACCCATACTTTTTTGTGGATGGCAGATAGTAGCGACAGGCTTGGCTCTAATGCACTTTCGCTAATCTTAGACCCCAACAACGAGCTAATTTTGAGCATTGCCAGTGTTTGGGAAATAGCCATTAAGGTAAGCCTTACCAATAGTAAATTATATCTACCAGAACCGTTTGATGTTTTTATTCCAAACCAGCTTGCCTTAAAGAGTTTGAGGCTTCTAAATTTTAAGATAGCTCATACTAATATTGTGGCTACTTTACCCTTTCATCACCGTGACCCGTTCGATAGAATGTTAATTGCACAAGCGATGGTGGAAGGCGTGCCAATTATCAGCGTGGATAGCCTTTTCGATACCTACTCCGTAACCAGGCTTTGGTAACACCCTGGTCGTGTGTTTGGCTTGACATTGGTTTACCGGACATATATAATGCTGCGGGGATTAGTTCAGAGGTTATAAAAGGTTTGGAAGAGTTGCAAGGGACTGTGTAGCTCAGTTGGTAGAGCAACTGACTTTTAATCAGTGGGTCCCGGGTTCGAGTCCCGGCACAGTCACCATTAACTGAATTAACCCTTCCCTCCCCTTCCAGTTTCCATCAAATCAACACCTTACTTTATAATGGTTCGACCTCTGTCTGTGTTTTTGGACGTGAGCGTTGCGCTGACCAATTTAGCACAACGCAAATACGGGCTTTACAACTACCTTGCTTCGGGCTACAATTGGCTTGTACTACCGTAACGTAAACAAATTTTTGCAAACGGAGTGTAACCACGATGACCGACTGGTTGGAAGTGTCTGGTTTAGACTATGGCAAGCCTTATCCTGAGTTTCAATTTCCTCCTGACCCTTTTGACATCAAGCAACTCGTCCCTTCCCAAGACCCTACCTCTCGCCTTTTAGATAAGCTAACCATGTTTGACAATACCTCAAGTTTGTTAATGTACGATAAGGACAAAGTCGCCGCCTTGATTAAAGAGCTACGACAGGCCCAGGACTACGAAGCCCGCAAACTAATCTTACAGCAGCAGTATGGGGCGTATCGAGATATTTTAATAGGACAGTTGGAAGCTAAATATGACCAGGAGCTAAATAAGAAAAAAGGCTTTGGCTGGATCAAAAACCTCTTTTCCCCGATTAACGTTGACTATTTGCTGCTGCTAAAACAATATTTAAATGACTTGAAAGCGGCGGCGGACGGTACAGGCTATCACGCAATCACGGCGGAGCTAAAAATACTGGCAAACTACGCTTATCACGGCCCCGACTACATCAATAAGCCTTTCCCCGAACCGCCCCTTGACCCTGGCACGACTAATCGGGCTGTCGCTGCTCCAGACCAGAATATCGTGATGTACGTTTCGGGCTTTAACAGTGATTGGCAGGGGGCGGCCCGCGAAGCTTATTTGATAGCCTACAAACTCGGCTACGAACTATCAGATATTTTTGTCTTTAGCTACGTAGATAAAAGCGACTGGCCCATCCAGCTTTCCCAGCTAATAAATCGCAACGGTACTTTCGTGGGAGATGCCGGTTTGCTGGCCGATAAGCAAGCCGCCACCGCTATAACCGACCCAAACGATAAAGAATTAGAAGATTTGCTGGACAGGAACGATAAACGGCTGCGCCACTGGAGCTTTTCCAGTACGGTAAATTTGCAGTCCAACCTTTACGAAAAATCCCAGGCTCTGGCCGACCAGCTGCATCATATCAAAAATAATTTGCCCGCCGACCAGCAAAACCGCCATTTTAATTTGATTTGTACCAGCCAGGGCGCAGCGGTGGGCGCGGGCTTTATGCTCCAGAAAAACCCGCCCCAAACCGAGTTTCTGATGGACGCGGAGTTGAATCAATTTTTGGATAAATACGCTTTGTTCATTGGGGCGCACGGAGGTTCGTATCTGGCCGAAGCACGTAAACTAGCGGGCGAAACTGGCATCCTGGTTAAGCTGGTAGAAAACGGGGCCGACTTTCTTTCGCGCTGGCTGCCTCAACTAGCTTTTGTCCAAAGCTTTAAGCAAACTCTGGACGCACCAGCGGCCCGCGACCTGGCTATTTCTAGCGATTTTACAGCAGGAAATTATCGCGCCCTGGCACCCGAAAATCTGGGCGAAACTACTGCTCATCTCAAAAATCATAAGGGGATTGAGATTTACCACGCCAACGACGATGTGACCACCAGCGTACCGTTACTGCCGTTGCCTGGCACCACCGAAATCCGTATGATGGCGGGTCGTCACGGAGTTTTTCCGCCACCCGGCATGGGTGATAGCTCGTATGCCGCCTGCAACAAATATATCTACCAATCTTTCCTGGCTGGCGACAAGCCTTTGCCGAGCCTGGAGTCCGACCAGTTGATTTACTGCGGCTATGTCAAAAAGGGGCTGGCGGACAGAGAGCTGCCACTAGACAAAATTCCGCTACCCGGTCTGTTAGGTTGGTTGCAACCAATTCTCGCCACCGAAAGAGCCAAATCGTTTTTAATTCCGTTCTTGACTGGGCAGGCGGGCATCGTGGATTATGAAGTAGAGCAAGAGGTTTTCAAACAGCTAAACCAGCAGCTAAAGCGGCTCAAACCTTCATACTGGCCGCGTCCACGTTTCCAACCTTTCAAACCATAAATAAAAGGAATAAAGACGTGAAAGCCATACAAACGTTTGAGCTTGGGCCGTTAAAGGTACTCTTAAAAACGTCGTATCTTTACCGCAAGCTGACTTTTAGCCGCGATAACCGCTACCTAGCCTTGAGCGGGCGGCAAGAAACCGAAAACGCCTTCGTGTGGGAAATTGCGACGGGCAAACTAATCCGTCCGCCCCTATTCGGAGTCAGTTTTTTGGGATTTATCGGGGATAGCCCTATTTTGATGGGTAGCCAAACCGCTATGTGGGACGTGCAGACCAATAAAGCGGCCACGCCTGCCCGCCTCGAACCGAACCTGGAGCTTTGCCCGGATAACGTTTCGCGCAAACCCTATTTCGATTTTTGTATGGCCTTAAACCCGACCAGCCCGCAGTTGCTCGGTGCGCCGCTTTACACCGCTGATTATGTTTATTCCAGCATAGGTTTGTGGGACTTGAAAACCGCTACACGCCTCAAACGCTTTGCCACACCACCCGTCAAGTATAATAATGCCAAAGTCCGCTTTAGCCCCGATGGAACGTGGTTTACCTACGTGGCCCAACCCGAACAGGACGACAAATTTTTGCTGGTCAGTACCTGGGACAGCAACGACGCGGAAAAGCCAGTATCACAACAACAACTTGACCTCGGTATGGACGACTTTAACTTTGAAATCAGTTCGGACGGTTTGATGTTGGCAGCGGCAGACAAATTTTATGATTTGAGCAAGGAAAATGGCCCACAGATCAGGGACAACGCCTTTCATCATGGCGAAGCCGCCGACCAACGCCGGAGCAAAAAGCTGCTTTCCAGCCAGGAGCTTATAGAAATCAATGCTGAAGGCGAATTAGAAGTTTATATGGTGGGAGGCGAACGTCTGGATCCCCTCCAACTTGATTATACGGTCAAGGTCAAAAAGATGCAACTAACTCAAAAGCTTGAACCCAAAATTGTGGCAGCCAGTTCCAAATATTACGCGGCTGCCGATGACCACACCCTGCTACTATGGCCGCGCTAAGAAACTAGCATACTACTCAATTTTATTTACCCGATGCTAAACTGGCGACGGTAAAGAAAACGCCCGATTATTATGTAGAGTGTTCCGATGGCAAGGGGCATCAGCAGGTAGAACAAATCGAGCGGGCGGTTGTCCAGCATCACGTTTTGCAAACTTTCCGCCCCAAAAGTCATCGGAATAGCGTAACTTATATAATGTACAAAATCGGAAAAGCTGTTGAGCGGCACCACAAAGCCAGTAAAAAAGATGCTTGCCAGCAGCAAAATCATCGCCAACTGGACAGCCTGGCTTTCGGTTTTAGATAAACCGGCTACTATAAAGCCCAAACCAATCGAGGCATAAACTGTAGTTGCGCCAACGGCCAACGCCAACGGCCAGTTGCCAGCCAGATTGTTAAATGGTACACCCATCGCTTGCGTAATCAGCACTACCAGCAACGCCCCAATTCCTAGTAACAATAGCATATAGCTGATAAATTTCCCGGTCAAAATCTGGAAAGGGCTGATGGGTGCGACTCGGAAAATTTCGATTGCGCCAATCAAACGGTCACGTACATTTGATAGTGAAGATAGAGTCACAGCGATATGTTGTAGCAGCAAAATTATCACCGCCGGGCTATAGAAATTGGTATAGCTGGTTGGTGTAATTGTCAGATTTTTTGCAGCCGACAATACCGGAGCTACCAACACAGCAGGAGGGATGTTAGCAATTTTGGTAGCTTTGTCGGTCAGGCTGGCATTGGATTGACGCAAGCTATCCAGATTAGCGCGTTGGGCGGGCGAGTTAGCGTCTAGCTTGTTAAAACCTTCATCCAGCGCATCGAGTTTGGCGTTGATATTGGTTAAATCGGTACGCACACCTCCTACCCCGCTTTGGACAATATTGTTGCTGACCTGTGCGCCGAGCAGTTTCTGGTCTGCTGAATTAGTTGTCCCGTTACCAGGCAAAATCAAGCTATCCACGCTGGCATTGGCGGCTTGTGTGACTATTTTCAGAGATTGAACCTGAGCTTTGGCATCAGGGATATTGCCAGATTGCATATCTTTGTCCAACAATTCGGTACTGGAGTTCATTTGTTTAGTAAATGCTTGTAGTTGGGCGGTTTGGGGTTTGCTGGCCGACAACGCCTGCCGCAAGATTACCTTGTCAAACTCGCTGGCATAAACGTAACTGGTATATTCGATGTAGTTGGCCTGCAACGGACTCAAGTTGCGGTAATAAACCGGGAATTTAGCTTCTCTACCGTTATAAATTTCGTCCAAAGCGTTGCCTGGCACTACAATCATCACGTCAATTTCATGTCGGTCTAGCTGCGCCCGCGCCTGGTTTTCGTTGGTGGTGACACCTACCAGATTGAAAGTTTGCTGAATAACTTCTTTATAATCGGCGACATTAGTGCTGACACCCTGACGATCCGGCACTACCAGCACAGTCGCATATTTACTGCTACCATTATAGCCGAGACCAAACAAAGCCAGAATTAGAAACGGCCCCAACACCAAACTCAGAACCAGGCGCGGCTGCCGTAACGCCCCGAACAATTCCTTGCGTACAAAAGCCATTATGCGAATCAATGCCCCTATCAACATTGGCGTAGTTTCTCCTTAACTTTGAACTGGTGACGACTCAATATCATCATTGGTTGGCTTTGATACTAACCGTTGGGTAATCTGCCTTTTTGTATTCGGTGGAGTTGCCAAACCTGCCTCCGGTACAAGGGGCGAGACTGCCTCATTTGGAATGTTAGCCACAACAATTGGGTCAGTCTGTTCTACATTTTCGGCGGCAAGGTCTGGCTCAACTGGTACAACAGGTGACGTTGGGTAAGCCCGTTCCATCGGTGTAGCCTGTACCAACTCGTCCTGTACCGGAGCGTTGGGGCGGTAATTGGGCGCGATGGCTTGCACAAGCTCGGCCCGCTTTTCATTTTCAACCGTATCAGCCACAGGTTGAGGCTGGAGCAATGGGTCTTGGCGCACGCTTTGTTCCAGGGGCGGTTTGACCTCCTGCGTCGGAGGCGTTTCTTTGGCTTTGTCCTTATTTTTATCTTTGTCTTTATCCTTCTTGTTTTTAGCGTCGTCTTCGGGGTCAGGGTTGGCGGCTGCGTCCTGCTCCATCAGTTGAACGAAAACTTCCTCGAAGTCGGGGCGGTAGGGCTGGATACTCTGAATTTCGATGTTGTGCTGCTCAAAAAGCTCCAAAATTTCTTTAAGCTTTTCTGTCGCATCATCCACGGTCAGGCGGAACTCTTCAGCAGAGATGGTTTTGATACGGCGCATTCCGGGCAGACCCCGCAACAGACGCACGGCCTGGCTGGTTAATTCTGGTAAGGTCAAATCTATAATCTCGCCGCCCATCGCTTCGCGCCGGATTGCTTCGGGCGTACCAATGGACAGTAAGCGGCCCCGGCTTAAAATCGCTACAATGTCGCAGTAATCAGCCTCCGTCACATATTGGGTAGTTACAAATAAAGTGCGGCCTTCCGCGCTCAAACTCTTAAAGTGTTCCCAAAATTTGGCCCGCAAAATTGGGTCTATACCCGCCGTCGGCTCATCCACAAAAATCAAATCGGGGTGGTGTACCAACGTGGTTGCCAGTTCCAGACGGCGTTGCATCCCACCCGAAAGATTGGAGGCCAGCCGATTACGCGCTTCCCACAAATCTACAAATTCCAAAGCCTCGCGTACTTTAGCGCGTCGCCCAAAGTAAGACATACCATAAACCGAAGCCATAAAATTAATATTTTCCAGCGTGGTAAGTTCGGGGAAAAGCACAAACTGTTGGGGCATATAGCCAATGCGCTCACGGGTACGCTTTTTGAATTTGAAAGGCACTGCCCCTAAAACGCTCACATCGCCGGAAGTTTGCTTGTAAACTCCGGTCAGCATCCGCATAGTGGTACTTTTGCCACTACCACTTGCTCCAAGCAGACAAAAAATCTGGCCGCGCTGCACTTCAAAATTCAAATCCCGCACCGTCGGCTCGTTTTTGCCAAACTGTTTGCTCACGTTCCGCATCGAAATAATAATTTCGCCCGCGTTTGCGGCTGGCTGCATCCGAACAGCGTTTTCTTGCTTACCGTTTGTGACACCGCGAGAGGTAGGCTCTAATGTTTGCATAATAATGCCCCTAATTTTACCTTTTACAACCAAAGTTAACCAGAAGCTAACTAAACCGACTCCAAGTAATTATCTAGCTAAAAGCAAAAGCTATGCCACGCTCGACAATAACCAACGCTTCTGGGTATAATCGTTCCGTCTTAAAAGGTAGGGCGAGATTTATCACGCCCCTTTTGCTTGAGGCACTGTAAGACAGGGACGTGATAAATCTCGCCCCTACCTCCCGAAATTTTGAGATGATACCAGTGGGAGGTGCTGGCAGAGCGTCAACTTGAGAGGATAATTAATGTTAAACGTTTCGCTTACCCGCCCGGCTGCCTCAGTACGCCGCGCCCGCCTTGCCGTAATCATGTTTTTCATGCTGCATGGCCTACTGTTCGCTACCTGGATCGTGCGTATCCCAGATGTCAAAGTGCGGCTTGGCCTTTCCGATGGTGAGTTAGGTCTGGCCTTGTTTGGCGCACCCGCAGGCGCAGTCGTTGGTCAATTTCTGGTTGGTTGGCTGCTCGGCAAATATGGCAGCAAACTAATCACTGTGGCGATGGCAATAGTTTGGTGCTTGCTGTTCCCATTGTTGGGTCTAGCACCACATATATTTGTGCTGATGGGGGTGTTGTTTCTGTATGGTTTACTGAGCGGCGGTTTCGATGTTGCCATGAACGCTCAAGCCGCTAGTGTTGAAAAACTTTATGGTCGCCCGATTATGGCGAGTTTCCACGGCACCTGGAGCATCGCCAGTCTGATTTCTGCTGGCATTGGTGGCTTTTTGGCTGGACACGGTGTCTCAGTGGAGTTACACTTTTTGACTGTCGCGCTAGTTGTGCTAGTGGGGGTCTGCTTCGCCCAACGCGAACTGATTGCGGAAGAACGCCCTACCGTTGGCGAACGTCACTCTTTCGGATTGCCGCCGCGCTCCCTCTTCGCGTTGGGAATGCTGGCTTTTTGTGCGCTGCTGGTCGAGGGGGCGATTGGCGACTGGAGTGCTGTCTATCTTCGCGAAACTTTAGGCAGCCCACCCACCGAAGCCGCCGCCGCCTTTGTCGTCTTCACCTTGCTAATGACCGTCGGACGACTGACTGGCGACTATCTAACTCAACGTTTAGGCCCAGCCCGCATCTTGCAGGGCGGTGGATTGCTGGTCTTGGTTGGCCTACTCCTCTTCCTCGTTAGTCCGTTGCCACTGGTAGCGATTGTGGGGTGTGCTTTGATGGGGGCAGGGTTGGCCTGTCCTTTCCCACTGGTAATCAGTGCCGCCGCCCGCAACCCCAACATCGCCACTGGCCGCGCCATCTCCGCTATGGCAACCGTCGGATACTGCGGTAACTTGCTTGGGCCTCCGTTGATTGGAGCAATAGCCGAACTATTCAGTCTGCGCGGTGCTTTAAGTTTGCTTTGTCTGGCGGCCCTGACCCTGCTGCTAATCGGCGGCCAGGTTCGGAGTCCTGACTCTGGCAAAGTTGCCGCCAAATTCTAGCTTGATGTTGCGAATTTTGGGTTCAAACAGCCAGAGTAAGCTTTATTGTAACTACTCAGCCGCGTGAGTTTTTTGTAGGAGGCGGCTCCGTCAGCCGATGGTTTTTAGTTTTCAGATGCCATAATAATCGGCTGACGGAGCCGCTGCACGTCCTACAAATGGCTTGAGTAGTTACGCTTTATTAAAGTCGCGGGGGCTATCGTTCCACGCCAGTGCGGGAGCGGGTGCGCGATGGGCCAGTGTTGGTGCGCCGCCCAAAGCGTTTGCCACCGCCCCGCCGTCTGCCTGTAGCGTTGCCTTCTGCGTCAGTAGCTATTTCGCTGTCACCTTCATCTGGCTCGTCTTCCTCATCTTCATCCTGCGTCGCAGACTGTCCCGTGATGGTTTCAAGAGCTAAATCTTCCGGTGCTACCGTTACATTCTCATCAGACGCAGCTTCTTCGCCCGCTTCTAACTCGTCCTGCATCACTCCGAAACCGATGTTGTAAATCTGCTCTACCACGCCGCGCCGGATTAACCTGCGCGTAGCCGAAAGGACGGGCAGCAAAGGATGTTCAGGCTGGAGCAGACGCAACATATCAAAGACCTGCCGCACCAAATCCAGGGTTTTGTTGTAGGTGATGATGATGTCACCCTCGGCCAGTTGCACCTTTTCCAAAATTTCTGCTAAACTGCTGCCTCGACACCAGGCCCGCGTAGCCCCATAGAAATAAGTGTTATAGCCCGTACTGATGTAAAGTTCGTGCTGGCGTTCGGCGGCAAACACATCTCGCTCAAGCTCGTCCAGCTTCTTCCGCAAATCATTGAGATGACGCGGCAGCACAAACTTGTTCATAAATTCCAGGTCACGGTCATAAGCAAACCAGCTAAAGACTTCGGCCACATCTTGCGGCAACATTCCGTCCAACCACCCCCGATTGACCATCTCAATAATAATCAGACCGTTATTGTCGAAAATATCGCGCAATTGGGCCGACTTTTCGTTGAGCGAACCATTTTTCTCAATAAAGCCAAAGCGTCGCAGAACTGAAACAATTCCGTTGAGGGTGGCTTGCAAACGGCCTTCCTCAAACTCTTTGCGCTCCTGATAGCGTTGTTGGGCTTCGTCGCGGGCCAAAAGCAGACGGGCCGTTTCTTTTTGCAGGTTGCGGTGCTTCTTGCGGACGTTACAATTCTGGCAGGGGTGGGTTTTTTCGCGTTCCTTTGCGTCTTTAAGTTCGGCGCGGGCTTCGGTCAGGCGAGCGCGGGCGCGTTCGATAGCTGGGCCGTGTTTTTGTAACGCCTCGGCGCGGGCGGTCTGCGTCCACTGGCTCAGGTTTGGCAAAGCGATACCACCCAATTGGGTTTGTAGCGCGGTCAATTCGTCCGGTGACAAAAGCTCCACGACGGGAAGGCCACTCCGTTGTACGTTTTGCAGACTGAGCGGCAATTTTAGGACAAAGCGTTCAGGCGGAATATAGTCAATTACCTTATATTCGTCCAGGTTAACCGTTCGGTCTCCAAAAATAAAATTGCCAAAGCCGCCTTCACTGCTTTTGCCCAAAAAGATGCCCCACCCCAAATTCTCGGCGTGGATAAGTGAACCGGACTCAATGGTGCGGAAAATCTGGCGCAGCGTTTCGCGCATAGGCCGATGCCAGGGCCGCTCGTCTAGTTTAGCTTGCAAACGGGTTTCGTCTTCAAAAGCCCGGCGTTCGTCGTCGCGTGCCTTGACAATAGTATGTCCCAGCGCGTCGAATTGGTGCAACAGTTCTTCGCCTTCGGGGTAGCCAATCAAACAGCCGACCCGCGCCTGGTCATAAGCTTCATCGGTTTGCTTGACCTCCCCTTCGAGTTCGCGCAAGCGACGACCCTGTTGAAATTCCAGCAAACTATTACGCAAAACTTGTAATACTCGTTCGCCCTTTGGCGCGTCCCAAAGGTTCAAAACCGAATTGTAGCGTACCGAAAATGCACTTTCGACGGGCAAAAGCGGCCCGGTAGCGATTTCCAATGTTTCGTCAAAGCTAATCCAGGGGCTATAAGGGAAAACCACGTGGCCTTGCAAATCCAAACCCCGCCGTCCAGCCCGACCCGCCATCTGCTGAAATTCGTTGGGCAAAAGCGGGCGGCGCGTCTGACCATCGTATTTGGAAAGCCGTCCGATGACCACTGTTTTAGCGGGCATATTCACGCCCAAAGCCAGCGTATCCGTCGCAAAAACTACCGACATCAAGTTGCGGGTGAAAAGCTCCTCGACCAACTGTTTGAGAATCGGAAGCAATCCCGCGTGATGAAAACCGAGACTGCGCCGGGCCAGTTGCACAATCGTCTTGACCTGCTCAATCTGGCGGTCTTCCGGTTCAAGTCGGTTCATATAGCGGGTGATTACTTCGTCAATTTCCGCCAGCCGTTCCTTATTTTTAATGGCTTCTAGCTTGTCCATCGCTACCATTTGGGCAGAAGCTTCACAATCGTTGCGGCTGAACAAAAAGTAGATGGCGGGCAGCATTTTGGCTTTTTCCAGCGTCTCTACTATCTCGCGGGGTGTCGGTTCGGGCCGTTCGTGGCGGTTCGGGCCATCGCCATCAACCGCTCCTACGTGGGTAAACTGTTTGCGGAACTGACGTTTGGCCTCGCCGCCCACGCCACTATAATCGTTGACGCGCTGTCCTTTGCGGTCAAGCACTTCCTTGAGTTTGCCATCCAGAAAATAATACAACGAAAGCGGCACGGCCCGTTTGGTGTGGGTAATCAGTCGCGTGGGGCGATGTACGCGCGAAATCCAGTTGGCAACCTCGTTAGCGTTGGAGATAGTGGCGGACAGACAAACCAACTGCACATTTTTTGGGCAAAGAATAATAGACTCTTCCCAGGTAGTACCGCGTTCGCTGTCGGCCAGATAGTGAATCTCATCAAAAACCACGCAGGTAGTGTCCCGGAATTCTTCGGGCGTTTGCAGCAGCATATTACGCATAACTTCCGTCGTCATGACCATAATATAGCCACGCGGGTTTTCGATGATGTCGCCAGTCAGCAAACCCACCGCGTCGCCATATTGCGCCCGCAAATCTCGGAACTTCTGATTGCTCAAAGCTTTGATAGGCGTGGTGTAAAAAACCCGCTTGCGCTGCTGAAACGCCTGAAAAATGCCAAACTCCGCTACCACTGTTTTGCCAGTGCCAGTGGGCGCGGCCACCATCACCGACTCGTTAGCAGCCAACACTCTAATCGCTTCTTCCTGGAAAGCGTCGAGCGGAAACTGGTAATGGGCGCGGAATTTGGCTATCAACTCCTCATCCGGCACGGCGGCGGGCGATTGGTCTGGCTCCGAAGTAGCGTCGGTTTCATCATCTTCAAAAGCTTGCTCTAGGTCTGTAGCCTGCTCATACTCAAACGATGGCTCTATAGGGGCGGTTGTTTGGGTCATTTCAAGGGCAACACTATTTGTTGATGCAACCATCGGCGGGGTGGGGTCTGTAGCGACAGCCAAAAGAGTGGCCTCGGTGTAGTTTTTTTTTGCGGCAGTCTGGCCTGGTTCTGCCGGAATATCGTTTCCCAAAATCTAAAAATCTCCTGCTCTACTTTAACATTCGTAGTCGTCGCCCTTTATCTATTCAGGTGATAACTATTTGACATAAACATTATAGCATATTAACGCTGTTTACCAAAAAATTCACCTACAGCCTGTTCGTGCAGCCCAAAAGCCAACTCCTGCGGGGCATAAATAATTACCCGTTCAGACGTTTCGTTGGTAGGCACGAAGACTGGTAACTCGGCAGCAGCGTAGGGGCGGGCGATGCCGAAAATCAAAATGGTGTTGTCGGGCGCACTCAAAACCCGAAAATCCTCAATCTGAGCCGGGTCAAGCGTCAGGCCGGTTTCTTCCCACACTTCCCGCGCCCCCGCTTCTTGCCAGGTCTCGCCCTGCCCCACATAGCCGCCCGGTAAAGCCAGCTTCCCGATAGCGGGCGCAACCCCACGCCGAACCAACATTAAACCAGCCTCAACGGGTACTAAAATTACGGCGACGGGCAACGGATTTAGATAGGTGCTACGCCCGCAGCTGGCACATTGGCGCGGCCAGGGCTGGTCTGGCTCGAAAGCGTGGCCGCAGAAGCTGCAATGCGAATTTCTTACAGGTGTCGCCATCAAACCGCCCCTTTCAACTCGTACAAGACCGGGTTAAGAAATTTGACCAGCGCAAAAGTGAAAATTTCTTCGTAAGCGTGCTGGCGATTGGACAAATCTTTCGACAAATGACCCAACGCGCCCCCGGCCTGTTTGCTATGTTTGACCTCAAAAAGCCGGTCTGTCGCGTCGCCAAGCTCGTAACCTGCGTCCAAATCGCGCACCATCGCGGGCGGCAGCGGCATCAGCAAACCACCACCCACCGCTTGATTGCCCAGGCGGTCAACAATCGCGCACCAGGCATTAGTAAAAACGCCCTCGTCAAGCCGCAAAATGCCGCCTTCGATGCCCACGCCCCAGGTTGCCTGCGGATTCGCTTCCAACGCACGCCTGGCGCGGCTCAAAGCCCCTCGCAAAGTTTCCTCATCACCAACTGGTTGGGCTGCTACTCCGCTTGCCACCTCTATCGCTTGCACTTCCACCTGGTCAATATTTGGGACAAGTTCCGCGCCAACTGCCCGCTCGATTACCGTCCGCACGGCTCCTACTTTGATGGGATTGTGCGAACCCACCATTATCACCAGTTCTTTTTCGTCGTTCAAAATATAGTCCTTTTTTTTGTAGTAAAAACGACACCAAACCCCATCCCTGCCGCCTATAATCATTATAGCAAACATCTCGAATAAATTAGAAGTGACAAAGACAAACCTGATTTTCTCCCTGTTCCCAGGTGTTTAATATGATGAAAATCCTAGTTGGAGATATAGCGTGATTGACTTTTGGGCAGACTGTTTCTTGCCGATAGTCGCGGCGGTTTTGTTATGGTGGGGTTCGACAGGCATTATTATATATCTAACCGGACGCAAAGCCTGGCGACCTTATATTTTTGCGGCTGTCACCGCCGTGCAGCCTCTGGCTTTCTGGCAACTTCATATTAGCCGCAACTTTACCAGCGTGGGCGATGTGTTTGCGGCCTTCTTTTGGGCCGTCGTCATCTGGAGTTGGATCGAATGTAGCTATTACACTGGCTTCGTAGTCGGGCGCAAAGTGCCGGAACTCGAACCGGACGCGCCCATCGGCCCACGTTTCCGGGCGGCAGTGGCCGCCAACCTCTACCACGAAATTGCCATCTTAGTTTTGAGCATTGTAGTTATCGGCCTGGGCTGGGGCGGGTACAACGATACCGGATTGTGGACGTTCATGATTCTGCACTGGACGCACCAATCGGCCAAATTTAACATTTTCCTGGGTGTCAACAACCTGACTACCGATTTCTTGCCCGAAAATTTGCGCTATATGGCCCAATACTTTGTCAAAAAGCCGCTCAACTCGTTGTTTCCTTTCTCCGTCACCGCTACCACCATTTTTGCCACCGCCCTATTTATCAGCACTTTAAACGCCAATAGCTCCGGTCAGCTTACCGGGCAAGCTTTGTTATGCGTGATGATGTGCGCTGCTGTTCTCGAACATTGGTGGCTGGTCACGCCCGTTCCGACTAAAATTTGGGACTGGTCAATTAAGTCGCGCCAAAAAGCCGCTATCCCAAGCCCTGCCGCTCCGATTGCCCTCATTTCTACCCCGATATTGGCTTCAGAAGTGCAAACTCACATCATTTGTGGTTATTTGGGCAGTGGCAAAACTACTTTGATACGTCACCTTTTGCCCCAATTGAGCGGGCGCGTGGCCGTCGTAGTCAACGATTTTGGCTCTGTCGGGATTGATGCCGACCTTATCAAGGCCGACGGGCAGGCAGGGGCGGTGGTGGAGTTGCCGGGCGGCTGCGTCTGCTGCACTCTGCAAAACAATCTGAGCGGACAGCTACTCAAGCTCATCGAGACTTACCGGCCTGAACGTATTTTGATTGAGCCAAGCGGGGTAGCGGGTATTGAACAGATTTTGAAAGCGATTGCGAAACCGAGTCTGTTTAACAAGTTGGGCCGGGTCGAGGTCGTGGCCGTCGTGGAAGCTTCGCGCTTGCTGGATATAACCAAATTGCCTACCTTTGTCCAGACGCAAATCAAGGTGGCTTCCGCCGTCGTCATCAACAAAACGGATTTACTAACCCAGGCCACCCCCACCGCCAGCTTGCAGCGACTGGTAGCAGCCATCAACCCTGGTACTCGCGTCTTGGACACGGTACACGGGCGCGTTGAAGCTAATGCTCTCTTTGGCCTGACTCAAATCTCGCCAGAAGCTGACGAAAAGGAAAACGACGAACAACATACCCACGATGACGAAAACGGCTTTATTTCGTTTGGGCGCGAGTACAACGGTCTTTTCGAGAGCGTGGCTCTGCGTCAGCTTTTTAACGACCTGGCCGCCAACCATTTCGGCCCGGTTAGCCGCGCCAAAGGTTTGTTCCATACGACAGAGGGTTGGCAGCTATGGGAACTGGCAAGCGGGAACGTTTCCTATGAGTTATTGCCCCACACCAGTTTTGAGCAAGATAAGCCGGGCCGCTTTATGGCGGTGGCTTCCGACTTAGCCAGCGAGGAGTTAAACCGCCAGCTACTGCAAGCTTGCAAACAAAATGGGTCTGTTTCGGCTACCAGCCACGAGCAGTGAGCCAAATTTTTATTGTAAGCGGGCGCGGAGACGCGCCACCTACAAATTATTTGAAAGATAATGGATTTACCCTCACCTGAATAAGTAAATAAATATGCGTCTGATTTTAATACGTCACGCCGAACGGGAGCATTTGCCCCTTATACCAGATAATGCCCAGGTGCTTACTCTCAAAGGGCAGCACGCGGCCTGTGCGTTGGGAGAATATCTGGCCCGCTTAAAGCTGCCCTCCGAAACTCCGATTTTTAGCAGCGATTACGCCCGCGCCCTTCAAACCGCCCAACTACTCAACCAAAACCTGCCCCAACCTCTCACTATTCAAACCCTGGCCTGTCTGCGTCCTGATAGCGAAGGCTCTGTCTCCGAAATTTTGGAACTGGTGCAGACTCACGCCCGTAGTCCCTACCTGATTTTGGTGGGTCACCAGCCCGAACTCGAACAACTAGGCGCGTATTTTACAAGTCGCCCACTGCCCTTGAAAAAAGCCGAAGCCGTTTGTTTGGAGATTAAGGATACAGTCAAATGGTCGGGCAAAGTTGAGTGGAAACACCTCGCTAGATAGTTTCACACTCGGAATGACAAATCCTGCGCCGTCTTCTCTATCCTGTGAAAAGTTAGCTTATCAGGCGCAACCAATCTTGCTGCCCGTTCGTTTATCTTACAAATTACGGCGTTTTTTGCCATTTTCACCATTAAGCCAGGACTACTAACGGGGGAAAGTTTTGATTTTAACACGGCTACCTTTCGGCTCGAAACGCTGGGCCTTTGTGTTTTCTTGCGTGGCTTTAGGAACGGTCTTGCTGGGTTTGCTGCTAACAGCTGCCTACGCCCAGGACGATACAGCCCAAATATCTAAAATTCAACCAGCCGCCAGCGATATGCCCGTTTCGATTTTTGACCCGACCACTGCCAATGCTAATCAGCATTCCCAATTAAACGTTGCTAATGCTACGCCTCCCGATTTTTATGGCATGGTGGGGCGTGACCCCTGGTATGAATTCAATACCGACCCAGTGCATTTCCCCAACAGCCTCAACACGGGCTTCCTGGAAAATATGGCCCAACAGATGCAGTTCGCGGGCGCACGCTGGATACGAATTGAGTTCCACGCCGACAGCAAGGCCGGAGTACGTGGCGGTTTTATTGATTATAATAAATATGATGCTTTTATTAACACTATTGCACCCAAATATAACCTAAAAGTGCTGGCTTTGGTGGCTGCCGATACCGTCGTAGCAAAAAATGCTGACGATGCAGACCTTTTCTACGCTCATATCAACGATGGTCTGGACAGCCCGACAGGAGCGAACCCGTTTATCCGCTTTTTTGCCAATCGGGTCAAGGAAATTGCCGACCATTATGGGCCAAATATCCAGGCGTTTGAAATTCTTAACGAAGAAAACAACTGGTACAACGTCAACCCTTCCGCTAATAACATCGGGGCGATGATGGCTTATGTTTATGAGCAGGCTAAACCCGGCCACACCCAAACCAAATTTATCCTGGGTGGTATCGCTTCTAGCAACGTGATTAACAGCGACGCTCTAAAATTTCTGGACAACTTTTACCACTCTGCCTCAGTCCAAAATTATTTTTATCACGGCACCCATTATGACTACAACCCCTTCCCCTTCGATGGCATCGGCTGGCATCCTTATTATAACGATTGGGCGACGGCGGCTTTGAGCGTGCGCGAAGTCATCAACACTATGCGTAACTATGGTGACAAAGCTAACAAGTTATGGGTGACAGAAACCAGCTATCGGGCCGCTTTGCCTGTCAACACTTGCGGACAAGCCACCGCCCAGGAACAAACCCAGGCCGATTATCTGCTTGGTTTTTATGGTAGTATCGCCCAAAGCAATGTCAACGATATTGCGACGGTCTTTTGGTTTAAATACGAGGATTTTGCCGATAGCGACGGGCAGCAAAATTGGGGTCTGGTAC
Organism: Chloroflexia bacterium; assembly: GCA_038207455.1. GTDB lineage: Bacteria > Chloroflexota > Chloroflexia > Chloroheliales > Chloroheliaceae > JBBQZT01. Next base: position 41,212 of record JBBQZT010000006.1, read on the forward strand.
ATCTTAAAACCGCCAATAACACTTATGCCCCCAACGGCGAAGTAACCTACTACAAAAAAGCTTATCGTGCCTTCCAATCGTTGGCAAATCCAAACCTACCCAGCACTGCGGTTGACCCGCCGCCTGTCCAACATTCACCCGCTGCGCCTACCGCTCCCTACTATTTCCAGCAAACGAGACATACCCTATCCGGTAGCTTCTTGAAATATTGGCTGGGACACGGCGCACTTTCGCAGTTCGGCTTTCCGCTTACCGAGCCGTTCTACGAAATCAGTAAAGACGATGGCAAACGCTATCTGGTACAGTATTTCGAGCGCGAACGTTTTGAATATCATCCTGAACTGAGCGGTACCGCCTTCGAGGTGGAGCTTGGTCTGCTGGGTAAAGATTTACTGGTACAAGCCTGTCGTTTCTTTGATACCGCTGCGCCCTTCCCCACGCCCACCCCTGCGCCTACACCCACACCCGCTCCGACTCCAACCCTAGTTCCCACGCCCACTGCTGTCCCCACTGCCACGCCCGACGGTTCGCCTACGGTTAAGCGTTCGCCTACCGCACCTGCCACCGCCACCCACATCCCCACCGCCACTCGTGTCCCTACCCCTACTCACACGCCCGAACCAACCAGTTGGTTTTTCCCGCAAACAGGCCACAATTTGAGCAACGGTTTCAAATATTTTTGGCTGCATAACGGTGGACTGGCTACCTACGGCTATCCAGTTAGCGAAGAATTAACCGAAGTCAACCCGGACGACGGCAAAACTTATGTCGTGCAGTATTTCGAGCGGGGGCGGTTAGAATACCACCCCGAATTGCAGGGTACGCCCTACGAAACTGAACTCGGCTTGCTAGGGCGTACCATGCTGCAACAACGGGGTTGGGTATCCCAATAAAATTAACTTTGCTGCCAGCGGCAAATCTGCACATTGGACGGGTCGCCCCCCACTTCCTCGAACAAAACCAGCACATTGCGGGCTTGCAACCACTCGGCGGGCAGATGATAAAAACGCTGGGTCGGCTTGCCCACTCCATCACGTCGGATTGCTTGGGGCTGCCAGGGAATTACAATATCCCCGGCAGGGGTCAGCCAGTATCGCCCGATACACTGGCCGTTCAGCCAGGCCAGCCCCTTGTTCATTCCCTGTAAATCCACAATAAGGGGTTCGTCTTGTGCCGTTGCTGGACGCTCAAAAGTCGTGCGCCACCAGCGCAAAGGTTGGTTTGTCGCCGTATTGTCACCCTGCCATTGCACCAGCGAACCAGCCCTGCCATAAATAGTGGCCTGCTCACCCACCAAACCTGGCTGAATTGTCCAGCCATTTTCAAGCGGCTGACCGTCCCAGCTTACCCGCCCCCACAAACCTTTGCGTTCGGCCACCTGGTTTTGCTGACCTATCATCCAGTCTCCCTTGATTAAACCCAACGCGGCACAAAGAATTGACAATTGGTGTGCGCCCGGCTCAAGTTCAAGCTCAAAACTCTGCGTGAAATTTTCTCCATCAAACTGACCTCGTTCTTCTAACGGCACGGTTGGCGTAGTTGCCATCAATTTGCCGTCAACCAGGATATGAACGATGTCGGCCACGCCAGCCAACCCCAATAGACCTTTGCCCACGCCTTGACCAGTCGTAAATTTGGTGCTATACCAACAGTAATCGCTTTCGTCGTGCGTGAATTGTAATTGTTCAACAGGCTGGGCCACCTTTGTACTACTTTGCAGACCGATAGGCCAGTTTTCAGGCAATGGTTCGGGCCACCACTCGAAACTACCCAACACACCCACCACAGGTTGTCGGCTGCGGCTGATGGGCGCATCGGGTGCAAGTTGGGCCGAATTAAAAACCTCGCGTCCCCCAGTCAGCAGCAATACCGCCCGACCCGCCAGGTTATAGGTTTGATTTTCCCAACTGACCCCAGCCGTACCCTCGTCTGCATCGTTACACAGAAAGGTTAGTTTCTTGTCGCCCTGACCGTAGCTATAAGCCCATTGGTGCGAGCCGAGCTTTTGAGCGGTTGCTGCCTCATTCTGGAGCAAAATTGGGGCGTATTCCTGCAAAACATAATGCAGCCGCGTCAGGTGGTTATATTTGGTGGTAGGCAAACCGAACTCGTCTAATGGCGCGTCAAACCCATACCCGGTTGTTTGCAAATACATCGCCTCGCGCCCGAAATTAGTCCCCCCATGCCACATATAATAATCAACACCTGTGCCACCCGCCGCCACAAAACGCAAAATCGCGTAGGCCATATCTTCGGGGCTGCGCCGATGTACCGGGCCACCCCAGGTGTTGTACCAACTCACCCAGGCTTCCGTCCAAAGCGCGGGCTGGTTCGGGTGCGCCTCAAAATGACGGGCAATTTCCTGATGGCCGTAAAAAGTGTTGATGGTTTCGATTACGCCATTCGTCCCACCCACGCACATAATCCAGGGAATATCCAAATTTAGCGACTGGCCCAAATCCCCCGCCCATTGCAAATATTGCTGGCCTACTTCCCCATAATTCTTGGCGATATTGCCGTATTCGTTTTCCATTTGGGCCAAAATAATTGGGCCACCGTTAGACGCGAACATCGGGCGTAAATAATCCGTTACATAACGTACCCAGCGTTCCATTTCGCGCATAAACGGCTCGTTGTAAGTCCGCATCTGCATCCCCGGCACGTCACGCAACCACGCCGGAAAACCGCCGTAGTTTATTTCGGCGCAAATATACGGCCCAATCCGCAAAATTACGTTAAGATTGTACTGTTGGGCCAGTTCGCAAAAGTGCCAGATGTCCAGCCGCCCCGAAAAATCGAAAACGTTGCGCTGGCGTTCGTGCAAATTCCAAAAAACGTAAGTTTCAATCGTATTCAGCCCGGCTGTCTGGCAACGCTCCATCATAGCGGGCCACATCGCCGGAGTGCTGCGCGGATAATGAATCGTACCGCTAAGTATCAAAGTGCGTGCGCCATCAATCGTAATAGCGCGGTGGTCATAACTTACTTTTCGCATCGGATTTCCCTTTGTGGTAAAATATAAACTGGTTGGAGACCGTCTTAATCTGCATATTGTACCACTTATCAAATTGGCTGACTTTTCCGTATATTTTAATGTTGTTTGTAATGTTGTTATGCAATAATAAGAAGGTAGCAAAAAGCTGCTATCGGAAACACAGAACCAACAACGCCATCTAGTCAGTCATCTCTTTATCCCAACCGACTATCACATCCTGAACCCTGGCTGGGGCAAACGCTGTAACTACTATAGTTACTGCCGAATATACTTGTGTAAAAATGGCCCGCTCACGAATTTTTGGTAAAAGAGGAAATCCTTGTTCAGCAAACTGACCTTTAAGCTTTTCTTAGCTACTATGGCCTTTGTTTGTTCTGTAGTTTTGAGCGTTTTCTTTCTAACAGCCAAACCTTCCTCTGGTGAGAAGAGTCTGGCCCAGGCCGCTACTCTCAACACTTCTATCCCAACTTTGGCCGCTACCAACACGACAGCCCCCAGCCAGCCTTACATCAATACTATCGCGTCGGGTACGGCCAACGCAAAGCCAACGCAAGCTCCCGTCGCCGCTCCTACTGCTGGCCCAGCTACTGTCAAAAATGGCAAAGTTGAACCCCTGCTGCCGCCAGTCTATACGCCGCAGCATCTACAACTAGCTGGTCTGCCCGCCACAGTCTATGTTCCCGCCGACCTGCCAGCGGCCCAACCTGTTCAGGTGTTGGTGGCTTTACACGGAATGCACAGTAACGGTGGCTCCTTTTGTCAGGGTCTGGTTTCTTTCTCCGAGCAGAACCACACCATCTTAATCGCTCCTACTTTCGACTACAACCCGGATTACACCAATGCCCAGGTTATTGCCAGCGAAGACATCCAGCTTACCGCCAAAATCAGCCAGATGGTCAGGGACTTCGGCACTACTTCTCATATCCATCTCAAAAGTCAGATGTTGATTTACGGTTTTTCGCGAGGCGCACAACTGGCCCACCATTTTGCGATGCTTTATCCCAAACAAACTTTGGGCGTGACCGTCTTTTCGGGTGGTACTTACACCCTACCATTTATCAATATGGGCGGCACCCACAACCAAACTTTAGCCTGGCCCATCGGGGTCGGCGACTTAACCGAGTACACCAACGGCAAACCTTTCGACGAAGCCAGCTTTGTCAAAATCCCTTTTAACATCGAGGTAGGGGGCAACGACAATAAACCTGCCGATGTTTCGCGGGCCTGGGATGCCTTCTTAGGCACTAACCGGCTGGAACGCGGCCAAAATTACTATCACGCTTTGCAACAACTTGGTATGAACGTCCAATTTACCGTTTTCCCCAACACCGAACACACCGTTTCGCCCGCAATGAACCAAACCGCCCTCAAGTTTATGCAGAATTTGCTGACTGCTCAGGTCGCGGCCTAAGCATAACTGCTACCCAATCGAACCCTTTCAGAAGGCCGAAGTACAATGAGGTACTTTGGCTTTTTATTTTGCCCCTTTTGCGCGTGAGGCTTTGCTGCTTGTAGTGTCTTTATAGATGTAGCAGTAAAATATAAAAAAGTTGTAACTATTCAGTCCTGGGTTGGGTTTTGTAGGAGGCTGCTCCGTCAGCCGATGGTTTCCCATTGAAATGCCAACGAAATCGGCTGACGGAGCAGCCTCCTACAAGTGGCCTGAATAGTTACAAAAAGTTATTATTATTTATAAGGTAGCAAAGAGCCGATGTTTTTTACGCGCCGCCATCAGGCTGAACCAGATGCACCGCCCCTAGATGATGCCCTGCTGCTGGAGCGAGCTAAATCTAACCCGGCGGACTTTGCTTTGCTCTACGAACGCTACTTCTCCCGTATCTATAGCTATTGTCTGCGCCGTGTTGGTCAGCCCGAAGAAGCCGAAGATGTCACCAGTTTGGTCTTTACTCGCGCCTGGGCAGGGCTGGCAGGCTATCGGGGCGGCTCGGTGGCGGCATGGTTTTTCCAGATAGCCCATAACGCGGTTGCCAACCATTTACGCGGACGCAAGCCTCAAATCTCGCTCGAAGTGGCGATCATAAGCGGCTGGACGGACAACCTGATAGAGCCGGACGACGGTATTTTGGAAAAAATCGTCCAGCTAGAGGAACGCAAACAATTGGCAGGCTTAATTGCCGCTCTACCACCGGAACAACGCGAACTGCTGGCCTTGAGCGTAGCGGGTGGTCTTACTGCCAAAGAAGTCGGTCACGTTTTGGGCAAAAGCGAAGGGGCAGTCTGGATGGCTTTGCATCGAATTGTACAACGGTTACGCACCGAATATCAGCGGCAATTTCTAGCGGAGGAAAGTAAAACGCATGAGCCACCCAAACCAACCAGATGAAGTTGAACTGGCCCAGACCTATTTTTATGGGCTACTCCAAAACCCCCAGACCCAACCTCCGCCCGGCCTCGACCCGCAGACGGCAGAAACGGTGCGCTGGCTGGTGGCAACCGAACAAGGTCTTAGCCGGGCGGCTCAACCCCAAATTAGCGCGGCTCAACAACGGGTCTGGCAACATATCGCAGCCCAGGCTCAACCCGCCCACACCGCCAAAAAGGTAGCTGCGACCTCGAACGGAAGAGTGAAATCAAAGCGGCTGGATTATTTCGATCCTAACAACAGTCTCAAAACTTCTGGTCAAAGCGTGCGGGCTTGGGGACGTTGGGCAGTGGTCACAAGCATGACAGCTACCGTCGTGCTAATTATAGGTATCATCGCGCTGGTAATGGTTAGTACCCGTTTGGGTGAGAGCCATGCGGCTGCCACTCAACCACCCGCAAGCCAGGCTACTCCTAGCCTAGCCTCCGCAACGGTCACTAAATCGGTGGCGGCTGGGCCTGGTAACTATAAAATTGTGTTGCAAGCGCGGGCAGCCAGTCCAGACCTCAAACAAATTAAGGCTACCCTCCTAATCCTGGAACAAAGGGTCAAGACGGCTGGAGTCAAGCTAATTTCTAGTACATTACAATACAATCAGCAAATTGTATTGGAAGTAGGGGGCGTACCGGACGAAAAACAGTTTGTACAGCTTTTGACGGCTACAGGTCGGGTGGAGTTTATCGTACTAAACAACGAACAAGTGGCAGTGGGCGATACAGTCCAAACCACTTACTGCATTAGCGGGTCATTAGTGCAAACAAAAACCGCCCTTTGCCAATCGAACGGGAGTGGACGGCTCAACGCGGCGGGCCAGCCCTTCCAAACCCTTATCAGCAACGAGTCGGTTGACCTGACTAAAGTTAGTCAATCCAATCCAGACGAAGTAAATAACCTGATTAATATGCTTGGTAAAATTTGGGGCAAATATAGCATCGCCAACCCTAATTTGGGTATAGCCGTCGTGCTGGACGGTCAGGTAAAACTGAATGGGGTGCAAATCAATAGCTTACTAAGCAACAGCCAGCAAGACAAAACCGACCTGGTTTCATTGACAACCTTGCTCAAATACGGCATTTTGCCCCAGGAGCTTGAGGTTGTCAGCAGCACCCCAGAGTGATAACTGACGACTAATCCAGAAAGGATAAAACAAGATGAGCAAATCACGTAAGTGGATAGCAGGAGGCATTTTAGGGCTGGTAGCCCTGGCAGCCATCGTGGTCTTAACCGCCACCCTGCTCACCACCCAACCAGCAGCGGCGGTAAGTGCCGCGCTCGCTCCGGCAATTTCGCTTGAGCAAGTAGCGGCAGCCGCTCCTACCGTCACCCCTACAGTCACGGCCCGCCCAAATGTGGCGGCTAAAACCGACGTGAACCAGTATTTGGACAACCTTATCAAATCCTTCGCGGCCAAACTTGGCGTAAGCGAGGACAAGCTGAATTCGGCTTTTGCGGACACGGTGAGCGAAACGGTTGACCAGGCCGTGAAAGACGGCAAACTGGACGCAAATACTGCTACCATGATCAAAGCGACTACCAAAGATGGCTTCAAGCAACTGTTGCCGTTCCTCAATAACGTAGTCAGCAATAGTGGCGCGGCCAGTGCAAAAGCCGCAGGCAAGGATGGCAGTAACGACAGCTACAACCCGCTACTAGGCCCAGCAGTAGATGCAGTCGCCAAACTGCTCAACATCACACCCGAAGATTTGAAGAAAAAGCTTGGGTCTGGTCAGTCGTTATCCGACATTGCCGAGACCCAAAAGGTCGACGTGCAGAAGGTCAAAGATACTATCCTTAACAGCATCAAAACCCAACTGGACGCGCTGGTAGCCAGCGGCAAAATGACCCAGGCTCAGGCCGATGATCTTTATAAAGGCGCGTCTAACGTAGCCGACAAGTTCATCAATGCCAAACCCGGCGAGGCCGATACCAAAAACCAAATGTTTAACCCCAAAGCCTTGCTACTACCAGCTTTGCAACACGTCGCCACTTTGCTCAACACTACCCCCAATGACTTGTTGGACAAGCTCAAAATGGGGCAATCGTTGGCCGAGATTGCTCAGGCTCAAAAAGTGGACGTGCAGAAGGTCAAGGACGCGCTTCTAGCGGACATGAAGACCCAGCTTGACGCGGCGGTTAAGGCTGGCAGCTTGACCCAGGCCCAGGCTGATAATTTTTACAAAATGGCCTCTGACCTTATAGACAGGTTTGTAAATAACAAGCCGGATGCCAACGCTACCCCTGGTGGCAAAAAGTAGCTACGAGCTACGAGCTTAGAAGCTTCCGTTTCTTGCCTGTAGCTCGCAGCTCATCACCCTGTAATTACTAATTTTTTGTAACTAATCACCTGTCACGGCCCGTAGGGTTGTGAACGGAGGCTCGGCTTCGTGAGGAATCTGCTGCTAAAAGTTTGTTTTCTAGTCGGAACGGATTTTCAGCAACAGATTCCGCGCTCGTGCCTCACTCCGCAACCCTAAAGGGCCGTGACAATACCTGAGTAGTTACATTTTTTGTTCTGTTTTTACTGACTACTAATGGCTTACTCCGTCGAGATGGACGGGTCAACCTGCATATTGACTGGCTGCACCTTGACGAAATGCTGTTCGGGCGCGGCCAGTAGCGGTACAAGGCGTTGGGTTTCGTCGGCTTGCCCACTATTTTCCACTTCGGCCCAATAGTAGCCCAACAACTCACGCACGTTCGCTTTGTCGGCCTCGTTCAGGCGGCTCATCCCCACTTTCGCACCTTTAGCCAGACGACGTTTGAGCGCGGCCAAATCCAGACCCAACTCGGGTTGCAGCCGCAGATAGACGATACCGCCCGTCATACCGCTGCAAACCCAGGGGCCAGGGTCGCCCAACACAATGGCCCGCCCGTTGGTCATATACTCAAAGGCGAACCCCTTGAGATTTGAACGCGCCCCGATGTAGCCCAGGCTGTCGTCTAGCGGTTCGGTCAGTTCGCCACCAATCACCACGTCCGCGCCGCTCAAACGGATACAAAAACGGCTGTCGGCGTTACCCTGCACTACGAACAGACCGCGTTGTGCGCCATAGCCAAAGCTTTTGCCCACCGAGCCATCTACCCGTTTACCTTCGCGCGTCTGGCCCTTCATCACCACGATGCTACCGCCCAACGAGCCTTTGCCCACTCCGTCCTGCGCCCCACCGTGTACCACAATCTTGAGGCTACGACTATTGAACGCGGCCAAACCGTTGCCAGGTATCGAGCCGCTATTCAGTTCCAGATTTATGGTTTCCTCGCCGCGTATCGGTTCTTCGCCCAACGCCACGTGGGTGGGCAACGGCTCGGACGGGTGGCTGTAGTTATAGTTGCGGGCGAAACTTGGGCCTGCGCCAAAACCTTCCCGGATAAACGTACCGCTCAGATGCGTGCCTACCGAACGGTCAACCGAGTCCAGCTTAATGCCTTCGTAAAAGATATTACGTCCGCCTCCCGTCGCCACCAACTCTTTGACCGAAGCCGTGATACGCCGCGTGGCGTTCCCGCTAAAGGCCGCATTGGGTGTAACCGCACACGGAAAACAGGCTTGATAGCCGCGCGTAGCCACCAATTCAAGCTGTCGGGCAGTCCAGGTCGCATCTTGGGCCAATATCTGACCCATATCGGCCTGTGCCAGACCACGCACCTGTGTCAACAAATCGCTGCGGCCCACCAAATCTTGAAGTCGCCGAAAACCCAACCGCGCCGTCAATATCCGTAACTGCTGGCCCAAACCGCTAAAGACCCGCACCAACTGACCAACCGCCCGCTCCTCCTCCTGGGGGATAAAACGCTTGAGGCCGCGCTCTTTGGCTTCTTCCTCGCTCTCAATTTGGGTAGCGATACCGACGTGGCAGGTGTCTTTCTGGCAAGCCCGACAAATAGTACAGCCGATAGCCACCATCGCCATCGTACCGAAGCCCACCCGGTTCGCCCCCAAACACATCATCTTTACCACGTCCGTGGCGTGCTTCATCCCGCCATCGCACCAAATTTCCACCGTATCGCGTAACCCCGCCTGTACCAACGCCCGATGCGCCTCGGTCACGCCTATTTCGGCTGGTAGCCCTACATATTTGAGGGCGTGGCTACGAGCCGCCCCTGTCCCGCCGTCAAAGCCGCTCAGGGTGATAATATCTGCGCCCGCCTTTGCAATCCCCACTGCAATCGTCCCGATACCGCTCACAATCGGCACTTTGACCGCCACTCGCGCATCAGGGTTGGCCGTTTTGAGTTCGCTGATAAATTGGGCCAAATCTTCGATAGAATAAATATCGTGGTTGTTGGACGGCGAAATCAAATCTACTTTGGGCAAAGCGTTACGGGCGGCTGCGACTTTGGCCGAAACTTTGCTACCCGGTAAATGCCCACCCTCGCCCGGTTTCGCCCCCTGCCCCACTTTTATTTCCAGCAAATGGGCCGAGTTCAAAAGCTCGATGTTGACCCCGAAGCGGCCACTGGCAATCTGCACGCCCCGAATATGATAGTAACGGCCCAAAATTTCCTTGACCTCGCCGCCCTCGCCATTCAGAGCCACCATATTGAGGCGTTGTCCGGCTTCGGCATAAGCTTTGTAGGCAGTTTCCCCTTGCGAACCAAACGACATCGAACTTATCAGCAGGGGCAAAGCGTGACGTTCGACGGACAAATCCACTTCTTCGGGCTGCACGTCGGAGTGGGTAGGTAATTTTATGTCAAGTAAATGGCGCAGCGAAATCGGGTCTTCCGCTTCCAAATTCAACACTGTTGCTTCGTATTTCTCAAAGCTGGACGCGCCACTTGCCACCGCCCCTGCCGCCTTCCAAACCTTTGGGTAAAGGTGATAGTCGCGGGCCAGCCTGGGTTCAGTCCCGCCCGTCAGAATACGCCGCCGTGCTATGGCATCGTCCACCAGTTGCGTCCAGCCAAAGCCGCCAATGCTTGAGCCAGCGAAGTTGCGAGTTCCCAAATACCGCGAAACTTCGGGAGCCAGGCCAATCGAAGCAAACAAACGCCCATAACCGCGCAGTTCGTGGATACCCATCGTACTGCTAACCTTTTCCAGCCCCTTTTTCAGCCCTTCCACCAGATTTTCGATATACTTCTTAATCACCTGCTGGCGGGCCTCGCTGTTAATCGTCTCGGTGGCGGCACGACTGGCGGCGACTTCAATCATCAGGTAAGGGTTAATCGCGTCCGCACCCATTCCAAAAGCGATAATCAAGTCGTGTAGATTGCGAATGTTAGCCGCCCGTAGCACGATACTGGCCTCACGCCGTAAGTTTCTAAAACTACTCTGCGCTCTGTTAGAAACTGCGTCGTCAGTTGATATTCCCGTTGGCACACGGTAATTACGCAGGGCTTCGTCCACTGCCGCCACTACCAGAACAGGGTCAAGCCACAAGCCATCGCCGTCCAACGCTTCGGTATCATCTATCAAGACGATTTTCGCGCCCGCCTCCACCCCGCGTATGGCCGCGCTACTCAAACGGCGCAACACGTCGGGCGGGGCTTCGTCCTGGTCAAAAGCGTTGCTTATAATACACACCGCTTCGGGCCGAAAACCGTTCTGGCTGACGAACTCCACCAGTTCTTCCAACAAATAGGTATCGCTGACGCGGGCAGCTTCCCAATACAAATTCGGCAGCAAAAACTGTTCGCTTCCGGCGTGTCCACCTAACAGCACCGGACAGCTAATTTCCACCATCCGGCTGGGCCGCGCCTTGATTTTGCCGTTAGGGTGGCCTCCCAAACTTGGGCGCAACGTACCAGTATGAGCGCGGCTGACGACTTCGTGACGAGCCAGCGACGGACGGCCACCCAGAACCACACGGGTCGAAAAATGCTCGATTTCACGTTCGCGGTCAATAGCCGGATTGGTCACAACCGCCACGTTTTCCTTGAAAAAGTCGGTCAGGTTGCGGCGTTCTTTGTTCAGAGCAGCCAGTGGCCCATCGTAGCCCAGCGAACCAATCGGCTCGTTTCCAGTTTCGGCCAGAAATTCCAGATAGTGTAAATCGTCGCCGCTCCAGCCCATCGCCGCCATCAACACTTCGTTGCGGGTATTGTCGGCGTGGACAGCGCGGCTTTCAGGTAGCAACCGCAAGGCTGTATCGTCATCGGGCAGGGTCGCGGGTGGCTGCGAGAAGGCGATTAGCTTGGCGGTATCTTTGGGGATAACCAGTCGTTCGCTCAACAAACGTAGGGCTTCTTGCTGCATCTTAGGGTAAGACCACACCTCCGGCTCGTTGCCCGCCCCTTGCAGCCGCACGTAAATCTTTTCGCCCGGTGAAAGTGGTTTAGGGTCGCTGATAAAATCGTCTAACGGAAACAAACCTTTTTCGCTGCTGAAAAAGTAGTCGCTTTCGACAGCCCCAAACCACAGTGGGCGCAAACCGAGTGCATCTACCGCGAACACCAATTCGTTGCCGTAGCGCGAAATAATCCCGGCTGGGCCTTGTGCGAACGGGCCAAAACCCTGGCGCAAGAAAACATACAGGTTTTGCAAATCTGGTTCAAGCTGTTTGATTTCATTCACAATCGGCGGGAAAGCCAATTCCATCGCTTCGAGCAAACTAAAGCCGTAATCGTGGATCAGGGTTTCGATGGTGCGGTTGAGGTCTTGCGAGTCGCTGCCATCAGGGTCAAGGGCCACCCCCAACATTCGGGCTTCTTGTTGCAGACGGGCGACGGTATTAATCTCCCCGTTATGACCCAAAACCGTAAAGGGTTGCACACGGAAAAAGCTGCTGACGGTATTGGTACAATAGCGACTATGGCCCAACGTAGCGGCACTGGTCAGGCGCGGGTCGTTCAAATCGGGGAAATAGTGTTCCAACACGGCGGGCGAACCACGCAGTTTATAAACCACATTATGGGAACTAAGCGAAGCAAAATGTACACCATATTCGCTTTCGAGCGCGATTTGTACCCGAAATAAGCTTTGCTCCAATGAGCTACGTTCGTCACCCAGCCGCGCAGTGCCAGCGATTTGCCAGAAAGCGGGTTCTTCGGCCTGTCCTTGTGGCCCTAACGCGGCAGTGTTGACGGCAGCCCGTTCGCAGTACAGCACCTTGAAGCCAGCCCCGGCCAGTTTGTCGGCCACCTTATCTATAGTATGACTATTTTCAACTTCTTGTTTTTTAACCAGCAGATGCCCCACCCAAAAATCGTCGCGCCAGGCCAGCCCGCCATCAATCCCGCTTTCGTCCAGACGGCTCTGCCACCACAGACGCGGAATATCTAGCATCACGCCGCAGCCATCCCCTTCGCCGTTGACCATTCCGGCCCGATGGCTCATCTTTACCAATCCGTCCAGCACATAGCTGATGTTAGCGTGGGTAGCTTCGCCGCGACGGTTGACCATCGCTAACAACGCGCAGGCATCGTGTTCCTTTGCGTCGGCCATAAAAGGCGTGCCGAAGTCCGCCTCCGGCACAAGCTCGACGCTGGCTTTTGTATCTCGTCCGGCCAGGAAGGTCGGCATGGTGTGAGACTGTGGCTTGACCAGTTCGATTATTCGTGTGGTAGGCCGACAGTCTCCCTCGTCATTTTTAGGGTTATTTTGAATAAGCATCTTTATGATTTCCTCCTCGTAGTACAGCCAGCAGTCATCAGTTTTCAGTCATCAGTTTTCAATAAAAACCGCAAACCTTCAGGTATTGTCACGGCCCGCAGCGTCGTGAGCGGAGGCAGCAAATGGTGCTGCCTCCGCTCAGAATGACAGTGTCAACACTTTCTGCATGGACTGTTCAGAGTGACAATATCTGAAAACTGACCACTGATGACTGACTACTACTGTCTGGCTAACCCTCTTTAGGGTAAAAAAATACAGCCGCTTTGCCTGTAGCAAGGGCCACGCCAAACATTATTTATTAAGTTCAAATCTATTTATTCAAACGGAGAACGTTTTGGTGCGCCAACTTCGCGCTTTGCCGCCACGCTGCGGGAGGAAAAACTAGCTTTTATTCGGCCTACTGCGTCATTGCAGCTTTGGGAGCAGAAATCCTCAAAAACCAGCTTCTAACTTCTAGTTGAGCTTGTGATAAATTATACATTATTATGGGCCAGAGTCAAGCCTTTTTGGTGGCAATTTGGTTAAATAGTACGAAATTTGGCGGTTGTATTTGTGCAAAACTAAGCCATTTAGCCTATAACCCAGATAGTGATGGAGGTAATTTATATTTACAGGCTGGAAACAGAGTAAAAGCTAACCTTGTCGCCGGGCTGGAAAAGTACGGGCGGCTCGGATTGAGGTAGGAAAACTGGAACGGGAGTATACCCAATTAGTTGCCAGCCGCCAGGCGAGGTGAAAGGATAAATCGCTGTGAGGCCGGCCACCAGTGCCACGCTGCCAGCTTTGACTTTGGGGCGGGGACGGGACAGGCGCGGTGCATCCAGGCCAGCCGGAAGCGGCCCTAGATACGCAAAGCCGGGCGCGAAACCCACAAAATAGACTTCATAAGTCTGACTCGTATGTAAACGGATTACTTCTTGCTGGGTAAGCTGGTTCAAATCAGCCACCGCCGCCAAATCCAGGCCGTATTCCCCACCATAAACCACCGGAATATTATGCCGGGTTGGAACGGTGGAGACGAGCGCATTCGCGGCGGCGGGGTCACGGTTGTAAAGCGTTATAAAAGCAGTCGACACTTGTTCTAGCCAGGTCTGGACGGCGGCAGTCGTAATAAGGGTAGGGTCAAAAGGCACTAATACGCTACTATACCCTGCCACGAATTCGGTTTCGGCCAAACCAGCTGGTTTGGTGGCGGAATGGTCTAAATAACGGGTTAAATGACGGGCAGCTAACAACCGCGTATATTTCGCCTCGGCCTGGGCAGCAAGCTCTGTTTCCGGTTGGGTGAACAAACGCACCAGCCAGGCTCTATCGCCCATCGGACGTATCACAAAAGTTAGCTGTTGAGGGAGCATACCCTTACTCCGGTTTGCTGCAAAACCTCGCGCACAGCCTTTGCGATTGCTAAAGCGGTCGGGCCGTCGCCGTGAATGCAAAGCGTGTCGGCATGGAGTTTTAACGTCGAACCATCACTGGCCTGGACGTGGCCCTCCACTAAACCTGCCGCCTGGTTAGCCGCCGCCTGGGGGTCAGTAAGCAAGCTATTGGGTTGCTGACGACTGACCAAAGTGCCGTCGGGGTTATAGGCGCGGTCTATAAAAGCTTCTCCGGCCACCCGCAGCCCGACTTGTGTACCTGCTTCCAAAAAAGCGGGCGCGGTTGCCAGCCCTACCAGGATTAAGTCACGGCTAAAAGCGGCCACACCATGTGCAATGGCTCGTGCTACGGCAGGCTCAACGGCAGCCAGATTGTAAAGCGCACCGTGCGGCTTAACGTGGGTCAGTTCAACACCGTTGGCGCGGGCGAAGGCAGACAACGCTCCGGTCTGGTAGAGTACCAACGCTTCGATTTCGTCCAAGTTTAAATTTTGCGGGCGGCGACCAAAGCCTTCAATATCCAGGTAAGACGGGTGCGCTCCAATGGCTACCCCTTTGGCGACTGCCACTTTCACCGTTTGGGACATAGTGGTGGGGTCGCCCGCATGGAAGCCACAAGCGATGTTAGCCGAAGTCACGTAGTCGAGCAAAGCGGCATCGTTTTCCAAACCAGCCAGCTTAAAGCTCTCGCCCATATCACAATTCAGGTCTATCCTCAGCATCTTTTACTTCCAATACAGCACATTTTATTGTAGGCGGCGCGTCCCCGCGCCCGCTATTCTGCCAAACGTGCTGGTGGTGCGGATACAGAGACGCGCCGCCTACAAGTTAAAAGTAAATACCTTATTTTGCCAAACTCATCGAGAGAAGCTAATGCTGAGTTTGGTACGGCTGAACAGGGTTTTAAGCTGGTCTTGTGTCCAGGCTTGCAAACCGGGCGGGTATTTGCCGTGCCAGTCCGGGTTCATAATGCCCACGTAACCTTCGCTATTAACATTGAAAGCAACTACGAAGTGGCCGGTAGGATAAAGAGCCGCGTCCCACAAATTAATAATAACGGGTTGGTGGGCCTTCAACTGGGCCATAATTGTATTGAAGTGCGCGTCCAAGTCAGAATTTCGGTCTGTATGCGCTTGCAGGCTGAAATGATGAGCCAATGGTTCAAAACCGTTGTTGTCTGCCAGACCTAGCCAGGTGCTAATTGTACCATCATCACGCATCAAATTCAGCACGTCGCCAAGTTTGGTCGGATAACCATAAGCAATCATTACCGAAGCCATCGTAGCCGCGCTGCAAACGTTGCCGTGCCATCGCTGGTATTGGGCATCGCTCAAATATTGGTTGCGGTCTCCCTGGTCAATCACGCCCACCTGATAAACTGGCGGGAGGGGCGGAATGGTGGCAGGAGGGGGCGGCGGCGCGGTAGTAGCTGGCGGGGCTGGCGCAGTAGTGGGTAGCGGCGCGGTTGGAGTAGGCGGGGGTGGCGGTGCAATAGTGATAGCAACTGTCGGTGGAAGCGTGATACTGACCGACGAGATGGTGGGCAAAGATAGCGGGGCTTCTTCCAGCTGGTACAGTAATTTGGAGGCAGGGTCTGCCGCTACCAAATTGATAGTGGCTGTAACCAGATTAGCCGGGCGCAATGTTCCCACCGCCGCCTCTATCAACGGCGCGGCAGTCTGCACGTTCGCTACCACGACGGGCGCGGTTGGGGTAGGCGTGACAACTATAATCGGCGGGGCTGAAAGGGTGGGGACGGACGTAGCAGTTGCAACAGTGAGAGTCGGCGTAACCGCTGCCGCCGTTGGAGTCGGAGTCGGAGTTGGTTGAATAACAAGCGTCGTTGGGGCGGCGGTCGTAACTGCCACCGTGGACATAGGAGCGGCTACCATTGTATTTGCCTGGGTAGCAATATAAGCAGGGGTGGAGGCCACTACAAACGGGGCAACCAAAGTTTTTTGGAGTGGCGGCTGGCTGTTCGCTATCGGGTGTGGTTCTTCGTCGGCGTGGCCTACCGCCGCTACTACCTGCAAAGTCGGAACAGCTTTAAGTGGCGAACCTTCGTCAACCTGGCCTGTACCAGCAAAAATTTGTAAGACAGGTTTGGTTTCCGGCTGCCTTTGGGAAAGTACCAACCAGGCAGTGGATATAAGATTGGGATAGCTCGCTTCGTCAGGATAGCGGTAGAACAGTTTGGAATTTTCTAATTCGTCACCAACAGCAACCGATAAATTTGAAACAGATTGGGCCGGAACATTTTGGGTCTGCACCGTTTGAGCAGTCGAACAGGTGACAACCCAAAGCAGGCCCAGCAATATTACTTTATTTAGCATTTTCCTCGATGTTATTTTGATGTATCCAGGTCTGTACTACAACCAGATAACGTTATGTAACATTCAAGCAGTCAAGTTGGCATGATTATAACAGTTTGAAAAAGCTTTGTATAGTTGGGGGACGTTAAAATCGCATTAAACGTGCCACAAATAGGATATTTAGGCTAGATTTTAAGAAAGTTGTAAGAATTACCGTTTCATTTCAAAGATGCGGGTGTAGGGGCGCGATTTATCACGTTCACTTTGTTTGGTGGGTAGGAACTCTTTGGGCGCGACGTGCGAAGTCGTGTCGAAGACTAAATCGCGCCCCTACCTTTTGAGATGATATGACATCAGCGAGGCAAGGTTGCTTGACCGCTCTCGCGCTGCATCTGGCGATGCTGCCGCCGCTCCATTTGCGCCTCATAAAAATTCATCAAGGGTGTGACTGAAACCCCGTGTACCACAATCGAAACGGCTACAACGGTCAGGGTAATTGAAGTCAAGCGTTGAGCCAAATCGTGAGGCAGACCGTGCTCGATGGAATACATGAGGTAGTTGATTGAGCCGATGCCTCTGATACCAAACCAGCTTATCAAATAACGTTGCAAAGGAGTAACTTTTGACCCAAGCAAGCCGAGCCAGACTGAAACAGGCCGGATTACCAAAAACAGCAACGGGATAAACCATACCACCTCAAAGGCAAAGTAACCAAAGATAAACGACAACATCCCGCCCACAAGCAATACGACCACCACCTCACCGATACGTTCCAGTTGTTCGTTAAAACCCAGCACCGCTTCGATCATAAAAGCTGCCGCTTGTTCTGGGTGCGCTGCCGTTTCGTCTTTTTTAAGCATTGTGGCTGCTTCCAGCACCTCCTCTACTGCTTTGTCGCCACTGGAAAGCCGCTCAATCCGGCGCAAAGCCAGCCCCGCCGCGAACACCGCCAAAAAGCCCGATGCTCCTATTAATACGGCCAAACCATAGGTAAGGGCAATCAAACCCAACGTCAAAAAGTCGTCCAGACCAATCGCTTCTTGATGGTGCTGGCGCAAGTAAATCACCAGCCTGCCTATCAGTGTGCCGAGCAAACCGCCTACCCCTAGTCCGCCTACCACCGACCAGCCTACGTCAACCGCCACCCATTGCCAACCAGCTACGCCGATTTCGTGTAGCCCCAACAAACCCAAACCCAACATCATAAAAGGAAAGGCACTGCCGTCATTCAGGCCCGCTTCTCCGCTAAGACCAAAACGCAGACGGTCACGGTCTAGCGCGTCCGATACCTGCACGTCCGAAGCCAATACCGGGTCAGTCGGAGCTAATATCGCCCCTAGCAAAATAGCCGCCCCAATCGAAAGTCCCAGCACGAACACGCCTGTTAAGGCAATCAGCCCCACCGTTATGGTCATCGAGCCGAAAGCCAGACGCACGGGCAGCTTCCAACGCCCTTCGCTCAAGGGGATGTGCAGTTTCAGGCCCGTCGTGAAAAGCGAGACTGCCACCGCGATTTCGGTCAGCCGCTCCAACAACGGGCTTTGGGTTAGCGGGTCAAGCTTGATCAGACCCAGGCCAAACGAACCAAGCCCGAACCCAACCAACAAATAGAGCAATGAAGTAGTCAAGGGCAGTCGTTTCAACAGCGAAGTGGATAAAGCCATCAACACAAAAACCGCCCCGATTATGATAAACCACAGAGTAAATTCCATCCAAAACCTCTTTTTACAGTCGTGAGCTACGAGCTATAACCAATGACTGTATCATCTCAAAATGTAGGGGCGTGATAAATCTCGCCCCTACACCCCGAATTTTTGAGATGATACCAATAACTGATAACCAGATAGTCAATTTATATCCAGCCGCGCCGTCGAAAAACCAATAATATCGTAGCCGTAGTTATAACAATTAAAGCCAGCATTAGCAAGAAATCAAGTGGGCCGTATTGAGACAGGCCGGTTATGCTTGTCCCAAACAAGCTGATTATGACGCTGGCGGGCAATATAATGGTCGAAACTATGGTCAAAGTCTTAATAACCTGGTTGGTTCGATGCGAGACGTGCGAAACATAGATGTCAAAAGCTCCGATAACCGCTTCTTTAGCTGGCAGGAGTGTGTCTAACAATCGTTCAAAATGGTCTGCCAGGTCTTGAAAATAAACTTGTACTTCTTCATTGGTAGCCAGAGGTGAGTCTGGACGCAGTAGCGCGGCAAAAACCTTGCGATGTTGGTCAGCCAGGCGGCTCAACGCAAAAATATAACTTTTGTGTTTAACCAAATCGGTCAAAAAACTATCAGAGGTGTCGTTGAGAGCGCGTTGCTCCATTTTCTCATTTTCATCTTCGATGTGGTCGCTTAATTCCTCATAATACTCAAGTAGCTCATCTAATATAATATAAAGCATAAAGGCCGAGTCAAGTTCGACTAATTCTGGACTTTGGCGGGCGCGTTCCATTATTTTTTTGGTGAAAGGCAGTGGTATTTTGTGTGCGCTTACTAAATAGTTGCGCCCCACGAACAAATCTAGCTCCCCCGCAAACACGCGGTGCAGTTGGGGGTTAAGATGGGCAATAGTGGTGGTGACAAAAAACTGGTTACGAAAATTGCTGTAACGGGGGCGTTGCCACGAAGCCAGGGTTGCGCGGACAGCGAGGGGGTGTAAAGCTAAAATATGGGCGATTTCCCGTAGCTTGTTTTCAGAATAGCTGGAAAGGTCGAGCCAGATAAAATTTTCGTCTGCCGTTACCAGCTGGGCTACCTCTGACAGTTTAATAATGCGGGCAGTGCTATGTGGCTGGAACAACCAGACGGTTAAGAGGCTGTTGTCGTCGGTAATGAGAGTGTTTTCAGCCACATCTGTAGTATAAACAAGCGGCTCTGGGGTGGTCATTGCCCCTTCAAACTGTAACACTTCTTCGGCTAGTGCGGGGGCGTTTTCGACCTCTATATTGATTTTTGCAAGCTCGGCCTCTACATCAACTATTACAGGTGTAGGTTCGAGCGTAGTAATAGGTGATAAAATGTCCTCACCAGGGGCAGATACAGCAGAACTTTCTGCCGGGCCAGTGACCTTAGAATTTGATGCCTGCACAGTTTGTTCGGGTTCTAGTTCTAACGGAAGTGGCTTATTCTCACTATCAATATAGTGGTCTTGAGCCAGATGTTCGGACAATGTTTTCCCCTTTTAAGGCTTACGTCTGTTACTTTAATTATCCAACTAAACAAAGTGGTATTTTACAGGAGAGCCTTCTCTAGCTCACTTACCTTCATAAAGAAGTATAAGCAAATAATGGGCCGAGGAAAACAAGGAAAGTTTGCTAATTTTGGCGCGATAAGTTTGGAAAGCTACTCAAAAGTGGGCAGTTTGCAGCCAAAGAAAAGAGCTAGCTGGCGGTTGGCATAGTAGGCACTGTTATAACCACAGAAGAAAAAGCCTTGCTGCTGGAAAAATTGCAGAGCGGGGTAGTTTTTGGTTTCCAGTTCTACCATCAAGGCGCGGAGACGGTGGCGTTCGGCCCAGGCCCGTGCTTCCCGATACAAAGACTGGCCCACTCCTTTGCGCCGAAAGTTGGGCTGCACTACATAAGAACTGAGCCAGGCCACGTGCCGCATACTATCCACCTGTAAGCCAATATAGCCAATGATACGGGCGACGGGGAAATCCGGCTCAAGCGGGTTGCCAGCGTTGGTTGCCTGGCTCTCGTGATGACCTAAATCAGCCTCGCCCGGTATATTTTCCGCCACTAGCAGGTAATCGGTTTTTTTCCAGTTGTTGAGCAAATCTTGTTCGTTGAAAGGGGAGGGTACAGCCAGAGGACGTGGCAAACGGCTAGGCCGGAAGGCAATCCGATATTCGTCGGGTGTGGGCGACGAACTTTTGCCTAAAATTTTAGGGCGCGGACGAGTTTCGTTAGTTCCAGCAACCCCAAAACTATCGAAACTACCGACTTGTTCTTCCATCTGCCAAACGTAATTTGTAATATAGCCGCCGTCGAGAGCCAGACAACCTGATAAATCGTCTAGTTCGGCGGGGCGCAATGTAAAATTTAGCATTTGTTACTCATCTTATTTTAGCATAATATTTGTAACTACTTAGGCCGATGACTTGTCACCCTGAATGAAGCGTCAACTGATTGTTGCGGAATGAAGGGTAGCGAAGGTGCGCCAATGGTTTCAACAATCGACTAATTTCTAACTAGCACATCTCCCTAGTTAGGGACTGGTGCTAGTTAGCTTTGTCATTCCGAACGGAGGCTCTGCGGAGTGAGGAATCCCTAACCCGGCCCTTGTCATTTCGCAGCTGAGAACTGGGTTAGAGATTCCTCGTTCCTCGGAATGACAATCCGCCCGTAACTAGCACAAGCCCCTACTAATATTTTAACTGATAAACAAGCGCGTGGTCAGGTTAGGGTGACGCATCACTCCTAAATCCAGTAGGGGCGTAAAACAACTCAAGTTTGGGCTATCTATACTGACCGCGCGGCCGGACAACATCGTTTCGATAATAAACGGTTTCAAATTCCACAAAATCCGGCTGGCCTGACTCTGGCCGAGCGGCAACAAACGCTGGCAAGCCGAAATGAGACCCGCCACTGCCTGATGCAAATAAGCCAACAAGGTTACGTCTTCGCTGACGGTTAGCACGCCACCAGCCAGGCCAAAAGCGGTGCAAAGATGCACGTCGCCACCCGTCAGGCGTGAAACCTGAGCAGCCCGATACAAGACGGGCCATTCTCCCAAATTCATAGCCAGTTGCAAAAAGCGGCGGCCCAAACTCGCACTGGCCTCACGTGCCTCCCGACCCGTCTTAAAGGCACTAAGCCGCTCGTTCATATTTTGCCAGCCAGCCTCGAAATTTGGCAAATCGTCACTCAAACGATAAGCCGCGCGACCAAACACGCTTTCCAACAAACCGCTTTCGGTCAGATAATCGCGCAAGAAAGTTTCCAACCCTGCAACGCTCAAAACCCCATCGGCCACCAGCATTTCCAGGCCGAAAGAGTGGGCCGCCGTTCCGATAGGCAAAGCACTATCGGCCAGTTGCTGCAACCGCAAATAATTAAGGCTTTCGAACTCAAGCATATCAGTTATTCACCTTCTGCTAGTATAGCATAGCATAAATAGGCCGGGTATTTGATAACCTATTTAGAGTATGGTTGTATCATCTCAAAAAGTAGGGGCGTGATAAATCACGCCCCTACACCCCACATCTTTGAGATGATACGTGTGGTGCATATTTTTGTGTTTGCAAATAATAGTAGCAACAACTATAATTTTAGCATCGTAGCACCAACTCAAGGAGAAATATTGTGGCTATCCAAAAATCTCAGGCCCAGGCCGATTGTCGCTTCAAAGCGGGCCACCTGATGCCCCAGGTCAATCGCAACAAATGTGAGGCTAAGGCTGATTGCGTGGCTGTCTGCCCATACAACGTCTTCGAGATACGCAAACTGACGGGCGACGAACGCAAAGAGCTATCGCTGGTGGGCCAGCTAAAGCTGAGAGTACACGGCGGCCAACAAGCCTTCGCGGTGCGGGCGGCGGATTGTCACGGTTGCGGCTTATGCGTGACTGCCTGCCCCGAAAAAGCCATCAAGTTGATAAAAACCCAAGATTAACGACTTTCAAAAACCAACTGGCGGTCAGTGGGTGTGCCTTTGGGCTGCTCCTGCACCCCGAAATGCTCAAGCGCGTCCCCTAACTGGTTTGCCAAAGCAAAAGTGCTTTCAGAACCATTGCCGATGTCGTGGGTGGCGATTTCTATTTTCAAACCACCTGCATCATTCGGTGTGATGTCACAAACCCGATAATCTCCGCAACGATAGGGCGCACCAGCCTGGACAAAATACCACTGGTCGCGGACAGCCAGGCTATTTACGTGGTTGTGACCGTTGAAATAAAGACCCCGCCCTCGCTTCAAACCCGCCAATACTTCCCAAACCTCAGCCGAATTACTGATATTCATCATCTCTTTAGCCGACTTAGTAGTGGTGTTTTGGAGCGGGTGATGAGCCAAAACAATCAATAGTTGCGGCTGGCTGCGCTGGTTAAAGTTGCTAACTTCGGTTCTAAGCCACTCTAATTGAGCGTGGTCAATAACGCCACCCCAATCTGTTTCGCTTAACAACTCCTTAGTCGTATCTAGCACCACGAAGAGGGCCGCGCCATAATCGAAAGCGTAATAGCCACTATCCGGCACCTCATAGTTCGGCCAGAAGCGGGCCGGAGGTTGTAAAATGGAACGTAAGCTTTTTCTAGGATTTTTTCGCACGTCATGATTGCCCGTCACAATCACAAAACGGTCACGCAAACCGCGCTTTTTGACCAGACTTAGCAACCCTTCAAATTCTTGCACGCGCCCTTCGTTCACCGCGTCGCCAATCGAAAAAACCACATCAGGCTGTAAGTCCGCAATCTCGGTCAGCAAATTATCGTAGAAAAGCTCGCGCCCCTGGGTAATCGTCGGGTCAGCATAAAAGCTGTAGTGTAAGTCGCCCAAAACCACAAATCGCACTTTTTGCTCCTTGTCATAACCAATGATAAATTTAACACCGATTTTACATATCTGCCTTATAATACTACAATACAATGGTTACTGGTTGGTAGAGAATGGTAGAAAGCCGAGAAAGCTAAAATAGGACAAAAGCGGTGTTCCAAAATTTTCGCTTACGTACCACTTTGATATTATCATATTTCGTGGTTGTTCTCATCGCTTTAGCGGTGGTGGGCGGCCTGGCTTTGCCCTTGCTAGTAAATAGCCAGAACGAGAAAGATGACGCGACTTACGATAATAGCAAAGGCGTGGCAGCCAGCGCACTTGACCGGGTGCGGGGTTTGATTACCGCGCCGAGAGCGGCCAGGTTTACCTACCTCGGTATAGAAAATCCTTTCAAACCCTATTATGGTACGCCCATCACTCCGTCTAGCCAGATTTTCAACTACCCGCCGCCGCCCGACCTGGATTTTGTGCGTAACCAGTTTGCCGAGATTGCTGCCCGCCAAAATGTGCAGTTGCTGGTGCTGCAACAAGGAATGGTGGTAGTTGATACCGCGTCCGATCACTCGCTGGTAGGTTCTTCCCTCAATAGCTTGTATGCGACAGTTTCTTCAGCCAACTCCAAAGCGGTGCAAAAAATACGCGAAACCACTGAATTTAGATGTCCAACCTCCAACGCAGATTACTGCCAGGAAGTAACCCTGCCCACAAATGGCGCAAAAGCTACTGTAGTCTATAAAACGGTGAATGCGGTTGATATACCCAATCTTTTTGGTCTCAACCAGGCTCAGAGCCTTCAAAACCGCAGACCGCTCGAATATGTCTTAGCAGCTATCGTACTTGTGCCGCCCCACCAGCCAGTTTTGAGCAACCTAGCCAAAATTTTAGCGGTGGCGGGTGTGGCGGCTTTGGTAGTAGCTTTTGTGGCGGGGCTAATTCTGGCCCGTAGCATCGCCAAACCATTGGTCAAGGTCACTGCCGCCAGCGAAGCCATTGCACGTGGTGATTATAGCCAGACCGTGCCTGTCCAGGGCGGCGCGGAACTGGCTCGCCTTGCCGAAAGTTTTAACCACATGACCCACGAAGTCGAAGAGTACCAAAGGATGCAGCGCGAATTGATTGCCAACGTTTCGCACGAACTAAAAACTCCGCTCACGGCTATTCGGGGCTTCTCGCAGGCAATGACCGACGGTACGCTGCGTCGTTTTGAAGATTTTGCGCTACCCGCTCAAATTATCAACAAAGAAACCGAGCGCACCATCAGGCTCGTCAACAGTTTGTTAGAATTGTCCAAACTCGAAAGCGGCACAGCCCGCTTCATTAAAGAGCCGCTAGACTTGACCGAGCTTTTGGATGGCACATTAGCAAGTTTCTCGCCCAGGGCCACCGAAAACGGCGTGCAGCTAATCAACCAGCTACAACCTACTGCCCCGATATTGGGAGACCAGGACCGCTTGCGACAGGTTTTCAACAACTTGATAGACAACGCCCTTAAATACACGCCCGCCGAAGGACAAATTAAGGTAGGCTGCCGACAGCTAGGCAAGCAGGTGGTAGCGAGTGTGGCCGACAGTGGGGCTGGTATTCCTCAAGCCGATTTGCCCCGTGTTTTCGAGCGGTTTTATCAGGCCGATAAGTCGCGGAGCAAGCCTGTCGAAGAAGCGGCGGGCGGGTTGGGTTTGGGTCTGACTATTTGCCGCGAAATAGTTCTGGCACACGGAGGTAAAATCGAAGTCGAGAGCCAGCCAGGTCTAGGCACTAAATTCACTGTAACCCTACCCATTTTAGAAACCAGCCCAGGCTCCGTTAGGCCACGTTTGGAAACACCACAACGCGAACGCGAACTGGTCAAACGGGCCTGACAACTTGCATAAGCTAATAGAAATAGCCTCTCAAATGGCTTGCATTTTGATATAAATGTGGTATAATAAGCAAGTAAGATAAAAACCTGTTTGATATTTGCACAAAGCACTCGAGAAACTCCGTCTCCTCTCCTGACTCTTCTGAGTTTTTGCTTTCTCTTTCAGGCTTTTTGTACGTGGCCTTTTGGGATAGCACTAGATTACACCTTCAATTTCGACTTGTTTAGCAACTTCTAAAAATCACTGCTTTACTTGTTTCTATGCTTTCCAGGCCGAAGGCAAGCTTATTGTCTTATTAGCGTAGCTGTAATAAGTTTGTTGGGTGTCGTTTAGACCACGGCACTAAGACTTTTCTAAAAGCGGAAGGGAGGTACAATCAGAGATGATGAGCGAAACTGATGCAATTAATATCTTGATAGCTTGTAAAGACCTGATTACACGGGTAGGGATGGACTTCCCAAATAAAAAACTACCTAATACCACTTTCACCGAAGCTGATATAAAGGTTATACAAGGGTTTGACCGGGTGCAAGCTGACCCCATCGTAGCTGGCCCTGGCTTACTTGGACATTTACAACAAGCGGCTGGCCTTAGCAAATCTGAGATAATCAAGCTAGAGCAATTACGCCGTTTGGTTTACAATAACCGCCATTTTGTTGCTAACAACAGAAGCGGATAATTTTTGGTTTTTCACATTGAAAGGATTTTAACGAAGATGAGTAAGAAATTGTATGTGGGTGGACTGTCCTACGGCACTAGCGAAGAAAGCCTGATGAATCTGTTTGCCCAAATCGGGGCAGTAGATTCGGCCCGCATCATCACTGACCGGGAAACTGGTCGGGCGAAGGGTTTTGGCTTTGTCGAGATGAGCAACGATAGCGAAGCAGACCAGGCTATTAACACGCTCAACGGCACGGACTTCGAAGGTCGCACCCTGACTGTCAACGAAGCCCGTCCTCAGACTGACCGCCCTCAGCGCAGTGGTGGTTACGGCGGCGGTGGCGGTGGCGGCGGTGGTTACGGCAATGACCGTCGCGGCGGTGGTGGCGGCGGCGGTGGCCGTGGTCGCTACTAAATCCTAAATCGGCTATGTTTTGGGAAACCTGAATAAGCCGCTTTAAGACTGAGACCGTTTAACCATATTGATTTTAGTTTGTAGGCGGCGTAGCCCTGCATTCGCGTAGTTCGTAGAACTTACGGGCGCAGAAGTACGCTGTCTATGTTGTCTGGATTTGAAATTATAGAGGTATTAAAATGGTCAACGAAATTGAAAGTGTGATTGCCCAAGCACCTGCAAACTCGGCTGAATATAAACTTTATAATAAGTTGGGTACGGAGGTTAGCAACAGCGACCTTTACCGCCGGATTGATTGGCTACAACTACGGGCCAGTAGCCGCAGTTTTAACACTGAATATAAAAAGGCCGTCATTTCTTACCTGCAAGCCGAACTGGTGCAACGTCGGGGCAATTAGCCTCGCCCGCATCGCGGGGTTGTAACCAACCACAAACTCCTACCCTTCTAAATTCTGCCCCTTTAGCCACAAACGTGTTTCACTCTTTACTGTACTGTCGCCAGACAGGTCAAAAACTCCCCCAAATTTGTCTTCACGCCTTAAAAGCTCTAATACCCTTGATGTATCTTCTCATTATCGCGCCCCCACGTTTGGGGCAACAACCCTACTTTTTGAGATGATACCTCTTGACATAGCCGCCAAAAACCAGTTAAATTAGCCAAATCTTAGTACGCATTCGGAAATGAGACGCGGAGGCTTTAACTTTGAAAGATATAGAATTAGTGCTGGGTCTGCTTGCAGTCATGATTATGCTGGTGGCTCTGGCTCGTAAGCTACAAGTGTCCTACCCTATTCTGCTTGTGTTGGCCGGTCTGGTTATGGGTTTTGTGCCGGGTTTGCCTAAAATCGAACTTCAACCCGAACTGGTTTTTATTCTTTTCTTGCCGCCGATCCTGCAATATGCGGCTTACCTGACACCAACCCGCGATTTCCGTGCCAGTATCCGTTCTATTGGGTTGTTGGCGGTGGGGCTGGTACTGGCAACGATGGGGGCAGTGGCACTCGTGGCCCATCTGATAATTCCGGGTTTGCCCTGGGCCGCCGCTTTCGTACTAGGTGCTATCGTCGCGCCTCCCGACGCGGTGGCTGCCTCTGCCATCGCCCAACGGTTGCAACTGCCCCGCCGCATCGTCACCGTTTTGGAAGGAGAAAGTCTGCTCAACGATGCGACTGCGCTTGTAGCTTATCGGGCCGCATTAGTGGCGGTGACAAGCGGGACTTTTTCTTTACTAGAGGCTGGAGGAAATTTTTTGTTGGCGGCGGGCGGCGGCGTTGCAGTAGGGATAGTCTCAGGTCTGGTGCTTATACCCATTTTCCGTCGCCTCAACAACGATGTTTCGGTTTATATCACTCTTACCTTTCTTTCCGGTTACGCCACTTACATCCTGGCCGACCAGGTTTTTAAGGTTTCCGGCGTTTTGGCAGTCATAGCTTTGGGCCTTTTGCATAGTCAGCCGCGTTTCAACACTATGACGGCGGAATTACGAGTGCAGGCGTTCCCGATTTGGGACATTGTCATCTTCTTGCTCAACGGGCTAATTTTTATACTTATCGGCTTACAACTACGTAGCGTGGTCGAACGCCTGGATGGGGAAACTTTTACTTTAATTTGGTACGCTTTCGCCATCTGTTTGACCGTAATAGTGGTACGGATTGCTTGGGTCTTTCCTGGCACATATCTACCCCGACTGCCCAAACGCACCCGCGAACACGACCCTTTTCCACCCTGGCAGCACGCTGTGATAGTGGCCTGGACAGGGATGCGGGGTATCGTCTCCCTGGCCTCGGCTCTGGCTATCCCCGTCGTAATCAGCGAAGGCGGGCCACCCTTTCCACAACGCGATTTAATTATCTTCCTGACCTTTTGTGTAATCCTGGCAACCCTGGTGGTACAAGGGCTGACCCTGCCCTTGATAATCAAAGTATTGAAAGTGGTGGACGATGGAGGTGGGGAGCGCGAGGAGGACAAAGCCCGGCTGGTGGCAGCCCGCGCCGGAAAAGACCGCCTACACCAGCTGGCCCAAAACGACGGCATTAGCACCGAAATGGTAGAAAAAATGGGCCGCCAGTATGAAGCTCGTATCCGCCGCTTTGCCGCCCGCTATCATGGCGACCAGGACGGCGAAACCGAAGCACATTTCAGCCAGTTCCAACGCCTGGAACTAGATTTGTTAGACGTAGAGTTGGCCGCAGTCATTGACCTTCGCAACAACGGGGTCATCAACGATGAGGTATTGCGGCGTGTCCAGCACGACCTCGATTTGGAGCGGGTCAGAATACAGTAGCCAGCTTGCTAACAACTTAGCGGCATTTTCAGACAAATCAAAGTACCCTGGCCGGATTTGGACTCGATGGTAAGCACGCCGCCCGTCTCGGTGGCCCGTTGACGCATATTCAAAAGACCCATCCCGCCCTTGAGAGCCATCTGGCTAAAATCTTCCGGCACTTTGAAACCCTTGCCATCGTCCTCCACCGAAAGCTGCACCTCGTTTTCGTCGTAACAAATGCTCAACTTGACGTGGTGGGCTTTGGCGTGCTTAATAATATTGGTCAAAGCTTCTTGAGCAATCCGATAAATGTTCAGTTCAATGTCCCGCCGCAAGCGGATTTCATCGCCTCTTTTGAAAAACTCGGCTTGAAGCTTTTGGTCGTTGCGAGACAAATCGCTGACTAAGGTTTCAAGCGCGGCGGCCAAACCTAAATCGTGTAAAATCTGCGGTTGTAAATCTCGACTAAGCAAACGCAAATTCTTGACTGTGTTATCCAGCGCATCTTGCAACCGGTTGAGGCGGCGTTCGGCCATTTCGGGCAAACCATCGTAAAGCTCCACCAAATCCCAACGCAACAAGTCCAACTGGCGTTCAATCCCGATAAGGGACTGGATAGTATCATCGTGCAGTTCGCGGGCCAACCGATTGCGTTCCTCGGCAATGGCGGCTTCCCGCGCTCTGGAACTAGAACGAGCATTTTGGATGGCAATCGCAATCAGGTCAGCCAAAATTTCCAGCACTGGCACATCTGTCGGGTCGAAGGCGTTGATTTCGCTGGCTTCGATGGTCAGTACGCCCAAAACGTTATCGTTAATTTTTAGAGGGATTTCGAGTTCGGCTTTGGTATCAAACCAGGGCGCGGGCATAAAAACCGGGTCGAGCGTAATATCATTAGCCAGGCGAGTCTCACCGTGCCGAATTACCCAACCGATAATACCTGTATTGATGGAACGCCGAAACCGCCCCCGCAACTGGCATTCACCATCACCGCAAGCTGTGTGATAAAAAAAGTCAGGGTCTAGCAAATCGCGCAACTGGATTGCCACGTATTCGTAGCCAAATTCTTTGATAATTAGCCGGGCCGTTTCGTCCAGCAGACGGTCAAGGTCTAAAATGCTGGTGACTTTGCGCCCCACCTTAAAGACAGCCTGTAACCGCGCCGTCTCCCGATTGGCCTTGCTGACCAAATTATCGGTTTGGCCGCGCCGTTTGGCAACTTCCGAATGCTTGAGCGGCTCGGTTATTTGCGCTTTTGTGTCCATTTCCAATTGCTTCACTGGTTTATTACCCTGACTGCTTTCCTTGTTTCTTACCAAAATACTAACTCAATTATACACCTATTGAAAATAGGTGCTAATCCCAATAGGAGTGTGACACACGTTTTTGTGGTCTGTTTCCGTCGCCAACGGTTAAAACCCACCCAGGGGGTACCCGCTATTCACCCCAAACCCGTTAAAACGTGTTGTTAGAACCTGATTTATCAGGTTTGGGGTGAATAGCGGGTACCCCCTGGGTGGGTTTTAACCGTTGGCGTACCCCTTCGCCGTACACGGGTTATTTCGTTAAAGTTCATAACCATCGGTGCCTCCAAATCTGCACCACACCCGGCGTGCCGCCTCCTCAAAAGGCGGTATTAACGTTGCGGCCAACTGCTATTGCCACCGCGTTGGCTTTGGGCATTAACCTGGCGAAATTCTCGAAAGTCAAAGACTCCGGCCCGTCACTTAGGGCGTGGTCGGGGTCAGGGTGAACCTCGATAATCAAACCGTCCGCTCCCGCCGCTATCGAACCCAACGCCACCGCCTCTACCAGATACCATTTGCCCGTCGCGTGGCTGGGGTCGGCTATAATCGGCAGGTGACTCAAGCGTTTGACGAGCGGGATGGCACTCAAATCAAAGGTGTTGCGGGTCATAGTGTCATAGGTGCGGATACCCCGTTCGCACAAAATTACATTGGGGTTGCCCGCCTTGACAATATATTCCGCCGACAATAACCATTCTTCAATCGTGGCCGACATTCCGCGTTTGAGCAAAACGGGCTTGCGCGAACGGCCCGCTTCTTCCAACAATAAAAAGTTTTGCATATTGCGTGTGCCGATTTGCAAAATGTCGGCATACTCGGCCACAATATCTACGTCGCCGGGTGTCAAAACCTCGGTAATCACTTTGAGGCCAGTTTCCTGCCGCGCGTGGGCCAATAATTTCAAACCTGCTTCGCCCAAACCCCGGAAGGCATAAGGCGAAGTGCGCGGTTTAAACGCCCCACCCCGTAAAACTTTTGCGCCCGCCTCGCGGACTGCCAAAGCCGTGACCAGCAGCTGATATTCGTTTTCGACGGCACACGGCCCGGCCATCACCACCACTTCGCTGCCCCCGATAGTTATGTCGCCCACTCGCACAATCGTATCTTGAGGCTGGTACTCGCGGCTACACAATCTATATTTTTTGCTCACGGTTGGCGTGGCGGGTTTCGTTTCAATCTCGGCTATCGCTGCTGTCATATCTGCAATCTCCCCTTGCTTCTATACTTTTTCATATTATATACGTTAAAAA
Organism: Chloroflexia bacterium; assembly: GCA_038207455.1. Classification (GTDB taxonomy): domain Bacteria; phylum Chloroflexota; class Chloroflexia; order Chloroheliales; family Chloroheliaceae; genus JBBQZT01. The sequence goes on from JBBQZT010000006.1 coordinate 72,089, forward strand.
TCTCACAAAGTTGTCATCCCAAAACCTTGTCCGGGCGCAAAGCCACCGCCTCCCGCAAATAAACGTGGCGTATCTCTACGGCGGAACGGGTGGTGTTGACGTGGAACATCACACGCACGATGCGGGGCAATGCGCCTCTAACCTCCATCTCGTGACTACACATCATAGGAATATCAGTCAAACCTAAATCACGCCGCACGGCCAGGGCCGGAAAAGCGGCATCCAGATCGCGGGTGGTGGTAAAAAAGATGCTGGCAACGTCCTCGGCTTCAAGCTGGTTGACCTCGAAGATAGTGCGAACTAAGCTGGCTGTCGCTTCATAAATAGCCTCGGCGGTATTTTCGCCTACGCTAATCGCCCCGCGCACTCCGCGCACCCGCAGCTGGTTAGAACTAGAACTCGTGGAATTTATCACTCGAATGGTGGAATTTATAGTTTCGTTTGACACTCTAACCCCCGGCTTGATTTGATAGGAGGCGGGGAAAGAGCCAGATTTTGGGCAATAAAAAACTTCCCGCCTTGTTTTGAATAAATCAAAAACATAAGGACGAGAAGCTCGACTATTCTTGGAAATAGCAGATAACTTTCGTGTTACCACCTTATTGCGTTGTAACGTCACCGCCACAACCTCGGCAAGTACGCGCCCCTTTTCTTGTAACGGGTGCAGTTAGTCGCGTCCCTATATTAATAATTACAACAAAAGTGAGTTGAATACTCCGTCGCGATAACGGGCGCACCCGGTTTGGCTTACTGGCAATTAATCCTGGCGTTCGGCCAACAACTCCAGAGCGAAATTCGGGTAGGGTTCGTACTACAGCCTCGCACCTTCCGGCTGCTCTCTGGCAGTTACCAAACCGCCCTACTATAACTCTTTCGTAGTTTTTGGTTGATATTCGATTGTGGGCATTATTACATATATTGACACTGCCTGTCAATAGCCAATCTGTGAGCCTTGCTACAAAGCTACCTGCTGGCCCAAACCTGCCGCCCGCGCTTTCGCATACAGATAACGAGCCATCGCCACGTCCTGTACCGCGTTGCCTACCGATTTGAAAAAAGTAATGGCTTCGTGGCTTAATCCGGCCCGGCCCGGCTTGAGACCAGCGCAAATCTCGCCTATTTCGGCATAGATATGGCTGGCATCAAATTTGCCTTCGCTTATCGGAATAAGGAGGTCGCCCGCCTCGGCCAAAGCACCTGCGCGGGCATCAACTACTACCGTCGCCCGCGCCACCGTCTCGCCCGGCACTTCGCGCATAAGTTGAGTGTACGAACCTACTCCATTGATATGCACCCCGTCAGGCACATCAGCATCATCAAAAACGGGTGTGCTACTGGTGGTAGCTGTAATAATTATGTCGGCGTGCGTCAAAGCGTCACGTCCACTGGCGGCAAGGGCTACAGGAACTTTCAAAGCGGTTTGCATTTTTTGGCAAAAACCCGCTGCCTTTGCCTGGTCACGGCTCCAGACGCGCACCGCTCTGACCGGACGCACCGCCGCCACTGCCCACAATTGGGTCTCGGCCTGCACACCTGCCCCAAATAAAGCCACAACCGACGCATCGGCACGGGCCAGATGCTTGGTAGCTACGCCACTGGCCGCACCCGTCCTGATAGCCGTAAGAGTGCCGCCATCAAAAAGAGCTAGAGGGCGGCCAGTATCAGGCTCGAATAACACTACCAAACCATGTATCAAGGGCAGGTGGCGGGCCGGATTGCTCCCGAACACGCTCACCATTTTGACCGCCAGCCCCGCTTCGTCTGTCAGCCCGCTCGTGCTGGAAATCAAGCCGGGCATCATCAGGAGCAAACCGTCGTATTCGGGGACAGGCAAACCTCCCCGCAACGGCACAGTGGCGTGGCCCGTCGAAAGGGCGGCAAAGGCGGCTTCGATAGTTTGCACCGCCTCGCCCCAATCTAGTATTTTTGCGATGTCTGCCTGGCTAACTGCTAACATTTTTGTGTTCATTCACCACAGCAACCAGTTGACGACACGGAGTAGGGACAAGAAGATTTGCACCAAGCCCAGGTTTGGCATTCTGCTGTTCCCTCTCCGTGAACTCCGTGTCGTCAACTGGTTGCTGTGGTGCCTAATCCTGTTTTCAAATAAGAGATTCCTCGTGCCTCGGAATGACAAATACCCCTGGCTACTAGGGCTGGTAAGCAGCTTTGAGCAAACCAGTCCCGCTAATCACTAACATCAAGCTCTTTTGGCCCTTGACCTGCGCTGCCAACTTGCTAATATCTAGCTGTTCCACGTGGGGGAAGCCGATATTTTTCAGGTCGGTTGCAAGTTGGGTAGGGTCAGCAGAAAGCCCACCGGCTTCAAAGAAAATATCGGCTGTTCCGGCTTTGCTATAGCCACCGTGATAATCATCGTCGTTATATTTCTTCACCGAGATTTCATTCGGAATAGCGTAGGTGTAGTCATTATTTAGCAAAGCCGCATTCTTATTCGCCGCAAGATTTTCGGCTGTCCCATCGCTGACGAACATTTTAACAGATAAATCCGTTACTGCGCCATTCAATTCTTTGGCTATGTCGGCAGTGATGGCCGGGTCAACCGCGATTTCGATCAGTTTGCTGGTAGCTGAACTAAGGGTCGCAGCCGGAGTTACAGGTACGGCGGTAGTGGTAGTCGCACTGGAGGCTTGCAAAGCCTTAGCCAGACCCACACCAGCTACGTTCAAGATAAAAGTCTTTTTACCTTTGACCTGGGCTGTAAACTTGCTGACATCAATTTGAGCCATCCCCGGAATGTTAAGCTCCCCGATTGCGCCACCCAACGGAGAACTATCCGATATGGGCGCAATAGCAATTAATATATCAGGATAGCGACCTAAGCTGTAAAGACCACTATAATAAGAACCCGTTTTGGTCAAGGTATTCCCTGAGTCAGTCGAGGCGTAACCAGATATTCCTAAAGAGGTTTCGGTATCTTTGACCAATTTTTCCACCGGAGCGTCGCTGACAGACCATTTGATTTGCAAATTGAGTACGCCGGGATATTTCTTGGCAAGGGCAGCCTTTACCGCCGGGTCAACCGCAATTTCGACAGGCGCAAGGTTGGGGTCGGGGGTGGTGTTGGTAGCCGGGGTAGCCGGAACGGTTTGGTCGGCAGTAGGGGCAGGAGTAGGGGTGGAGCTTGAGTTTGCAGCACTGTAATCATAAAGAAGCTCGTATGCCAGATCTTTACCCGTTGCTACTAGCACAAAGCTTTTTTGACCTTTGAGTTGGGTCGCCAGCTTATTGTAATCCAGCCCGTCCAACCCTGGCAAGCCCAACTTCTTGACGTTTTGGCTTAACTCGTTCACATCATCGGAAATTGGTACGAAAGTTACCACTAAATCCGGCGTACCCACCCGGCCATAAATACCAGCATAGTCTGCCCCTGTCTTAGCTGGGTGGGTCTTATTCGGTATATCGAATTGATAGCCGGACTTTATCAAATTAGCATCAGCCGCTAACACCAAATCGTCCACTGCCTGACTACTAACATACCATTTGACGCTTAAATCGGACACTTTTGGCAACTGTTTGGCGAAAGCGGCAACTACTGTCGGGTCTGCCGAAATTTCGGTCAGGTTAGGGCTGATGGCGGCTGGTAAAGCTATTGCGGGTGGCAGCGGGGTAGCTTCGGCTTGAGGTTGACTACCCGTAATTTGAAACGAGTCCAGGAAAGTCTTTATTTCGGGCGTGTCTTTCAAGCTCTGCGGGGAACCAGCGAACAATTCATATAAGCGGTTGTTGGCATAAAACAATCGTACATAGATGTAAGTGTCATCGTGAGTTGCCTCTGCCTCAACACCTTTCACGTTGCCAAGCATGATGTCTTTTTGGCTCAGAAGTTTCAAATTGCTTTGTTGCACAAATCGGTAAAGGGCGGAATTAAGAATACCTTTCACGCCCAGCCGGGTTTCAACATCTTTAGTCAAATCTCCATAAGATACCGAGTAGCCTATCTTGCTATTGCCTAGTTTTGGGTCGGAGAAATTATGAGTATCAACCATTGAGTCAGAAGTAACCAGGTTGTAAGGGTAGTTGAGTTCTTGCGGCACGAACGGCAACAACACGCTGAAATTACCCGTTTGGGAGACAAAGGGCTTAAAGGCGGTGCTGCTCACCGCCGTAGCCGTAGTTACAGTTGGGGCGGTGGTAGCGGTTGGCACAACCGTGGTGGTAGCTGGAACAGTGGTTGTAGGGGCGGCGGTAGTCGTAGCGGCGGCGGTAGTCGTAGCGGCTGTTGTCGTAGAGGTAGCTACTGCCGCCGTTGTAGTGGGAGCGGGGGTGGCAGTGGCGGCATCGCCGCAAGCGACCAGCAGCATCGCCACTGTGATTAACAATATCAGCACTATCAGATAGGATTGTTTAGTTCTGCTCATGGTGTTCTCCTGGATATTGGTTGCCAGCCGCTTGCTACTTGCAAAAGCTTTTTCCTGGCTAAATGTAGTTTAGCAAGCCAACGTCACACAATCGTTACAAGCCCGCAGGTTTTGGTGTGCTAAAGGCCACATTTGAGAATAAAGAATAAGTCCTCAAGAGTAATAGCGTGCAGATGGTTGTTGTAGCAAAGCCGTCTCTGACCCGCTTACCCACAAAGTCAGTGGTTAAAATCGAGTCGCGGACGGCCTTACTGATGAAGATTGGTGACTAGCACAATCGCCTATTTAGTATATAAAGCTTTCACCAGGTCTGTACCGGATACCAGCACTATCAAGGTTTTATGACCCTTGACCGTCGCCATAAATTTAGCCGTGTTTGCCTGGTCTAAACCTGGAATTTTCAACGGCTGCAAATTGTTGGCAAGTGTGGCTGGGTCGTCGGATAGCGTACCAACCACAAGCAGTAGGTCTGCTGTGCCAGTTTTCATGTAAGCCGCCAGATAGCTTTGATTGTCGTCAAGTTTGTAAATACTGGTTTGAGAAGATAGGTTGTATTTGTAGCCGCTTTTAATCAAACCGGAGTCGGTAGTGGTAGCTATGTCGTCCGGGGTGGCATCACTGACAAACATTTTGACGCTCAAATCAGATACGGTATTAGCCTGTTTAGCAAAACCAGCCTGGATTGCCGGGTCAACGGTAATCTCTTGCAAGTCGCTCTTGCTGGCGGCGGCGGGGGTAGCACTGGTGCTACCACTACCGTAGATGGCGTTGCTCAAACCCGTCCCTCGTAGCAATATCACTAGACTTTTGTGACCTTTGGTGGCCGCCTGGAACTTAGCCATATCCATCTGATCGGTACCCGGCACGTCTAAATCCTTAAAGTTCTTGGCAAGTTGGGCCGGGTCGTCGGACAAAGTGCCAACCTCGAACAAAGCTTCTGGTACACCGTCTTTAGCATAATTACCAACATAGCCAGTGCCACTTTGGATAACTTTGGTCGCGCCCGGTATATTGAATTTGTAACCGGATTGGATAAAACTATCTTCTATTGAGGTAGCCAGATGTTGGGGTGCGTCATCGCTGACAAACATTTTGATGGTCAAGTCGCTGACAACCGCTAATTCTTTAGTCAAAGCCGCTTTGATGGCCGGGTCAAGCGCAATTTCGGTTGGGTCAGCAATAGCAGCCGTTGGGGTGGCTGGGGCAGGCGTAGTAGTAGCGACAGGTTTGGTTGCGGCGACGGGGGCGGTAGTCGCTGCTGGGGTAGCAGTGCTGCTATTATTAAACAAAATCTGACCCAAACCTGTACCCCCCAGGCTAATAACTAGACTTTTATGACCTTTGAGTTGGGCCTGCAATCTAGTTGGGTCGGCTTGCTCAAGTCCGGGTAGGGCCAGGTCTTTAAGGGTTTGAGCCATCTGCGCCGGGTCGTCCGAAACTGGAGCTACGGCCAACAAAACATCAGGCCCACCAGTTTTGGTGTAAAAAGCTCCGTAAGAATCGCCTTGTTTAGCTGGTTTGGTTTCGCCGGGGAGGGCAAATTTGTAACCTGTACTTACTATGAAAGCGTCCAATTCGTTCGTTACATCAACGGCAGTTGCATCGCTGACAAACATTTTGACGGCTAAATCAGGAATGCCAGGCAAGCTCTTGGTCACACCAGCCGTAACCGCTGGGTCAACCGCGATTTCGATGGTATTGGGTGTGTTGGCATTAGCTACGGGTGTGCTTGAGGTAGCGGGCGCAGCCGTAATTTTGAACGAGTCCAGGAAGGTCTGAATATCGGCAGCATTTTGCTTGCCATCTGGGTAGCCTACAATCAACTGGTACAGGCGGTTGTTGCTGTAGAAAATATGACTCTTGAAATAAATGCCACTGCGGGTATGTCGAATTCGTGGCCTGGCACTGTATCGAGCTTAATTTCTTTATCGCTGCCTAATTTGCCAGTCCCAATCTGCCCATCACGTGCGCCAGTCAAGGTAAGGGTAGGGTCAAGCTTGAGGTTAGCCGGGTAATCCACGTAAGAAATAGCGTAAGCTGCTTCTGGACTGGTCAACTCCAGGATGTACCTGTTAGAGGTCAAACTTTGGCCTCCAGCAGTAGTGGGCTGTTGGGTCGCTTTCGGCGTGCCGGGCATCATAACCGTAAAGCTACCGTCCGGGGAGGTGAAAGGTTTGAATTGCAAGCTGCTGGCAGCTGCCGTCGTAGGTGCGGCTGTAGTGGCAGGGGCCGGATTGCTACCGTCAAGCGGCATCTCAATAACTATGTCGTCTATGGATATAGGGCTATAGACAAACACCAACCCTTTGGCCGTGAGCGGTACGTTAAACATCAACCAGCCGTGTACCGACTTGCCCGCCGGAATATCGTTTTGGGCCGGGAAAGAAGGGGTCTTGGTGGCTGGGAAATCCAGATTGTAGGTCTTACCAGCCGCATCTTTGAGCGTGGCGTAGAGAAAGTTAGACCCAATGCCACTGTCTTTTTCGCTGCCAATAGTTACGTCCATATCAAGGAGTTGGAAACCAGCTTCGGGCGCACCACCGTAAGCGTCTTTGTCTTCCTTAACGATAGAGTTAATAGTGATGATGTAACCGCCTTTTTTGACCGGGCCAATCACACTGGCTTGGGGTGCGGCTGTGGTAGCAGGGGCGGCAGTGGTAGCGGCGGCTGTCGTCGGCGCGGCTACCGTAGTTGCGGCGGCAGTGGTAGCGGCGGCAGTGGTAACAGCGACAGTAGTAGTGGCTGCGGCCTTCGTAGTGGGAGCGGGGGTGGCGGTGGGCGCATCGCCGCAAGCGGCCAGCAGCATCGCCACCGTAATTAACAAAATCAGCACTATTAGATAAGGTTGTTTAGTCCTGCTCAATGTGTCCTCCTGTGTGTTGGTTGCCAGACGCTTGCTACTTGCAAAAACAGTTTTCCTGGCTAGATGCAGTGTAGCAAACCAACGTTACACAATCGTTACAAGCCCGCAGGGGGTTTTGTGATGCGGGCCATAATTAAGCAGTTAAAGGCTCAGGCTTTCGCTTTCCGCTTTCAAATTGATGCGGGCCGCAGTTTCCTTCGTGGTGTACATATACGCGGTGAAGTAAAGTCGTTCGCGCTGCAAAAAGCTTTCCAACACCCGCTTACGCCCGACCCGATATTCATTGAGAGGTATCCAGGCGTATTCGTGACGAATGGCCTGGGCGTACTGGTTATATTCGCGAGAATTGGCACTCAAAATTGCTAAATCAGCGTCCAGGAAAATCTGGCAGGTCAAGTCCTCATTTGGGGGGTGATGTTTTTCGGTGGCTAAAATCAGAGTTTTCACTCGGTCAAGCGTAGCTCGACACACATTAAGGCGGGTCAAAACAGTTTCAGCGTATTCGATACTTTTTTCTTCATTGTCGCTGGCACGAGTATTATAAATAACGTCGTGAAACCAGATTGCCAGAGTGATTATCGTGGAGTAATCCGGTTCTACCGTGTCGGAAAATTTTCTGATAGTGCCAATAGTAGTAAACAAGTTATCAATATGGGCAACAGTATGATAAAAACGGTGTGGCTCAGAGTAACGCGCCACTAAATCCAGGAAGACTTCGTGGACAAGTTGCGCGGTTACTCTTTCAAAAACAGAATGTTCGGTCAGCCGCATCCAGTTAGTTTCTAATTCGTAAAGCATTTGATTTATTTTACCAATTGTGGGTGCGTCCGCTAATCAGGCGCGTCCCCCGGTCATAGGTGAAATAGTTGTAAGCCCAGGTCAGTAGCACGATGGCCCGATTGCGGAAGCCAATTAGATAAAATATATGCACGAACAGCCAACCCAACCACGCCAGAAAACCAGTCAGCTTGATGCCATAAGCGTCCAAAATAGCGGATTTGCGGCCAATCGTCGCCATCGTGCCTTTATCTTTGTAATGGAAAGGTAGTAAAGGCTTCTGCTCAAGCTGGGCCAAAATATTGTGGGCTGCTTGTTTGCCTTGCTGGATAGCTACCTGCGCCACCATCGGGTAAGCCGTGTTTTCCTTGTAGCCTTCCAGATAAGCCATATCGCCAATCACAAAAACTTCGGGACGGTCTGATAAGTTAAGAGTGGGTGTAATCGGTACACGCGCACTGCGGGCCAGGGGCAGGTGTAAATCGTCGGAAAGTTGCGCCGCACGCACGCCAGCCGCCCAAACCACCGTCGCCGCCTCGATCTGGCTGCCATCCTTGAGCGTGACCGTCGTACCTTCGACAGTATCCACCGCCGTGTGTACGCGCACCTCCACCCCCATTTTTTCCAACTGCTTCAGGGTGCTTTGTTGCAAATTCTTAGGGAAAGTTGCCACCAAAGTCGGGCTGGCCTCTATCAGCACGATATGGGCCTGCTTCACGTCCAGCATCGGGTAGTCTTTGGTCAAAACGAAACGGAACAGTTCCGAAAACGCTCCCGACAATTCTACTCCGGTAGGCCCGCCGCCGATAATCACAAAAGTTAGCAAAGCCTGGCGTTTGACCAGGTCGGGTTCATGCGTAGCCATCTCGAAAGCCAGCAGAACTTTATTCCGTAACTTTACCGCTTCCTCCAAATCCTTGAGACCAAGAGTGTTGTCAGACAGACTATGGCTACCAAAATAATTGTTAGTGCTGCCCGCCGCCAGTACCAGATAATCGTAGGACACTGGCATCCCATCAGTCAAAACCTGTTTGCCCTCGAAATTTACCCCGCGCACTTCGTTCAAGTCAAAATCCAGGTTGGGATACTTCCGCAAGATGGCCCGCACCGGATAAGCGATAGACTCTGGTTCAAGCCCCGCCGTCGCCACTTGATACAACAAGGGCCAGAAACCGTGATAGTTGCTGCGGTCAATCACCACCACGTCCACCTCAGTATTTGCCAAAGCCCGCGCCACGCTCAACCCGCCAAAGCCAGCCCCCACCACTACCACTCGTTTGCGCTCGTGCGTGGGTAGGTTTTTTTGCAGTCTGTTTCGCCAACCAAAATTAAAGATAGGTTTTTTAACGGTCTCGTCAGCATTTTTCTCGGCAGTATTTTTCAAATCGGTGGTCATATTGCGCTCCTTTTTATTTACCTGTTTCTGAACAGATTGTATCTTTTGTCACAATCTTTGTCTGTGAAATTCGTCACAATTAAGTGGAAACGGGCCAGATCAAATATTAATGGGACATTGCTCTGCCAGTAGATTGTCCTGAATCCCGTGGGACATTGCTCCGCCAATGGATATTTCGAGCGCAAACTGCGATTTGGCTACTGTGCCTTTTCCTTTGCTTGTAATTGTCGGCGTAATTCGGCCAGTTCCGCTTCAGCTTGTTGCGCCCGTAGTTCGGCTTGTTGGCGGGCCGTCTCCAACTGCTGCCGTTCAACCTCCCGTTCAGCTTCCAATCGCAGGCGTTCGGCCTCCAACTGCTGCCGCTCAACTTCTCGTTCGGCCTCCAACTGCTGGCGTTCCACCTCCCGCTCGGTCTGGTTGCGACGGACTAATCTTTTGACCCGCCGTACCTGCCGTTGCGCCTGCTCTGCCACCTCATCTATCGTCAAACGCCGTTTGTTGGCTTTATCGTACAACCGTAGATAGGGGTCGTCGTCCACCAACTCTATCGTCAGCCAGCTTTCTAACTCCTCGCTCCACATTCGCCCGTCTTTCGCCAGCGTCTTCGGCTCGAACAGCCCTGTTAACCTATTGCGCTGCCACCCCAATAACCGCCCTTTCTTCCGCCACTCCTTTGACCACACCTGTGGATTGTTTGGGTCAAACACAAAATATTCCTGCGTTCCCATCCGCTCGTAACGGCCCAACTTGTGTTCCAAATCTCGCGTCCAGGTCTCGGTGCTGGCTATCTCAAAGGCTACTCGCGGCGGCGGGTTATCTTTAGTTATGTAGTAGCTACCCCGCCCCTTGTTGGAACGATGCCTTGTGACCAGCCCATCTACTACTGCCACGTCCGGGGCGACGGCGGCCTGGTCTGGATAATACATATTGATGCCACTGACCACTTTGACATTTTGACCTTTATACATATTTTCGATACTGCCCGACAAAGTCTTAATCACAAAAAGATGAATAAATGATTGGCTCAATTCTTCTTCCTCGGCTGGTAAATCATAATATTGCACCGTTCGCTCAATGCTTATGGTCATAGCCCTACCCTCACTTGCACATATTTCATTTGATTTCTCGCAATTCTATTATATCAAGCCGCTAGTTACGTATCTTCTCAGAAATTCGGGGTGTAGGGGCGAGATTTATCGCGCCCAAAGCCTCGCTTAGGGTGGGCGCGATAAATCTCGTCCCTACTTTTTGAGATGATACATTTGTTGCATTACGTCAACGGCGGGTGAAGCCGTCAGTCGTTAGTTACCAGTTTTTGTTCCAGGCGCAAAGTCGCCACTACCCCGTGACAATGTGACACGGTGGCGATGGCAAAGCGGGTCACGGGATTGGATGGGTTGAGAGCAAGAGCCGCCTCTAGCAAATGGGCGCGGGCCTCGAACAAACGCCGGGCCGGAACTGTCCCGATACCGTGTGCGAAATGGTGGCAGGTGAAAGTTTCCACTCCCCCAAATTCGGCGGGGTTGAGCGATTTTCCCCTGACTGCGACCTGCTGACCGTTAGCTAAATTGGCGGCCTGGAGTTTGGGCGCGGCACTGACCGAAGCCAGCACGGGTTGCCCGGCTACAAAATTTCGCACATCCCGGTCTAAATCCCAGTCGCGCACCCCCTTGACTGCCGGGCAAACTCGCGGCTCGATACAGGTAGTGGGGCAAAGCCACCCGGCCCGGCTGATATAGTGGTTGCCGTCTTTATCGGTAGACTCAAAGGGCAAGTCCAGCTGGTAGTCGAAACCTTCACGGGTCACGGAGATATTATTTATGTCAAGCGCGTGCAAACGATTAATAACGGCGTGGTGCAGCCAATCGAACAACAGATGCGGAGCGAACGGGGCAGGCACGATTTGGACAGCCTCACCGTCGCGGGCTGGGTCAAATTGGGCCGGGTCACTAAAAAAACTTTGCAAAAAGGCTTGCCAATCGCTCTGAACAAAGCTAAAACCGGGCCTGTCGGCGTGAGCGGTCATCGCAGCGGGCCGGGCATTGCGGTCAACAATCACCAGTTGGGTGTCGGCGGGCAGTTTACCCTTCACGATGGCCTTGAAAAGCTGCCCACTGTGATAAATCCCGTAACAACCGCCGCCAATGACAATAAATTTCATCAAGATGTCCTCATACAAAAAATTTAGCTTTTTGGCTACTTTGATTGGAGTTTATTATACCAAAAAAAAAGGGCTACATCAGCTTTCTATCGACTTTCCAAAGATTGCAACAGTTGTTATAATCAAACTGCAAAGCTGTTAGCTATCAGCATTGGACAAAGCTGCCCTTACCACAATGTTGTGCGTCTTGTTTTGGAAAATCGAGCAAAAAAGATACAATTAAATATGAGGCTAATAGGTAGTGGCTGGGCTAATAGCCAAGAAAAGGAAGCAAATTTAGAAATGACAACCACAAGTGACCTCAAGGGGAGTGCGAACGGCACAAGTAAAGTATTTACCCTTAGCGACAACGGGCAAACCAACTATGCCGTCCAGGAAAAAGAGTATGACCGCCAGTTAAATTTGGGTTATTACCGTCAGATGGTGGCTGTCCGGCGGATGGAGGAAAAATCGGCGGAGGCCTACACCCAGGGTAAAATCGGGGGCTTTATGCACCTATATATCGGACAGGAAGCGGTGGCGACGGGTGTGAATGCGGCTCTGCAACCGACTGACCATCTGGTGACGCATTACCGCGACCACGGCTATGCCTATGGGAAGGGTTGTAGTATGGCCGAGATTTTGGCCGAGCTTTGGGGCAAGTCAACGGGGGTCAGTGGGGGACGCGGCGGTTCGATGCACCTGGCCCGTACCAAAAACCATTTTTGGGGTGGTTACGCCATCGTCGGCGGGCATCTGCCCCTGGCTACAGGTATTGCCCACTCGATTAAATATAACGATCTCAACGAAGTGGTGGTGTGCGTGATGGGCGAAGGCTCGACCAATATCGGGATGTTCCACGAGTCGCTCAATATCGCGGCTCTGTGGCATTTGCCGATTGTATATCTGGTGGAAAACAATTTGTTCGGCATGGGTACGTCGGTGGCTACCCATAGTTCGCTAACCGAGATTAACCAGAAAAGTCGGGCCTACGGGTTTCCGGGAGACCGTTTTGATGGTATGGACATCTGGACGGTACGCGACCACGTTAAAACGGCTATCGAACGCGCCCGTGAAGGGGGTGGCCCAACCTTGCTTGAAGCCATGACCTACCGCTTTCGGGGTCACTCGATGGCCGATGCCCAACTCTACCGCAGCAAGCAAGACATTGAGGAGTGGCGCAGCACCCGCGACCCCATCGAAACCTTCGGCCAGAAGATGATCAAGTACAATATTTTCACCGCCGCCGATATAGAGCAAGTTACTGCCGACGTGGAAGCCGAAGCTGAGGCTGCCGTAAAATTTGCCGAGGAGAGTCCGTTCCCTACCCAGGAGTCACTATACGAGGGCATTTTCGCCCCCGACGACTACGTGCAGAAGGCGTGAACTATTCAGGACTTTTCAGCGCAGAGGACGCGGAGGACGCAGAGGAATTCCAAAAGAAGGTGATTCTTAAAAGACGAATGTTTTGTTAAGGGACTTTTCGTTGTGGGACATTGCTCCGTCAATGGATTGTTCCGCGTTCTCTGTGCCGTCAACTGGTTGCTGAGGTGCAATAATAAATATTAGGAGCATAAGATATAATGGCCGAAATAACATACCGCGAGGCTCTGGCCCAGGCTTTGCGCGAAGAAATGACCCGCGATGAGCGCGTCTATCTAATTGGGGAAGATATTGGAGCGTATGGCGGCTCGTATGCCGTGACCAAAGGCTTTTTGCAGGATTTTGGGCCTAAGCGGGTGATTGATGCGCCGATTGCCGAAATGGGTATCGTGGGCGAAGCGATTGGCTCTTCGATGTACGGCTTGAAACCAGTCGCCGAACTGATGACCATTAACTTCGCTATTCTGGCTCTTGACCAGATTGTGAACCACGCCGCCAAGCTGCACTATATGTTCGGCGGACAGATGAATTGCCCACTGGTAGTACGCACCGTCGCCGGGTGGGGGCAGTTGGCGGCGACCCACTCCCAAAGCTTTGAAAGCTGGTTCGCTCATATTCCTGGTTTGCAGGTAGTGACACCAGCCACACCCAGCGATGCCAAAGGGATGCTCAAAACAGCCATTCGGGGTCAGAACCCGGTCATTTTTATTGAGCATAGCTTGTTATATGGCATCAAGGGCGAAGTGCCGGAGGGAGACCATCTGTTGCCGCTATCTGGGGCGCAGGTGCTACGCCAGGGTAGCGACATTACGATTATCAGCTACAGCCGGATGGCGATTATGGCGTTGCGGGCGGCGGCCAAGCTTGCTGAGATGGGTATTGAGGCCGAGGTGATAGATTTGCGGGCCTTGCGGCCACTAGATATGAGTTCCGCCGTGCAATCGGTCACAAAAACGCATCACGCCCTGGTGGTAGAGGAAGATTGGCGCACTTGCGGGATGGGCGGTGAAATCGCCTCCCAACTTTACGAGCAGGCTTTCGATTATCTGGACGCGCCGATTGGCCGGGTGGCGGCTGTCGAAGTGCCGATGCCCTACAGCAAAGCTCTGGAACATCTGGTGGTGCCGGACGAAAACCGGGTCATCAGCGCGGCTCGTACAATTTTGAATTTGAAATAAAGGGGCTACGAGCTTCGGACTTAGAACCTCCTGATGGCTGGCTTATTGCTCTTTGTGAGACATTGCTCCGCCAATGAATTTTTGGATAGCATTAAGTAGCGGGCCTAGAGCCTTTCGGTTGCTGGCTCGAAGCTCGTAGCTCGTGGCCCGTAGCCCTTTGACCACTGACAACTAGGAGATAATAATGGCGACAACGGTAACGATGCCCCAAATGGGGTTTGATATGACCGAAGGCTCAATCCATAACTGGCTGAAACAAGAAGGCGATAAAATCGAAAAGGGCGAGATTATTGCCGAAATTGACACCGATAAGGCTACTGTCGAACTGGAAGCTTTCCAGGGTGGGGTGCTGAAACGGATTGTGATCCAGCCGGGCGAACTGGTGCCGGTGGGTCAGGTAGTCGCCGTGATTGCCGCGCCGGACGAGCAGGTAGATTGGGCGGCTCTCGGTTTGGAAGGCGATGGGGGTGGGGCAAACGCGGCAACCCAGGCCGCCACCACCGATACCGCCGCTGACCAGGGCGCGGCTCGTAAGGGTGCGGGCGAAGGCGGCGAGGCTTTGAGTGCCAACCAGAGCATCAGCCTGAGCGAAGTTCAGAACGCCGCGTCTGTTCCCGAACGAACCCAGGACGGTAAAGCCAGTACCGACGGCTCCCAAGATGGCACGCCCGCCGCTGGCCCAGGCACGCATACTTTCTACTCGGCAGCCGAAGCCGTGATGCCTCCCGCGAGTGTACAACCGCCCCCGCTTCAACTCGCGCCCGCCAATATTATCAACGCCGGGGTCAGTACCGTACCGCGCACCGTTGAAAATAGCGGTCAGCCGGATAATTGGGTAAAAAGTTCGCCCTACGCCCGCACTGTTGCCACCCAGCTAGGCGTGAATATCGCCCAGGTGCAGCCGAGCGGCCCGAACGGACGCATCCTCGCCCCCGACGTGCAGCAGTACGCGGCCAGCCGACAGCCAACAGCTATCAGCAGTACGCGGCCAGCCGACAGCCAACAGCTATCAGCAGTCAGCCAAACACAGCCAGTAGCAGTCAGCCCAGCAGCAGCACCTCAAGCACCCCAGGCCGCCGGAGAGTACGAGGAGCGCGATTTGTCTCGGATGCGGCAGACTATCGCCCGCCGGATGACCGAAGCCAAACAAACCGTGCCGCATTTTTATGTCAGCAGCGAAGTCGAGATGGGCGAAGCGATGAAGTGGCGGCAGCAACTTAACGTGGCGGTGGAAAAAGAAGGTGGCACCAAAATTTCGGTCAACGATATGGTCATCAAGGCGGTCGCGAAGGCGTTGCACAAATATCCGTCGCTCAATTCCAGCTTTGCGGGCAGCAAGGTACGCATCAACCAACACGTCAACATTGCGATGGCCGTGGCTTTGGACGAAGGTTTGATTACGCCCGTCGTGATGGACGCAGACAAAAAATCGCTCGGCACCATTGCAGCCGACGCACGCCAGCTAATCGAAAAGGCACGGGCCGGAACGTTGCGCCCCGAACAATTCCAGGGCGGCACCTTTACAGTCAGCAATTTGGGGATGTACGATGTGGATAGCTTCGTAGCCATCATCAACCCGCCCCAGGCCGCGATTCTGGCAGTCGGTTCAGTCAAGCCAACCGTAGTAGTCAAAAACAATTCCGCCGACAGCCCGGAATTTGGGGTGGTCCAACTGATGAAGGTGACAATCAGTGCCGACCACCGCGTAACCGATGGGGCAGTAGCCGCTCAATTTTTGCAGGAGTTAAAACGTATTCTACAAAACCCGTTGAGCCTGTTAATTTGATGCTCAGTTGTATTCGGCCAGGTTATGGTGCCGGAAAGTAGTTTTTCGGCACTTTCTCATTCTGGCTGTTCACCCTTGAGTTGGCGCAGCAAGTCCTCTAACTCTTGTACCCGCTGTTGGGCAACCTCAGCCTGGGTTTGAGCTATCAACTTTTGCTGACGTTCCGCTTCGGCTTGCTGGCGTTCAGCATCAGCCTGGGCTTGAGCTATCAACTTTTGTTGGCGTTCAGCATCAGCCTGAGCCTGAGCTATCAACTTTTGCTGGCGTTCAGCATCAGCCTGGGTTTGAGCTATCACCTTTTGCTGGCGTTCAGCGTCCGCCCGTAACCGTTCGACTAGAGCTTGTCGCTGTTGGGTTTGCTCAGGTGTCAGCCGCAAGTTGCCAGAGTTGTCGTAGAGATGCAACTCACGGTTTTGATGCCCCTCCATCACCAGCCAGCTTTCCAGTCCCTCGCTCCACAATCGTCCGCGCTCGTCTGCTTCGATTGGCGCAAAGCGGCGGATAGCCGGGTCAAACCGCCAACCCACTAATCGCCCTCGTTGCAGCCACTGATTTCTCCACACCTGGACGGGATGGGGGTCACAGGCAAAATATTCGGGTATGCCCATCCGCTCGTAGCTGCCCACCTTATGAATTTGCTCTATGTCTTCGTACCAATTATCTTTGCTACTGATTTCCATCAAAACGCGGGGTGGAGGATTGGTTTCATTGATGTAATAGCTGGCTATTTCCCCGTCCGGGGTGGACATAAAATTGTCAATCGCCAGCACATCAGGGCTTTTATTACGCCCCGGATAAAGCGGGTCGCCGTATAGCTGGATACTGGTGAAGCTGCCCACCTGCTGCCCAGCAAATAGTTGAGACAACACCGCCATCAAGTAGAAAATCAGATTGTTATGTACGTCGGTCTGGCTCATTTCGTGGTCTTCCCCGAAGGCACTGGTATCGTGGTAGGTTTGAATTTGGGTACGCATAAAAGTCCCTCGCCTTTTTAGACTGCTATCAATTCTTTAACCAATGTAACTAACAGCTATCAGCCCTCAGCTTTCGGCGGTCAGTTATCAGTCAAAACCGAGACGGAAATATCTTACAAATACCACCCTCTGCTTTCGGCTGCTGGCTGTTAGCTGTTAGCTCTCTTCCTAACTACCGCCGGTCACTTCCAAAACCTGCCCACTTACATAGTTGGAGAAGGGCGAAGCGAAGAACAAAATCGGCCCGGCGGCTTCCTGGGCTGTTCCGGCCCGACCCATCGGTATCATACGGGCGGCGATGTCGCGGTTTTGCTGCGGGATGCCCAGGTTGATGTTTTGGCCGTTACGCTCCATTTGCTGACCCGCTTCCTTTGCCCCAGTCAGGCGCGTCTCGATAAATCCGAAGGCGCAGGCGTTGACCTGGATATTGAGGCTGCCCCATTCCTTTGCCAACGTTTTGGTCACGCCCATAATTCCGGCCTTGCCCGCACTATAATTGACCTGCCCACTGTTGCCGCGTGTACCTGTCGTGCTGCTGATATTGATAACTTTGCGGAAGCTGGCCGCGCCCTGCGTCTCGATTTCCTTTTTGGCCGTTTCGCGCAAGAAGCCCGCCGCCGCCCGCAACAACCGAAAGGGGGCGGTCAGGTGGATTTCCAGCATCGCCAGCCACTGCTCGTCGGTCATTTTGTGGATTACGCCGTCCCAGGTGTAGCCCGCATTATTAACCAGAATGTCCAGCCCGCCGAACTGTTCCACCGCCGCGCTCACAATTTGGGTGGCGTATTCGGGGTTGGTCACGTCGCCCGGCACCAGCAACGCCTTACCACCCGCTTCGGTGATTTCCTGGGCTACCATCACTCCCGGTTCAGGGTCTAGCTCTCCCAACACCACTTTCGCCCCTTGCTCGGCGAAAAGTTTAGCCGTCGCTGCCCCAATCCCGCGGCCTGCCCCGGTAATAATAGCTACCTTGCCATCTAATAAACCTGCGCTCATTGCAAATTTCTCCTAAATTTTTATAGAAAATGTCCTTTTGGTTCCTCGGTAATTCTTAAAAACTTTCAGGGTCTTCGCCTAGTTCGCGTAATCTAGCCCAGGCTCTTTCTTTGGCTGCTCGTTCCCGTTCAGCCCGGTGGCGTTCCTGTTCAGCCCGTTCGCTTTCTGCCTCGGCGTGGTGGCGTTCCTGCTCCTCTCGCTTGATATGTTCAGCGTGAGACAAAAAACGCCTACCATCAGGCCGATATAACGTTAGCTCCTTGTCCGCAAACTCGAAGCGGATTTTAAGACGCGGACTAATCCAGCCGGACATCGTTTCGATAGCTGTCAATTTATCCTCTTTGCGTAGCCAGCCTTCCAAAACATCGTCTTCGGGATCATACATATAATATTCTTCGACCTGATGGGTCTCGTAAAACTTGAGTTTGGCCGCCATTTCTTTGTCGTCGTTGGTCTGGGAACGTATCTCGAAACAAACTTGCGGCGCGATTCTGGCTTCCAGATGCTGGATATAAGAGAAACGTTTGCCTTTGGGTCTGCCGAACACCACCATTACGTCGGGCGCGGCGGCTATCCGGGGTTTACCTTCGACGGGATACCATAACAAATCACCAGCTACAAACACATTGGGGTCATTCTCAAAGATAGATTCTACCTCACCCATAGTCATTCTAATCCAATATGATTGCTCGGTGTTTTCCGCCATTGGTTTGCCATCGCTTTCGGGGTAAAATACACCATTATCTAACGTACCAGCCAGAATCATTTGGGTCATAACACACCTCTCGAACTTGAGTAAGAGCCAAAAGTTTTACTGCTCCAATCTTAGGCGATTGGTCAGGTTTAGTCAATGTGGGGTAAATCAGAAGCAGGGCCATTGCAAGGTCGGTGAGAGTTGTCACCCTGAACGCAGGAAAGGTTCTGTTCAAAGACACCTGGAATGAACAGATGCTTCACGCAGCCGAGCCTCCATTCACAACCCGGCGGGCCGTCATAAGCCCAAGTCCTGCTAAGGTATAATTTATTGATTACTGGCTGCTGTTAGCTGCCAACCACTGGGTTAAATCGTCTTTGCTAGTAAAATCCAACAAACTATCGCTCAAACCGTTCAATTCAGCGATGTCTAACTGGCTGATTTGCTGCTCCATCTCTGACCCCAACGGCCCAAAGCGTTTGTTTAGCAGGTGTAAAACTACTTCTAACTTTCCTTCTTGTCGCCCTTGCTCCAATCCCTTGCGAGTAAAGACCCGCTCCAAGCTGCTTACGTATGGCATAACTACTTTCCCTTTCACTAATCTTTCCTGAAATTCTAACTCCTGCTCGTCCGGCAGCACCATTATCCAGTCTATAAACTCAAATATCGCATCGGCGATGCTGGCTGGCAAATTACGCGCTTCCAACAAATAGACCAGCTACACTTTCCATTCCAACCGCTCCGCTTCTCTGGATTGCCCTTTGAGTTCCGTCGCCTTTAGCCAGGCCAGCGTCACCAGCGCGAAGGGATTGGCATCGTTTTCCAGTGCGGCCTAGCGTGGTTGGTAGTCTAGCAGCTTGACCATCCCGAACTTGAACTCGGTCTCGGTTATGGTCAGCTTTTCCTGATAACTCTGAGGTCGGAACTTCGAGTTGGTATCGGTCAGGATTGCCAGACTTTCGATAGGTTTCTTGAAGCGGTGACGCAGCAGGTAGTTGTAGGTAAACATACGCAAGGCAAAGGTCTGGTCGCGGTAAGATTGCACCTCGACGTGGACGAGTATCCATTGTTCCTGACCATCCAGCAAGAAGACCTTAACCAGCTTATCCACCATTCGTTTGCCCGTCGCGCTACTGCGTTTGAGGCGGGCCAGTTCGGTGTCCAGTTGTTCGTAGCCACGCTGCCAATCAATAGTACGATGCAGGTCAGAGAAATAGTATTCCAGGAACGGGTCGAACACGTCTCCCAACACCTTTTTCCAGGGACTATCCTGGTCTTGGTGGATTTGTTTTTTCTTATTGTTAGGGGTTGCCACTTTGTTCATTTCCTGGCTCATACTGGTTCCTCTCGTGTGTGGATAAACCTGTTTAATAGGTCAATCCTAACACGAACGGCCGCCTGTTGCAATGTCGGATATTTGTGGGGTGGGCCACGAGCCAGCAGCCAAAAGGCTCTCTGCTCTCTGCTCATAGCTCGTGGCCCTAATTACTAGCCAGGAAACGGGTGCCAAACTTTTCCCCGGCTACGGCCCGGATCAAAGCATCAGGCTTTTCGCCGTTGACCAGCATCGTGGTTATTCCGGCCTGGGCTGCTACCTGCGCCGCCAGCACTTTGGAATACATCCCGCCCGTCCCTTGCTGGCTGAGGCTGCCCCCCGCCATCGCCACAATTTTGTCATCAATACGGGCCACCTGGGGTATTAAGGTTGCCTGGGGGTCAAGACGCGGGTTGGAGGTGTATAGTCCGTCAATATCGCTCATAATCACCAGCAAGTCCGCACCTACCAACTCGGCTACCAATGCGCTGAGGCGGTCATTGTCGCCAAACTTGATTTCCTCGGTAGCCACCACGTCGTTTTCGTTCACAATCGGCACAATCCCGTGCGCCAGCAAATCCAATAGGGTGTCCCGTGCATTGGCCCGTTGCTGCTCGGTGGAAAAATTGGTGTAGGTCAACAAAGCCTGGGCTGTCAGAATGTCGTAGTGGTCGGCGAAAATCTGTTGATACAACTGCATCAACTGGGGTTGCCCAATTGCGGCCAACATCTGCTTGGTCAGCACCGTCTCGGTGGGCTGGTTGGCACTTAGCTGGGTAGCTTTAGCCAGACCAAAGCGTTGCCGCCCCATCGCAATCGCCGCCGAACTAACCAGAATCACCCGACGGGGCTGGCTGTCTCCCTCGCCGTTCCGCACCGCCACAATCTGTCGGGCCAGGTCCGCCACTATCATTTTGTTGATACGGGCGTGACCTCTGGTCAGGGTCGTTGTCCCAACCTTAACTACCACGATGGGTGGGTCGCTGCTATTTTCTAATTTGTCCATCGCCCTGCGCTATCCATTTGTAAGTGCTTAATTCGTCCAGACCGACGGGGCCGCGTGCGTGCAGCTTGCCCGTGCTGATGCCCATTTCCGCCCCCAGCCCAAAAACTCCGCCGTCGTGTAGCCGGGTTGAGCAGTTTATCATCAAAGCCGCCGCGTCTATCCCACTGACAAAACGCTGGATTACCGTTTCGTCGGAGGCAATCAAACCCTCGGTGTGGCGTTTGCTATATTGGCGGATAAAGTCCAGAGCCTCGTCTGCCGCTTCGACCACTTTAACCCCCAAAACCAAATCCAGATATTCGGTACTCCAGTCCGTATCGTCGGCTCTTTCCAAAGCTGCCGCCAATGCGGGGTCAGCAATTGCTAACGCTTCCGCATCGGCCCGCAATCTTACGCCCGCCGCCCCCATTTGGGGAATAAGTTTTGCCAAAAGTTCGGCGGCGATGGCTCGATGTAACACCAGCGTATCCAACGTGTTGCAGGTGGAAGGGCGGTTGGTTTTGGAATTAAAAATAATCTCTCGCGCTATCTCTAAATCGGCACTGGCATCCACATATATTCGCGCTCCGCCCTCGGCGTGGTAAAGCACGGGGATATTGCTATTTTCCACTACGGCCCGTACCAGTTCGTAGCCGCCACGTGGGATTAAAACATCTACATATTGCGACTGTTTGAGCAGATGCAGAGTGGCTGACCGCTCGGTACTGTCTATAAAGCCCACCGCGCCTTCGGGCAAACCTGCTGCTTGTAAAGCCGCCCCGATAAGCCCCACCAAGAAGCGGTTGGAGTGGATAGACTCGCTGCCACCTTTAAGCACGACGGCGTTATTCGATTTCAAACATAAGGCCGCCGCGTCTATGGTCACGTTGGGCCGCGACTCATAGATAATCCCGATAACTCCCAGCGGTACGGCCACTTTTTTGAGCCGCACCCCGTTTTCCAAAGTGCGTTCCTCCAATACCGCTCCGGTACGGCTGTGCAGGGCGGCAATCTCGCGCACTCCCCGGCTCATTGCCTCGATACGAGCGCGGTTCAGGGTCAGGCGGTCAATAAAGGCGGCGTTCTGCCCATTGGAGCGGGCCGTCATTACGTCCTGATTGTTATTTTGAATAATTTCCTCGGCGTGCGCCTCAATACTGTCGGCCAGCCGTTCCAGCACGCGGTTGGTCTGGTCGGTCTGGCTCACGGCCAATTGATAGGCGGCTTGCTGGGCCTCCCGACAGACCTTTTCCACCTCGGCGTTGCTTATATTCACGGGCGGTTTCAATGTAGCACTGCTCATTTTGAGTAATTCCTTTTTATATTTATTATTCATCCAATAGAACCTGTTATAATGGATTAAGTTTGGGATGTCAAGTTTTATGAAAGCAAAGGAGAGAACCTCTGATGACAAGCACGCCGGAACTGTTGAACGGCACATCATCCGCCAGTAGCGGCGCGGTTTCGGACTGCCGCCTTTTTATAAATGGCGAATGGCAAGCCGCCGAGGGTGGCCGCACTTTTGAGAGTTATAATCCGGCTAACGGCCAGATATTGGGTCACGTGGCTAAAGGCACTGCCAACGACGTAAACCGGGCGGTGGCGGCGGCGCGGGCCGCGTATGAGGGGTGGCGGCTGTATCCTGCGCCCCGGCGAGGTGAGCTTTTGTTCAAAGTGGGGGCTTTGTTGGCCGAGCGCAAAGAACAACTGGCCCGCTTGATGACTCAGGAAATGGGCAAAGTTTTGACCGAGGCACGCGGCGATGTACAGGAAGGCATTGATATGGCCTTTTATATGGGCGGAGAAGGCCGCCGCCAGTTTGGGATGACTTCGCCCAGCGAGATGCCCAACAAATTTCAGATGGCGGTGCGCGACCCGGTGGGCGTGGTGGCCGCGATTACACCCTGGAACTTCCCGATGGCAATCCCTACCTGGAAGATTTTCCCGGCTCTGGTTTGTGGCAACACTATCGTTTTCAAACCTGCGCCCGATACGCCGCTGGTGGCCGCCGAACTGGTCAAGATTTTCGAGGAGGCCGGATTGCCTCCCGGCGTGTTGAACTTTGTCACGGGCAGCGATGCCGAAGTGGGCGAAGCCTTGCTCAACCACCCCGATATTGACATCTATAGCTTTACTGGCTCAACCGAAACGGGCAAACACATCTATGCTCAAACCGCCAGCCGTCTGCGTCGTGTCTCGCTGGAGTTGGGCGGCAAAAACGCCATTATGGTGCTGGAAGATGCCGATTTAGACCTGGCCGTAGATGGCATCGTCTGGAGTGCGTTCGGCACAACGGGCCAGCGTTGCACCGCCTGTAGCCGTATTATCATGCAGCGTTCCGTCGAAAAAGCCTTGACCGATAAGCTGCTGGCCCGCGTGGAGCAACTGCGCCTGGGCGACGGTCTGGCCGATAGCACCGATGTTGGCCCGTTGATAAATCTCAAGCAGCGCGATAACGTCCACAAATATGTCCAGATTGGGCAGCAAGAAGGGGCGCAACTTTTGACGGGTGGCAACGTACCTGATATGGAGGCAGACCTGGCAAAAGGTATGTTTTATAGCCCGACTTTGTTCGGCGGCGTGCGGCCCGATATGCGAATTGCCCAGGAAGAAATTTTTGGCCCGGTGGGGGCGATAATCCCGGTGGATAGTTTCGAGGAAGCCATCAAGGTCAACAATAATACTCGCTACGGTTTGTCTTCGTCCATCTACACCCAGGACGTAAACCGGGCGTTCCTGGCGATGCGCGAGATTACAACGGGTATCGTTTATGTCAACGCGGGGACAATCGGGGCGGAAGTGCATCTACCTTTTGGCGGCACGCGCGGCACGGGCAACGGCCACCGCGAGGCAGCTTGGGCCGCGATAGATTTCTTTACCGAATGGAAGTCAATTTATGTTGATTTTAGCGGCAAGCTACAACGCGCCCAAATAGATGTGTAAGTTACAAATCTAGTAAACAATAAAATGAAAAGCAAATCTAAAAATATAAATAAAATATGGGCAGTCCTGGCCGCGTTATGGCTAGGACTAATCCTGGCGGCGTGTGGCGATAATAGTAATAGCAAGGCTGCCGCTACGTCCGCCAGTGCGAGTAGCCCGGCAGCCAATCTAAGCGCGGCCAGCCCTGCACCTTCGGCCCGCTCCCTGCTTTCTCCCGACTCTATGCCCACCTTCACACCCGCCACGACTTTGCCCAACGGGGTTGTGCCAACGGCGACGGCGGTAGCAGTAAGCGGTAACAACACCTCTTTGCTCAATAGCGGCAGCACCGAATGCGGCAAAATCCCCTATTATGTTGCACCCAAGCTGAACGCAAGCGGCAAACCCATCGGCCCGGTTTATACTGCGATTGGCGCAAGCGACACGGTGGGGACTGGCTCGACCATGCCCCGCACGGATAGCTGGGTGGCTCAATTGTATAATTTGCTGCCCAAAAATTATCAGTTCGTGCGCCTCGGTATCGGCGGCCTGACTTTGCACGAAGCCAACCAGTGTTTTATGCCCCGCGCCATCGCCAGCAATCCAACCATCGTTAGCGATTGGAACGCCGTCAATGACATCGTGCGCGGCGTGAGTCTGGATAATTACAAAAGCGACCTGGACTATTTTTTGCAGCAGCTTACCAGCCAGACAAATGCCAAAATCTTGGTAGGTAACGTACCGAACCTGAAAACTCTGCCCTTCGTGGACAAAACAATGGGCAGCCGCTTCGACCTGACCGCCCTCACGACGGATTGGAACAATATGATTGCCCAGGAAACCGCCAAATATCCGGGCCGGGTATGGGTGGTGAATGTCCAGGCCGACCCCCAAACTTTCAAACAGCACCCGGAATGGTTATCGGGCGACGGCTTGCACCCGACCGCTTCCGGTTACACCCAATTGGCGCAGGCTTTTTGGGACGTGATTAAGGCTAATAAGTTAGTTCAGTGAGATTTGCGCTTGTCTATTTGAACATATACAAAAAAAGTGTATCATCTCAAAAATCTGGGGTGTAGGGGCGAGATTTATCCCGCCCGCTTTGACCGGGGCGTACTATCGTTTGGGCGAGATAAATCTCGCCCCTACCTTTTGAGATGATACGACTAAAGTTTACATTATTTGATAGCTGTGGTTGTGAGGAATTACTGAGGTAATTGCCTAAGCCCGATCGGGTTGCCATCGGCATCCAGGACGGTGGCAATCAACATACCGCCGCCGACATCTCTAACCTCTTGTTGAGCTTGTGCGCCGGCGGCTAAAAGCTGCTGCAAGCTTTCTTTGATGTCCGTAACTTGCCAATAGATAACTGGCCCGGTCATTCCATTGTCGTGACCATTGGGGTCTAAGCCTATATCTATATCACCTATTTTGAAGCCAACATAGTACGGCGCGTCCGAACTCGGCTCTACACCTAAAAGTTGCTGGTACAGTTCCTTCGCTTTAGCAATATCCTTAACAGGATAGATGATTGCTTTGATAGCTGGGTTCATAAATGCTTAACTCCTTTTGCTTGTTTGCACAATTACCCTTTTCCTTTGTCACAGATTTAGTGGCTGTACAAATCAAAACGTATTTGCTACTTATCTTATTATAGCCCACTATGTCAAGTCACTTTGCAGCTGTTGGTACAATTTAGCTCGATTTTCAGGTATAATAGCTCCATCATTTCAAATCGGGAAAAGCTCCATATTGTGGGATAAGAGGAAACGAATGGCTAACCAGCTTGACACAAAAGCCCCGGCAGCCCCGAAACGCAACTTCGGGCAGCAGCTTGTCCACGAAATTCAGACCGCCTCGCTGTTGGAAAAGATTATTTATTGCTTTGTGATTTTTATTCCCCTGGCTTTCGTGGCCGAAGCGTTGGCACTGCCGCCGATTTATACTTTTTTCATCTCGGCTCTGGCGATTATACCTCTGGCGAAGTTTTTGGGCGAAGCTACCGAAGCGTTGGCCTCAAAGGTGGGGGATGCTATCGGGGGGTTGCTCAACGCCAGCTTTGGGAATGCCGTCGAACTAATTATCTCTGTCGTGGCTCTTAGCAAAGGCTTGACGGAAGTAGTCAAAGCCTCTATTACTGGCTCGATTATCGGCAACATTTTGTTTGTGATGGGGCTTTCGATGTTTATGGGTGGCCTCAAACGCAAACACCAGTTTTTCAACCGGACAGCCGCCAGTGCTTCGGCCAGCCAGATGACCCTGGCCGTGATTGCTCTGGTTATTCCGGCGGTCTTCGCGGCCACTTCCGGCACTGGCCCTAAAACTGACGATTTGGTGGAAAACTTGAGTATCGGAGTGGCGGCGATTTTGCTACTATCGTATCTGGCCCAACTTATCTTTTTCCTGCGTACCCATTCCGACCTGACCAGTTCCCCCGCCCCCGCCGACCCTTCCCCCAGCGAACTCAGTCGTGAGGAAGAAGCATCGGAACACGAGCCGCCCTGGAGCGTGACCCGCGCCGTAATTACTCTGCTGGTTTCTACCATTATAGTGGGGCTGTTATCCGAAATTCTGGTAGGCAGCGTCGAGCCGCTGACCCACGATTTGGGCTGGACGCAGCTTTTTGTGGGTGTTATCCTCATCGCCATCATCGGGAACGCCGCCGAACACCTCTCCGCCGTCACCGTCGCTATGAAAGATAAAATGGATTTGGCTCTCAGCATTGGCACGGGTAGCAGTTTGCAAATCGCCTTGTTTGTCGCTCCGGTGCTGGTTTTTGTGGGTTTGCTAATCGGCCACCCCATCACCCTAAATTTTGATGTGTTTGAATTGGTGGCTATCGTGGTCTCGGTGGCGATTTTGAACCTTGTGACCAGCGATGGCGAAAGCAACTGGTTTGAGGGGGTACAGTTGTTGGCCGCCTATCTGATCATTGGAGTGGCCTTTTTCCTGCACCCCTAACCTGTCAGCGTTCAATCAAAAGACATCTGCTTATTTTTCGTCGCCAAACAACTTTGTTTGTTCCTTTGGTTGGGCTGCTTTCCTTTGGCGGCGTTTCCGTTCGTTTAGCAACGGCTTAATATTCGGCTCTGGCGGCAAATCTTCTGGCAAGGTGCCGCCCGTTTCCTGGATTGTTTTGCGAATCCGTTGGCCTACCTCATTGTGGGCTTGCGAAGCGGCCCGGCTACCAATAATCCCTTCATTGCTCAACTTCTGCTCCGTGAGGGTCGTGCGAAAGTTGTGGGCAGCGAGTTCGGCCCGGCCCATCCTATCGGACAAATCTTCCTTGTCCGGCACACCCTTTCTGGCCTTGATACCCTGCACGCCCAGACTCCCATACATCCCTTTGTAGCCCGCGTCCTGAAACGTCCCAAAATCGTGGGATAATACACCCGCCCGTTGCGCCGCCGCCACCAAAGACTTATTGTTTTCGGTCAGCTGCTCCCTGAGTGCCAACCGTTCGGCCTGGTCTTGAGCCATCACCCGCAACTCATTTTCCCGCGTGGCGGCGGCAAAATATGCCTGGGCCGCTGCAATCTCCGGTTTCTCTGGGTCGCCATTTTGGGCAATTAAATATGCCCCAAAACGACTGAGGATATAGTCTTTAATCTGGCGTTGTCCACCTTTGCCGAGCGGTATCATTTTGTTGGCTTCAACAAAATGATACTTCACATTTTGCCCGGTTTGCTCACAAGATTTCTCGGCGCGTTTGATGGCTACCTCAAAATTACGCCATTCGCTATAGCCCAACAATTTGCTCAACTCACGGGCAGACCAGTATTCCTGGTTGTAGGGATTGACTTGCCGGATCGAGTCAAAGTTTGGTGAGGACTGGGTAGTTACTTGTTCTTCGCTCAAATTATCCTCCTGCATAATTATTACGACTTTTATTGATATTGGCGCGGAATGGGCGGTGGAACGAGGGGCATTTCGGGTGGCTTGTTCGGTTCGGAAGGGGGGATTTCAGCCTCAAGCTGGTCGGTGGCGCGTTTATTCTCGCTAGTCTGGCGGATAAGCGCGTCGCGCACTTCCACCACAGGTAGCACAGCGTAACGTCCCCGCCAGAATAAGATATAGCCAATCAGACCTACCGGGCCAGTCAGCAGCCCTACAAAAGCCCACACCCAGCCCCATAGACCGCGCTTTTGGGCATCCACCATCATCCACATTAAAATGCTCAACCAAAAAAGGATGAAGGCGCAAAAACCAGCCAACACCCCAAAATTGTTAAAAAACTGTTGCCAGTCCATAAAAACTACTTTAAATCTTCGATATCTTGCTCTTTGAAATGAGTGAAGAAATAAGTAGGCTTGCAAGTTTCCAGCTTAGGTTCGTAATGGCCTAGCCACTCCGGTTTGCCACAACCCCACTCGCAGACCCAATCCATCATCACGCCTACCGAAACCCCGGTGCGTGTATTATACAGGATACCGCTTTCACTTTCTAGCCCCGTGCTAGGGCAGAGATTTTTCTCGAAGTCGGCGGCATAGTATTCAATTTCGTCAGGGTCAAGACCGAATTCGATAATTTGGCCCAAAAGCTGGCGGGCTTGTTCGCGCCGATAGACCAACTGGAGCGACATAATATCTTTAGGGGTTTGACCGCGCATGGACGCATCGCCCACAATCACCGTCTCCTCAAAATGGGTCAGGTCGGCTTTGGCCTGTTCAATCAATTGGGCCGCCGTTTGTGGCCTTAGTTGCACCAGCATATAAAAACTCCTTCCGATTTCCGATCCGAGCAAGCTAGATAGAGTGACACCTCATAATCTTAGCCCGAAAAAAGTTGTTGGTCAGTATCGCTAGCTACAGGAAGGGCCACGAGCCACGAGCAGAGGGCCACAAGCTAACAGCCGGAATGCAGAAGAGTTGGTTTTAACTTCTGGCTGCCTACCCGACGCTCGTGGCTCATCGCTCGTGGCCCTTTTGCTACCTAAACATCGGGAGCGACTTTGGCCCTTTGAAACCGGGGGCTAAGTCCAACACCAGGGCGGTTTCGTCACATTCGGTAAATTTGGGGCAACGGAAACACTCGCTCCAGGTTTTGGAAGGCAACTGCTCTTTGGTGCTGACTACGAAGCCGAACCGCTCAAAGAAAAGCGGAATAGTAGTCAGGGTAAAAAGGCGCAACAGGTTCAAATCGCGGGCATCTTCCAGAATCGCGTCCATCAAACGTTCACCCCAGCCTTGCTTCTGGTAGTCCAGGTCAACCGCTAACGAGCGCACCTCGGCTAAATCTTCCCAAAAAATATGCAGCGAACACGTCCCAATCACTCGTTCGCCGTCCACTGCCACCAGAAAATCCCGGATATGCTCGTACAATTCGGACATCGAGCGGGGCAGCAAATTATTTTTGAGGCGGGCCATCTGGTTGACCAACTTGAAAATTTGCGCCACGTCTTTCATCCGCGCCCGACGAATAACAATGGGGGCGTGTAAACCCATCACTCCAGTTTGAATCGGATTTTGCAATTCAACAGTCAATTTTATCTCCTTAAATAAAAAAGTGGCCTTGCGGCCACCGAGTTCTAAAAATTTCAGAACAAAGGCATCAGGCCGCCACTCCGCTTTCAGCGTTGATTGGTCGCACGGGGTAACGGCTGGTTCGTAGTTCCCATTCTGCCTGGGTAAGCAAACCATCAGCCACCAGCACCCGCTCCAGCGAAGTGATAGCTACCTGCAACATCTCAAGTTCGGGTTCGCGGGTAGTCAGCTTTTGCAGAGCCAGGCCGGGCTGCATTAAGGCCCGGATCAAGCGGTTGCCGTAGTGGTTAGCACTCCACTTAATATATTCGTAGGCCACTGTTGCCAGGAGCGGCACAGCTAAGATGCGGGTCAGCAGCAAGATTGGCAGCGGGGGGCGGCCCAACGGAGCGAGGACGATAATCGAAAGCACCACTACCAGCAGCAAAAAGCTAGTGCCACACCGGGTATGCACTGTCGAATAGGTTTGGACAATCTCTGGCTCAAGTTTAGCTCCGGCTTCGTAGGCATTGATAGTTTTGTGTTCCGCACCGTGATACTGAAAAACGCGCCGAATTTCAGCCATCCGGCCAATCAGCCATAAGTAGCCCAGGAAAATCGCCAGCCGGATTACGCCTTCGATGATATTGACCACCAGCGAATTGCCCGTGAAGCCGCCCAACAATTCGGCCAGCAACGACGGCCCGAC
Source organism: Chloroflexia bacterium (assembly GCA_038207455.1). Lineage (GTDB taxonomy): Bacteria > Chloroflexota > Chloroflexia > Chloroheliales > Chloroheliaceae > JBBQZT01. Next base: position 102,051 of record JBBQZT010000006.1, read on the forward strand.
AAAGAAAAAGCCGATAAAAAATATCAGCGAGACAGCCAAAGTACCGCCCATCATCCAGCCCGACAGTTTGGGGCTTTCGACCTGCTGCTCCTCGCCCGGTTTGGTATTGGGGTCAAGCAGGGCGACATTGGCGGCGAAAGACATCGTTTTGATACCGAGTGACAAGGTGGCCCACAACAAAAAGAGGCCGCGTACTAACGGCAACTTGACCAACTTACTGCTATATATTTTAGCGGTGAGCGGTTCGCTTTTGACAATAATTTCGCCGTTGGGCGCACGCACCGACACAGCCATCTGGCGACGACCCATCATCATTACGCCCTCGATTACGGCCTGCCCACCATAACTAAATTTCAATCGTTTACTCCTTATTGCCGCCCTCACAAGATTTACCAAACGGGTGGGCGGTCACTGCATTATAGCAAACTTTACCATCATATAGCAACAGCAAATGCAATGAGCAACGGGCTTCGGGCCAGTAGCCGGAAAGTTCTAAGCCCACAGCGCATAGCGCGAAGCTAATGGCCTCGTATCAAATTATGGTTTAAGTACGGTCATCTCAAAAGCTCCCCCGTGTTCTTGAGCGTAGGTCACAGCTTGTTCTACCTGCTCCAAAGGAAAGGCTTGCACAGTGAAAAGGTTAAGGTCTAGCAAACCAGCTTGAACTAAGCTTGCTAACCTGGCCGGGGCGTATCTCGGATACATATACTGACCCCGAATAATCAGATTGTTCCGCATAATGTGAGCATAAGGTAACTCTATAGCTCCTTTGATTCCTCCCATCAAAATCGCAGTTCCACCCGGACGTAAAGCTAAAATCGCCTGGCGGGTGGTACTACTACTTGCAAGCGGGGTGAGTAAATCCAAAACATAATCAATTGGACTGCCAGCTACTTCAGCTATTCGCTTTAGATTAGTTTCTTCGTCTTCACCCAACTTGAGTGGCTGCACTCTATTACCCAAAGTAGTAGCCAGTTTTGCCAACTTTTGTTCGTTTCGACCTAAAGCAATTACTTTAGCCGCACCCATAGCTAAAGCGACTGCTACTGCTGCACTGCCAAACTTCCCGGTAGCTCCATTGACCATCAAAGTTTGTCCAGCTTCAAAGCCTGCCGTTAATAATCCCCCATAGGGCACAAGCAATGTACCAATAGCGACAAGTTTCGCTGGGTCAAAAAAGCTAAGAGCTTCAAGGGAAATAACATTTTCAAGCGGTAATAACATTTGCTCGGCATAAGCACCATTTCTGAAGTGTGCTTGTAACTTCTGCGCCCCCACACCTGGTGCAATCCAACCTTGTAGCATAATATCCGGGGAAATGCTATCATCGCGCGAACGCACAGTAGGGTCACAAAAAACTAAGTCATTGAGTTTAATCCGGGTAGCATCAGGCCCGATTTTCTCCACCCGGCCAATTGCACCACAACCGGGTACGAGGGGAAATAATAAAGGATGATTTCTTTCGCCAGAAAATACCTCGTGGGCATAAGTAAGCACAGGAGCCGCTAGTACCCGCACCACCACTTCACCCGCTACTGGTTCTGGTTCTTCAAGCTCTTTAATTTTTAGAGGTTGGCCGACTGCCTCAAAAACTACACCCTTCATAAAATTCCTCCTAGCAGGAAATTCCTAAAATTTGGGTAACTACTTAGGGATTGTCATTCCGAACGGAGGCTCGGCCTCGTGAGGAATCTGTTGTTGAAAACCACGAGCTATAGAACACCAAATTTTAGCTGCTTCGCAAGATTCCTCACTCGTGCCTCCCTTCGGAATGACAGCCACCACATTATATAGCCTTTTCATCACCTTCTTTGCGTCCTCGGCGGTGCAATCCAGTTTTTATTTTGTCCAGAAGGCCAGCTTGCCCGGCTCGATAGCCTGGGGTTTGCCTGCGTTCGGGCCGCTCACGGGTAACAGATAAGTCACCGGGTCGCCGGACGGTTTGCCGCTGTCGGCCCGCATATTTTGGCCCGCGAAACCCGTAAAAACAAGGGTTTTGCTATCGGGAGACCAGATTGAGTCGGAGAGGGCATACTGGTCAAAGTAGGCGATTAGCTGGAAAACCTCGCGGCTGGGTATCCATTCGGTCAATTTGCTAGTTTTTTTGGTGTCCAGGTCATAAATATTCCAGGTAAGCGCGTCGCCTGTGTCGTTGCCACCGATATAAGCCAGCTTTTTGCCATCGGGAGACCACCAAAAAGCCAGAATAGGGTCGCTCACCACCTGGGTTGGTTTTAAGGCCACGCCTTTATCGGCAGTGCTAATATCATTGAGGCCGATACCTTTGTACGAGCCGCTGCTGGAAAGAGCGTAAGTGTGGGCGATTTTGGTGCCGTCCGGTGAAAAGGCAAAAGCCGCGCTGCTGCCTTCGAGCGGGATAGAAGCCAGAGCCGCGCCATCTTTGGTTTGGACATTAAGGGTCTCGTTGTCAGACGCAGTGGTGAGGGTGGAAAAAGCCAGCTTTTTGCCATCGGCGGAAAAGGAAGGCGCACGAAAATCGCCTGGTTTGGCCGCGATAGGGTTGAGTTTGGCTCCGGCACTTTTGGCGTGGAAAACCCCCACGCTGACCGGGATTTTAGCCCCATCGCCCGCCCGCACCACCAGACTATCCGAGTCGGAAGACCAGTGCGAAAAGATCGGGCCGCCACTGACAACAGGGCGCAGGGTAGCTGGCTTTCCCGCTACGTTTTTGCTGGTATCGGCCACATTTAATTCCAGGCCCGTATCCCTATTTAACAAGATACTCAAGAAGTTGCCATCGGGCGACCAGCTTAGAAAAACCGGAGCGAATTGGGTCTGGTCTTGCACTTTATAAAGCCCACTACCGTCGGCGTTGACTACATAAGTATCGCTGGTAGCGGCGTTCCCGTTCAGCACGTTCACCCCATAAGCCGCCAGCTTTGTACCGTCTTTTGACCAGGTGGGCCAGAAGAAAATCTCGCCATCGTTACTGGCATCCACCACTTGCCCGGCCTTGCCAAGTACGGCCTGGGGCGGTTTGCCATCGAAACGCAACACATAAATAACGTTGTCGTTGCCTACGATGCTAAGTTTGCCAGTGTAACCGGAGGGAGCGGGCGCGAGGGTAAGGGTTGGCACGGGCGTGATAGCTGCCGCACCTGTCGTCGCTGCTGCCGCCGAGGTGGTAGTGCTGGCGGTGGGGAGGGCAGTTCTGGTGACAGCAATCGGTGCTTTGGTAGCAGCAGCCGTAGCCACATTGACCGCCGAGGCCGAGGTTTGGGCAGCGGTGGCAATTACAACAGGAGTAGAGGTAGCTTGCCCGCCAGTTGGCCCGGCACTAGCAGTGGGAGCGATATTCGTGCCTGTGACCTGGGTGGAGGCGACAGTAGTGGTAGCATTTGAAGCGGGCGAGCTTTCGCCACACGCTGCCAGGGTCAAATTTATTCCTAAAATCAAAATAGCCAGCGACATCAAATAAAATCTCGCACCAAACCACCCACCAACTTTTGAACTCCGCATAACCTCTCCCCTTCCCAACATTGGCAAATAATAATAGGGCAAGAATAGCACATCTGGATATTTTGTCCACCCACTTGCTTTGTATTTGTGCTTGAGCCAGCTTTGTAGTAGGATAGTTTATAAAAAAGGATTATCTCAAAAACTTATTGTAAAGGATTAAGAATGAAAATAATTATGCTGGTGGTAGGCTATATTCTGGCCGTGCCTCCCCTACTGGTGATTTTACCGGCTCTGCGCGAACCCAACTCCCCAATGAAACGGCTAGGCTTGAAATGGCCCTGGCGGGTAGCTCTGGCAAGTGAGCTAATTGGCGCATTATTGATTACTTTTGGCTGGCTGGGCTTTGGCAACACGGGCGCGGTAGCGATAAACGGCGGCTGGTCAGTTATTTTGGGTGGGTTGTGGTTTCGGGCGGAACGCAAGGCGAAGTAATTTTTTAAGGGGACGGTTTGGAAGCACGGTCAGCCATCATAATTGGGTATGTCGAAGATTGTGAGCATAGCCCCCGATTGCGGCGGCTGGCACAAACGGCGGTGGCGGACGGAGCGATTTTGATTTGCGCTGATAGCGGGGGCGCGGTGGCCCATACGTGGGGACTGAGGCCGGATTTGCTGTTAGGGGATATGGATAGCCTTGACCCGCAGATTTTGACCCAGTTGGAAGCAAGCGGCGTACCCGTCCAGAAATTCCCGACGGCTAAAGACGAAACCGATCTGGAACTGGCGATAATGGCAGCTTTAGAGCGAGGCTGTCGTCAGCTTAGAATTTTGGGCGGTATCGGGGGGCGGCTTGACCAGACGTTGGGCAATTTGTTTTTGCTGGCACTGTCGCGCTTCGCCGAGACTGGGGCGGAGTTGAGCGTGACGGGGGAGCAGGAGGAGATACGCTTAGTGCGGGGCGAGGCCAGCCTGGACATTGAAGGCGAAGCAGGGAATGTAGTATCTCTATTGCCAGCCACCGCCCAGGTCACGGGCATTCGCACGACTAATCTGCTCTACCCGTTGCAAGCTGAGACGCTTTTTTTTGGCTCGACGCGGGGCATAAGCAACATAATAGTGGCTTCTCCGGCCCAGGTAAGTATCCAAAGTGGGTTACTATTTGTGATACACCGTTTTGGGCAAAGCTAAAATTTACCAGCTTATTTTTATGTCGAAAGAACTGTCATCAATTAGCCGGGTTTTTACCACCGCCTGAACTATATTCTGGTTTATCAAAAATTGTTTGATAATCCCTTCGGCAAAATACGCATTACCGAGGTCTCCGCGAAATTGGATTATATAAACGTGTTCATCAACTTTGACCAGGCTACGTTCGCCGAAGCTGACATTACTATTAAGCATCTTGACCAGTAAGTGCAGAGCGCGGTCTATAGTTACAATTTTCAGGGCTGCGCTTTGCACCTGGCCGATAATCGTTTGGTTATAACCGCGAGCAGTGGCTCGGCCTAATTCCACTAACCCATCGTGTTTACTCAAGTCTGGAAAATAATATTGTTGTACAGTATTGACGATGTTTTCGCTCACACTCGCAGAATAATCGCGTTTGGGGCGTTTTAAGTCAACGCCACACCGTTCTTTTATAAGCGCAAGCAAGGCTTCATCCTCAAAGGCCCCTAAACCTTTGAGCATCGCTTCCAAACCGCTATATTGAAAAGCGTCGTTAGATTCCATAAAAGCCCGTCAAGAATTATAGCTTTGAATTTACATACGTACAGTATAATTTATATTTGTGGTGATTACAAATCCCATTTTACTCGCACAGCAAAACGTAGGGTTTGCCCAAAACGTGGGTCAGCACCAGGGTCAGATGCAGGTCGCCTTTGAGTTTGAGGGCGTGTTCAAGCTGCTGCGGGTCGAGCGGCGAACCGCGTTTCTTGATGGTAACGTGGCCCACGCCCAATTCCTGCAAACGGCGGTTGAGCTTCTTCAAATTAAAGGGCATTGTCTCCTGAATGGTGAAACGGCGGGCGAAGGGGGTAGCGATAGGTTCGGGCGAGGTCAGGAAAGCGATGTCCTGGTCAATTTTGGTGACGCTCTGGCCCATTTGCCGAGCCAACCCTTGCACCAGCCCGGCCCGAATCACCGCCCCGTCCGGTTCATACAAAAAGTTTTGAGGTGCGGCCACCGCCACAGGCTCTACGTGGCCGGGCGTGTCGGTCAGGGTTACTTGGGACGGCAAGAGGGTAGCCCGCCGCGTCACAAGTACATCTGCTCCCTGGCGCGATTGCAAAGCCCCAAACCACAGCACCGCCTCTTTTACATCCCCGTCCAGCGAGATAATTTCCACTTCACAGCTATAGTCTTTCAAGTCGCTATAATCCACACCGGGCGAGACTTTGACTCCGATATTGGGTACGTGCGGCAACCAACGGCGGATAATCGAAAGGGGTGGGCGGTAAGCTTCGACCCAAAAAAGCCGTTTGCCCGCATCGGTGCGCCGGGCCGGGTCAAAAAACAGCCCGTCATAACCGGACGGTTGGAAATCATTTATGTCAAGCTGCTGAAAGTCAAGCTGGTCTTGCAGTCCGTAAACCGCCGCGTTAGCCTGAGCCAGAACCAGACGGTCAGCATCCAGGTCAACCGCCGTCACTCGGAGTTTTTGGTTCGCCAGAGCCAGACTGTCGCCGCCAATACCACAACCTAAATCGGCGACGCGGGCGTGGGGCGGCAAATTTTGGGCAAAACGGCCTGCCCGATAGCTGGCAACAAGCTGGCCCGAAGCTTGTTCGAGGCCGCTTTTGGTAAAAAACATTTGGTCGGCACGGGAGAATTTGGCCGAAACTGTCGCGCGTTGACGCAAAAGGTGTAGTTCGAGGGCCGCGCCCACGTTTTCCGGCGCGAGGGTAGGGTATTTCTTACGCAAAGCCGCCAGCCAGGTCAAAAAGTTGCTTTCGCGCAGGGGCGGTTGCAACCCGACAATTTCGGCCAGTAGTGGCTGGCCCGCCTCGGAGACAAGAAATTGAGCAGAAGACATTAGATTAGCCGCGTCCCGCTGTGTAGATACGGGCGGCAAAAGCTTCTAGCCCGGCTACAAGCAAGTTGAATAGCACGATAAAGCTGGTCTCGATTAGATTTCCAGCAGGGCTGTCAGGGCCGCGCTTTGCTCCAACCAAACCATTGATAATAAAAAGCAGATTGAGAGCCATACCAAAAATCAGCAGACCCGTGCCGAGCCGCAAATTAAGATGGGCAGTGGCAAGGGCGGTTTCGTCTTGTGGTTCAGAAGGGGCTGGGGTAGCGTCGGCAACGGGCTGGCGCGTGTTGAAACGGAACAGCACGATGCCGATAACCAAACTGGTCAGGGAAATCAGGGTGGCTTCCGTAGGGTAGTTGCCGTGCCACAGGCCGATTATTAAATCGAGCGGGCCGAACAAAACCAGCAACAACGGCAACCCAGTAGCAGCCACACCCATATTACCGCGTCCGCCGCAGCACAAAAGGCAACACTCCACCTACTAACGCGATGATAGCACCCACCAGGCCAATATAAACGCCGATGCCGTTGCTGGCAATATTGCCGAGACTAGCATCGCTATTAATGCTGCTGGTGTTATGAATAAGCTCAAAAGCCATCAGCAGCACCGCAAACACCGCCACTACTAAGGCCGCAAGCGGTAGCCACCTTTGTTTGAGGACAAAGCTTAGGCCGCCCAAAATCAGCAATACCACGCCCAGGAAAATGGCAATCACGCCATCACTGGCTGTACCAGAACCACTCGGAATGCTTTTATCGCTTATTTGCCCTAGACCGTTGACGGAGATTTTGGTGCCAAGAAAGTCAAGGGTTATCCAGGCCAGGAAAGCACACACAATTAACAACAGCCCGCCTAGAGCTACGAGGCCCATATAGAGTGGGTTAGCAGCTGGACGCACAACCGGAGGGGTGGGCTGTCCATAACCAGGTTGCTGATAGCCGGGTTGCGGCTGTTGTCCATAGCCTTGCACAGGTTGCTGATAACCGGGTTGCGGCTGTTGTCCATAGCCTTGAGCAGGTTGCTGATAACCGGGTTGCGGTGCTTGACCGTAGCCGGGGGGGGTCTGTTGCGGCTGACCATAGCCAGGCTGGGTTTGCCCGTACCTGGGGTCAGGTTGATTAGGGTTGGGTTGATAGCTCATCGCAATCTCCTTTTTTTGTTTGGGACTTGAAAGTTGGGGAACGGGCCGTTTTGCTAACCAGCCTGGCCTATTATATAACAAATTTCGCAAACGGTAAATAAGATTAATCACAATAGCGACACCGATGGATGAATCCATCGGTGCTATCCGATTGGGATACCGGGGTGGAGTTACCCCGGTAGGAGTGGTGAGGGTTTTGTGTAACGAGCCGGGTAAAGACGGGCAATTGCTAGAAAGTTGCTTATTTTTCAGCGAATTGTTGTAACAGAAAGGCTAGTTTATCGGCCAGTTCCTCATCAAGTTGGTGGCGAGTTGAACCCATCCCGTGACCAGCCTGGGTTTCTAGCCTGAGAATGACGGGTTTGCCCGACGCGGTAGCGGCTTGCAAGCGGGCGGTCATCTTGGCGGGCTGCCAGGCCACTACCCTGGGGTCATTCATACCGGCAGTCAATAATACCGCCGGATAATTGGCTCCGTCGCGTACTTTGGTATAGGAGTCCATAATTTGCAGCCCCTTGAAACCGTCTTCGGTGGTAACGCTGCCAAATTCAGGGATGTTCATCGGGCCGTTTTCCGAAACTTCAAAACGCAAGAAATTGGTCACGGCTACCCGCACCACCATGACGGCGAATAAATCGGGCCTTTGGGTAAGCGCACCGCCGCTAGGAATACCGCCCGCGCTAGTGCCTTCTCCGGCTAACTTTGCGGGGCTGGTGTAACCTGCTTTAACCAGGTATTCGGCACAAGCAATAAAGTCGTCCACGGTGTTTTGTTTGCCGAGTTTGTAGCTGGCTAAATGCCACTCTTTGCCGTATTCGCCACCCCCGCGCACATGGGCAGCTGCAAACACCCCGCCGCGCTCGTACCAGGCTTTCATAGTCGGTATAAAACTGGGCGGATAGCCGATCAAACCGTAGGAGCCATACCCTGCCAAAAGAGTCGGGTTGTTGCCGTCCAACTTCAAACCTTTGCGGTGGACAATCGAAAGCGGAATAAGCGTCCCGTCTTTGGAGGGCGCAAAAACCTCGTGGGCCTCGATGTCGCTAAAATCAATGGAGGAAGGAGGTCGCCAGCCAGTATCGGTCAGGGAGTCGCGAGAAAGGTCGTAACGGAAAATCTGGTTGGCCTCCGTCCAGCCCGTCATTTGTACCAGCAGTTCCGCCTCGCTTTCGTTGCCCGCCCACTCGCTAATAGTACCCTCGTAGGGAAGCGCAACCTGCTCCAACGCGCCCCCGTCCAATTTGATACGCCGTATCTTACCGATGCCAGCGTCCAGGTCTTGGGTCAAAAGATAGCCGGATACCAGGGCGAAGGCCCGAATAACTACCTGACTGGGCGGTACAATCACCTGGGCGGTGGCTAAATCGGGGCTTTCGAGGCTGGTGACAATAATTTTATAGCGGGGCGCATCTTTATGAGTACAGAGATAGATGAGGTCGCCGTCAACTTCAAAAGCGGTCACAGCATCTTCGATGTCGGCAATTTTACGCCAGGCACAATGGGCTGGGTCGGCTATCAAAGCCTGAACGGGCGCAGCATATAGGGTGCGCTCGTTCAAAACCCCGTGACTAACCACCCCGATGGCCCAACGACTATCTTTGGTAATTTTTACACTCGGTATATCTGTCAGGGCAATTTCTACCTGGGGATTCAAACCACGTCCAAACATCGTCACGTCCTGCTCGGCCAGTTGTCCCACCTGATGCAGATTGCTACGCATATTATGGTAGCGTTCGCTTACAAGTGCGCCGGGAACGGGTTCGGCCATACGGGTGTACAAAAAGGAGCGGTTATCTTCGAGCCACGAAACAGCCCCAAAACGGGAGCGAGTAATAGCATCGCTCAAGGTTTCACCCGTGTCCACCTCCAAGATATAGAGGGTACTTTCCTCCGAACCACCCTGGGAGAGACCGTAAGCCAGAAGTTTACCATCGTGGGAAGGGTAGAACCAATCTATGACGGTGTGGACATCGCCCGTCATAGTGTTGGGGTCGAGCAAGACTTTTTCGGCTGCGTCCAGGCTGGTACGTACTACCAACTTTGGCACATTGTCGCCACTGTCTCGCCGGAAATAAAAGTAGCGGCCTTCAGCAATGTGCAAGCTGTAGAGTAACGGCCCAGCATCGCTCAGTTGGTTAATGCGGGCGGACAGAGCCGGGCGAGTGGGCAGGGCCGCAAGTAGCTGGCGGGCGTATTCGGCTTGTCCGTTAAGCCACGCCTGACTCTCTGCGCTTTGCCAGTCTTCCAGCCAACGGTAAGGGTCTTCGACGGTTGCGCCAAAATGGGTGTCTCGTACCATTTCAATCCGTGCAATAGGGGGTTTTTCCAATTTATTTGTCTCCTATATGGGTAGGGTCGGAAAGACCCCGCTATAAGCTTATATTCAGCCAGGTCAAGCAAGGGCTAAAAACAACAAGGTGAAACAAAGGTAACATTCTGAGTGTAGGTTGTCAAACTTGTGGTCGCTGCTGGATGTAACACACTTTTTTGCACCGCTACCTAAACCCGCCGCCTGTTTTATTGTAATGAGGCTGAGGATTTATAGGGTGGGCGGGGGGGGGCGGTCAGGATAGCGGCCAGACCGAGGACGACAAATAGTAACGCCCCGTTTTTGGTGTAAAGAAACAGGTTATCGAAAAATTCGTCCCAGGAGAAAGCGATTAGCCAGATTATCAGAATCAGTTTGGTTGCCAGAGCCGCTATCGTAGCCGGGCGCAGCAGCAACAACCGAAAAAGAGTGTAGCCAATCAGTATTAGATAGCAAGCGAGGCCCAGGATACCGTCTTCCACCAGAAAATTGAGATACATATTGTGGGCCTGGATGGAAGCCTGTTCAATAGCCGGGGTGATTTCGCCCGGTTTGGCAAAAATATTTTCCCTGGAGAGACCGCCGAGACCAAAAGTGCCGGGGCCACGCCCGAAAAGGGGGTGGTCTGGAAAGGCCCGGAAGCCATATTTCCAGGCGGCCAAACGGTCTTGGGTCGAGTGGTCTTGCAGGTTAAAGATTTGGAGCAGCCGGACTAGGGGTTGCTGCTGGTTTTGGGCAAAGTTGGGGTTATCCTTGATGCTGGTGGAGGGGGGCGTAGGGGTGACGGTCTGGCTTAGAGGCGGAGAAACTTGTATCGGCACCAGCAAACCGGACTGTAAAATTTGACCCGTACTTATAACGGCGGCGGGAGTGGCGGGAGTAAAGTTATAGTGATACAGCGAAAAAACCACCAGATTTAAGCCCAAAGGCAGCAGCAGGACGGCCAGAGCGAGTATAATTTTGCTCCGGGTCGGCCAGCGCAACGCGGCCCGGTGGCGCAACCATAAGATGCCTGCCGCCACCACAATCGCCACCGCCACAAACCAACTGGCGCGGGCATAGGTAAAGAAAATCGCCAGGAATAGCAGTTCGGCAGTCAACCAGACCAGCAGCCAGTTCAGGCGCGGAACAGGCGGGTGAGGTCGCAGCTGGCGCAGAGGTATATAGATAACCAGGATTACCACGCCCAACAATAAATATTGGCCCAACCCTGCTGGAGTAAGCAAACTGCCGAAAGCCCGCAACGGCCCGTTTATCAATATCCAATTATCCAGACCGTCTTTGAGCAGATTGTAGGAGCGGGTGCCTTCAAACAAAGCGGCGGTGTGGGGCAGGTAGTAGTCGCGGGCGAGATAGGGACTGGCCCAGGCGAACTGCGAGTAAAACTCCAGCGTGCCGAGCAAGGCCGTACCTGCGCTGGATAACAAAAGAGCTTCCAGCAGTAGATGTAGCGAGAGTTTGGGGTAGCGGCGGTGGGTGCTGACGATGGCGACGAAAACGGCCAGATATTGGCCCAAGTCGTACAACTTCCGCAAGCTAAGGCCAAAATTGATGCTAAAAAGAGTAGAAAGGCCCACCGCCAACGAAAACAGACCTAAAAATAAGCCCACGCCGGGGCGTAGTCTGAGCCAGTGCCAATCGCGGTGTCGGAGCAGCCAGACTATATTTTGGAGACAAATCAGGTCGAACAGCCAGAAGCTTAGAAGCAGCGAAAGGTTTTCGCCCCCCACATTGAGGCGCACGCCGAGCGGCAAATAAGCCAGGGCCAGGGATAGGGCCAGGTTGGGAAAGCGCAACACGAAGCCAGTCAAGCCAACTAAAAGCCCGATGGTTGCCACGTCCTGGGCGGTGGGGGGTAGGGCTACCATCACCGCGGTTAGCAACGTTAAACCCCCGATTAGCCAGACCAGGCGGCGACTTGAATATGCGGTTTTGGCATCGTTAATTTTGCTAACTGAAAGTGTTTGCACGCCGGGCTTCCTGATTACTGTTTTGGGCTGATTATAGCCTAAGCGGAGGCAAAAAGGAAATGGCCCACAATTTTAACAAGCCTCACGCATCTATCACGCAAAGTTTCGCTCCGCGCTCCCCTTTTGGCATATTCGATGCTCTGCTCTATGGTTGTGAGCAACGCGCCAGCCCTGATTCCCTGGCGCGGCCTAAGTTTTTTAGATGAATTGTAAAGGTAACGCTAGAAGGAGATTTTTGATGTCAAACCCGAATCAGCTAGACCGCGACGAGGATAAGGTCAGCCGAGTTTCGTTCGGCCCCGGTTTGGTGGTGATTATAACTTTCGTGTTGATTCTTGTGGCGGCGGTGGTGACGTATATCCTGTTGGGGCATTAGGACAGCAGCCAGCAGTTTTCAGTCGTCAGTTTTCAGAAAAATACAATGCAAAGGTCTTAGGTTTTAACTAAAAACTGATAACTATGTCCAAACGACCCCAACCCTTTTGTGGCGTTGGTGATAGCGCAACTAAAGATGCACGAATTGCGCGGACAGGATAAAAAGGACTTGACAGCCCGCGACTTTAATTGTTTAAGCTAATACTATATTTTAGCTTAAAACAGGTTGCTTGTCAGATGTATCTAGGGAGTTGTGCTAGTTAGGCATTGTCACCCTGACGAAGGAAGAGTCTGTTCTTTAGCGGACATTTAGCCACAGATTCTTCGCTACGCGCTTCGCCAGAGCCTCCCTTCGGAATGACAACGATAGGCGAGTAGTTACCAAAATAATTCGGAATGACGTGCGCCAACGGTTGAAACCGTCGTCTAAGCAAACCAAACCTGATAAATCAGGTTGTGTTGTTAGGACTTGCTTTAACCAAATATTTACGATTGATACGTTCTTATAACACGTTCGGGTACCCCTGGGTGGTGTTTGGAGGGTAGCTAGACGACGGTTTCAACCGTTGGCGTTTCCCATTGGCGTTCCTTCGCCTTCTCCCGCTTTCCTCTCTGCGTCCTCTGCGGTAAAATCTCCCTCCCATCCCTCTTCGTGGTGCTACACCTTGTTCAGCCTCAGCATACAGCTATCGAAGTCCCCCTGCAAAGGTAATTTGAGGCCGATTTGGGCTAGTGCGCTACCGCTAAGGATGAGGGGCGTGTTCAGACCGTCCACCCGATAGAGAGCCATCGCATCCAGACCGCGCAACGCTACACGCGGCAGGGGCATCAGGAATTGTTGCGAGTGCAGGAAGCCCAGCACAACGGCCTCGCTCTGGTCGCGGTTAACATATTGGAGGGCGGCCAAACCCGTGCTGGCCGGACGTAAACGGTAGAGTTCGCCCGCCTGGATTATATGGCGCACCTCTTTGTACTCGGCCACCAGCTTTTTGGTCTCGGCCAGTTCCGGCTCAGACCATTCGTTCAACGCCCCGCCCAGGCTCATCACCCCGCACATCGCCGAATGGCAGCGATAGCGTACCGAAAGTTTGCGCCCGGTGATGTGGTTGGGCGAGTCCGTGACCCAGGCCAGCATAGTCTTGGTGGGGTACGCCTGACTGTAGCCTTCCTGGATGGTCAGGCGGTCAAAAGCGTCGGTATTGTCGCTAGTCCAAACCTGGTCTGTATATTGCAAGATGCCCAAATCAGCCCGCCCGCCGCCACTGGCACAACTTTCCCAAACTACTTGCGGGTGTCGCTCTCGCAAACGGGCCAGCAGGTCGTACAAATTCTGGACGTGGCGCACCCACATCTCGCGCTGACGGGGGAGCGGGGCATCCGGCCAGCCCGGTTCGGTCAGGGCGCGGTTGAAATCCCATTTGATAAAGCTAATCTCGTTTTCGGATAGCAGTTTGTCCAACGCCTCAAACAAATATTCCGCCACATCAGGGCGGGCCAGATTTAACATCAACTGGCTGCGCTGCTGGGTGCGTTCGCGGTGGGGAAAATGATAAACCCAATCGGGGTGGGCGGTATAAAGTTCACTTTGGGGGTTGACCATCTCCGGCTCGACCCATAAACCGAAGCGCATCCCAAGCTCTTTGACCCGCTCGATTAGGGGTGTGAGACCGTTGGGGAATTTCTCGCGGTTGACCACCCAATCGCCCAGCCCGGCCCGGTCATGGTTACGCGCGTTGACCCCGTTGCCAAACCAGCCGTCATCTACCACGAAAAGCTCGACCCCCAACGCAGCGGCGCGTGTGGCTAACTCGCTCTGGTTCTGTTGGTTGATGTCAAAGGTATGGACTTCCCAGGCGTTATACAAAACGGGCCGGATTTCGGCGGCGTGGCTGCGTGGCAAGACGTAATCCAGGGTATAGCGGTGCAAATTGCGACTGGCCGCGCCAAAACCCTCCCCGGTGTAGCCAGCTACGAACTGGGGTGACTCCAACTTTTCGCCCGCCTCCAAATACCACTCGAAGTCAAAATCGTTGAAGCCGCCCACGATGTTAGTGCGGCCCGAAATTTTGCTCTCGACGCAGAGTTTCCAGTTGCCGCTCCAGCCCAAAGCCCCGTACCAGACCGCCCCGGTTTCTTCATTCGCATACTCGCCCGCGTAGCGTCCGTCGCAAGCCCACCAGGGGTTCGCGTGGGGGCTGGTAAAACCCTGGCGGCTTTCCAAAATCGTTTTCCCAACGCTCAGTTGCTGGCGACGTAGCTGGAACTCTGCTCCCCAATGGCCCACCAGATGCGACAAACGATAGGTTTCCCCTTCCGGCTTGACTGGCAAATCCCAACTGGCGGCCAAAAACTGTTCTATACGAATGGGTTCGCTGCCCGTATTTTCGACAATCGCGCGGCGCACAATCAAATCCAAAGCATCAATGGTGCGGTAATACAAATGTACTTTGAGCGGGTAAAAGCTGTCGCGCAACGTGATTACCAGTTCGTCGCCACCCTCCACCGCCGCCTGGCTATAGCTGTCATAGACCAAAACTGTATCGCGTCCGCCATCGTGATAAACGGCCCGAATACACGGCTCGTCAAATTTGAGCTTACCCTGGCTGTTGAACTCCTCGGCCAGCGTGTGTGGCAAAGAGTAGTTGGGCAAATCGGCTGCGCTGAGGCTGCCCACGAAATAGTCGCTGGAGTGGGCCAACCGTGCCCCCCAATATAGATGTTGTAGCCAATGGCCGTCTTGGGCCACCCGCAAAACGTAAGCGGTACGGGCTGTCTGCAAAACCCAGGCTTGCTGCCCCTCAATAAACTCGATAGCCAAATTTGTTCCTCCTGATAATCTCACAGTCCATTGGCAGAGCAATGTCCCACAAATCTCGAACAGTCCATTGGCGGAGCAATGTCCCACAAATCCCGAACAGTCCATTGGCGGAGCAATGTCCCACAAATTCCGGTTTTTCTGCGCTCCGGTTTTTATGCTATTATATAACAAGGTAGAGGCTTGCATTTATGGAATTAAGATAAAGGAGAAAAACGAATGTTGCTGGAAAATAAGGTGGCGATTGTGACGGGCGGAGATAGTGGGATAGGTCGCGCCATCGCTATCGAGCTTGCCAAAGAAGGGGCTTCGGTCACGGTCAATTATAATCACAACGAGGCGGCGGCGAACGAAACCAAACAACTAATCGAAAACGGTGGAGGCAAAGTTTTGGTTTTACAGGGGAATGTGGCTCTGGTCGCTGACATACAGATGCTGGTTGACCGCACAGTACAGACTTTCGGCAAGCTGGACGTAATGGTGAACAACGCGGGCCTGGAGACGCGCACTTCGATTTTGGACTCCACCGAGGCGGATTTTGACAAGGTAATCGCGGTTGACCTCAAGGGGGCGTTTTTCGGGACGCAGCTGGCGGCCAAACAAATGCTGGTGCAGGGTGGCGGCGGACGCATCATCAATATCTCGTCGGTTCACGAAGACTGGCCGATGCCCGGCAACACGCCCTATTGTTGCGCCAAAGGGGGGATGCGGATGTTGACCCGCACCGCCGGAGTGGAACTCGCACCGCACGGTATAAACGTGGTAGGGGTCGGGCCGGGGGCGGTGGATACGCCGATCAACAAGGAGACGCTGGCAGACCCGCTCAAGAAGGCGGCGTTGGACAAGGCTATTCCGGCGGGGCGCGTGGCCCAGCCATCGGAAATCGGTGGGTTGGTGGCGTGGTTGGCTTCGGACAAGGCCAGCTATGTAACGGCTACGACCTACTTTGTAGATGGCGGGATTATGCAGAGCAGTCCGGGGCTGTAGGGGCAGGGAGCTAACAGCCGACAGCTATCAGCCAAAGCAGGGTAGGGTATTCTGTGGGACATTGCGCGGGTACCCCCTGGGTGTGGTTGCCGTCAATGGACAAATCGGCTATCAGCAGTCAGCCAACAGCCAGCAGGTTCTAAGCTCGATGCTCGTTGCTCTCTTTGTGGGACATTGCTCCGTCAGTGGACATCGGCTGCTGGCTGAAGACTGCTATGCTATAATCGGCAGGAACAGCTGCTTGTCAGCACGTAACGCCTGACCAGGAAGTAAAACAAAAGGTGAAATTATGATGACAACCGAAGCCCCTCCTAAACCGGAACTTAGCTCCCCTATCCAAACCGCACCCCTACCAGAGACCATTCCCACTGCTACCACCGAACCCGCAGTGGTGGAGATGGAGATGAAAGATAAGCGGTTTGACACGGAATGGTCGCTCAATTGCAACTGGCCGCGCGAGATTGGGGAAGCATACGAGCGAGGACGCGGGCCATACACCGTCAAAAACGTAACCATATTGTTGGAGGAGGAGCCGCTTGAACTGTACAATGGCTGGCTGGTGTGGCAAGAGATGACCGATTTAATCGAGCGGGGTGTGGCCGCCAATATCCAAGAGATACTTTCGATAGTAGCGCGGGCCAGAGGGTTCGGGCGCGGCTATCCTGACCAAGTGGAGTGCTATCTCACCAATGGGAACGTCATCAAGCCAGACGTGTGCATCATCTCAGACCGCTTGTTCGAGGAGAAAGTGCGTTCGGTCAAGAAGCCGGACAAGGATGGCAGACACCTGATGTTACATGGTGCGCCGGAATTGGTGGTGGAGACACGTTCGCCATCGAACCGTCGGAACAAAGAAAAGCTCAAACGGCAGGACTATTTTGACAATGGGGCGCAGATGATTTGGGATGTTGAACCTAAAAAGCAGATCATTTGGGTGTATGAAGCGGCCACCCCAGACCAAAACGTGGAGTACCAGGGCGAGGCGGAGATAAGCTGTGAGGCTTTGTTCCCCGGCTGGAAACGCAAGGTAGCGGACTTTTTTAACCGACACTTGAGTGCCGAGGAAATCGTGGGTGAGGAAGCAGCTAAATGGCGGGCCGAAACCGAGTTGGCGACCTTGCGACGGGTGTTGTTGCGCCAGTCGAGCCGCCGCTTTGCGAATGAGCCGCTACCCGCCGACCTGGAAAGCCGGTTAGACCTTTTGGACGCGGCCCAACTGGAACTGTTGGCGGACACCCTGGCGACCAGCCTCACCTCTAACGACTGGTTGGCGACCTTCCCACCCGCCTCCTAAGTGACTTGAAAGCATCTATTGACGGAGCAATATCTAACGGTTCTAGCTGTTAGCTGCCTGTGTGGGACATTGCTCCGCCAATGGACTGCCGACGGAGCCGCTGCGCGTCCTACAAAGCAGCCTGGTGGGAGATTGCGCGGGTACCCCCTGGGTGTGGTTGCCGTCACTGGATAAAGCTAACTACAAAAATTGACACGCCCCTTTTGAAAGGAGGCAATATATGGTTCAAAAATTTCTTAATTTACCCGCAGCAGTAGTCCAAAACTTGCAACAATTGTTTACTTTCGTGGAGGCTGATAAAGTTAAGGAGTATATCGAAAACTATCCTGGTCTGGTGGCTTTCTTGCAAGAGGCTTATGTTGAAATCCGCAAATGCTTCCCAACCAAACAACTGGTGCTTAAAGTTAGAGCTACCAACCGGACGGACACAGGTAGCGAGTTGGTGATATTGATACAGGCTATCGGTAAGCGATGGCAGGCCACGCCCAATTTTAACCAGTTCAAAAACGATTGGTGGTTCAAAACCCAACAGCAATACGAAGAAGTCTCAATATATCCGCAGTATGACGAAGCAGAACCAGGCGACCCCTGGGATACTATTGAAAGTATGATTGGCACGGTTCCAGCCCCGTCAGACTGGTCTGCCGAACACGACCATTACATTCACGGTACGCCCAAAAGAGGTAATGATACCACCCTATTTGAAAGGAGTTGCTATGCCCGAAACTATAGCAGTTGTTTATGATGGCGAGGTTTTTCGACCCGAAAGCCCTATCAGCCTTGCTCCTAATACGCGCTACGAGATTACAATTAAGACGGTTCAACCTACTGTAGTCGAAGCCGACAGCGACGGTTGGGAAGGAATAGCAAGTTTAATTGGTACTGTTCCTGCCCCGCCGGATTGGGCTGCCGAACACGACCATTATTTATATGGCACACCTAAACATAGCGATGAGACAGGTGAATGAGCAGGGAAAGACTTTTTTTAGATACAGCTTTTGCTCAAGCTTTGCTTAATCCAGATGACCAATACCATAATCTGGCACTAGCTCTATTTCCGCGTGTATGACAGGCCCAAGAGGTCTGGGTTACAGAAGCCGTTTTGACCGAAATTGGTAATGCCTTTAGCCGTACTAATCGCGCTGCCGCCTTCTAATTTATTGACGATTGCTACAAGCAAGTCAAAAATATGCGAGTTTATAGTGTGAATGCCAACCTCTTTAGGCACGGTTTGGAACTTTATCATTCGCGGGCTGACAAAACCTGGGGACTGACCGATTGCATTTCGTTTGTGGTGATGCAAGAGCAAGGTTTAGCACTGGCCTTGACTACAGACCGTCATTTTGTCCAGGCTGGCTACCGCGCCCTTTTGTTGGAGAGTTTGTAGGGTAGCTAATAGCTGTCTGCTGTTGGCTGTCCGGCTGACGGCTGATAGCTGATATGCTATAATGCAACGGGTAAAACCTTGCAGAACCGAAAATGTTTGTAACTCGAAAATATTATGGTAGAGAAAAATCCGATAACCAATAAGCCTGCTAAACGGAACGGTGGCAAGCCGGGTGCAAAGCCAGCCGTAGTTACCGCGCCCCTCAAAGGGTTGGGCGGTGGGCCGGACTGGAAACCACGACAGGCGGCTACCGACGTGGCGGTGGGCGACATCGTGCGGCTGCGGAAGCCCCACCCGTGTGGCAGCTTCGACTGGAAAGTGGTGCGGATTGGGGCTGACATCGGGCTGACTTGTATCGGGTGCGAACATCGGGTTTTGCTGACGCGGGCCGAGTTTGAAAAACGCTTCAAAAACTATCTGGTGCGGGCCAGCCAATCCCCAACCCCCGCCCTAGAAACGGTTGAGACGAGGTAGGAATGGCTGTAGGTGCGCGTGACCACGAACAACCCGATAATCAGGCGGTGATACTACCTGCGCGGCCCAACCCTCCGTCAGCCAACGCCAATGGTAACGGTTATATTACCGAGCCAGATATGGGAGTGGCTATCGCTGGCGAGAACGGCGCAGCCAAGACTGCAACCGACACTCCGACCCTGCTGGACGCACCCAAAGACTCGCTTTTCCGCAACCGTCGCTTTATGTCGCTGTGGATTGCCCAGGCGTTGAGCCAAACCGCCCAAAATACCCTGAACCTGTCGTTAGTAGAATATGTGGGCCACCTGACCAAATATTCGCCTACCCAAACCTCGATTGAAACGGTTTCGTTTGTGTTGCCCGGCGTGCTTTTTTCGGCCCTGGCTGGGGTTTTTGTTGACCGCCTCAATAAACGCACTATGTTGGTGGGGACGAACCTGCTCCGCGCCCTCATTATCCCCCTGCTGTTTTTTATGGACGAGTCTTCACCCGGTTGGGTAGTGCCGCTCATCTTTTTGATTACCTTTTTCTTTTCGACTATCAGCCAGTTTTTCGCGCCCGCCGAGTCTTCGATGATACCCTTGCTCGTGCCACCCGAACAGCTGACCAAAGCCAACGGTTTGTTCCAGTTGACCTATTTCGCGGCGACGTTTGTCGGGTTCAGTATTCTTGCGCCGATTTTGCCGACGGTGATTGGCCCCAAAAATCTGTTTCTTTCCCTGAGCGTTTTGTATGTAGTCTGCACGGTGCTGGTCTGGACGCTGCCTAATAATATCGAAAAAGTCGAGAATAAAAAGGGCGACAATGCCAAACAGTTATTGGGTAGCATCTGGAGCGACCTTCGAGAAGGGTTGGCTTTTATCTGGCACGATAAGTTGGTGCGGCTGGCGATTGTCTATCTGACGACGGTACAGGCGGTTTTGTTTATGCTATCCTCTATCGGGATACCCTATGTTGGCTCAAAGGGGTTGGGACTGCCCGAAACAGCGATTATTTTTATTCTCGCGCCCCTTAGCATCGGGCTGGGTATCGGCGTGGTGCTGATTAACCGTTTTGTGAACGTCCGTAACCGCGAACGCCTTACCCTGATGGCGACGGTGGCGATGGGTATCAATATTATTGGTATAGGTATGGTTAAGGTGATTGCGGAAGCCTGGGTAGCGATTTTCTCGCCGGGCGTACCAATCGGGGGCTGGGGCTTGATCGGGCTGATGGTGGCTTTTTCGATGACTTTCGGCTTCGAGATGGCGGTGCTGCAAATTCCTTCGCTGACGGTTTTGCAAGAGCGTTCGCCCAAAATGATTATCGGGCGGGTCTATGCGGCGTATTTCACCTTTAGCAATCTCGCCACCATAATACCAATCCTGGGCGTAGGGGCGTTGGGCGACGTGTTGGGTCTCGTTCCGGTCTTTTTCCTGATGGGCCTCTGCGTGTTAGGTATCGCCTACTACGCCTACCGTCAGCAGCCTCATTTGAGGTAGAGTCGGTTTTCAGTCGTCAGTTTTCAGTAACGCCATTGGATAAATCCAACGTCTATTCACCCCAAACACGTTAAAACGTGTTGTAAGACCGCATTAATTATAATATCGCGTAAAGCAAGTTCTAACAACCTGATTTATCAGGTTTGGGGTGGCTAGACGACGGTTTCAACCGTTGGCGTTCCCAAAGGGGATTAATATGTTTATTGAGTTTTTAGCTTCCTTATTGACTACTTTGGGCAAGCTTAGTTGGAACATCAAAAAGAAGCTAACCGCGAGACAATCCCCCGAAAATTCCAGACCAAAAAGCGAGAAGGTGGCCCTACA
Source organism: Chloroflexia bacterium (assembly GCA_038207455.1). Classification (GTDB taxonomy): domain Bacteria; phylum Chloroflexota; class Chloroflexia; order Chloroheliales; family Chloroheliaceae; genus JBBQZT01. Next base: position 123,061 of record JBBQZT010000006.1, read on the forward strand.
ATATAACCTGGACGTGCAGAGTTGGCGGCAGGAGTTCAGCCCCGCAGTGGTGGACAGGCTGATACAGCTTACCAATAACTATAATCTCTCCGTCGCGGAAGAAGCAGCCCAAATCTCCCGAATGGTTAAAGTATAAGGATACCGATGGCTGAGGAGTCTTAACAAAATAATCCGAGTATCAAATTGTGGGAGGCACGTGCCTGTGCCGACTTAAAGTATTCAGTAGATTTGGCACAGTCGGCACAGGCACGTGCCTCCCACAAGGGCTATTTGTGGGACATTGCTCCGCCAATGGACGCTTCATCTAAATGCCCAGCTACCCCAACTTCTTCAATTCTCTTTGGCAGGTTCATAGCCTAAAACCTCTGCCTGTTGAAAATCGTCTCTTGCTTTCTGTTTATCTCCCCTTTCCTTATACAAAAGACCACGATTGTAGTGGGCAACAGCATAGTTTGGGTCGAGCTTGAGGGCCGCATTGTAATCTTCGATAGCCCGCTCATATTGCTTGAGCCACGCGTAAGCAAAACCCCGGTTGTTGTAAATAGTAGCAAAATTTGGGTAATATCGGGTAGCTTTGGTATATTGAGTGATGGCTTGAGTATATTTGCCTTCCTGTATGAAGCTTAAACCTTTCCAGTAGTAAGCCACGGCGGTTCTATTACAAACGTCAGAATTGTCGCTATCCAAAGTCAAGATTTGTTCACCCAAACTGATTACTCTGTCCCAATCCTTATCCTTTTCGGCTTTTTCAAGCTGGCTCAACCAGATGTCAAGCTGCTCGGCTTCGTGTAGGTCAAGCTCTGTTTTAGCAGTTGGTGGTTGAGGCGGAGTTTCGGGGATAGGCGGCGGTGGAGCGGGTTTGAGGCGATGCAGCAGGGCCGCGATGTCGGAGTTGGGTCGTAGCTCCAAAGCCAGTTCCAATAATTCCGGCAGTTGTTCCGTGCGTTCGCAATTCCTAACTAGTTCGGGGGCGAATTCGAGAGTGGTAGTGTGAGGGATATGTTGATAATCAACATCCAG